>JALYIT010000082.1 GCA_030775645.1 Pseudomonadota bacterium | reverse complement strand
GCCGCTCTCTTGCTGCTGCTCGAGCATGCGCTCCATATCGACCGGAATGCCTTGCTGTAAGGCGTTCAGCATGGCGCTGAGCTTGCCTAACTGCGTGACCGATTGCTTGAGGCGCTCGAACTCCGGTCCTTCCTTGAGGGTAATCAGAACCGCTCCGATTGCGCCCTTAAATTGGTCCTGCTCATTGGTGAACATCCAATGGTTATGCGCCGTCTTGAACGCAATGCGCATCATCTCGGCGGCATCGGTTTTTCCTTTGAGTTCTTCCCGGCACTCGGCCTCAATGATGACCGCGGCGGTTTCGTACATTCGGTCATTCATGTTTTTCTTCCTTTGCAGAGGGATAGTTAACAATTCTGTGGATGGTCGATTGGCTCACCCCTAGAAAACGAGACAGTTCGCACTGCGTCGCGAATCTACCGAAATAGACCGCCATGACCCATTGGTGGACTCGATAGTCCAGCTTCGTCGGCCTGCCGGTTCTACGAGACATTGAACATATCTCCCTGCGCCGCGGCGCCAGCGAGATTGACGCATGCTTGCCGCCAGTAAGATTCCTTCAGTTCGGTGCCGATAAATCGGCGTTTGGCCTTCACGGACATGAACCCTTCGCTACCTATGCCCATGAACGGCGAGAGCACCGTATCGCCGGGATTGCTCCACATCACTAGGGCGCGTTCGATCACGTCGAGCTGCAGCGGACAAAGGTGCTTTTCCTCCTTCTCGGACCGCACGCCCTTGACGTTGAGTACGTTGGTTTGATTGACGCTCATCCAAACCGGAGATGCCCATTCCTGCCATTGCTCAACGGGAAAGTCCGCGACGTCGTGATTGATTGGATCGGCGTTGTCGCCCGGCTTGATAAAGGTCATCAGGTAGTCGGGCATACCACCGCGGGACTTGGAACTATCCTTACGCAGTTGCTTATAAAGCAAGCCAACGTGCTTCGTGCGGGTCATTTCGACCACCGGGCATTTCCAGATCGTGCGCCGGCTGTGGAAAATCCAGCCTGCCTCCTGGTGAATGCGGATGATATCGCCGGAGAAGTCCTTGATGCCGACCGCGCCGTCCTTCCATTTCGTGAGCGGCAAGTCGCTGCAATGGACCGCTGTCAATCGGCCGGGCTTCGTGAGACGGAACTTCTCGCGCACCATGTATGCATAGTGCTCGGCAAACTCGCCATCGCTTGAGCTATTGCCCATGTCTAAGGCGGATGAGCTGTATACGAAAATCGATCCGAACGGAGGGCTGTAAACGCTGAAATCTATACATGCGTCCGGCATCTGCTTGGCAATCGATACGCAATCACCATGGAAGGCAGTCCATCCGTCTCCGTGTTTCGAGTTCTCGCAAATTATTTCCGACATAGCCACTCCGGTAATCGCAAAGGAATCTTGGGTCGATAGGTCATTGGCAATTCCGCGCCGTCTCTGAATCGGTAAATTCCAAAAAGCGGCAAATATTCTCGATTCAGATTGACTCGGCCATGCACGAATCGATGGCAGTCAGCGCAAAGAATGCGCAGGTTCCACGGCTGCGCGCGGAGGTGCTTTATCGTGAACGGATAAACGTGATGGACATGAAGCGACTCTGTCGACGCGCATCGCTGGCATTTGCCGTGCGCGTTCGTGTAAGCGATGCGCCTAGCGACAATCCATTCCTCAGAAGAATAAAACGCCTGTCTATCGGGCGTAGCGCCGCCGGTCCAAGTGGGATGGGCGGACCCCGTCTTGCCTTTCCAATATGGCGAGCCATCGGGTGATTTAGGATAGTGCCCGTCCGCGATTCGCGCATGTCGCAGCTTTTGCTTAGTGGAGTCGGTATGTTTGAAGCCGTGCGGCCTACCATGCGTAAGGAGATTGACAGACGCATTGCTTCCGCGCGGCCTGGTGGCTATGCCGAACTTCCTGAGCCAACTCCATACGCTTTTTGGATCTCTACCAACGAGCGCGGCAATCTGTACGCAGTCAAGCCCTTGCGCCTCATACTTTTGTCTAAGCCATTCGGCCGATCGGTTTATAGCCATGACGGCAGACTCGCTCGGTGTTTGGGTTCATAGGCCACGCGCGTTGCGCTGACCTTCCCATCATTGCGGCGCATCGCTGCGCGCATCGCTAGTTTCATTTCATCGTGGTCATCGGCCTTGCGGTCAATCACCCGCGCAATCGAATCCTCGCCCTCGGCAACAATGAGATGCACTTGGACTTCGCGCGTTTGACCGAAACGCCAGAAACGCCGCACGGCTTGATACCATGCCTCGTAACTGAATGACCGGCCGACGAATACCGTGCGTGCACAGTGCTGGAAATTCATTCCGAAACCACATATTGATGGTTTGCTGATCAGTAACGGTCTATCGCCGTTGATCCACCCGTAAATCTCAGCTTCTTTTCGCTCGGACGACATTGCGCCACGAATAGAAAAGAACGAATCCTTGCCGAAGTACCTAGTCAGTGCGACTTCGGTTGCGTCTTGCTCGTAATCCGTATCGACCCAAATACACCACGGCTCTTTGCAGACGGTCCAAGCTGTCGCCGAACTGCCCAAGTGCGAGGTTGCATCTGGTACAGAGCAAGCCGCGCGCTTTTCCTGATTTATGGCAATGGTCTGGTCGCAGTCGATCTTCGTAGACATCGCAGATAGCGCATTTTCCTCCTTGCTCAGCGTAGAGCGTTGCATAGGATTCTTCGCTAAGTCCGATGGACTTGAGGAATGATGCTCGCTTGAGTTGTCTTGCTCTCCCGCTTCGCACCGCGCGATTGGCAAATTCAAGGCATTTGGCTCTGAACTCTGGGTCAGTTGCGTATCGATTGCGATTAGCTTCGTTTCTTTTGACGAGGCCTTCTGGGGTGAGCCTGAATTTTTCGGGATTCTTGCGGTAATAATCGGCCATGTACTCGCGGTTTTCCTCTGGAGTGCGTCCCTGCTTTTTTCGTCGCTCTCTTTCGTCAGCGCTTGCGTGATATTTGGCTTTACGTCGCGCTGCGTATTCTGGCTTCCACATGGCTGCCAATTATATATTAAACTGGCAGCAAGTTCCGCTCGCTTTTCTATCGTGGCCCGCTTGATCGTGTGGAGATTGGTGGCGCTCACAACCTCATCGCCGAACAGTCCACCGTGGATTGTCGGCGCGGATTCAGCGGCACGATGCCGAATGATCTCAAGGGGAGGTAACACGAACCCCGTATCGTCGCCGCCTAAGTCGGAGGGTAACTGCGCAAGGCGGCACCAGGACGCGACCCAATCCCAGAACGCATTGA
>JALYIT010000081.1 GCA_030775645.1 Pseudomonadota bacterium | reverse complement strand
ACCCATTCCAAGTGGCGATGCAACCGCTTGAACGAAATTTAAGAACGCGCCCGGAAACGCAAATGCTTGACCCACAGCCGTCGAGCTTTGCGCCCCATGCGAAACTCTGCCCGAACGGCAAGCAAGTGGTTCGCGCCGGCCGGGCTCCATTGCGTCTGGAGGCCGCGCAGTCTATTCAGGAAATCTAAGCAGCCACAGCCGAGGCGCCTGGCGCGGCATACTGCCAGACCTGGCCCCGACCCTGCACGGCGGCGAGCTGCGCCGCGGCGAGACGCCAATTAGGCAGCGCGTCGAACCACGCCTCGAGGTAGGCCTTGCGATCGTTTTGGTAGTCCAAATAGTAGGCGTGCTCCCACAGATCGCAGACCAGCAGAGGCGTCTGATCCCGCGCTGTGAGTGGGTCTTCGGCGTCGTGAGTGGAGATGACTTTCAGCGCCCCGCCGCGATCGGCTGCCAGCCAGACCCATCCTGACCCGAAATGTTCTGCGCCAGCCGTGACGAACGCCTGGCGAAGCTTGTCGCGGGAACCGAACGCAGACAGGATGGCGCTCTCGAGTTCGGACGCCGGCTGCTGCCGATCGGGCGACATGGCCACCCAATAGAAGGCATGGTTCCAGACCTGAGCGGCATTGTTAAACAATGGTTTGAGCGACGATTTGGCGGCCTCAATGATCAGCGCCTCCAGAGAGGGGTAGGATTTTCCGGCCGATTCGATCAGACCGTTTAGCTTCTTGAGGTAGCCAGCATGGTGCTTGTCGTGGTGCAAATGCAGCGTCCGTTCGGAAATCACCGGCGACAAGGCGTCATACGCATAAGGCAGGTTGGGCAGGGCAAACATACGGGAACTCCTCTAACTCAAGACACCATGACCCCGATTGAATGCAGTCCGGCGGCGGGGTCAAATAATCCACCAGTCGCGGGTAAAAAACGCTCTTCGGCCACTGCTAATCATCGCACCTGGCTAAAATATCCCGGGTTTAATTCGGGCACGTTCAATGGGCTCTTCAGATAATGCGGCCTTTTTTTTGCTCCTGGCTTTTGATGTCGGCTACTGTGGGGTTGGTCTGTTTATTCACGATCAGTCCTCATTTGGCGAGCGAACGAACTTGTCGCGCGCAGAAGTCGAATGACTCTGTCTCAACGCTAGTCGCACATCGAGACCTGAGTCCGTACGTCAGCACACATAGCCCGTCATATATTTCGTTGGCAGTCTGATCTGGCAGGCTGGCGGGAAAGGCCAATCGGGCTTGTAAGCTCGCCAGAGCTCAGGTCTGCCTGACGCACGGTCGAATTGACCGATTGGTCGGCTCACCTCTACTTTCCTTGGTCTTACCAAACTCGGTGCCCCTAGTCCCGAAGCGACAAGCAGGGTCGGGGATCTCGCAAGCCCCGCAGTTTGAGCCGCGAACGTAAGGTGGATTTCACAATGCCCGTCGACCCACGTTCGCCACATCGATCACGATCGTCTACCCCAGGGCGACCGGGCTCCATAGCACCTTTCGCCCATGATTTAAATGTCGCGAACGGCGCGGGACTGCCCTTCGTGTAGGACGACAACTAGCGAATTAGCTGCGCAATGCAATGTTGAGAATAGTTGCAAGTAATGAGCGGTCAGTAGCGGAAAACCTGGCTTTTTGCGGGATTGATGTTGCGAGTAGTGTGCTGGTATATCAAGGGCGTTGTCAGGATGATAATAAATCCAAACCGCTCATAGCCCTTGGAGCTGATCGAGCGGCAATGCAAGCTCTGTGGTAATTGCGATTCTCATCGAGGGTCGAACCGCGCGGGTCGCACGGATTTCCATCGTCCATGACGTGATCTGATCATTTCGCCAACTTTCGGGAGACTTTTCATGCATCGTATCGTTACCTCGCTCGCAGCAAGCAGCCTATTCTTAATGAGTGTTCAAGCCTTTGCGGATAACTCTGTGGCTCACGGCCCGACGATGGCGCAATAGCGTCAAATGATGAAAGACTGCATGGCTAAGCAGATCACTGCCAATAGCGGCATGTCGAAAAGCGACATGAAAAAAGCGTGCAAAGACCAGATGAAATTGGATTATCAAGGCAACATGTCGAGTTCCCCTTCCAAGTGACTCAAGCCGACAGCCTCTAATTTTTTTGATTTTTCTGGATATCGAGTAATGCATCCGACATTATCACGCGCGATTTAGTCGATTTAGTAAAGTCCCTTGTCTACAAGACCCCCTGCCTGAACGACGGACGCCGCATTGCACATCCCCATCTCTTAGATAGCTCACAACCGTTTGGAACATCTACCGGCGAAGAGCTGAGGAGACGAGTACAGCCGTTGCGTGCGTTACCGAACCGACGCGATATCGCCTTTGCGCTTTAATCAACTCGGTACACGCTATTGGAGAATCCTATGTATATGGGCGGCGGCATCCTTGGAACCCTCCTCATCGTTGCTTTAATCGTCTTTTTGGTGCGTCGATCCCGAATATAAACGGGAACAACGGCGGGGACGCGAGCTCTCGGCTCCATGCCCTTTCAGTCGATTGCTATCCGCGCGACTGAACAAAGCACGAGTTCTGTGCCCTTGCTGTTCTCGCCCAATTGGCGAGCCGAGTGGCAACTTATGCCAGTGGCCGTTGAGCCTTTTCGTGTCCGAATCCACGACGTTTGCCACCATGCGTTACTCCTTGGGCAGACAGCCCAATTGCCTGTTTTTTCCGACGTCAGTTGCTGCTGAAATCACCAACGGATAAATGTTTATGCCCAAACCATCCAGGCAGAACTCTGCGCATCACTATCAATTGCTAAAGTGCCCCACCGGCATTAAAGGTTTTGACCAAATCACAGAAGGCGGGCTTCCGAAAAATAGGACTACGTTAATTTCTGGCAGTGCTGGTTCTGGGAAAACTCTTCTGGGGCTGGATTTTTTGATTAATGGAGCCGCCCGTTATAAAGAACGAGGCGTTTTCATGTCGTTTGAAGAGACGAAAGATGAGCTGTATAAAGATGTCGCTTCTTTGAACTTGGATCTACGCGGCCTCGTGGCGAAAAAAAAGATTCTGCTCGAATATGTGCTTCTGGAGCGCAGGGATGTTCAAGAGAGCGAGTTCAATCTTGAGGGGCTGCTGATTCGTTTGGATCATGCAATTGACTCCATCGGCGCCACACGCGTAGTTCTAGATTCCATCGAATCTCTCTTTGCGGGTCTCACGGATATTGGCATTCTTCGCTTAGAAGTAAAAAGACTATTCCGATGGCTTAAGACAAAAAATGTGACGGCTATGGTTACCGGCGAGCCGGTACATGGCTCTTACACTCGTCATGGGCTGGAAGAGTACGTATCGGACTGCATTATTTTCCTCGATAACCGAGTGAGTGAGCAAATTTCGGTGCGCCGAATTCGAATCATTAAATATCGCGGGTCAAGCCATGGAACCAATGAATATCCCTTTGTCATTGATAAAGACGGACTTTCGGTAATACCTATCACCTCTCTAGGGCTCGATCAACCCGGCACTACAAAGAAGGTGTCGACGGGCATTCCGTCGTTAGATCAATTGTTCAAAGGTGCGGGTTATAGTAGGGGCAGCACGGTACTCGCTTCCGGTACTGCCGGCACGGGGAAAACAAGCCTTGCAGCAGCTTTCGCACTAGAGCGGTGCAAACGGGGAGAACGATGCCTCTTCTTATCCTATGAAGAGTCCTCCGGGCAACTCATTCAAAATATGAGCTCTATCGGTTTTAATTTGGAACCCTGGGTGAAAAAAGGATTGTTGAGGATTGTCTCCACCAGGCCTTCCTTCGTGGGCCTAGAGATGCATTTGCTCGATCTATACAAGCTGATTGCAAATTTTAAGCCGCGTGCAGTTGTCATCGATCCCCTGACTAGTCTAATTGGCCAGGGAAACTCGCTGGAGATTCAATCGATGCTGACTCGAATGATTGATGCTTTGAAATCCAAGGGAATAACTGGCTTTTTTACAAGCCTCGTTTCTTCAACCGCCCCCAATGACACCAGCGGGGAAATCGGCGTATCGTCCTTGATAGACACCTGGATCGTCGTCAGAGAATTAGAAGAAAATGAGGGTAAAAAGCGCACTCGCGGCATTTACATCGTGAAATCCCGTGGCACGGGCCACTCCAGTGACGTCCACAAATTAATTTTGAACGATGAGGGAATAAGTGTAGAACCAATGAATGCGGAATCCTCTGCAGGCGTCGATCAAAAAAAGAAGGTGGGCAAAGCGAGCTTTCCGGGATAGCGAATGGAGGCGGTCATGCCAAACTTCGTTGTAGGGCTTGGCGGTGCAGCGGGTTCTCTTAACGCATACAAGGCGCTTTTTGAAAAGCTGCCGTCAGATACCGGTATGGCGTTCGTGGTTATTTCTCAGGTGAATCCCACTGCCAATAGTGAGTTGGCACTCATTCTGTCGCGCCACACGAAAATGCGTGTTTCATTGGCTTGCACGGCAATGCCGATCCGCAAGAATCATGTCTACGTGATTCCGCCTAACGCAGATCTCCAAGTGGAGGGCAACTCATTCAAGGTTATCGCCCCACGCAAGAATAAGAGTCTCGAAGTAGACTTATTTTTGATTTCCTTAGCAGAGGCCATGGGACCTCGCGCGATCGCTATTATTCTCTCGGGGCATGGTCTCGACGGGACTGAGGGATGCAAGCAGATCAAGGTGAAGGGTGGAACAACTTTTGCTCAGGACGCATCGGCCGAAGTAAACGGCATGCCGGCGAGCGCTCAGGCCTCGGGCTGCGTAGATTTTTTTCTACCTATCGACAAGATCTCCGACGAACTCAAACGTTTGGTGAGGACTGGCAGAAATATGCGCGCCACGGCCGAGGCGTTCGAGACGTCCGCACCCGAGCAAAACCATTTGCTGGCATCCTTTCCGGACATCGTGAAACATCGGATTTTTCCAGAACTAGAATTGACGTCGCTCCCGGTTGGCAAGGCCTTGTACAATTCCGGAGAGATCTTGCGCGATGTGTATTTTCCGACTACCTCCCTCATATCGCTGTTCTATGTGATGGGCAACGGCCAGTCTTCAGAAATTGCGGTAGTTGGCAATGACGGTCTCATCGGCGTCGCCTTGTTTATGGGTGGCGAGAGCACGTCTAGCAGCGCGGTCGTGCAGATCGCCGGTTACGCCTACCGGCTCTCCGGACAGCGACTGAAGGACGAGTTCAATCTCCATGGCATGATGATGCTGTCGCTGCTGCGCTACACGCAGTCCCTGATAACCCAAATGACCCAGACAGCCGCCTGCAACCTTCACCATTCGATTGACCAGCGGCTGTGCCGCTGTCTCCTGCTTCGACTGGATCTCTTGCCCAGCGATAAGGTAGTTATCACCCAGGAGATGCTGGCCGTTGTCCTCGGGGTACGCCGAGAAGGCGTCACAGAGGCCGCTGGCAAGTTGCTGAGGCTGGGGGCAATCGAATATGCGCGCGGTCAGATCACCGTGCTCGACCGGCCCCAGCTTGAAAAGCTGAGTTGCGAGTGCTATGCGGTGGTCAAGAAAGAATCCGAGCGCTTGGCGGCCATTCACCACCGTTTGTAGAAAAGCTTGATGAATGTTCGTGTCAGCGGAATTTTCACAGCGATCGCCGCAATCGCGCCCGCTGTCAGCGCTAGCGATCGACGGAAACGCCCGGGGGATAGAGTTTGTTCTAATCCCGGGCGGCACCGATCACGGACCGTCGCGCCCTCCAAAGGGGCTTTAGCAAAAACTAATTCCAGTAACTGGTCGTCTTATAGTAACTGTCAACTTTACGGCCGTACTCCGGCGTCCATTTGAAATCCGAATTCATATCGTAGCTCGGCGAATCCTGAAGCTGCTTCTTGTCCATATTGACAACGTAGCCGCCCTTCTGCGCGTCGTACTTCAGAGTTGCCCACGGCAGCGGATTGTGCTTCGCACCCATGCCGAGAAACCCGCCGAACGACATCACAGCATAAATCGCGCGACCGCTAATCTTGTCAATCATGATGTCATCAACGGTGCCAAGCTTGTCGCCGGCCATATTATAAACATTTGTACCGTTGACCTTGTCGGCGGCAATGAGGTTTCCAGAGGTAGTCGAGGTGGCTTCAATCATACAAAACTCCTTGTCAATAGTTAGGAACGTCGCTCGACTAATGGTGAACCCCGGTTACAGGTGGGGTATAACGATCCATTAGGCGTTTAGCAGGATGTCGCGGATCAGCTCCTGCAAACGATACAGAACGGTCTAGATTTTGTCGGTACGCTGCCTAACAGAGGCGCTGTCAGCGCGTATTCTGCCACTTGGTACAAGTCCAGAGCATCCGACCCGACGGCGCAGCGCCGGGTTGTCGAACCGTTTTTTTCTCTGTCGGCGGTTCGAATTGTGAGCAATAAGCTATTGGCGCCGCTTAGCGGTAGGGAAACTCTTTTCGAGAAAAGTGCGCCCGGACGGATTCGAACCGCCGACCACCTGGTTCGAAGCCAGGTGCTCTATCCAGCTGAGCTACGGGCGCCCGCGAGCAGTTTAGCGTTGATGGAGCCAATCGGAAACCTCAGCAATGAATCATGCCGGACGTTATATCGGTCGAGGCGCGGCCCGACGGCTGTTTGATCTGCCTCAGCTCGCGACAACCTGGTCAATACGACTCTTGCAACTGATTTTAGAGGTGAGAGTTCGACCTCGGCCCCAAAGAATTGAAGAGAAGCGTCGCCGCATCCTTAGGCTTCGCATCAAGAATGTGCCCAGCAGCGTCACAATACTTCATATTGAACGTAGCTGCTGTCGCTGAATTTTCATGGAGATCCATTTCGCGACTTCAGGCATCGATCTCGAATGCGGCATTGATGGTACGAACGATCTTTCAATTGCTTACGCCGAAGCGCCGATGAATGAGCAGACACCTCAATCTGTGGGCGCAGTCGCTGCAGATCAAATCGAATTTGGGTATATGTAGAGCTCAAATGGGCATGTAGGAACGAACTCCTGCGGCTCCGTGCACTCTAAACAGGCTGAATAGTCGGCCAACGGATTACGGGAGAATGATGATTCGACACGCATTATCGCTGCTGATGTTGGCGGCCTCCTCAGTTGCGCTTGCTGCACCTGCACCATTTGACCTTGGCGGTCCCACGATGCAAGTGAATGTGACACGCGCCGGCACGACGCTCCCAGCCGCGCAAGTCCCCAATCTGGCGCCGGGAGATCGGCTGTGGATAAAGGTGGATTTGCCGGAGAGCCAATCCGTCAAATATTTGATGGTGGCGGCCTTCTTGAGCGGTTCGACGAACCCGCCGCCGGAAAAATGGTTTTTTGCGTGCAAAGTTTGGTCGGATAAATGCGGCAAGGACGGCCTTGACGTCACGGTGCCGCAGGGCGCTCAACAGGTGTTGGTGTTCCTTGCGCCTCATACCGGGGGAGACCTGCGAACGTTGATGGGTGCCGTACGCGGCCGCCCCGGCGCCTTCGTGCGCACATCACAGGATTTGAACCAGGCTGCGCTCGATCGTTCTCGATTGGAACGATTTCTTTCGGCAGTTCGAGTTTTGAACACGGGCGATCCGTCGAAATTGAAGGAAGCAGCACCGCTCTTGGCGCGCAGCTTGGCGATCAAGGTCGAGGAAAAATGCTTGGACAGGATCCCTGCGCTGCAGGCGCCCTGCCTGATGCAGGGGCAGGAATCGCTTATCTTAAATGACGGGCATAGCACATCGATCGTGGAAGCGCTCACTACCGGCCCCGGCAGCAATTTGGCCATGGAGGCGAGCTATACGCCGCAATTGAGCTACGGCTTTTACAGTCCCTATATCGCGTCGGTGTTGGACATCGCGCGCATTTTGGAATCGTTCCGGACTGCGCAATATCAATATATTCCCGCGCTTGCCACGCAACGAGAAGACAGGCTTGTTTTGACGCTGAACACGGCGCCCTCGTTCCACAGTCCCATGTCCGTGATCGTGATCGCCCTACCTGCGGTGGAATCCGCTCAATTGCCCCCGCTGCACGCCGTCGATCCGAAGGAAATTTACTGTGTGCGCCGTTCGACGCTTGTGCTTCCTGTGGAGGGCGCACCGCTGGCCTTCTCTACAGGATATGCGCACGGACTGACGCTCAATGTGACGGGCAAAGACGGCAAGACAGTCGCCCTGCCGGCAAAGGCGGACCCGATACAAGGCGGTTATGTAGTCGATACTTCTGGCCTCGGAAATGCAGTGCTGGGAGACAGCATCCACGCAGCACTGAGGGGGTTTTGGGGCTTCGAGCCGTATGAGGGCCCCACCTTCCACCTCATCAATGTCCATGCAAAATCTTGGGAATTGGCCGCGGGAGATGAAGCCGCACTGATCGTCGGGCGCCAGGACACCATTCACCTGCAGGCTGACAGTGTCAGTTGTGTCGATGGCATCATGCTGAAGGATCCGGGCGGCAAGCAATTGAAAGTTGACTGGAGGACCACGCGGCCCGACGAGGTGGAAATTAAGCTCCCTCTGCAGGATGCCGCCCCCGGCGCCATGACGCTGATGGTCTCTCAATACGGCAAAGACCAGGCCGATAGCGTTCCGATTCAGACCTTTGCCGATGCGGGACGTATTGATGGGTTTGCCATTCATTCGGGCGACACGGTTGGAATCCTCAGGGGCAATCGCCTCGATGAGATCAGCAGCCTGACGTTTAAGGGCAATGTGTTCGTTCCCGGCGAACTCACCACGCGACACGGAACTGACGAGTTACCAATGGTGGCGCAAGACCCCGCTTCGGCCGCCGCTTTGAAACCCGAGCACGGCGCCGCGGCAAAAGCCACTCTGCGGGATGGTCGGGTATTTCCACTGCTTGGCAGCGTGGATGCACCGCGGCCCGTGGTGAAATTGCTCGGGATGAACGTGCAGCCCTCCGCATCGAGCCATAACAGCAACATTCAATTAACCGAGAAAAGCGAGTTACCGCAGGATGCGACATTGACGTTTTCGTTGCGCAGCCAACAGCCCGGGGTGTTTGCGCGCGATGAGAACATTGAAATCGCTACCTCCGATGAATCCTCCACCGCCACACTGAGTTTCGCTAACGGCGGTCTCATTCTGGAGAATGCACACGTCGCCGTGGTGACGCTCACTCCTGCGAAAGTATTTGGCGGCGCCGCCTTCGGCCCCTTGCAATTTCGCGTCAATGTCAAAGGCATCTTGGGGGATTGGCAGCCATTGGCCAACTTGGTGCGGCTGCCGATGCTCAAGGAGCTAAAGTGTCCCGCCTCGGCCGAGCTTGCCTGTAAGCTTTCAGGCTCCAATCTTTTCTTGATCGATTCTGTTTCCAGCGATCCCCAGTTTGCTCATTCGGTAGCGGTGCCCGATGGATTCTTAGGCTCCGCCCTCCCGGTACCCCATCCTGTTAACGGTCCGTTGTACGTCAAGCTGCGCGACAACCCCACAGTCGTGAATTCGACCACGCTACCGATCCAGGAGATACCACCGACTGCGGAAGAAGCGGCACGGGCCGGGGCGCGGAGTTCCTCGCTGGCCAGCGAGAATCAACCGCCAGGAGAGAGCCCTTGAGTCTTGATGGCAGCGATGCGCGAAGCGAGCAAACGCCGCTCAGGCTCCAGCGTCGCGGTTTTTAGCGCAGCATCATAGGCGTCTCGGGCGTCCCGAAGCCTGCCGAGTTGTTCGAGGAAGCGGCCTCGCGCAGCTTGCAGCAAATGATACTGCGTCACTTCACCACGCGCGGCCAGCGAATCAACCAGATTCAGCGCGCGTTCGGGGCCATCTACCATGGCAACGGCCACTGCATGGTTTAATTCGATCACGGGTGTAGGTTGCAACCTGAGCAGCACTTCGTACAGTCCGACAATTTGCGGCCAATCCGTGGCTTGCCCGTCCGCAGCTCGTACATGCAATGCGGCAATCGCCGCTTGCACCGCGTACGGGCTCACCCGGGAGCCAGCCGCCAGTGATTTATCGACCAGTGAAACCCCTTCCGTTATTTCGTCTCTGTCCCATCGCGAACGGTCTTGATCCTCTAGCAGAATCACATCGCCTGCGTCCGTAACACGCGCGGTATGCCGCGCATCGTGCAACAGCATGAGGCCCAAAAGACCCGTCACCGCGGAATTATTGGGTAGCAGTGAATCGAGAAGCCTTCCTAAGCGAATCGCTTCGGCGCACAACTCCACATCGATCAAGCGGCTGCCCGCCGTGGCTGCATACCCTTCGTTGAATACCGCATACACCACAGCGAGCACGCCTTCAATCCTCTGATCGAGTACCGATAGGTGCGGCGTCTCGTAAGGAATTCCGGCGTCGCGAATTTTCTTCTTGGCGCGCACCAGTCGTTGCGCCATGGTTTCTTCGCTGATTAGAAACGCGCGAGCGACCGCCTGCGTGGACAATCCGCACACTTCACGCAAAGTGAGCGCGATCTGCGCCTCGCTGTTCAGGGCCGGGTGGCAACACGTGAATATCAGGCGTAGCGAATCGTCGCCGAATATCGCCTCGGACGGATCGATCTCGTCGCTCTCATCGGTTTCGGCGAGTTCCCGAGGGGCGATATGTTCCCGGAAAAACACCTCGCGGCGGATCCGATCGACGGCCCTATTGCGCCCGGTAGCGATCAACCACGCTCGCGGGTTGTCCGGCGTCCCATGCACCGGCCACTGCTCGATGGCTGCGGTAAACGCTTCTTGCTGTGCTTCCTCGGCCAAATCAAAATCCCCGAGCAGGCGGATCAGGGTCGCCAGGACCCTGCCCGCTTCTCGGCGAAAGACTTCCTCGATTGAGTCACCGACCGCACTCGCATTCATGCAGATGACCACGCGGGCTTTAGGGTATTGGTGGCCATATGGGGCGCACTTCGATGCTGCCGTGCTTGGCTCCCGGGATGCGGGCCGCAATGGCAGTTGCCTCATCGAGGCTTTTGGCGTCGATCAGGTAGTAGCCACCCAGCTGCTCGCGGGTTTCTGCAAAAGGTCCGTCCGCAATCGCTGCTTTGCCATTGCGCACCCGTACGGTGGAGGCGGTGGACACGGGCCGTAATCGGTCGGCGGCCTTGAAGTGCCCGGATTGCACGATGGACTTCGTGAATTCCGTATACTCGGCCATCATCTTTTTGCGGGTGTCCTCGCTCATGGCGGCCGTTTCCGCTTCATTGTTGTAAATCATCAATAGATAGTTCATGTCGCATTCCTCGTCGCGGCGTTATTCGCCATTGCATAGTCGAACCGCCCAGGACCGATTCGACAGCCCAAGACCGGTTGAGGGGGCCCAATTCGCAACCCCTCGGGTCGTAATGCCGCGTCCACAGGTGCTATAGCGGGAACTAAGCGGCAGGCAGCCAGTCAAATAAAATCGTAAAATCAGAGGCTTACGTTCTGCCAGGGTTGCGCTGGCGGCATTCCACCCTTGGCCGTAAGATCACGCTCGCTGCATATCGTCTGAATCTGTTTATAACTAGAGGATACCCGATGAAGGCTTGGATACCGCTGACGCTCGTTTTCGCTTTCGGCTTTGCCGCCCATGCTCATGCGACCTGCTCGTACCCGCAGTCGCCCGCCCCCCCTCCCAAAGGGGACACGGCCAGCCGGGAGGAAATGATTACCGCCAAGCATGATTTCGACCGCTACAACGTCGAGATGAATGCTTACCTTGACTGCCTGAATCTGGAAATGAGTGCCATGCCCAAGGACGTTTCCAAATTAACGCCGGACGAGAAGAAAAAGGCGGACCAGGAAAATAAAGTACTGGTGCAAAAGCACAACGCCGCGGTCGATGAGTTGCAGGCGGTGGTTGGACGTTTCAATGAGCAGTTGAAAATCTTCAAAGCGAAACAAAAGTAGGACTAACGACGCGGTGGACCGTTCAGCCGCGGCTTCCAAACTATGCAGGCTAGTACGCTCATTACGCCGCGTCTGGCCGAAGAGGCGATCTACTCTCGGCTGACGTGTTTGCCCATCGAATCATTGCCATTGATGCAGTGTGTCGGGGGAACGCTGCGCGAAAATGTTTACGCGGAACGCGACGCCCCGCCGTTTGACCGTGTGTCCATGGACGGCATGGCCGTGGACAGCGCCGCGTTGCGCCAGGGCCATCGGCGCTTTCAAATACAAGGTGTCCAAGCCGCAGGGGCGCCGGCTACGAAGCTGAAAAGCGCGGAGCACGCCATCGAAGTCATGACAGGTGCGATCCTGCCCGTCGGCAGTGACAACGTCATCCCGATTGAACAAGTTGATGTGGACGATGGATATGCATCGCTAAATACCGTGGTCGTGAATTCCCCTTACCACAATATTCATCGGCGTGGCGCGGATAGCCTGCAAGGACAGCTCTTGTTGGAATCCGGAACGCTACTGCGTGCCCCGGAGGTCGCCGTGGCTGCCTCCGCGGGCATGGCCCGCGTGCGCGTGAGCAGCCAGCCGGCCATCATGGTGGTTTCCACCGGGGATGAATTGATCGAGCCGGGTGATCCGATCGCGGAATTCCAAGTGCGCCGCTCCAATGCGTATGCCGTGGCCGCGACGTTTCGCCGGCGCGGCTTTACGCGGGTGGGCAGCGATCACGTGCTGGATGATGAAAATCAACTTCGCGAACGCCTGTCATTGCACTTGACCACCCATGAGGTGGTTGTCTTGAGTGGCGGGGTGTCGATGGGGAAGTTTGATCTCGTGCCCAAGGCACTGATTCAGTTGGGCGTTCAAGAAGTGTTTCATAATGTCGCTCAGAGGCCTGGCCGCCCCATGTGGTTCGGGATAGGCCCGCAAGGGCAATCCGTGTTTGGATTGCCCGGCAACCCGGTTTCCACCTTGGTCTGTCTCATCCGCTATGTCATACCGGCCATTGCCGAAGCCATGGGCACGAAGCGTGTGGCGGCGGAGCGGCTAGCCTTGGGAACGCCGGTGACGTTTAAACACGCGTTGGCGTATTTTTTGCCGGTCATCATCGAGCATGACGACTGGGGCCGTCCGTGGGCGAATCCGCGGCCGCCCAACGGATCGGGTGATTTCTTAAGCCTCGCGGGTACCGATGGGTTCGTGGAATTGCCGCCCGGACCTAATACCTACGCCAAAGGTTTCGTCGCCAACGTCTACCGCTGGTGATCATTTAATGACCTCGCTCATTCACGACATCCGTGGCGCACACAATCCGATCGATCGGCTCGGCCGACCGCTGCACGATTTGCGCATCTCGGTCATGGACCGGTGTAATTTTCGCTGCCCGTATTGCATGCCCAAGGAGCAGTTTCACGAAAATTACCAGTTCCTGAAATCTCAGGAGCGGCTGTCTTTCGACGAAATCGTGCGCCTGACGAAGCTATTCGCAAGCTTGGGCGTGCGCAAGCTGCGGCTGACGGGCGGTGAGCCCCTGCTGCGAACCAACCTGGCCGATTTGGTGGGCGACTTGACCGGGATCCCGGGGATCGAAGACATCGCCCTGACAACGAACGGCGTGTTGTTGGCCAATCATGCAGTCGATCTGCATGCCAATGGCTTGAAACGTATAACAGTCAGCTTGGACACGTTGGACAAAGACATCTTTACGCGAATGAGCGGCGGATTTGGCGCACTCGATCAGGTGTTGACCGGCATCGGGGCTGCTATTGCCGCTGGCCTTACTCCTGTAAAAATCAACTCCGTCATCGAGCGAGGCGTGAACGATCACACGGCGCTAGATCTCGTGGAGCATTTTCGCGGTACCCCGGTGATCGTGCGATTCATCGAATTCATGGATGTCGGAAATCGCAATCATTGGGATCCTAAGATGGTGGTCCCGTCCCGCGAGCTGGCGGCGCGGATCCATGAGCGTTGGCCCATGTTTCCTGTTTCCGGAAATTACCGCGGCGAAGTGGCGCAACGCTGGCGGTTTGCCGACGGCGGAGGTGAAGTGGGTTTTATTTCCTCTGTCTCGCAGCCCTTTTGCGGAGCATGCAGCCGCGCACGCCTGTCTTCCGAGGGTAAATTTTTCACCTGCTTGTTCGCCAATCACGGCACGGATCTGCGCGCGCCGATGCGCGAGGGCGCGGACGATGCCGAATTGTTGCGGATCATTCGGGGTGCATGGCTGGGGCGCGCCGACCGCTACAGCGAGCTTCGGGACGAATTGCGCCGCGTTTCTCCTGAAACGAAGAAAATCGAGATGTATTACATTGGCGGCTAATCCATGACTTTCACGCATTTGGATGCCTACCAACGTCCCACGATGGTCGATGTCAGCGACAAGGCGGCCACGAAGCGCACCGCCACCGCCGAGGCACGGGTAACGTTTCCTTCCGCCGTGGCGACGGCGCTTCGCGACAGCGGTCTGCGCTCGGCGAAAGGGCCGATTTTCGATACCGCGATCGTCGCGGGCGTCATGGGCGCGAAACGCACCCACGAGCTGATTCCATTCTGCCATCCGTTGGGGCTCGAGAATTGCAGCATCGCCATTGATCTTAGAGGCGACACCGCAGTGATTAGCTGTACCGTGACCGTGCACAACAAGACCGGCGTCGAGATGGAGGCCCTCACCGGTGCCAGCATCGCCGCCTTGACCGTATACGATATGTGCAAGGCCCTGTCGCACGACATCATCATCACGGATGTGCGCTTGCTCGCCAAAGAGGGCGGGAAAAGCGGCTACGCGACGGCGGCGACGCCGTGAGCGTCGACCCTCTTTTCGGCCTCATCCTCGCGGGCGGCTCGAGTACTCGGATGCACCGCGACAAGGCGACCCTTCAATACCAAGGCCGCACTCAGCTGGTTCGTACCTTCGAACTGGCGAGCCGGCATGTTCGCGATGTGTTCGTATCGGTGCGCGCGGCGCAAACTACGGATCCAACGCGGTCGGCTCACCCCATGATCGTCGATTCCGTCGCGGGGGAAGGACCCATTGTCGGCATCCGCTCCGCCTTCGCCGCCCACCCCAAGGCTGCGTGGCTGGTGTTGGCATGCGACTTGCCCTTTCTCTCCGATCACGCGGTAGACTTTTTGCTGCGCCGGCGCGATGCCGCCGGTTTCGCCACAGCGTACAAGAGCGCGCATGACGGATTGCCCGAGCCGCTTTGCGCCGTCTGGGAACCTTCAGCCGCAAGGGCGCTCGGTGAATACCACGCCGGCGGCGAACACTGCCCGCGGAAATTCCTGATTCGAAACGGCGCGCGCCTGCTCGACCCTGAGGATGCACGCGCCTTGGACAATGTGAATACGCCCGAGGAATACACCCAAGCTCTTGCGACTCTTGATGGATCGATGCCCATGCAACTCAAAATTCAGTATTACGCCCTGATGCGCGAGCAAGCCGGACGCTCCGAAGAAATCTTGGAGACCTCGGCGGGTACGCCTGCTGACCTCTACGATGAATTACTCGCGCGCTACGGCTTTACGCTGTCACGCGATCAATTGAAGGTCGCGGTGAACAGCGAATTCAGCGACTGGTCGCGAAAACTTAAACTAGGCGACGCCGTGGTCTTCATTCCTCCGGTGGCAGGCGGCTGATGCACTTCCGCTTCACCGAAAAAGCCATCGATACGCAAAGCGCCCGAGCAGAACTGCAAACCTGCAGCGCGGGCGGCTACGTCAGTTTCGAAGGCTGGGTGCGTGATCTGAACGAGGGACAGGAGGTCACGCGGTTGGAATACGAAGCATTCCAAGAGCTCGCGGTAAAGGAAGGCGGCCGCATTGTCGCGGAAGCGCTGCGGCGCTTTCCGATCAAGCATGCGTTATGCATCCATCGGGTCGGTTCTTTGGACCTGGGGGACATGGCGGTTTGGGTCGGCGTAAGTGCCGCACATCGGGGAGAAGCTTTCGATGCCTGTAGATTCATCATCGACGAGGTGAAGCATCGCGTCCCCATCTGGAAAAAGGAGCACTATCGAAGCGGTGATTCGGGTTGGGTGAACTGTGAGCGCTGCGCGCAGGCCGCGGAACATCCGCACACGGAACACCAGCACGATCGCCACGCAGTGCCGAATTCCAAATAGTCGGCTATGCAGCCCGACTATTCGCGCCAGCTGCTGCTCAAGGAGATCGGCCTCCAAGGCCAAGCCGCTTTAGCGCGCTCCCGGGTCTTGGTGGTCGGGTTAGGCGGCCTCGGCAGTCCCGTGGTGCAGTACCTCGCGGGTGCGGGCGTCGGATGCTTGGGACTAGTCGATGCCGATTGCCTGGATGCCAGCAACCTGCATCGCCAGCCCATCTACGCGTTAGCCCAAGTCGGTCAGCCGAAGGTGAGTTTAGCGGGCGCCGCGGTCACTGCACTGAATCCCTCGGTGCGCGTGGAAACGCACGCCAACAAGCTGAGCGCGGAAAACGCGCTCGAACTGGTGCGCGCCTATGACATCGTGACTGATTGCAGCGATAATTTCCGCACCAAGTACTTGATCAACGATGCAGCCGTGCTCGCGCAAAAACCAGCCGTTTTCGCCAGCGTGTATCAATACGAGGGGCAGATCCAGGTCTACAAGCCCGAACCTGAACATGCCTGCCTGCGCTGCCTGTGGCCCGACGCCGTGGCGGACGGCGTCGTGGGCAATTGCGCTGAAGCCGGGGTACTGGGCCCGGTTCCGGGCGCGTTCGGTGCATTGCAGGCACTGCTGACGTTGAAAATCCTGCTGCAAATGCACGGCCAGCTCGCGGGCGAACTGCTGCTTCTTGATTTCATGAATTTTTCCAGCGTGAAGATCAAGGCACCGCGCCGTACGAAATGCGTCGCGCCCGGCTGTGCGCTCATCCGCGAGTTGAAGCCGGAGGAGCCGGAACTGGAGATGCGGCTCCAGTCGCTGGCAGAAGCGGCCGAGCGCGGCCTCGAGGTTATCGATATTCGCACCGCACAAGAGGTGGCGGCGCAGCCCACCGGCGCTCGACACATTCCCATGGGGCAATTGCTCGCGAATCCCAGCCTGCTCAAATCCGATCTCGAAGTGCTGCTGATATGCGCTAGCGGCAAACGCAGCTTGGCCACAGCGCAAGAACTGCGCAAGCACGGAATTGCGGCGCGCTCCCTCGCCGGCGGGCTATCGCAGTTGGGGTCCTGAGTGCGCTTCATCAGCAAGCTGCCCGAGGTCGGCACCACCATTTTTACGGTGATGTCGCGCCGCGCGATCGAAGAGAACGCCCTCAATATCGGTCAGGGCTTCCCTGACTACCCAATCGATCCGCGCCTGTCGAATTCATTGATCGAGGTTATCGGCGAAGGGCGTAATCAGTATGCACCGATGGAAGGGAGCATCGAATTGCGCGAGCAGATTTCCAACAAGCTCGACGTAAGCTACGGGCGGCATTTTGATCCGCACACGGAAATCACGGTGACCTGCGGGGCCACCGAAGCCTTGTATGACGCCATCCAAGCGGCCGTGGGGCCGGGGGATGAAGCGATCATTTTCGATCCGGCCTACGATTCTTACGAGCCCGCCGTGCGTTTGGCCGGCGCGCGCTGTGTTCGCGTTGCCTTGAAACCTCCCGCCTTCCGATTCGATTGGGAGGAAGTACGGGGCGCCTTAAACGATCGCACAAGGCTCATCATCGTCAACAGCCCGCAAAATCCCAGTTGCAGTGTAGCCGGCGCCTCGGACCTCGACGAGCTAGCGGCCTGCATTCGCGATCGCCCCATCACGGTGATCGCCGATGAAGTGTATGAGCACGTGGTGTTCGACGGGCGCCGGCATCAGTCCGTGCTGGCGCATCCGGAATTACGCGAGCGCAGCTACGCGGTATTTTCATTCGGCAAGACGCTTCACGCCACCGGCTGGCGGGTGGGTTATTGCATCGCGCCGCCGGAGATGACGCGCGAGCTTCGCAAAGTCCATCAGTTCAACACCTTCAGCATCGTTTCGCCGCTGCAACATGCGATTGCGCGCTATCTGTCCGAGTATCCGGACGCATGGCTGAGCCTGTCGGCCTTCTTCCAGGCGAAGCGCGATCTGATGGCGGGCCTATTGAAAGGCTCCGGCCTCGAGCTCCTGCCCGCCGCAGGCACCTACTTTCAATTAGTGGACTATGGGGCGATCAGCCAAGCCGATGACATGCAATTTGCGGACCGGTTGATTAGCGAAGCGAAAATAGCGGCCATCCCGCTCTCACCGTTCTACCTGCATCCGCCGCGCATGACGTTGGTCAGACTTTGTATCGCGAAGCGCGATGAGACCTTACGCGAGGCGGCGCAACGGCTTTGCGCGTTCGCGGCCGGCGCTACCGATCGAACGCACCGAAGCGGCTGACCATGGATGGGAGGCTCTGCCGCTGACGTATGCGGGCCGCGTCCATCAGCATGCGTCCCGCCCATCGATAGACATTGTTTTCCTTGACCGTCCTGCGCATCAGGTGCATGCGGCTGCGCCGTTCGTCACGGTCCATGCGCATTGCGATTTGCATCGCATTGGCGGTTTCGTTGACATCGAAAGGATTGATCAGCACCGCTTCGGGCAACTCGCGCGATGCGCCGGCAAATGTGCTGAGGATGAGCACGCCGTCCTCATCGTCGCGGGCCGCCACGAACTCTTTGGCGACCAAGTTCATGCCGTCGTGCAGGCTGTTGACCAGGCAGAAGTCCGCGGCCCGATACAGCTCATACACCCGCAAGGGTTCTTGCTGCTCATCGATCAGCACGATGGGACGCCAATCCCCTTGCGCAAATTTGCTGTTGATGCGCTCCACTTCGCTGTACGTGTGCTGCTGCAACGCTTGGTACGCCGGTAGTTGTCCGCGCGACGGCGCCGCGATCTGCAGCAAACAAATGCGGCCGCGGTACGCCGCGTCATTGTCCAGCAGCACCTCGAGCGCATGAAAACGCTCGATGATGCCCTTGGTGAAATCCCAGCGCTCCACGCCCAGCCCGATCATCACGTCGGCGCCGATGCGATGCCGCGCGCGCACCGCTGCGCGGCAGGCAGGAATGTCGGGCAGTTGGGCGAGCCACCGCGGCGGCCACTCGATGGAAATCGGGTAAGGAGCGACCCGGCATACGTGCCCTTGCAACGTCACGCTCATGTGCTCGCGGTCGATTTGGCATTCGATGAATCGATCGACGGTGTCGAGAAAGTTTTGGCAGTGATAGCGGGTATGAAACCCCAATATATCCGCCGACAGCATGTGCGTCAGGACCTCGCGCTTCCAGGGGCACACCCCGAAGGTCTCGGCATTCGGCCAGGGTATATGCCAGAACAGCGCAATCGTGGCCTTGGGAATTTTCTTGCGAATGAGTTGCGGCAACAACGCAAAATGGAAATCCTGGATCAGGATGACCGGACTGGCGGTCCCGGACTCCTCCGCCACCACGTCTGCAAATTTTGCGTTGACCTCCCCGTAGGCGCGCCAATCGCTGGCGCGAAACGCGGGGCGCACGTAGGCCAAGTGGCATAACGGCCACAGTCCTTCGTTGGAGAAACCGTAGTAGTAGCCCTGTTCCTGTTCAGGACTCAGCCAAACACGACGCAGCGTATAGGTGGGCTCATCGGGCGGCACGCGTATGTGGTCGTACCGATCGACGGTCTGGCGATCCGCGCCGCCCGCGCCGTGCGCCACCCACACTCCCGAACAAGCGCGCATGATGGGTTCGAGGGCGGTCACCATGCCGCTCGCGGGCAACTGCCACACAGGCTGATGTTGTGCATCGAAGTTGTGGATGTAAGGTTCTCGATTCGAGACGATGATCACCTGGGCGGAATTCAGATAATCGCTGACCACCTGTTGCAGCGCCTGCGGCGTCCAGTTCTCGCGAAAATCGATTTCCAGCCGCTGCCGCTCTTCGGCCTCCGCCAACACCTCGCGCACCTGCGACAAAATGGGCAAGGACTCGCGCGGGGAATGTGCATTGTCCAAGAAGCGCTTGCCGCGGATGTCACCGATCAGCACCTGCGCCCAGCGCCGCAGTTGCAACCACGCAACCATCACGATCAGCAGCGCCAGCAACAAAATCGAGATCCCAACGAACACCAGTACGAAGTCTCGTGCGGTACGCTGCCGTCGATCCACGAAACTCAAATCATGAATCATGAGCACCCGAAACGGCTTCGGCGTCGCGCTGTCGAAATCAAAACGCGACAACTGCACGGATCCGGACCGCAACTGCATGACGCGCGATCGCGCCAGTTCGGTATTGCCCTGCTCTTCGCAGGAAATCGCGGACGGCGTTCGCTCGGACTTGAAAATGGTCTTGCCGTCGGGCCGGCACACCAAAATCGCCAGCAACCGTTCATCCGTGGTAATTTTGGCGAGATAGGCCTTGAGTTTAGCCTCTGTGCCGTTTTCCACCAGATCGGTGATCGGGTCGTCCATCGAGTGCATCACGAGCTGCGCGCGCAGTTCAACGTCGGAGCGAAACCACTCCGCCAACAACCGTTGTATGTAGGGCAGTCCGAAATACGCAACGACGCACGATGCCAGCGCGACGGGCAGGACGAATCGCAGCATCACCGAGCGAAACATCTTGTCTCCGTGTATTCAAAGTGTGTTCAAAAAGACCCGGCGTGCGGTTAATTACAAAATACAGAAATTTGCGTACACAGTCCCAAGTTTAGAGCAATGAACTGGGTGTAATACTTACACTTGGAAATAAATGCGCGCAAAGCATTGGCAGCAGCGATTGCGTAGGCTATGTTTTTGACACATGAAGCCAACGCCGCCGCCGCCCGCACTCGACTGGTGTTTGTTCTTGGATGTCGACGGGACATTGCTCGAGTTGACCGATACACCGTCGCAGACCCTCGCAGATCCGGATATCAAATTATTGTTGGGGGAAGTCTCGGAGCGGCTGGGTGGTGCCGTCGCTTTGGTGAGCGGGCGAAAAATCGAAACACTCGATGCGCTGTTTGCGCCGCTGCAGCTGCCCGCAGCGGGACTGCACGGCGTGGAGAGGCGCAAAGCCGGCGGCGCCGTGCAAGGCGCAAGCTTCGTCGACACGCAGCTGGACGGCGCGCGCGCCGCCATCAAAATATTGGTCGCGGCGCACCCCGGGACACTGCTCGAGGATAAGGACCGTACGATCGCCGTGCATTTTCGCTTGGCGCCCCAGTTCGAAGAAACCATTCGCCGCTCCATGATTGACATCGCCAAACCGCTCGGCAGCAACTATCACATTCAAAGCGGAAAGATGTTATTCGAAATCAAGCCGCGAGGATTTAACAAGGCCACTGCATTGCAAGCTTTCATGAAGGAGCCTCCGTTTAGCGGCCGGCGTCCGGTGTTCGTCGGCGATGATCTCACCGACCAGGACGGATTTGCCATGGTCGAGGCGCATGGCGGCATGTCGGTTGGCGTGGGCGAGCGCGTGCAAGGTCAATACTATTTGGAAAATGTCGTCTCTGTGCGCAATTGGCTCAAGGGAATCGCGGCTTTGCACGATTCGCATCACGCGTGAGCAAGCTGATACTGGTCCGCCACGGGGAAAGTTCGGGAAATCGGGACCGTATCTTCGCCACTTCACCGCATGATTTGCCGCTCACCGAGCTAGGCTACCGGCAAGCCCACGCTGCCGCGAAGAGGATCGGGGAATTGTTCCGCCCGGAACTCATCGTCACCAGCGCCTATTTGCGCGCCAGCGAGACTGCGCGGATCATCGCCGGGGCCTTGGGATTGCCGCTCGAAGTGGAGCCTCAATTGCGGGAGCGAGAAATCGGATCGCACCGGGGCCGATCGTATGACTCGTTCCTCGCCGAGCCCGATTACGATCCGCAGCATCCTTGGGCCTGGAAGCCCCACGGCGGCGAGAGCTATGAGGACGTTCGCGCGCGCGTCGCTCCCACCTTGGATCGGCTGGCCGCTCTGCATCCTGATCGCGATGTTGTCGTGGTGAGTCACGGCGGTGTCATGACAGCGCTGTGGGCGCATGTCGCCGGCAGTTGGGATGATGCCTATGCACCGCCGAATTGCGGCATGGTCTTGATCGAGCACGGCCCCCAAGGCTATGCGAAACCGCAGGTCGTCGATGCGGCTTGCAAAGCCAATGATGCAGGCGGTTAGCGGATCTGGCCGCTGCCTCGCACCACATACTTGTAGCTGGTCAATTGCTCCACGCCGACTGGACCGCGCGCGTGAAATTTGTCCGTGCTGATGCCGATCTCCGCGCCCATGCCGAACTCCGCACCGTCGGCAAATTGCGTGGAGGCATTGTGCAGCACGATTGCGCTGTCGACCTGCCGCAGAAACTGCTCCGCCGCAGCCGGATCATCGGTGACGATGCAGTCGGTGTGCTGCGAACCGTATTGGCCGATATGAGCGATGGCCGCGTCGATGCCGTCGACCACGCGCACCGCAATGATGGCGTCCAGATACTCTGAGTACCAGTCCTGCTCGGTAGCAGGCTTCACGCGCGCATCGACGAGCGTAGTGAGCTCATCGCCGCGTACTTCGCAACCCACCTCGATCAATGTCTTCACCAGCGGCGCCAGGTGCGTGTCCGCGCAGGCGCGATCAATCAGCAGGGTTTCCGCGGAGCCGCACACCCCGGTTCGGCGCATCTTGGCATTCACGACGATGCGTTTTGCCATGTCAAGATCCGCGCCGACTGCAACATAGACGTGGCAGACGCCCTCCAGATGCCCGATCACGGGCACGCGCGCCTCCTTTTGCACGCGGGATATCAAGCTCTTTCCCCCCCGCGGCACGATGACATCGATGCTGTCCGCCATGTCGGCCAGCATGTGGCCGACGGCCGCCCGATCGGTGGTCGGTACCAATTGAATGGCAGTGGCGGGCAGCCTCGCGGCCTCAATCCCCTGCTGCAAGCAGGCGTGGATGGCGGCGCTCGACCGCGCGCTTTCCGAACCTCCGCGAAGAATCACCGCATTGCCTGACTTCAAGCACAGCGCGCCTGCGTCCGCTGTGACGTTGGGACGGCTTTCATAAATGATGCCGATGACCCCGAGGGGCACGCAAACCCTCTGGATCAGCATGCCATTGGGCCGCCGCCACTCGGCCAAGCTGACACCGATGGGGTCGCGTGCGGCAGCAATGTCCTCTAGTCCCCGCGCCATGGCCTCGATGCGCGCAGTATCCAAGCGAAGTCGATCGAGCAGCGCCGCCGATAATCCCGTGCCTGCTCCGCGCAGGTCGCTCTCATTTGCGCTCAGTATTTTCGATGCAGCGCTTCGCAGTGCGGCGGCCGCCTCGGTCAGTGCATGATTCTTCTGCGCCGTGGGGGTAAACGCCAGTGCGTGTGCCGCCGAGCGCGCGGCACGGCCTATTCCTTGCATGAGATCCGCAACGCTGTTCATAAGATCCGCAGCAGCACTAAGTCGTCGCGATGCACGATTTCGTCGCGTCCGCGATAACCCAATACTTTTTCAATGTCGGCGGACTTGCGTCCCAGGATGCGCGCGGCGTCAGCGTCCGAATACGCGCAAATTCCCCGTGCAATCTCGGTGCCGTCCGGTCCGATGATGCTGATGGTATCGCCTCGTTCGAACCGCCCGACGGCGCGCGTGACCCCCGCCGGCAAGAGGCTCTTGCCGGCCATCAAGGCACGCACCGCGCCGTCATCCACCGAGATCGCGCCTGCCGGCTTCAAGGTACCGGCGATCCATTGCTTGCGGGTGGCCACGGGCGTCGATGAAGGGACGAACCAGGTGCAGCGCGCGCCCTCCTCGATGCATCGCAGGGGATACGCGACGCTGCCCAAGGCGATACAGAAATGACAGCCGGCACCGAGTGCAATCTTGGCAGCCGCGATTTTTGTCTGCATGCCTCCGGTACCCGTGTCGCTACCCGAGCCTCCAGCCATGGCTTCGATCGCGGGTGTGATCTCCAATACCCTGGCGATGAATTGCGCATCCGGATCTGCGGTGGGATCGGCGGTGTACAGACCATCGATGTCGGAGAGCAAAACCAGGCAATCGGCGCCGACCATTTGCGCCACGCGCGCGGCCAGACGGTCGTTGTCGCCGTAGCGGATTTCTGCGGTTGCCACGGTATCGTTTTCGTTGATAACCGGCACTGCCCCCAGCGCCAACAACGTTTTGAGCGTACCGCGCGCATTTAGGTAACGCCGGCGCTGCTCCGTATCGCCCAACGTGAGCAGGATTTGCGCCACGGTAATGCCATGAGCGTCCAACAGTTCCTTGTAGGCATGCGCGAGTCTAATCTGTCCTACGGCCGCGGCCGCCTGACTTTCCTCAAGCTTTAGCTTGCCGGCACCGAGAGCCAAGTGCCGCCTTCCAAGCGCGATGGCGCCCGAGGACACCAGAATCACTTCTTGGCCGCGCTTTCTCAAGGCAGCAACGTCCGCGGTCAAGCTCTCAAGCCAAGCGCGGTTCAATCGCCCCTTGTCGCCGTCCACCAACAGGGCGGACCCGACTTTGACGACGATTCGCTTTGCATCGGTCAAGCGACGGGCGGCGGCTTTGCGGTCTGCGGCGGTCATGGTATCTCGATATTGCCATTTACTTAGCGGAGCGGCCTCCCCTAATATTCGTAGCTGTTAACAGCGCACCAGTATCAACTAAGGATGAACCGTGGGTAGAGAGTACGAACCAACCGTCGGGCAGTGGTATGACGATTTGGAAAATGAGGAAACCTTCCAGGTTCTCAAAGTGGATGAGGACAAAGAAACCGTTGAGATTCAACACCTCGACGGTGATACCGAGGAGCTGGACGTCGATGATTGGGCGGAGCTGGATCTCGAACTGACCGAGGAGCCTGAGGGTTGGTCAGGCTCCAAAGCCGAAAAAGACGCCGAAGAAGACGAAGAAGAAGACGAAGATTGGGACGAAGATGAAGACGATGAGGACGACGACGACCTAGACGACGAAGATGAAGATGACCGCGAGGAGTACTAGGAACCTATACCCGCTCCAGCCACCCATGTCGGTCGGGCAATTCACCCTGCTGAACTGCGATTAATTTCGCGCGCAAGCTTAAAGTGACGGGACCGACGTGGCCATTGCCCACTCGATGTTCCGTGCCGGCGTAAATCAGGCTGCCCACGCCAGCGAGCACAGCTGCCGTTCCTGACAACGCCGCTTCCCCGGTGCGCACCCAGTCGAGCATCTCGAGCACATCGAATTTTCGCTCCGACACGGTGTAGCCCATGTCGCGTCCCAGGGTCAGCAGCGAATCGCGAGTAACACCATGCAGAAAAGTGGAGTCGAGGCTGCGGGTGAGCAACTCGCCCTCGCGGATCAACATGAAATTCGCGGCACCCGTCTCTTGAACCTGGCCGCCGGGGCAGAACAGAACCTGATCCGCCTGATATTTGGCGCGCGCGCTCATGATGGGCGCTAACGCAGCCGCATAATTGCCGCCGGTCTTGACCATGCCCATGTGTCCGGCCGAACGCGTGTTCTGATCATCGACCAGGACTCGCAGCGGCTTGGGGCCGCTTGCGAAGTAATCCCACACGGGGCTGGCGAGCACCACCATCATTGCCTCTGTGGCGGGCGTGGTGGCCGCGCCGATGTTGGCGGTGGTGCCAAATATGATCGGTCGCAAATATAACGCGCCGGGCGCTTCCGGGACTGCGTCGCGGCAGCACTCGATCAGCGCACGCACCATCTCGGCCACCTGTGCTGCATCGGGCTCCGGCAACACCAACTGACGTGCGCTTTGCTGCAACCGCAATATGTGCCGATCCATGCGAAAAATGTGTACCGATCCGTCGGCCCGGCGGAACGCCTTGAAGCCCTCGAAGCAAGTGCTGGCGTAATGCAGCATGTGCGCCGCCGGACTGATCTGGATCGGCTCGACGGGCTTGATCTCGCTCTGACTCCATTGACCGTCACGGTAAGTGGCCACTGCCATGCGCGAGGTGAGCAGAGTGCCGAACGCGGGTCGCTGAGGTTGAGAAGTCATGAGGGTTTCACCGTAGGAATGAATATGGTCGCAGGATGCTCGAGCCGATCTTTGAGGGCCTGGATCATTGCCGCAGCATCATAACCGTCCACAAAGCGATGATCGAACGAGGAAGATAAATTCATCATTCGCCGCACCGCGATAGCGCCCTGATGCACCATCGGCCGTTCGACCGCTTTATTGAGGCCGATGATGGCCACTTCCGGCGCATTGATGATCGGGGTTGATGCAATGCCGCCGAGCTTGCCGAGGCTGGTCACGGTAATGGTGGATCCCGTCAGTTCCTCGCGCGTGGACTTGTTGGTGCGGGCGCGCTCGGCCAGGCGGCGAATCTCCGCTGCCAGCTCCCACAGCCCCAACGATTGAGCGTTGCGCACGACGGGAACTTTCAGGCCATCGGGAGTTTGAGTCGCGATTCCCACATGCATCGCGCGATGGCGTACCAATACCCCGCGTGCCGCATCGTACAAGACGTTGCCTTGTGGGAATGATTCCAGCACCCGGGTCAATGCCATGATCACCAGGGGCAAATAGCTCAAGGAACCTGCGTCCCGCGGCCGCGAGTCGTTCAAGTGGACGCGCAGCGATTCCAGCTCCGTGACATCGACTTCTTCAACATAGGCAAAGTGCGGGATGGTGCGTTTGGCCTCGCTCATTCGTTCGGCAATGAGCCTGCGCAGGCCAATCACCTTGATTTCCGTTGTCTCCTCCGCGGCTTGCGGTGCGCGCGATCCGGCGGCCGAAGGTCCTCGGGCCGCCCATTTGGGGGCCTCCGATGTGGCCAGGTCAGCGCGCAGGATTCGCCCCCCAGGGCCCGAGCCTGCCACCATGGTGAGGTCGATGCCTGCTTCGCTAGCACGTCGCCGATTCGCGGGCGAGGTCATTACGCGCCCCGATCTCGGAACGGCGGATCGCGCGGCGCGATCCGCCGGCTGAGCTACCGCGGCGATGACTTGTGCCGACGTTGCGGCCGCTTGGGGCGGCGCGGCTGCCGGCTGCGCTGGCGGCGCGCCAGGAGCGATGGCGTCGCTCAATTCGAATATGATCAGCGGGGAGCCGACGGCTACTTTCTCACCGGGTGCGCCGTAGACCGACACGACGCGGCCGCTCACCGGCGCAGGCACCTCCACGGCAGCCTTGTCGGTCATCACTTCGACAATGAGTTGATCTTCGCCTACCAGATCACCGGGCTTGGTGTGCCAGGCTACGATCTCTGCATCCACCGTTCCTTCGCCCAAATCCGGCATCTTGAAAATGAATTGGCTCATGCAGGTTCCATCACGCTTTGCAGGGCAGCCTTGACGCGCGCCTGACCAGGAAAGTATTCCCACTCGAAGGCGTGCGGATACGGCGTATCCCAGCCGGTGACGCGCTGTATCGGCGCCTGCAAATTCCAGAAGCATTCTTCTTGAACGATGGAGAGGATTTCCGCGCCGAATCCCGAGAAGCGGGTGGCCTCGTGCGCAACCACGCATCTGCCGGTTTTCTTCACCGACGAGCAAATGGTATCCACGTCCAGCGGCACCAAGGAGCGCAAATCAATAATCTCGGCGTCCACATTCATCGCCGCAGCCGCGGCAACGGCCACATGAACCATGGTGCCGTACGTGATGATGGTCACCGCCTCGCCGCTTCGCACGATATCGGCTTTCCCGAGCGGCACGTTGTAGTAGCCCTCATCCACTTGGCCCTTGGCATGTGTGCTCCAGGGGATAGCCGGCTTGTTAGGATCACCGTCGAAGGGCCCGTTGTATAGGCGCTTCGGTTCGAAGAACACCACCGGATCGTCGTCCTCGATGCAGGTGATCAGCAATCCCTTGGCATCGAAAGGATTCGAGGGCATCACGACTTTAATGCCGCTGACATGCGTGAATATTCCCTCTGGGCTTTGCGAGTGTGTCTGGCCGCCGCGAATACCGCCGCCGCAGGGCGTACGGATGGTGAGCGGAGCGAAAAAATCCCCCGCCGTGCGATAGCGAATGCGCGCCAACTCGCTGACGATCTGATCGAATCCCGGATATATGTAGTCCGCGAATTGAATTTCCGCCACCGGACGCAAACCGTTGATGCTCATGCCGATGGCGGTCGCGACGATGCCGCCCTCGGCGATCGGCGTATCAATCACGCGGTGCTCGCCGTACTTGCGCTGCAACCCTTCGGTGGCGCGGAACACGCCGCCAAAATACCCGATGTCCTCGCCCATCAAGATCACCGACGGATCTTTCCCCAGCATGATGTCCATCGCGGAGTTCAAGGCTTGAATCATGTTCATGTTGGCCATGATTTTAGCTGCGCTCCTGGCGCATCAGCGCCTGCTGGCGCTGTAGATTTTCCGGCATCTCCTTGAACACATCTTCGAACATGAGGTCGGCATTGAGCTTGGGGCCCTCGGTCATCGTGCCGAAGGTCACCGCTTCTTTCCAACTCGACACAACCAGTGCCTCGAGTTCGGTAACCAATGCTTGATGGCGCTCCTCCGACCACTCGCCTATCTTGATCAGGTGGGCTTTGAGGCGAAGAATCGGATCGCCCAGCGGCCAATGCTCGGCATCATCCTTCGCGCGATAGCGCGCCGGATCGTCGCTGGTCGAATGCGCCGCCCCCCGGTAGGTCACCAGCTCAATGAGTGTAGGACCACCGCCGGTACGCGCACGTTCCGCCGCCCATTGCGTAACCGAATACACGGCAAGGAAATCGTTGCCATCGACGCGGATCCCCGCCATGCCGTACCCGGGTCCGCGCGCGGCAAAAGACCGTTGCTCGCCGCCGGCATAGCCCTGAAAGGTTGAAATGGCCCATTGATTGTTGACCACGTTGAGAATCACCGGCGCCTGATAAACGGAGGCGAACAGCAATGCATGATGGAAATCGGCCTCCGCGGTACTGCCCTCGCCGATCCACGTGGCAGCCAAGTTGTCTTCGCCCTTGATCGCAGCCGCCATGGCCCAGCCGACGGCTTGCGGAAATTGCGTCGCCAGATTGCCGGAGATCGAAAATAAATTGTTCGCCTTGGAGTGATACATCACAGGCAGTTGGCGTCCCTTGCACATGTCGTGGGTATTGGATAACAGCTGACACATGAGGTTGACCAAGGGGATGCCGCGGACGATTTGCAAACCTTGATTGCGATAACCCGGAAATAGCATGTCAGTGGGACTCAAGGCCATGCCTTGCGCCACCGACACCGCTTCCTCGCCGAGCGAGCGAATATAAAAAGAGATTTTGCCGCCGCGTTGCATGCGCTGCATGCGCTCATCGTAAATCCGCGTGAGCAGCATGTGCCGCAGGCCGACTTGCAACTCGCTCGCATCGAGGTGCGGATGCCAGGGGCCCATCGCATCGGCGTTATCGTCGAGCACGCGCACCATCTCGAGCGCCAACGCAGCTACATCCTTGACGCGTGCATTTACTTGCGGCCGGGGTACTGCGCCGGCCGGGGAAATCTGCACGTAGCTGAAATCCGGCTTCTCGCCGGGCCGTGCCGGGACATGGGGGAGATGCAGACGCGATTTTGTAGACATCGAGGTAATTTACGTGGCTCGGACGGTCAATGTTGCATTCATTAGGATTGGGCCTAATAATCCGGTATATTCATTCCGAAAGCGAGCGTTCTGTGGAACAAAATAACCGCGCCACCATCGATCGGCTCGATCTGCGCCTTCTCGATATTCTTCAAAGGCAGGGTGCATTATCGGTGGCCGAGGTGGCGGCCCAAACGAAATTATCCACCACCACGTGCTGGCGGCGCATTCAACAACTCGAACAGAACGGTGTGATCAAGGCGCGCGTTGCGCTGCTTGATCGAAATGCCCTCGGCCTCGACGTAACAATTTTCGCGCACATCAAACTGGCCACCACAGGTCGCGACGCACTCGCCGAGTTCGAAGCGGCCATCCGCGATCGTGCCGAAGTGCTTGAATGCTACACGCTCACAGGCGAATGGGATTTTCTGTTGAAAATCGTGACCAAGAACATCAAGGCTTACGAAGCGTTTTATCTTGACTACCTGTCGCGCATCCCTTGCGTGCGGTCGGTCAATTCATCCGTGGCCGTGACGGTCATCAAGGAATCGACCGCGCTGCCTCTCGGAATTTAACCCTAAACCTCAAGGCAGCAGTATCGTCGAGCCCGTGGTGCGTCTGGCTTCAAGTTCCCGGTGCGCCTGCGCAGCATCGCGCAGCGCCACGCGCTGCCCGATACTCGCCCGCACCTCGCCCGATGCTACCTTCGCAAATAAATCCGCCGCGCGCATTTGCAGTTCATCGCGAGTCTTGATGTAGTCGAACAGCGTCGGCCGGGTCGCATACAGCGATCCGCCGGCCGCCAAATCCGAGAACTTGAAGTCGGTGATTGGCCCGGATGATTGCCCGAAGCACACGAACAATCCGCGCGCGTGCAAGCTCTTGAGCGATCCGCGCCAGGTATCGTTCGCCACCGAGTCGTAGACCACATCGCACCCATGGCCTGCGGTGATGTCCTTGACGCGCGCCGCGAAATCCTCCGCTCGATAATCGATCACGTGCGTGTAACCGCTCTGCTTAGCGATGGGTATTTTATCGGCCGAACCCACCGTGCCGATGGAGGTGGCCCCCAGAGATTTCAGCCACTGGCCCATCAGCGAACCCACCCCGCCGGCCGCTGCGTGCACCAGGACCACATCGCTCGCTTTGACTCGGTAGCACGAATTCAGGAGAAATTGCGTCGTCAGACCCTTCAGCATCAATGAGGCCGCCACGTCGAATGCGATGCCGTCGGGCAATTTAACCAGCCGATCGGCCGGCACGACGCGGCGCGCGCGATAAGCGCCGTGGGGAAGGGTATACGCCACGCGGTCGCCGACTTTAAAATCCGCGCCCTCGCCCACCCACTCGACGGTTCCTGCCGCTTCGCCGCCCGGAATCAACGGTGTCGTGGGCCATGGATAGGCGCCCTTGCGATAGTAGATGTCGATGAAATTAACGCCGATCGCGTGCTGCACGATGCGCACCTCGCCCGGTCCCGGTTCGGCCGCGGGCAACTCGCTCCATTCAAGCGCCTCGGCGCCGCCGGGTTTGCGCACGATGATTCCAGAGTCTGCCGCTGGTTTCGTCATAAAGGCCTCCCCAGTGTTTCCGCAAAGCGCCGGATACGCAGCATCGCTTCGATTAAAGTAGCCTCGTCGGTGGCAAAGCACAGCCGAACGAAGCCTCGCGTCTCCATGCCAAAAGCGCCGCCGTCGAGCACCGCCACGCGCTCTGCGTTAAAAAGACCGCTCATGAAATCGTAACCCGAGAGGCCCGTGCCGCGTACATCGATGAGCGCGAACATGCCGGCGTCGGGAACGCAGCAGCGCAAGCCACGCACGCCAGTGAGTCCTTGCAGCAGCGTCGCGCGCCGCACTGTGCACAATTCCCGAACACGCAGTTCCGGCGCATTCGATCCTTGCAAAGCGGTAAGCGCGGCTTCCTGGATGAATCCCGGCAGGCCAAAGAGCATGCACATGGAGAGTGCTTCGGCGTGCTTCACCAACGCCTTCGGTCCCACCATCCAGCCCGCCCGCAATCCGGGCATGGAGTGGGATTTGGACAAGCTGCTCACTGTGACCACTTGCTCCGGCAAACTGCAAGCAAGACCGGGCACGCGACCCTCCGGCGCAAGGCCCGCATACACTTCGTCCGCCACGATCCATAGCGAATGCCGGCGCGCCAAATCACCGATGACTCTCATGTCCTCCTCGCTCAATATTACGCCGCTCGGATTATTCGGCGTGGCGAAGAACAGCGCGCGGCTGCGTGCGGTGATGGCCGCTTCGAGCTTGCCCAAGTCGGGGCGAAAACCCGCCGCGGCGGGCACGCGCACCAGATGCGCTCCCGAGGCTCTGATGGTGGCCGAATAGCTGGGATACAACGGCTCCAACGCGAGTACTTCATCCCCGGGACCGGCGATACACATCGAGGCGGCGAACAGCGAATTCTGCGCCCCCGACAGAAAAATCACATTCTCCGCGTCCACCGCTTGGCCGGTGCGCCTCCGGTGCTGCTCGGCAATCGCCGCGCGCACGGCGTGGCGTCCGGCCGCGGGCGTGTAGCGGATGTCGCCCGCGCGCAGGGTCTCGATGGCGCGTTCCAGAACCGGCGCGGGCGTTTCCAAATCCGGATCGCCGATGCTGAGCACGATCACATCCTCGCCGCGCTGTTGTGCCTCGCGCGCCTGCGCGTGGATGCTCCAAGCCGCCACGCTCTCGCCCTTGATTCGATCCACCAACGGAGAAAATTTCATGCGATACTTTACTATGCCGTTCACGACTGAACACTCTCTTCGCTGCCGCAACGATTTTCCTGCGCTCATGCGCGGCCGAGAAACGAATCTCGCATATCTTGACGGACCCGGCGGGAGCCAGGTCCCGCGTATCGTGATCGAAACACTCGGCGATTTCTACGCCACCTGCAATGTCAACACGCATGGCAATTTTCCGCCCTCGCAAGAGGTCGATCGGCGCATGGAATTGGCGCGCAGCGTGCTAGCGGCATTCCTCGGTGCCGAAGACTTGAAGTGCATCTCCTTCGGGCAGAACATGACCACGCTCAATTACTTCTTGAGCGCCGCCATTGCGCGCACCTTGAAGAAGGGTGACGAGGTTCTCATCACGCAACTTGACCATGAGGCCAATCGCGGACCCTGGCTGCGCCTGCAAGAGCACGGCGCGCTCATTCAGGAAGTGCGCCTGCTGCCGTCGGGACAGCTGGACTTGGACGATATGGCCGCGAAGATCACGCCGCGTACCAAGCTGTTCGCCCTGGGCGCCGCATCGAACGCATTGGGTACGGTCAACGACATCGCGCTCGCGCGGCGCTTGACGCAAGCGGTCGGTGCCTTATTGGTGGTGGATGCCGTGCATTACGCACCACATTTTCCCCTCGATGTAAGAAGCCTCGGCATGGATTTCCTATTGTGCTCGGGCTATAAATTCTACGGCCCGCACATCGGCGTGCTTTACTCACGCCCGGGCGCACTTGACAGCCTGGCCACGGACCGCTTGAGCGTGCAGGATCCGTCCGCCCCCTACCGCATCGAAACCGGCACGCTTAATCATGCAGCCATTGATGGCCTGCGTGCCGCGGTGGAGTACCTGGCAAGTTGGGGCAATGGCGCGACCTTAAGAGAGCGCGTGGTGGATGCCATGACCGGCATTGCGGCTCACGAGCACGCGCTCGCAAAGTTCTATCACGATACCGTGCGCGAAATTCCTGGCGTGCACGTGTGGGGACCGGATTTCAGCGTCGCGATGCGGGCGCCCACGGTATCGATCACGCTGGACAATGTCACGGCAGGCGAAGCGAGCAAGGCGCTGGGCAAGGAAGGCATTTGCGTTTGGGACGGACATTTCTATGCGGCACGCGCCGTGAGTGTGCTGGGGCTGACCGATCGCGGCGGCCTGCTGCGCACCGGGGTGTCGATGTACAGCACGCGCCAAGAACTCGATCGCCTCCTCCATGGCATCGCCAGGTTAGCTTGAGGCCTCGCCGCGCCCCCAAGATGGGCCGCAAGCCGTTCGGCGTGATTGCGCAGTTCCGTCACGGCGACGGCGTCCAGCTGATCAGCGCGCAGTATCGGCCGCAGTTAGTCAGGTGCCGGCGCGCAGGTTTGCCGCCAGTACCGTGCCCGAGGGCCGGCTCCGACGATTATGACGGTCCTTTTCTTCTTGGAAAATTCTACCAAACCGCGGCAGGTCAGACCGCCGCAGGTCAGAAGGGCGTGCGAGGAACGGATTCTTCCGCTAACATTTGCCCTATTCGTGGTCAAATAGCTCAATTCATAAAGAGCGAGGGGCAACGATGCAACTCAGCAAGTTTAGCTATTACTCCGACTTCGTGGTTTATCCGGTCGCGGTGATTTCGCTCGCAGGAGCAAATTTCAGCCATATTACTTGGCCTGCCGCCCGAGAATGGTTAGCCGCCTGCCTCGCAGGCCTGGTGCTGTGGACGTTTCTCGAATATGTGCTGCACCGGATCGCCCTGCACCGCATGCCCGTGTTCTCGCCCATGCATAGCCTGCACCACGGCGCACCCTTGGATTGGATCGGTACACCCTCCTGGGTCAGCGTTACCGTCTGGTTATCGGTGGTCTTGTTGCCGCTATGGTGGTGGGCCGGGTTCAACGTCGCCAACGGCATCACCGTCGGAGTGATGATCGGCTACTGGTGGTACGGCTACGTGCATCACGTCATTCATCACCACAACCGCAAGCCCAGTTCGGCGTATTTCAGCGATCTTCGCGCCTGGCACATGCGCCATCATCACTCCCCGAAACGCGGCAACTTCGGCGTCACCACCCACATATGGGACCACGTATTCGGCACGGCGATTTCCGCGCAAGGCAAAGCCGTAACCTCCCCGTGAACGCCGCACTCGACTCGACCAATCCGATGCACACCGACGGATTTGAATTCGTCGAGTACGCCGCGCCGGATCCCGAATTGTTGCGGCGGTTGTTCGAAAGCATGGGGCTGCCGGCGGTCGCGCGTCATCGATCCAAGAACGTGACCCTGCACCGCCAGGGCGATATACATTTCATCATCAATGCCGAGCACGACAGTTTTGCGCAGCAGTTCGCGCGCGCTCACGGGCCTTGCGCCTGCGCAATGGCATTCCGCGTCGCCGATGCGCGGTTGGCGTACACCCGAGCGCTAGAGCTCGGTGCTACCGCAGGGCCCCTGACCGCGGGACCGATGGAACTCAATATCCCATCGATCGTCGGCATCGGCGGCAGCTTGATTTACCTCGTCGATCGCTATGGCGAGCGCACCATCTACGATGTTGATTTCGTCCCGGTTAAATCGAGTTCGCCGCCGGCGCCGGTGGGACTCGTTCGCATCGATCATCTGACGCACAACGTCAAGCGCGGCAACATGAATGTGTGGGCGGGCTTCTACGAGAAGCTGTTTAATTTTCGGGAAATCCGCTACTTCAGCATCGAGGGTAAAGAAACCGGCCTTTTCTCGCGCGCCCTCACCTCACCCTGTGGAAAAATTCGCATCCCGATCAACGAAAGTCAAGACGACAAGAGCCAGATCGAGGAGTACTTGAACGAGTACAAGGGCGAAGGCATCCAGCACATTGCCTTGGGCACCGACGATATCTATCGGACGGTGGATGCCTTGCGCGCTCGCGGTGTGGAATTCCAGCAGACACCTGACACGTACTATGAAGGGGTCGATGCGCGCGTCGTCGGCCACCGTGAGTCGATAGGCGAGCTAAAGCGTCGGGGAATTTTGGTCGATGGATCCGAGAAAAGCGGCATCCTCCTACAAATATTTACGAAAAACGCCATCGGACCGATCTTCTTCGAGATCATTCAGCGCAAGGGCAACGAAGGTTTCGGCGAGGGGAATTTTCAGGCCTTATTCGAGTCTATTGAGCTGGATCAAAAACGTCGCGGCGTCATTTAGGAGCCGTTGAACTTCGCCGGCGCGCCCATATCTAATACAGGAATGGTCAATTCGACCAATGGGGGGTTCGTATGCGTAAGTTTATTCTCGGTGCCGCGCTCAGCATGGGCGTCGCGCTAGGCTTAAGTTCGCCTAGCTTTGCGCAAGCTGCTGATCCGACAATGAATCAGATCTATGCTGCCGCCGCTGCCGGGCACCTTGATCAGGCACAGCAAATGATTACCCAAGTGCTGGCCGATCATCCGAACAGCGCCAAGGCACACTATGTGCAGGCCGAGCTGTACGCGAAGCAAGGCAAGCCCTCGATGGCCCGCACCGAACTCGGCACCGCGGAGCGATTGAATCCTGGTTTGACCTCTTTCAGCCCCCGCTCGGTTCAAGAGCTGAAGGCGCAACTGGGAATGGGCGGCAATACCCGCTCCATGAATGGCCAAAACGTCGCCGTTCCGGCCCATTCGGCCCCGCATTTCCCGTGGGGCACTCTATTGATCCTCGCGGTGGTCGCAGCGGTGCTGGTCATGCTGTTCCGCCGCCGGCGACCCCCCTATAGCCAATTTCCCGCAGCGGGTCCCGGTCCTGCTGGCACCGGTCCCGGCGGCGCGCCCGCTGGATATAGCCCTGGACCCGGCTACGGCCCCGGGTATGGTCAGCCCATGGGCGGCGGAATGGGTTCAGGTATCGCGGGCGGCCTCGCGTCGGGTTTGGCCGTGGGTGCCGGCGTGGTGGCGGGTGAACAATTGGCGCATCACTTTCTGGACGGCGGTCAGCGCGCAGCGGGCGGCGGGGTGATTCCCCCAGCCGAGGCCTCCGAGGGCCCTGCCAATGGCAACAGCGACATGGGCGGCGCGGACTTCGGCGCAAATGATCCCGGCTCCTGGGACGATGGCGGCGGCGGCATGGGCGGCGGCGGCGGCGACGACTGGAGCTAAGCCCTCGTTAGGTGAATTCCCCGTTTGGGCGCCCCTAAAGGGCGCCCTTTTTATTGCTCGCAGCTCCGCACAGGTATTGTTGGCGCAGCAGGGAGTTTTGAAGCGTGCGGATACGAGGCGGAGGCTGGGAACGGAGTGGCCACGCGTTGCGAATGCTTTACTTGCGCCGGTGCGTTACTGCCGCCCCCACCGCGTCGTGCAAGGCTGCCATCCCGAAAGAAATGTCCTGGACCGTGCCGTTGATGAAAAAAGTCGGTGTCGCGCGGATATGGCTCAAGCGCCCGCCGGCGATGTGTTCTCGCACTTTTTGCAAGTAGATATGGTCGTCCATCTCGGCCACGTAGCGCGCCATGTCCAGCCCCAGTTCGCTCGCGTAATGGTATAAGTCAGCGGCCCTGAGATGCTGTTGATTGCGAAACAACACATCGTGCATTTCCCAAAACTTGCCTTGAGCGCCGGCCGCCTCTGCGCATTCCGCCGCCAGCAGCGCGTGCGGATGCGCCTCTTCCAGAGGAAAGTGACGAAAAATCAAACGCACTTGGTTGGGAAAGCGCTCGATCAACAGTTCCGGCGTGGTCGCCGCCACTTTGCAGCTGGGGCATTCGAAATCGCCGAACTCGACCACTACCACGCGCGCATGTTCAGAGCCTTTGGCATGGTCAGTGGGTTCGGGCGGAACCGCCAAGCTAACCGGACGCGTTGGGCTCATGGAAGCGATTCCTTGGATTTTGTGCCGCCTACCGCGGTTTTCGAAGCGCTGGCATTTCGATCGGCCGTATCGCCGTCTTGATTACGCTCGATCGGCGCAGGAATTGCAACTCACATTCGCGGCCAATCAAGCTGGCATCGAGCTTGCGCTGCAGGCCGTCGATCCCGTTGATGCGCACGCCATCGAGCGCCACCATGCGATCTCCGGTTTGGAGCCCCGCCAGTGCCGCCGGACTGCCGGGAACCACTTCAGCGACATGGACCGCCGTGTTGCCGGGAAGACTGAAATGGCGCACCACGCGCGTAGCAATCGGTACCGTGGCACCCGAAACGCCGATGTAGGCGCGGCGTACCCGGCCGTGGGCAAATATCTGGCTGATGACCCATTTGGCAGTATTGATGCCGGTGGCAAAACAAATTGCCTGGGCCTGCGGGATCATCGCAGTGTTAACGCCGATGACTCGCCCCTTGGAATCGACCAGTGGTCCGCCAGAGTTCCCCGGATTGAGCGCCGCATCGGTTTGGATAACATCGTGCATCAGCCTACCGGACTTGGCGCGCAGCGTTCGGCCGAGCGCCGATACCACACCGGTCGTCACCGTCTTCGCATAGCCAAGAGGATTGCCGATGGCTATGGCTACCTGCCCTACCTTCAACCGCGATGAATCGCCAAAATCCGCGTAGGGCAACGCGCCCGGAGAACCGATGCGCAGCACCGCCAGATCCGAATCCGGATCGTCGCCCACCAGGTCGGCATGAAAGCGCGTGTCATCGTTGAGGCGGACGCTGATCTCCTCCGCCCCTTCCACCACATGACTGTTGGTGAGCAAATAACCGTCGGGAGTGAAAAGAAAACCAGAGCCGGTGCCCGGTGCAGGGCGGCGATTACGCGGAGCTGCCGGCACGCGCGCCCCGCGAGCGGGCCCCGCCACTTCGATGAAGGTGACGGCGGGCGCTACGCGCTCTAGGGCGCCGATCACCGCGCCCGAATACGCATCGAGCAACGGCCCGTCATCGAGCGCCCCGGCGCCCGGCGTCACGCCGGTCTCTGCGCTCGCTGCCGCATCGCCGTCATTGGCTAGCCACTGTGGCTTCAGCATGGTCAGCTCAGGATGATCTTTGGCTGCGCGGAGAGTCCTTCCACGATCAGCCGGTTGACGCGCCGCACGAACATGGCCGGGTCGTCCAGCTCACCGCCTTCCGCCAGCATCGCCTGGTCGTAGAGCACGTGAGCGAGATCGGAAAAGGACGCATCGTCCTGCGTTTGCTTCAACCGTTCCACCAGGGGATGTTTCGGATTCACCTCGAGTATGGGCAACGTGGCGAAAGGATTGTTCTGCCCTGCCTGCTTCAAGATGCGGCCCATGCGCAAGCTCATGCCGAATTCACCGGCCACCAAGACTGCCGGAGAATCGGTCAGCCGAGCGGACACTTGCGCGCTCGCGATTTTGCCTACGAGGCTCTTGCCGAGGCGTTCCAAAGTATCCTTGAACGCACTCTCCGCCGCAGCCTTCTCGGGAGTTTCGATGGCCGAGGCCACATCCGCCGTCGAGCTCGCCACATTGGCCAGCGTTTTGCCCTCGAATTCGTGCAAATGCGCCGCCACCCACTCATCGATTCGGTCGGTCAGCAACAGAACTTCCATGCCCTTGGCCCGGAAACCTTCCAGGTGCGGACTGTTGCGCGCAGCGGTCAAAGAATCCGCCGTCAAGTAGTAAATGGCCTTTTGGTCCGATTGCATGCGCGAGACGTACGCCTCGAGCGTGACATCCGCCGCATCGGCGCCCGGCGCATCGGCGGTGGAGTTGAACCGCAGCAATTTTGCGATCCGAGCCTTGTGCCCCGGATCGTCGATAATCCCTTCCTTCAAAACTGCGCCGAAGGTTTTCCAAAACTCCGCATACTCTTGCGGCTTGTGCGTTGCAAGGTCCTCGAGCAAGTCCAACGAACGCTTCACTAGCGCTGATTTGATCTTCTCCACCGTGCGATTATTTTGCAGCAGCTCGCGCGACACGTTGAGCGGCAGGTCGGACGAATCGACCAGCCCGCGCATGAAGCGCAGGTACGGCGGCAGCAACTCCGCCGCTTTATCCATGATGAACACGCGCTTGACGTAGAGGTGAATGCCTCCCTTCTGTTCACGCTCGAACAAGTCGAATGGTGCGCGCTTCGGCAGATACAAGAGCGAGGTGTATTCGATATTACCCTCGACTTTGTTGTGCGCCCAGGCGCGCGCGTCTTCCGTATCGTGGGTCAAGTGCTTGTAGAAAGCCTGATAATCCTCGTCCCGGAGTTCAGGCTTAGGCCGCGTCCAAAACGCCTTCGCTTGATTCAAAGTCTCGTCTGTGTCGCCCGTCTTCAAGATCACCGGGATGCTGAGGTGATCGGAGTATTTGCGCACCAGCTGGCGCAACCGCGCCGGCTCCAGGAATTCCTTGTCCTCGTCTCGCAGGTGCAAAATGACTTCGGTGCCGCGGTCGGCTTTGTCGCTGACTTGAATCTGGTACTGGCCCTCGCCATCGGAATCCCAGCGCACCGCCGGCGCATCGCTGCGTTTGCTCAAAACGGTGACTTTGTCCGCCACAATGAATGCGGAATAAAAGCCGACCCCAAACTGGCCGATCAGCTGGGCATCCTTGGCCGAATCGCCGCTCAAGGTCTCGAGGAATTTCTTGGTACCTGAACGTGCGATCGTGCCCAGATTGTCGATGACCTCGGCCTCGCTCATACCGATGCCGTTGTCCTTGATGCTCAAGGTCCGAGCGGCACTGTCCGGGATCAAGATCACCGACAGCGAATCTGCGCCCAACAGGTCGGGCTTGCCGATGGCCTCGAAGCGCAGTTTCTCGAGAGCATCGGAGGCATTCGAAATCAATTCCCGCAGGAAAATCTCCTTGTGCGAATACAGGGAGTGAATGACCAGGCGCAGCACCTGCTT
>JALYIT010000080.1 GCA_030775645.1 Pseudomonadota bacterium | reverse complement strand
TGGCGTATAAGTTGTCATCGATCCGTGTCGGTAGAACACAGCAAGGGGCGTGCCAGTTGCAGAACCCTGCGAAAAAAGGGTCGTTGAGGGCGTGATTTTTATCGGATGTGGCAACGCGGTGTCCGCGGACAGTCCGCGCGGACAAGACGGTTAGCCGAGGTTTCCCAATCGAGGTATTCAACGTTCTCGGCGCGGGTGATGCAATCATGGCTGGTTTCCTTCGAGGCTGGCTGTATCGACGCGCTCCGTTGTTGGCGGAGCGATAAAGTCGCTGCCGGTAAAGTTGAGCTAATCGGAAGACAAGAACTAATCCGAGGCGCCGGCCGACACGATAAATCGAAATATTCTGCACAAAATGGGAGGGGGATAATGAGATAAACCAGGCGACAAAATTTTCTTTTCTGTAAAGAAGTAATTGCAACGCAAGCACGCGGAAACGCTGGCTAGAGGAGACTCAATGAACGAGGCAATCCGGATAGACTTAAGATTAATACGGGAAACCGAACCCTAGGTGAGTTGTTACAGAATCGAGAATGGGCGGTGCAGGAAATCGAGCGGTCGCGATTGGAGGTCATGCGCTTCGCAGTCGAATCGGATTAGGATGCAGTGGGAGACCGGTCCCCGCGACGGAGCACGCCGTGAATCCAAGCAGATACGCCTTTTCAGTCAGTATGATGGGGTTGCCGCGAAGTCGGCCCAGGGGCAAAAGAATCTTAGCTCCGCAGAGCAACTATACGGTCGTGATCAATTCTCCCGGCGGCCAGTATATCTATGGTCCGTTACCCGGCCGGAGGACGATGCCTGACGCCATCGTCTACATGCTGCAGCAAGTTCAGCATATGTCGGGAATCGGTCCGACTTGGGCAATTTTTTCAGTCCCGCGACGGTGCCTCGAGCACGCAAGCAATAAGCGTGACGGTAGCCCTGCGCTGGCGCGGGCGGTGCTAGCGCTAAAAGGCCCATTGCACTTCTTGTGCAGTGTACCGCAAAGTGTCCGTTACATCAGGTATCTCAGGAGATGCGTTATGAGCAAACCCGCCGTGGGAATATCAATTCTGCTCAGTCTGATGAGCGGCATCGCGTCGGCGGCAATGAGCTTAACGAGCGTTGACATAAAACCGGGGGTCGCGATCCCTATCGCACACATCTATCCGCGGTGCGGTGGTCAGAATATCTCACCCGATCTTACATGGAGCGGCGCGCCCAGCGGCACCAAGAGCTTTGTCCTCACGATGATTGACGTCGATGTGAAGCCGGATGGGTGGTCTCACTGGGTTTTGTTTGGGTTGCCGGCGAGTGTTAGATCCCTTCCGCGCGGTGCAAAGTCGCTGCCTAGTAGTGGTATAGCCATCGTAAGCAACTTTGGCGATGCCGCGTATGCGGGCCCTTGTCCGCCGAAGGGTACTGGCATACACCACTATGAGTTCACAATATGGGCGTTACCGACCCTTGAGGTCGCTCTGGCCGCTGACGAGAAGGCGACGACGTTGACTGCTTTGCTTTCAAAAACCTCTCTTGATCGGGCGTCGCTTGTCGGACTGGTTAACGCGCCTCCAAATTGACTTGCATAGGTGGTCAAGGGGTCAGCGCTAGAAACGGACCATTACGTTCGTTAACCCGCCGGATTGTGATTCTACTGGCCTATACCGTGGGAGAGACCGAGATCGGCTTTTGGGACCCTTTGGCGATTAATGCCCAATCCCTCGAAAAGTTAAAATTAGCATTGGCAATGATAGTTTTTCTAGGTACACGCCAGCGTAGTACACGCCAGCGTATGAGAGGCTAAAATGTGGCTGTGAAAAGGAACACAGCCGTAATGGTGGTGCTACTCCAGCTTGTCGGCACGGACGTGTGTGCTGGCGCCGACGCGCACGACCGAAAGTTCTGGCTTGACCTGAAGCAACACGACTTTGCTGTACCTACGGGTGAATCGGTTGATCGTCTTGCTTCTGAGGCTGCGCAGTTGTTTGGCTCGACCGATCCGGAGCTGCGTGACGACGTGGCCTATAATGCGATTGCAACATGGGTGTATCGCAGAGAACTTCTGGACGCTACCGAACTCATTAGTTTAGAGAAACAACTGATGTCGGGTGCGCAACAACGACTAGGGGACTCGCAGGGAGATGGGCTCTTCCTGCGGTCATTTTCAACGCTTGCGCTGTCCATCGTGGCAGCTGAAGACTTGAAGAAGCCGTTTCTGACTGCCACGCAGTACAGTGCTCTGGTTGACCTCGGCTGTAGGCAGCTAGAGCGAGAGCGAGACCTAAGGGGTTATGTTCGTGGCAAGGGCTGGGGGCACGCCACAGCTCACGCAGCCGACCTTCTAAAATTCTTGGCGCGAAGCCCTCGTCTTTCCGTTCAACAGCAAACTCAAATCGTGGATTGCGTTGCTGCGCGGCTGCGGACCGCGGGGCAAGTGTTTGTTTGGGGTGAGGACGCACGGCTGGCTGCCGCCCTGGCGGCGTTGGTACAACGTGACGACGCAGATATTCGTCCATTTGAGGTTTGGTTCCAGAGACTGGCGTTGGAATACCAGTGCCTGTGGCAGGGGGCGTTCGATACAAGGCGATTTGTGACCGCTCGGACGCAACTGAATGCGCTAAGTGAATTGCAGAGTGAGCTTGATACGGAAGCTTCCTCGCGAAAGCCCATGCCAGTAAGCATCGCACTGCGTAAGCTAAGAGAGGCTACTCGGTAGCGTGTAGCGCAGCAGCGCCACTGCTGCACCAATAGTCTCCGCGCTCGATTTCGATGGCACGCGCGAGACGCCGTCGCAAGGCGTAGATATGGCCCTCGACTCGTTCGACTCGGACCAACAAAAGAAGTAAATGCAAGGCAAGTACGCGAAAACGTAAGCTAGAGGGGACTCAGCATGAAAACCAATTCGCTCAGCGAAATCGGCTCAAAATCTCGAGTGCGGCGATCAATTTATTCGCGCAAAGAAGAAGTTTGAATTGCAGTGGCAAGCGCACCAAGATGGTGTACCGGTCGCGGGGAGTAACTGAGGCTCCGCACCGGCAGGTTAATCTTGACGGCTGGGTCTCGAGGTGGAACTCGGCATAAGTTTAAATCGACGCTGGCTGATTGAGGGGATACGTCAATTGGAGCACTCAGCATCGTGTTGCAAGGTCAGCGACTGTTCGTTACTACTATCGGTGCCGAAGCATCGGAAAAATCGCGTAAAATACTGCCCCACGGCGTATGTAATTGCTTGATTCCTAAGCGCTCGTTGACGATGGGCCTGCGGGCCTGTCTAATACGCGGCTCCTTAAAGAAGGCCAGGTAGCTCAGTTGGTAGAGCAGCGGACTGAAAATCCGCGTGTCGGGGGTTCAATTCCCTCCCTGGCCACCAAAAACTCCTTAAATTTCTGATACTTGCGAAGCGAGCTGCTTTTGCAGGTTCAGTTGCATAAAGGGGCATTGTCGTATAATTCGGGTGTCCACGGGATGCCCACATGACCAAGCCTCTAGTCCGAGATCCCATTTACCGGCGCCGCCGCTTCGATGCTGAGATCATCGAGCTGTGCGTCCGCTGGTACATCACCTACCGGTTGAGCTACCGAGATCTTGCGGCGATGATGGCTGAGCGGGGCATTGCCGTGTCTCACACGACGATTCTTCGTTGGGTGCATCGCTATGTACCGGAGTTCGAGAAGCGATGGAACCGCTACGCCAGGCCAGTAAATACCTCTTGGCGCGTTGATGAGACCTATATCAGAATTCGAGGCAAATGGAATTTCCTCTATCGGGCTGTCGACAAACACGGCAAGACGGTGGATTTTCTGCTTCGACCGGATCGCGGTATCGCCGCTGCACAAGCGTTCTTCCGAAAAGCGCTATCAACCAGCTTACCGCGGTGGCCACGCAAGATAACGCTCGATGGCCACAAGCAAAGCCACCTGGCCCTTCGACTTCTTCGCCGTGAGGACCCGAAATGGAAGTTCGTTCAGGTGAGGAGCAGCCAGTACCTGAATAATCTGATTGAGCAGGATCATCGCGCTATCAAGCGCCGGTGCGCGGCTATGGGAGGCTTCGAGTCTTTCCACAGCGCAGCGATCACGTTGAGCGGAATCGAGCTCGCTCATCGGATTCGCAAACGGCAGTTCTCCTTCCGACGCGGCCGATATGGGAATTCAGGGTCGTTAAAGCAGCTGTGGGACCGAGCGCTCGCGTAGATTTGCGAGACAAACTCGGAATTCGTCCCTAAGTCCGGATATGCCAGACCAAATCACGAGTGACGCCGTCGGCGTCAAGCCCATTTTGTGCCGTCTTTTCACCCTCTAAATGCACCGCAACCCTTTTCATCCGACCATCAATTTGATCGGTGTTTTAAGTATCTTCTGGTAGAGCCAAGAATAATCCAAGGGAGCGCTGTTTTTTATCGGCACCCGAAGGTGTGGATTGCCTTATGACGGCTTGACACAATTGTCAAGTTGCACTATTGTTGAGCGGAGCAGCATCGTTCGCGCTGGTACAGGACCGTACGCTTGATCACTATTCACCATCTCGGCGTTTCGCAGTCGGATCGAGTAGTCTGGCTCATGGAGGAGCTTAAGCTCCCTTACAAACTAAAATGGTACAAGCGCGGCGAGGATGGCCTGGCGCCGCGCGCGTATCTGGGCCTGCATCCGGCAGCCACCGCGCCCGTGATCGATGACGATGGCAGGGTGCTATGCGAGTCCGCCGTGATCGTCGAATACATCTGTCACCGGCACGCCGGGGGCAGACTGACACTACGGCCCGATCAGCCTGACTACCCTGATTATCTTTACTGGATGCATTTCAACAACAATATTCTTGGGTTGCTGTTTGCCAAGGTAGCCGCCGGTGAGGGCGCCCTCGAGGGCAGGCCTGCGACGGTGCGGCGCATGGCGCTGCAGCGTGAGCACCGCTATTTCAACTTTTTGAACGTGCGTCTCGGGTCGGTGCCGTACCTTGCGGGTGCGCAATTCACCTGCGCCGATATCATGTCGATGTTTGCGTTGACTTCGCTGCCGATGTACGGCGCCCGTCGCAGCGATGACCTGCCGAATGTGGTCTCGTACGTGAAGCGCATCGAATCGCGCCCCGCGTACTCAAGGGCGATGCAAATCGCCGGACCTCAAGCGACGCCGTCCGATCGCTAGCGTCCGTCGACAACACAAACACGACGGCCGCTGGCGCAGTCCATGGGCTGTCCGGGAGATACCGGTGATCAATAATGATCCCAGCGAAGCGGCGGCCATCAAGGCGCGTATTTTGCAGAAGCGAGAATCGTATCTGCGCTGCGATGCTGACGGCGCGCTCGACGTCTGGCTCAAGAGCGAGCGCATCTGCTGCTTCGATCTCGGGGCCGCGCTGCAGTATTTCGGCTACCAAGCGCTGCACACGACCACGCACCAGATGGTCGCCGGTGCTGTCGGGCCCATCGACATCGATTTCGGCGATCCGACGATCATGGTGAGCAGCAATCTTGCGTGTTCGTGGCAAATCCTTCGAGTGAAGGCCGCGCAAAAAGGCGGGCGCGTCACCGACATCCAAGTGCGACAAACCGACGTTTGGAACAAAGTGGACGGGCGTTGGTACATCGTGCATGAGCACAACTCCTTGCCCATGCAGCCGGGCGCTGCGGAAGCGATGCTCAGCTTATCCGATGAGACCATGAGCAAACACCCGCAAAAAAAACTCTGAACACTGCGGTTTGCCGTTACCTCGATGAGGCGTCGGGCGTGCGGGACCTGCGTGATGCTTCAGCTTCAAGTTAATCGACTTCTTTTTCCCGAAAGAGTCGATGCTCTCCCGTCCCGTCCGACTCCTAGCATCCCGATGCTTTGAATTCGTCGAAAGACAGCTGCTTGTCGGCTCGCCGCTAAGGCAGAGCGGAGTGAGGTTCACAGCGCCGCCGTCGCGCCATGAGGTGGAGTCGTGCCTAGGGCAGCGAGACGGCCTTTCCAGCCGCTGTAGCCGTTAGATATCACCTGATCGCAGATTTCGCGGTATGCACCGATACCACCTAGGAAGGCACGCGGCTTGCCGGGAATGTTCGCGCCTAGGTACCAGGAGTTGGCCTTCGAGTAGAGCGTGGCCTGCGCACGCTGGTTGACCGCCGCCACCCACTGTTGCTCAGCGAGGGCATCCGCTTCGATACGATCGAGCGAGCGCTGCGATGAATCCTCGAGGAGATCGACAATGAAGTCGACGTGCTGCTCAATATGGCAGACGACGTTGCCGAGTACCGACGGGCTCCCGGGTCCCGTGACCAGGAAAAGGTTTGGAAATCCGCTCACCGCGACGCCGAGATAGTTTCGCGGTCCGCCCGACCACTCATCGGCGAGCTGCCGACCTTCGGCGCCGCGGATGTCCATGGCGAGGAGTGCGCCCGTCATCGCGTCGAAGCCCGTCGCAAACACCAGCGCATCGAGCGGGTAACGGCTGCAGGTGGTCACCAGGGCGTCGGGTTCCAATCGCAGGATGGGTTCGCTGCGCAGGTCGACCAGCGACACGTTGTCCCGATTGAAAGTCTCGTAGTAGTCCGTGCCGACGCAAATTCGCTTCGAGCCGATCGGGTGATCATGCGGTGTCAGCTTGCGCGCCGTTTCGGGATCACGGACGATTGCCTGAATCTTGCGCCTGACAAAGTCGGCGGCTGTTTCATTGGCTCGAGGGTCGAGCATCAAATCGTTGAAAGCGCCGACGAAGAAAGCCCCGCCTGAATTCCAGCGGCGCTCGTACTCCTTTTCACGCTCCGAGTCGCTCACCGCAAGCGCCGATACCTGGTTGACGAAGGTATTCCCGGGGCGCAGTTCCTCGCCTGCGCCGAGGAGCTTGCCGACGCGCCAACTTTCCCGCAGCGCCGGAAATGTGGCCTTAACTTCGTCCACCGTGCCAGCATCCAGCGCCGCGTTTCGAGCGGGGACGACAAAATTTGGCGTGCGCTGAAAGACCACGAGGCGGGATGCCTGTTTCGCCACTTCAGGGATCAGCTGGATGCCGCTCGATCCGGTGCCAATCACGCCGACGCGCTGGCCCGAAAAAAATCGGCTCTTTCGTGCGGCCACGCGCCCGTGTGCAGAACACGAAGCGCCGTTTGCGTGAAGCCCGGAATGTCGGGGTTGCGGCCTACCGACAGGCAACCGCTGGCCATGATGCAATATTGAGCGACGACCTCATCACCGCGATCCGTGCCGATCTTCCAGACATTGGTGGCAACGTCGAAGTGCGCACTCGTAACGCGCGTCTCGAACCAGACATTGCGGCGCAGATCGAAGCGCTCCGCCACATGGATGTAGCGCAAGATCTCAGGCTGCGGCGCGTATTTCTCCTGCCAGCGCCACTCGCGCTGCAACTCCAGGGAGAACGAGTATGAGTACAACAGACTCATCGCATCGCAGCGCGCGCCGGGGTAGCGATTCCAGAACCATGTGCCGCCCACATCGGACGCGGCCTCGATCACCCGCATCCGAAATCCGCGCCCTCGCAAGCGGTATAGAAGATACAGGCTCGCAAAACCCGCGCCCACGACGACGACATCGACCCGCTCGCGGCGGGTGGCCTTCTGACGCTCGGATGAGCCGGGCGGTGCGGACTTTGCGGAGAGTGATTAGGCATTGGGTTCCGACGACGGTTTCTGGCAAAAAACTTACGTGGACTTGACACAATTGTCGAGCACAGAGAGCCGGTCGCGCGCCGTAAATTGACAAAACTGTCAAAAGCCGCGACACTCGCGATATCGTTTCCACGAGGTCTGCGCATCATGCCCGACGATACGCCCGCCAGTTTGACCGCTAAGTTCGCGGCCCTTAGAACCGCTTATTTTCGGCATCCGTACCCCGCCGTGGCGGAGCGCAAGGAACATTTGCAGGCCCTTGCCGGAATGCTGCTCGGCGGCAGGAGTCGCATCGCCGATGCCATGACGGCGGACTACGGCGTTCACCCCGAAGTGCTGTCCGACATTGTTGAGGTCATAGGACCCGTGATGCGCGCTCGGACCGCTCTTGCGAACCTCGACGCGTGGATGGCACCCGAGACCCGACCCTCGCCCGGCATGGGATCTGCGGCCGTGGCGGAGATGGTGCCGATGCCCAAAGGGGTCACCGGCATCATGGCGCCGTGGAATTTTCCGTTCGACCTGACTTGCGGCCCGCTGGTCGACATGCTAGCGGCGGGCAACCGCGTCATGATCAAGCCGTCGGAAATCACCTCGGCATGCGCCGAAGTTCTCGCGGAGCTCATCGGAAAAACTTTCTCGCCCGACCACGTGACGACTGCGCTTGGCGGACCGGAAATCGCCCAACACTTCCCGCGTCTTGGCTTCGATCATCTCTTGTACACGGGCAGCACCCTTATCGGCAAAGAGATCATGCGCGCGGCGGCCGAGACGCTGACGCCTGTGACGCTCGAACTTGGCGGCAAATGCCCTGCGGTATTTCTCGAAGGTGGCCTGACCGCGGACGCCGTCGAGTCGGTTGTGGCGTTGAAATTGGTCAAGAGCGGTCAAGTCTGCATATCGGTCGACTATGTATTGACGCCGCGCGCCGCGCTGCGTGAGACCGCCGATATGATCAAGCAGTACTATCAGCGATCCACGCCTTGTTACTCGCAGGGGCCCGACTGCACGGCAATCGTATCTGAACGGCACATGAAGCGCTTGGAGCGTTTGCTGGATGAGGCACGGAGGCGGGATGTCGAGATCATTCCCTTAGAGGCTGGCCGCCAGGAAGGCCGCGGTCGCCGCATGCCGGTGACTTTGGTGATCGATCCGCCGCCCGACCTTGAATTGTCGAGGGAGGAGATTTTCGGCCCGATCCTGCCGATTATTCCGCACGACGGCACGGACGATGTGGTCCGGCGGCTCCAGTCCGGAGGTCGCCCATTGGCGCTCTATTTGTTTGGCGCAGAGCAACAGGCGCTCGAGTATGTATCGCAGCGAACGCTCTCCGGAGGCCTGACCTACAATGGCGCGGCCCATCATGCCGCTTGTCCCTCTCTGGCGTTTGGCGGCGTGGGCACGAGCGGGACCGGACGCCACCATTACATCGACGGGTTTCGCGAATTCAGCCACTTCCGCGCGACCTTCACGCGCGATCTCCAGGATGGTGGCGCGATGTTTTTCTGTCCGCCCTACGGCGACAAAGTGACAAAGGATTTGGCAAGTTTATTTTCCGAGCTGTCAACTCCAGTGGCGTGAAACTCGACCGGTGACCGGTGAGGCGTGACAATGTGACATGCGCGACTGATCGGGGCAATCTCGCCGGGCGCCGTGCACTCATTACCTCTGCCGACATCTACATGGGGCCGGCAATTACCGAACGGTTTCGAGCGGATGGGGTGCGGGTAATCGCCGACACAAACGACTATCGCAAGGATCCCGAATTCCCCGCCCGAATCGTTGCGGACGCGTTGCCGCTCGATATTCTCGTAGTCAATCTAATTCCAACCGCTCTTGCATCCGAACCTGCCCACCGGCAGTCAGACACGGAATGGAACCTGGCTTTCGAGGCGATGGTGCATCCGACCATGCGCTTCGTGCGAGCGGTGCTTCCGGGAATGATTGAGCGACGCCGCGGCAAGATCATCGTAGTCACGAGCACCGCGCCGCTGCAGCCGCGGCCGAACCGCGCCGCCTACACAGCCGCCCGCGGTGCCCAGAACGCATATGTTCGTGCGGTCGGCGTCGAAGTGGCAGGGCACAATGTTCAGGTCAACGCGATCGCGCAAAGCTACGTCTACGGTGGCTTCAAAGAAAATTTCCTTGAGGATCCCGCCAATCGCGAGGTAGTGCTCCGCGAAGTCCCCGCGCAGCGCCTGGCTGAAGGATGGGAGCAGGCCGCATTGGTACGTTTCCTTGCGTCAGACGAGAGCAATTATTTTAGCGGCCAAGTGCTTTCGTTTAGCGGCGGCCGAGTGACCCATTCGTAAAAAGCACAGCACTACATGAAGCCCCTCTGCTCTGAGCTTCAACCAGCTCATAGCTTAAAGTAGACCGCCTTCTTTTCGAGATATGCATCGATACCTTCCGACCCGTTCTCGCGGCCCCAACCTGATTGCTTGAATCCACCGAAGGGCAGCTGCTTGTCCAAGCGGCCATAGCAGTTGACCCAGATATTGCCGGCGTCGAGCAGCCGGGCGGCCTTATGAGCGATGCCGGCGTCGCGTGTAAAAATCCCGGCGCCGAGTCCGTAGGTGGTTGCGTTGCCGAGGCGCGCCACATCCTGGAGTCCGTCGAAGCGCATCACAGTAAGAACGGGACCGAAAATCTCGTCCTTCACGATCTGCATGTCGGGAGTGGTGCCGGTGAACACGGTGGGTTCGACAAACCACCCTCGCTCGCCACACGCGCCGCCGCCGGTTACCAGCTCGGCGCCGTCTGATCTACCACTCTCGATATAGCGCAACACGCGCTCCCGCTGCTTGGACGAGATGAGCGGGCCAAGCTGCGTCGCGGGATCGAGACCGCTGCCAAGCTTGAGCTTCTTGGCAAAGCTTTCGATGCCCGCAACGATACGATCGTGGATGCCACTCTGGACGTAAAGCCGCGAACCTGCGAAACAGACCTGCCCAGAATTGGCGAAAATTCCCATTGCCGCCGCTGGGATCGCCACGTCGAGGTCGGCGTCATCGAATATGAACACCGGCGATTTGCCGCCCAGCTCAAGCGTCACCCGCTTCAGATTGCCGGCGGCTGCCACGACGAGGCTCTTGCCGACCGCGGTAGAGCCTGTGAACGATACCTTGTCGACGTCGCTATTTTCGGCCAACGCGGCGCCAGCCACGTGGCCGAGTCCAGTCACGATATTCACAACGCCAGCGGGGATGCCGGCTTCAAGAATCAATTCGCCGAGCCTCAGCGCCGTGAGCGATGTGAGCTCGGCGGGTTTGGCCACAATGCTGCAACCGGCCGCGAGCGCCGGCGCGAGCTTGGTACATAATGTCGCTATCGGTCCATTCCAAGGCGTGATCAGGCCGACAACGCCCACCGGTTCGGCGACCGAGAAAGCATGAAACTCCAGGTCCGCGCCGACATTGGCCGTGCGGCCATGGACTTGCCTGCAGAGGCCAGCATAGTAGCGTAGCCCGTCCGCCGCCCCGTTGATCGTCGCCTTGGCGAAGGCATTCGGCATTCCGTTGTCGAGTACCTCGAGTCTTGCCAGTTCCTCCGTGTTCGCGAGGATCAAATCCGCCAGTGCCCACATCAACTCGGCGCGCCGCGCGGGCGGCAAGCCCCGCCAGATCCTGGCGTCAAATGACCTACGCGCCGCCGCTACCGCATTATCGACATCGATGCGAGCGGCTGCCGGGACCTGAGAAATCTCTTGACCGGTGGCGGGATCCTCGACTCGGATCGTCTCGCCGCTTTTGGCGAGTACCCAGTCGCCGCCGATCAACATCCGGCGCGTGCTAGATAGGTAATTTTCAACGCGCTTGAGTACAGTATTCATCGGTATCCTCTCGTTTTTTTAGCAGTCAGGCACGCGCCGTCGCATCGGCGAGGACATCATCGAACGTGATGACGCAACGCGCCTGACGCCCGCTCAGCATGTCCTTGAACCCCCGGTTGATGTCGGGTAGGTGAATGCGTTCAGAAATCAACTTGTCAAGATTGATCTTGCCGTCGAGGTAAAGGCGCACGATTCGCGGAATGTCTCGGGTGAAAGGCGAGCCGCCGAAGAACGTCCCCTGTACCCGCCATTCGTTGAACACCGTCTCTATTCCTGGTAGCGGGATCGTCGCTCCCGCTCTGACCGCGCCGACGATGGTCATCAGGCCCGCGGGCGCCATCATCCGAATTCCTGCCGCGATCGTATCTGGCAGCCCGATTACCTCAAAGGCGTAGTTGGCGCCTCCCCCGGTAATCTCGCGGACGCCGGCGATGGCTTCAGGACCACCCCCCACGAAGTCCGTTGCGCCGAATTCTCGCGCAAGCGACTCCTTCTCTAAATTGAGATCGACCGCGACAACTTGAGCGGCCCCGGCAAAGCGCGCTGCCTGGATGACGTTGAGTCCCACACCGCCGGCACCGATGACCACGACCTTGCAGCCGGGCGTAATCCTAGCCGCATGGAAGACGGCGCCGAAACCGGTCAGAACGCCGCAACCCAGCAATGCAGCCCGATCGAGCGGCATCGCTCGATCCACTTTCACGATGGCGTTCTCGTGAACCAGCATGGTCTCGGCGAATGCTCCAAGCCCACTCTGCTGGATGATCGGACCGGTTTCGGCGCTGATACGTGGCGGATCAGTCTCAGCGCGCCGCGGCTTTGCCTGACAGGTATGCGTGCGGCCTGACACGCACTGATCGCAATGACCGCAAAATGCGAGCGCGCACGATACGACATGATCGCCCACACCGACGCGGCGCACCTCCGAGCCGACCGCCTCGACGATTCCTGCCGCTTCGTGGCCAAGAACAATGGGTGTCGACACCGGCAGATCGCCATTGGCAAAATGCCAGTCGGAATGACATAAACCGCTCGCAGCAACTTGTATCAGGACCTCGCGCGGCTGCAGCGTGTCGATTTTGACCTCGCGTATCTCGAACGGCTGCTTGGGCGCAAATAAGACGGCGGCCTTCATTTGTATCCTTTTCTGGCTGCCGCTAACGCGGCGAACATTCGACAAAAGTGATAACTTATCAAAGATGACAAGTCAAGATAAGAGGATGTGATACGCATGGGATCATTCACGGCAGAATCTCAGACACTGCTCCACCATCCAGCCGAGGCCATTTACGATTTCGTCAGCAACCCACACAACTGGCCGAAGACTTACAAGGGAAGCGCCGGGATCGCCGATGCGTTGACATGGCCGCTCAAGGTCGGCGACAGTTGGACTGAGCTCATCAAGGTTTCGGAAACATTCAGCTGTCGGTCCAGCTGGACGCTCATCATCGCTGAGCGCCCGCGCAAATGGGCAATTCAGCAGGTCGACCGGATCGGCGAGCAAGCCGACGGCACCGGTGGTGTCGATGGCATCACGACGATCGTGTACAGTTTTCAGCAGCTCAGCGAACGCGTGACGATTTTTCATCGTTCGCTGACCACCGAACTGCCGCGCGGCGTGCGCATCCCCGACGAGCTTTTGATCGTGCGTGGCCAGCCAGCCGGCATCGACGGCTACCACGATGCGGTGGCGCGCGAACTCGACGCGATGCGCCCTTGATTTTCTAGTCACAGCGTTGCTGCCGCTCGCCAATGGACAAGGCCATCTTCGCTCGCCACCGCATGGCCGGGGGCCCCGATCACGGCGTGGTCATCGGACATCAACCAATTGAGCGTTGATGCGTCCGATGCGGGAACGCGCGCAAGGAAGCGAGCACCGTCGGGCGTCCGACCGATGATCGTCGCATGTCGAGGCTCGTTCTTGCTGAACGGTACGGTGTAGCTTTCGATCTCGCCCGGACCCCGATAATCGTCGATTAGGTATGGAATCGGGCCGCGCAGGCGATCTGCGTATGATTGCACGTCGTAATCGCGGGCCTCGCGACCCTGATCGGGCGCTCGTTCGGTCAGAACGATCGCGTGGTTCCGCGTCGCGAAGCCGCCGTTGGCGAAAATCAGGCCATTTCGGCTGCCTTCTCGGATGCGCCTAACCAGCGCGGCGACGGCATGGGTCATGCAGTTGCCTATGGGGCCGCCGCCGAAAGTGAGGCCCCCATAAATGCTGTGTGGCTTTTCTAGCGGCCATCCGATGGCACGCCTCGCCATCTTCGGGACGCAGGGAAAGCAACTGTAGAGCTCGACATGCTCGAGCTCGCCGGCCGTTATTCCGTTACGCGCGAGCGTCTGATCGAGCACCGCTTCCATGGCTGGTAAGTGGATATAGTCGGCGCGATCCAGAGTGCCGCTGGCCTCGTCCGCTGCGGCGCCGTAACCGATGTGCGCTAGGCGGCACTCATGCAGACCCAAGGTACGCGCGCGCATTAAGCTCGTCACGAGCAGCGCCGCGCCCTGATTGACCGCACTATTGGCGACCATTGAGCGTGTATAGGGAAAGCTGATCATCGGATTGTCGCAAGACGGCATCACGATGGTACTGGCACTGCGTTGGTCGCGGATCCAGGCGTAGGGGTTGCCGGCGGCGATCCTCGCGTTGCCTTCCCAGATCGCGCCGCTTTCTGCCCGCGCCTCGGTCAAGGTCTGCCGCCACGCATGGCGGGTCGCCTGTTCGTAGAGAGGATAGATCTCCACTGGCGCGATGAGGCCGTAGCGCTTAAGAGAATCGGGCTGGTGCGCGCTACGATACTCCCGGATCACCTGGGTGCCGTTCGAGTCTGCATTTCGGGCACGCGTGAACGACCGCATTGCCTCTCCGCCCGCGACGATCGCCAGCTCGCTTGTACCTGCCGCAATGGCATTGGCGGCGTCTTCGAGAAAGCGGATCGGATAGTTGCCGCTCGGCGAGGGTGAACTGACGGCCGACCGCGGCGTTATGCCAAGCATAGCGACGATCGTAGGATGCAGCGGTGCGGGGCGATCCGCACGGCTCAATGCATCGACAATTGCGATCGAATCGACGAAGTTGATAACCTCCGGCCTTCCGGTATCTTGGACTGCTGCGCGGATCGCGGCTGCTATAAGCTTCGGCGTAGTCAAGGCTGCTCCAGGGTCCTCCGATCGATCGCAGATTTCGCCGACGCCGATGATGACGGGCGAGCGCCCTTGGTCAAACACTGGCTAGCCTTGCGACAGCGACATGGAAGTCGCCGCCGGGATGGTGCTCGAAGGCGATGGTCACCCGGGATCCGACCCTGACGCCGTCGCCGTGCGATTCAGCGATCCGCATCGGAATACGCGCGCCCGGCGCATCGTCGAGGTCGATCAAGGCGATCGGGTAGGGCAGAAGCGCGTCATAGCCCGGCGAAACTGGCCGATGTTGCACAATAAAGCTCGCGATCATGCCGCGCGGGCTGACCGCTCGCCATTCGAGCGCTTCGCCGGTGAACCGGCAACGCTCAAGCGGGGGGAACTGCCATCGCTCGGCAGCTGGGCTGTATTGAATCCTCAGTTGATGCTGGCTCAGACTCTTCCAGAAGTCCGCCGAGTCCGGATCAATCTGAGGTTGTGGCGGTAGGCTCATCGCTCATTCCCGCGCATAGACTATCGCTGAGCCATAGGCTGGGCCGCCGCCGCTCACGAGCGCAACACGCGCATTGGCAACCTGACGCTCGGCGGCTTGTCCGCGCAGCTGAACCACAGCTTCGTAATGATGGTTGAAACCATGAATATAACCCTCGGACAAGAGCCCGCCGTGCGGGTTGATCACGACGTCACCACCATAGGTCGCGCCGCCCGAGGCGAAGAAGGCGCCACCTTGACCTTTGGCGCAGAAGCCGAAATCCTCGGCGGTACAGAGCGCTGTGTAGGTGAAGCAATCGTAGAGGCATGCAACATCGACATCGCGCGAAAGCAGCCCGGCTTGCCTAAAGAGCGCGTCGGCGAGCTTTGCCGAATACATTTCAGTCATGTCCGGCCATGCGTCCACATATCCGCCGGCACCCATGTAGCTCTGCCGCGCCAGTGCCTGGACAGGCACTTGGCGTAGATCCCGCGCTCGCTCGCGCGTCGTCACCAGCAACGCCACCGCACCATCGGCCTCGAGAGCGCAGTCGAGCAACCTGAACGGTTCGTTGATCCAGCGGCTGGCGAGATAGTCCTCGAGCGTGATCGGGCTGCGCATCAACGCGTGCGGATTGCGTGTGGCGTGCGTGCGCGAGAGCACCGCAATCTGTCCCAGATCCTCCTCGGTTGTGCCGTAGCGTTCCATGTGCGCGCGCGCCCAAAGTGCGAACCACTGTGCCGGAACCATGTAGCCGTGTGGCGCGCCGAACTGAAGCACCGATCCGACCGAGCCCGTGCCGGATCCGCTGCTGAAGCGAACTCCACTGCGACCGTTGAGCGCGCGATAGAGGAGCACGGCATCACACACGCCTGACTCGATCGCAAGCATCGTCTGTCCCACCAGGAAAGGTGAGTTCTGGCCGCCGCCGAACAAGTCAAGATTGAACCGCGTTCCATCGACTCCGATCGCATACGCGACCTCCATCGATCGCGGCGAGTCATTCACAGCGTAAGTGCCCATACCGTCAATTGACGCGACGCAGAGGCCGGCATCGTCGAGCGCCGCACGACAGGCTTCTGCCGCCATCGCGAGCGGCGTGCGGCCTGAGGACCGAGAGAACGCGGTGCGGCCGACCCCTGTGATCACAGCCTCGCGCCCGCGGGCGCTCATGCCGCGGTCTGCCTTCGGTTCGACAGCGTCGCCTCCGCCGGTTGTACCACGAGGAAATCCACGACGGAAACACCAGCGCCCGCTTTATGGACGATGACAGGGTTGAACTCGAGCTCGTCCAATTCGTCACCGACTTCGGCAGCCATCTGCGAGATCGCCTCGAGCAGTAGCTCAAGTGCCTGGACGTCGCTCGCCGGCTCGCCACGCAGGGCGCCGAGCAAAGCGCTTCCCTTGAGGCGCTTTATCATCCGCTTCGCGTCACCCGAATCGAGCGGTAGCGGCGCGAAAACCACGTCGTCGAGCACCTCGATCAATAAGCCGCCGACTGACAGCATCAGCAGTAGGCCAAAGTCGCGGTCTCTGATCACGCCAATCGCAAACTCGCGGCCCTTATCCACCATCTTCTGCACCAGCACCCCTGCGATGCGTGCGCCAGCGGCTCGTGCTGAGATCGACGCGAAAATGCGTGCATGTGCCTGTTTCAGCGCATCCTCGTCGCTCACACCAAGCTCGACCCCGCCGACATCGCTCTTGTGAGAAATGTCGGCTGAGTGGACCTTGAGTGCGACTGGATACCCGATTCGCCGCGCGAAATTACAGGCTTCCTCGACGCCACACGCGATAGCCTGTGGTGGCAGTAGAATTCCAAAAGAGTCGAACATCGCGCTCGTCTGGTCGAAAGTCCAATGGCTACCGCGCGGCGGAATAATGCGCTGGGTGCTGGGCGCAGCGGCTTTGCGCAGCGCCCAACGTTCGCGAAAAGTCGTCAGTTTGTGAAGTCCGGCGAGCGCCTGCGCGCACCCCGTCACGGTGTATTGGTACACGCCGAGCTCCGCGAGCGCACGGAGATTGTCGGGGGCGACCAACGTTGGCGAATGAAACAGCGCGGGCTTTTTGAGGCGGCGGAGCGCGGGTTCGAGTGCGCCGCGCATTCGCTCAACGCGGCCGGCGGCGTCGAGTCCGAAGCACAGCATCACGGCATTGAGGCCCGTTGAATCGGTGAAGTCGTCGAGGATACGCGCGAGCGATACGCCGTTGTCTTCCAGCACATTCCCGCCGGGGAGGTCTATCGGATTCCCGGGGTAGCCATAGTCGGGGATCGTGCCGGAAAGACGCGCCTTCATACCGTCGTTGAGATCAGGAATTTCGATTCCGCCCGATTCGCAGGCATCCGCCAGCAGCGCGCCGAAGCCTCCTCCCGTCGACAAAATCATCGCATTCGGCTCCGCCATGGGGCGCCCACCGGATACTATCTGTGTTATCGCGATCATTTCCTCGATATCGTTCACGCGCGTCACGCCGTAGCGATCGAACATCGCGTCATAGGCAGTCATGGCGCCAGTCATGTGGGCGGTGTGGGACACTGCGGCTCGCTCACCCGCGCGGGATTTGCCCGCTTTAATCACAATGATTGCGACGTTGCGATTCGCCGCACGGGCCGCCATTGCGGCGAAGTCTTGCGGGCGCTTAAAACCCTCGAGATATGCAAGGATGATGCGCGTGCCGCCTTCTGCGATCAAATAGTCCATCACCTCGAGCATTTCGAGATCAGCCTCGTTGCCGGTCGTGATGACATAGCGCACACCGACACCGGCGCGATGGCATTTATCGTAGATCGAATTACCAATACCGCCGCTCTGCGAGACGACGCTGACCCACCGTTGGGTTGTGAGTACTGCACTCGCGGCGTCCTCGACTAAAGGTGCGAACGTGGCGGCAACGTTGGCGCCTAAGTTCCAGAAACCGAGCGCGTTCGGTCCCAGCACCGTCATGCCGGACGTTTTGGCGATACTGGAGATGCCGGACTGGATGCGGTTGCCGGTTTCTCCGGCGGGTAGACCCGACAGGACGAGGGCTGCACCGACACCGCTCTCTGCGCACTGCTCGAGTACGCGCAGCACATGTTCAGCGGCGACGACCAAGATCGCAAGATCGATGGATTCGGGAATCGCGCTGATCTCGGTATATGCGGGCAACCCCTGGATCGTCTTGTACCCGGGATTCACCGGAAAAATCCTGCCCTTGAATCCTGACCCGACTAAGCTCGCCACCGCCATCCCGCGAACCTTGCGCGGATTGTCCGAGGCGCCGACAATCGCCACGGTCTTAGGGTGCAGCATTTGGGTGAGATCGCGCATCGCTGACAGTTCTATCCTCAGTGTGAGGTGCTTGTCGTCAACTTGACAAACATATCAAATTACCTTATCACATTTGTCAAGTTGTTACATCAGACGAGCGGGACGATGATGCCATGCGCAGTTGGATCTTGACAGCAGCCGAGCAAATTCGGCGCTGGAAAATTGGTAATGTCGGGGTCACGCGCATAAGCGAGGGTGTGCTGCTATCCACTCTCGTAGAACCGTCTGCCGAGGAAAGCTTTCTCGGTTACGCGACTGGCGGTGTGTTGCGAGAGCTGGAAGGAATGGTGCCTGATTTTGCTACCGCCGATGGGGCGATACGCTTAGCCTTCCAGAGTTATGTTGTCGACACCGGCGACCTCAGGATCGTGGTCGATACTTGTGTGGGAAATGACAAGCACCGCTCAGCGCATCCCTTCTGGGAGCGTCTCGCCCTGCCATTCCTCACTACGCTGACGGACGCCGGCTATCCGCGCGAGACAATTGATCTGGTGGTCTGTACGCATCTTCACGTCGACCATGTCGGCTGGAACACCATGCTTTGCGACGGCCGGTGGCTACCTACGTTCCCGAACGCCACCTACCTGTTCGGAAGAACGGAGTTCCAGCATTGGCAGGCCGCGGCGGCGGGAAAAATCGGCGGCGCTTTTCATCCCGATGTGTTCATGGCCGACTCCATCCAGCCGATCATCGATGCGGGACTTTCGAGGCTGGTCGAGACCAACCATGCCATCTGCGATAGCGTACGGCTCGTGCCGACTCCCGGCCACACGCCCGGCCATGTGAGTGTACTGATCCGATCAAACGGCGCCGAGGCTCTCATCACCGGCGACACCATCCACCATCCGGTACAGGTCGCGCACCCTGATTGGGGGGTCGCTGCAGACGGCGATCGCACCGCCGCCCGTGCTACGCGTCGAGCGCTGCTCGAAGCAAGCGCTGACACCGAGCGGCTGCTGATCGGTACGCATTGGGCAGGCCGCGCGGCAGGCCGCGTGATTCGCGTGGGAGACGGATTCCGTTTGCGCTAAGGCTTTGCGAGAGAGACAGTGATCAACCTTCAGGAGTACATGACCGAATGACTAACCTCAAGGGCCGAATCGCGCTCGTTACTGGGTCCGCCCGCGGAATAGGCGCCGCCACGGTTGCTGCGCTTGCCGAGCAAGGAGCGTCAGTCCTCGCGACCGACGTCCTCGATGATCTGGGCGAAGCGACTGTGAGGCGCATCGCCGGCGCAGGGCACGATGTCCGATATCACCACCTTGATGTCACCGTCGAGGGTGAATGGGCGGCTGCGGTCAAGGCGGCGCGCGAGACGTTCGGCGGCCTCGATATCCTCGTCAACAATGCAGGGGTGCTCTTGATCCGCTCGCTTCTCGAGACCACGCTCGAGGACTTCCGCCGGGTGCAACGGGTTAATGTCGAGGGCGTGTTCCTTGGCATGAAGGCAGCCGCACCTGCGCTTGCCGAACGCGCCAGCCGTTGGCTTGGTGGGGGATCGATCGTAAACCTCTCGTCGCTCGCGGGAATCGTCGGTGGTCCATTGGCCGTCGCTTATTGCGGATCGAAGGGGGCGATTCGGCTAATGACCAAAGCTGCGGCCCTGGAATTCATATCGCTAGGCCAGCGCATTCGGGTCAATTCCGTCCACCCGGGCCGCGTCGATACCGAGATGCACTCCGCTGGGGCCGCCGTGATTGCGAATACCCCGCGCGGCACCAACAATGCCGCGGTGTCGCCACCCGAGGATATCGCCGGGGCCATCGCATTTCTGGCCTCCGACGCCGCGCGCTCGGTCACCGGGGCCGAACTTGCAGTGGACAACGGCTATACCGCGCAATAGCGGACAAGTTCAGCGGCACGGCTATTTGGCTGCCGTGGCGTTTGCCACCCGCTGTCCAACCCACTCGATCGCATCGTCCACCGCCGCGCGCGCCGCGCGAACCAGCGGCGCCATAGTCACGAAGCTGTGCACGAGCCCAGCCCGCCGCTGCACGGTTACCTGCACACCTGCAGCGGCGAGTCGCCGACCGAACGCCTCACCCTCGTCGCGCAGTGGATCGTATTCGGCGGTCTGGATCAGGGCGGGTGGGAGGTGCGTGAGATCCTTGGTCAGTAGGGGCGCTGCGCGGAAATCGCGGCGCTGGTGCTCCTGCGGGGCGTAGTGGTTCCAGAACCAACGCATGATCGGGCGTGTTAGAAAGTAGTCCTCGGCGAACGCGTCGTACGATGGCGTCGTGAGGTCTGAGTTGGTCACCGGATAGAAGAGAATCTGCCCAGCGATCGATGGTCCTTGGTGATCTCGAGCGAGAATAGCCGTGACGGCTGCGAGCGTGCCGCCTGCACTTTCTCCGGCAAGCAGCAGCGGAACTCGCTGCCCGGCGAGCTCGATACACGCACTCGCGGCCCAATTGAGCGCGTTTTCGGCGTCCATGACTGCTGCCGGAAACGGGTGCTCGGGGGCAAGGCGGTAGTCGACGGAAACTATGCAGCAGCGGGTTCTGTGTGCGAAATCACGGAGCGCCGCATCCGCGGAATCAAGATTGCCGATGACCCACCCGCCACCGTGAAAATAGACGATTAGGGCAACCGAGTGCTCGGGCCGGTAGATTCTCACCGGAAGAGAACACGCCACAGTCGCCACGCGACGGTCTTCCACCGCATGCAAGTGAGGTCCCGCCGGCGCGTTTCGCGCGAGATCCTCGGTCGCCGCGCGCACCTCCAGCGGGGTCATGGTCTCAAAGCGTGGAAGAGCCCGAAGCGCCTCGAGCAACGCCGCCATTTCCGGGTCGAGCGTCACCGCATTTCACCGTTCATTCGAGCAAAGCTACTTGAGTATCTCGCGTACCGCTATAGGGGTTGCGGCCGTGCGCGACCAGCAGATTGTCCAAAATCATCGTATCACCCGCGTGCCACGGCCAGGCCACAGTGACTTCGCGTAATATGGCAGCGATTGTTTCGCAATCCCCTAACGGTAGTTCTTCACCGTTCAGCATCTCATGGCGTGAGGGTCGCTTTTGTGCAGCGCGCAGCGCTTGCGTCACCGCTTTACTGTCACTGGACGCAAAATGTGCGTTCGTGTGCATCTGCGAACGGTAAATCCTTTCGCCTGTTTGCGGGTGGGTGGTGTGAGTATCCTGCTCGCAGATCAGGGTGAGGGAGCCATCTTCGTTCCAGATCGCATCCATTCCCATCGTGGCACAGTAGGCCTCGACCTGTCTCGGATCGTCAGTAGCGAAGGCGTCATCCCAGCCGCGATTGTCGGGATGGTCTTCGACTCGCCGCCCCTGGCTCGCGCCCGCCCGCGCAAAATTGCGAATAGTTCGCGCGCCGCAGCGTTCGAGCTTCTCCTTGAGGCCCGCCGGCAATCGGCACATAAGTTCGCGCAAGCTACCAATCGTGGTCTCGCCGCCTACTTCTGCAGGCTTCAAGCAGAAAAAGGCGATGCGCTGCGGGAACGTCCTGGTGTAGCCCATTTCCGAGTGCAAGGTGAGACCGAGATTTTGATTCAGCTGCGTCGCTTCCATCACTTTTCCCGTAATCTTGCTGCGCGGACCCGCTCCGCCGATGTAGCCGAGCTTGTAGGCCGGGAACGCAGCGATCACGGTGTCGAAGTCTTTGGACGTGCGGATCGGAAAGTCTCGGAGCACGATACCGCCATGCTCGAGGATCAATGCATCGAGGATTGTACGATGCCTGCGCCCCCAGTCGAGCACGTCAGAGGCAGTCTCGAATGCTCCCGCGACCGCTTTGATGAACAAGGGTGGCGTGCCGCTTGCCGGTGCAGAGCACTCGGCGTGATCAAGGCCATGACTGTCGAGGGGCTGTAGGTCGAGCGGCGGAGCGCTGACGATTTCTGGTACTGCGCTGGCTTGCATATACTTGTGTCCTTCTGCCGAGAATCACTCTCGATAGGTCGGGTCGAGCCGATCAAGCTTGCGCAATATTGCCGGCCACACCAACTTGCCGAGCGCGCCCGCGAAGCTCGGCAGGATTTGCGCTGCCATTTTCTGGGCCATGTCCGCAGGTGCGTAGCAGGGGAGCGCGCCGCCCGCCAGAGCGCGGATCTGCACGGAGCAGGCCCGTTCCAGCGTGTAAGCGCGCATGAATGCGTCGGCACAGGTTGCGCCCACGCAGAGTGTGCCATGATTGCGCAGGATCATCGTATGCTTGCTGCCGAGGTCGCGGGCGATATTCAAACCCTCGTTTTCATGCATGCCCGCACCTGCAAAGTCGTGGTAGGCGAGATCTGCGTCCATTACCATCGCGTTTTGCGTGATCGGAAGCAAGCCCTGAGCCTGCGCCGCCACCGCCATGCCGTCGTTGGTATGCAGATGAAGCACGCAATGGGCATCCGCGCGAGCTCGATGGATCGCGCTGTGGATGGCGAAACCGGCGGGATTGACGGGATAAGGAGAGTCATCAACCTTATATCCTTCCTGGTCGATGCGCACCAGGTTCGATGCCGCTACCTCGTTAAAAAGCAGGCCGTACGGATTGATGAGGAAGTGGCGCTCGTTACCGGGAAGACGACACGAAATGTGCGTGAAGACCAGATCATCCCAATGAAAATGCGCGATGATCCGGTAGAGGCCTGCAAGATCGACGCGCAATCGCCATTCTTCCTCGGAGACCTTTTGTTTCACCGAGCCGTGTATGCCTGTGAACGGTTTGACGGCTTCGAGCTTTGTCAATTCAACGCGATTTCGTGCCATTGCTTGATCTTAGGATTGTTGGTAGCACGCATATCGAACGTGCGAGGAACTGGCGACTACTGCATCGGGACGGTACCGTCATCACCCCAGGATATCATCGCTCAAGTAGACAATTGTGTCAAGTTCAGAGTTCGTAACATTTGACAAATTCGCGGCGTGAAAAGAAGAGCGGCCGACGATGCTTTGCCGCAACGAGGTCCCGACGGCTATTCCCCGGAGAATTTCGGAGTGCGCTTCGCCAGCATAGCTGCGATGGCCTCGCGGTGATCCGCGGTTGCATGCGCGAGTGCCTGCATGGATGCCGCCATGTCAAGCAATGAGTCGAGCGCCAGCGTCTGACCCTGCCAGAGTAGACGTTTGGTCATGCGAACCGCATGCGTAGGATTCTGAGCGATACGAAGCGCCAGCCGTCGTGCGACATTCAAGAGCTCGCTATCCTCCACCACTTGCGATACGAGGCCGCAGGCGAGCGCCTCCTGGGCGTCGATCGCGTCGCCCGTCAGGGCCATCTCCGCTGCCTTTGCGAGGCCGACAGCACGCGGCAAAAGCCACGCACCTCCGTCCCCTGGGATGATTCCGAGCTTGACGAAGCTTTCGGCGAAGCGCGCGCTGGTCGACGCGATGCGAAGATCGCACATGCAGGCAAGGTCGCAACCTGCGCCGATGGCGGGTCCGTTAACCGCGGCAATAACCGGCACTTCGAGATTGTAAAATGCGAGAGGGATCCGCTGAATGCCGCGTCGATAGTTGCCGCGCGTCTTAACGGGCAACGGATCGTTGACGCCGCCCGCGGCTCCCATCTTCTTAATATTGCCGCCGGCCGAAAAAGCGCTGCCGGAGCCTGTCAAGATGGCTACACGTGCCAGCGGATCATTTTCTAGCTGCTGCAATCGCATCAGCAGTGCATCGATTACCTCAGGGTCGGAAATGGGATTACGCAATTGCGGCTGGTTGAGTGTCAGCGTCGCAATGCCCTCGTTACAGTCATACAGCACCAGATCTGTCATGTGTCTCCTAGCGCATACCTAGGCCGCGCGCGATGATGCCCCGCAAAATCTCGCGGGTGCCGCCGCGCAAAGAAAAGGCGGGGCTGTTCAAAACAGTGTGGGCGAGCACGGCGCAAAAATCCCGGGTGCCCGGCGAGCCGGGATCGACTTCGATGAGTCCGCGTGCGGCGTCGGGTATTTCCTGTTCAAAAAGTGCGCCTAAATCCTTGACGATCGCTGCCTGCAGAGATGGGTCAGTCCCGTTCTCCAACATCCAGGCAATGCCACAAGACATCCGCCGCAGTACGATCAAATGCGAAACCAGGCGGCCGATAACTTCGGTCGCATGCTCCGTAGGTCGCGGACCCAGGGCGCGAATGAGCTCGATAATCAGCGTCATCGATGAGAGAAATCGCTCCGGCCCGCTGCGCTCGTGCGCTAGCTCGCTCATGACTTGTTGCCAACCGTTGCCGAGTACCCCCACAAGCGCAGCATCGGGCACACGCACATCCTCAAATACCACTTCATTGAAGTGGTGCGCACCAGCCATATCAATCACGGGACGTATCGTGATGCCCGGCGTCTTCAGATCGACCAGAAGTTGGCTGGTGCCGGCCTGTCGATCGGTCGCCGCTCCGCCCGTGCGGCAGAATAGCACCATATAGTGGGCATGATGGGCCAGGCTGGTCCAAAGCTTCGTGCCGTTGATGCAAAAACCGCCAGGCACCTTTTCCGCCCGCGTACGAACGGCCGCAAGGTCCGAGCCCGAATTCGGCTCGCTCATGCCAATGCAGGTGAACAGCTCGCCGGCCGCGATCCGCGGCAGCAACGTGCGGCGCTGCTCTTCGCTGCCAAACTTAAGAAGCAGAGGACCGGTCTGTCGGTCCGCAAACCAGTGCGCGGCGACCGGTGCGCCCGCTGCCAGCATCTCTTCGATCAGCGTATACCGTTCAGCGCTGCTGCGTTCCTGGCCCCCGTACATTTTCGGCCAGGTGAGGCCAATCCAGCCACGACAACCCACTTTTCGGCTGAAATTCGCGTCGAAGCCGCTCCACGAACGGGCGCGCAAGATAGGCGCATAATCTTTGAGCTCCACTGCGAGAAACGCACGCACCTCAGACCGCAGCGCTTCCGCAGCGGCGGAATGGGGTGGCGATGGAAACCGCAGTCCTGTCACGCTAGCGCGCCTCTTTCGACAACATCGAGGTGATAAAGGGCCAGTAATTGTCGGCGCCGCCGAGAAGCGCGTGCGCGCCCAAGCGTCGATTCCAATACAATTCGGATCCGAACTCGTCGCGCCATGTCCACAGGGCGGTGGTGAATAGATGTAGCCGATGTTCCGCAGCAAATCCGATCGCTCCATGCACTTGGTGCGCGATCGCGGCACCTCTGCTCGCCGCTTCGCCGGCTCGACTCTTCGCCACTGCGACTGCGGAGGCGGCGCTAGCCGTTCCGAAAGCGGCGGCGGCGATCTCTGCGGCGCAGTTGGCGGCCGCGGCCTGGCTTGCGAGTACGGCGAGTTGCTGCTGAATCGCCTGCTGCTTGCCGACGGGCTTGCCAAATTGTATGCGCTCGCCCGCGTAGGCCGTTGTCATCGCGAGTACACTTTCAAGCGCCCCCGCAATCTCCAGCACTCGGATCGCTGCGCCGAGGATGCGTATTTCGGGGGAGTCTGCGGCATTGCCGACGGCGTCCTCATCTAGCAGCAGGTCCATGTGCACGGTGTCGCGTGGTAGGCCGCTCAAACTAGGGTTCGACTCAAGCCTGCAGTCACGCAATGCGACACGCGCGCGCTGGCTGTTTACCGCGACCACTATAGTCTGCGCGCCGCGAGCCCATGGCACGCCGTGCGCCGCGCCAGTCAGACGCCAGCGCCCGGACTCCCGCTCGATGCGCGATTCGACAGACAGTTCCGCAAATGTTGCAGGACCTGCCGTTGTGGGAAGGCCCGCATCTGCCAACAGGTAGTTCGCGATCATGGTTTCGGCCAGCGGCAGCGGCGAGGCAAAGCTTGCACCAATGCGTATTGCATCCAAAGCCTCTGTCGCCGTCAATCCAAAACCGCCGGCGTTTTCGCTCAGAAGTGCCAAAGGTAGCCCCGATTCGTCTATGCTTTCCCAGCCGGCGGAAGAGAAGACCCCATCGCGACTTGCGCGAATGGCGGCGTCTGGAAAATGATCCGCGAATAGGCGACGCGTCGAGTCGGATAGGATTGAATCGATTCGATTCGTGTTAGAACTGTCTGCAGAGAAGGGTTCATTCATGATTAATACGGGTACGTCGAATGATACGACTCAGGCGAAGCGACGCCGCACGCGCGCGGATCGAGGTGTGAAACCCGACCGCCGCCCAATGCGCAACCGATCCGAATCCGGCGAGGCAATACGCCAGCGCATCAAGGCCGTAGCGACCAGAATGTTCATCCGTCATGGGTATAACGGTGTCACTTTTTTGTCGTTGAGCAAGGCGCTCGGCATTACCCATTCTTTGATTCATTATCATTTCCAAACCAAAGATCGCTTGGCCGAGGAAGTGCTGCAGGACTTTTCCAAGTCCGGTATTCGCGAAAACACTGCCATCTGGTGCGATCCGAGCAAATCGCTGTTTGAAAAATTTGTCGAAGCGCGCGATCGGATGTATCGGCGTTTTGTCTTGTTCAACCCCAGCGGCAAAATGCAGCACCCCACCGGCTTGGTGTCGCGCTTTTCGATGGATGCAGAGTCTCTTACGCCGAAATTGCGCAAGCAAGTCAAGGAGACTCAAGAGAAACTCGACGAGTGCGTCGAGCGCGCGGTGCGCATCGCTCTCGAGCGCAACGAATTGGTGCCCGAGACGCCCGTGAAACTCGTCATGCTGCAGATTAGCAGCATCCTTTACGTTGCCGGGCCAACGGCACGCTACGGGTGGGAATTTCCGCGATTGGATTCTCATTTCTACGGCACACTGATCACGTTGATGCGTGCCTTCGGCACGACGCGCGAGCTCTCGCAGCCCTGGACTCCCGTGGTACGTTTTGGCCGACGGCGCGCAGAAAAAAGTGACACTAAGGTGTGACATTTCTCAACCTGCGAACAAGGTGTCGGGAATTCCGGCGACGTCCAGGTCGAGCGCGAAAACGCCGCCAAGCAGAGCCGCGGCTGGGTCAGGCTCACCGCTGCGCGGCGTCAATTTACAAGTGGTGATGAACAGCGTGCGCATCTCGGGGCCGCCGAATGCCACTTTCGTGGGATTGCCAAACGGCAGAGGCACACGCGCCGCCAGAGTGCCATCCGCGCGATAACATCGAATGGCGGAGCCATACACCAGCGTCGCCCAGTAGCATCCTGCGCTGTCGACCGTAGCGCCATCCACAAATCCCTCGCCCCGCCCGACCGTGAAAAATTCGCGCCGGTCAGAGAGCTTTCCGTTGCGGCGATCGAGGGCCCAGCTCTCCACGCGGCGAAGCGGCGAGTCGGTAAGGTAGAGACGGTCGCCCGCCGGGCTGAAGGCCAGCCCATTCGCGCACGAGATACCGGATACCTCGGGGACCAGCTCATCTGCGTCGAGCCGAAACAACATACCACCGCCGGGAGGTTCGGGCGTCTCGCGCAGCCGATGATTGATGGCTCCGACCCAAAGCCGGCCGTCGCGATCGCATTGACACTCGTGCAACGAGATATGCGGCGGCAGCGGAGACTTCGCCCGCAATATGAGCGCACCGCTGTCGAAATCAAAATCGAACACTCCTGAGGCGAGCACTAGCACTGCTCCTCCGTTTTCTTTCAGAACAAAGCCGCCGATCCGTTCCCGCATCGGCCAATCACGACGCGCGCCGCTGACAAAGTCCCAGCGGCTGAGCGTCGGTGGATTTTCGACGTTGATCCAGTAGAGCGCATTCTCCTCGCGCGACCACACGGGCGTTTCTCCCAAGTAATTATTCGCGTCGATGACGAGGCGCGGCGCTGAGGCTAAGATTCTTCCGGTTGGCTGCGTCGCATTCATGTAGTTTTCCCGGGCTCGCCTCAGACGTCCGGCAGTACCTTGCCGGGATTGAGGATATTGCGCGGATCGAGCGCGCCCTTGATCAGCCGCATCAGATCGATCTCGGCGGCCGAGCGCGTCATGGCGAGGTATGGCCTTTTATATCGGCCGATGCCATGTTCCGCGGATATTGAGCCGCCGACACCGCGAACCGCCTCGTATACGGCTGCCGCGGCACGCGCTTCGGCGTTGGCCAGATCGCCGCGCGGGCCGACCGCCACGTGCAGATTGCCGTCCCCGCCGTGCCCATAGAACATGAGTATTGCGTTGGGCAAATCACGCGCGATGCGCTCCTCCGTATCGGCGACGAATCGCGACATGTCGGACAGAGCCATACTGACATCGAACGCGTAGCGCGGTTTGATGCGAGCCATGACGTCGATGAGGTCGTCACGCAGCGTCCAAAGTTCATTGCCCTGGCGCGTCGTCTGCGCCACCACCGCGTTTTCGATGAGCGAGTCGTTCAGCAGTCCCTCAAGAAGACCAGAGAAGTGCGCCGAATCGTCATCGGGAGCGTCACCTTGCGCCTCGACGAGTACATACATGCCGGAGCCCGTGGGCAGTGGAGGTGGCCGCTTATCGAGCTGCGCATCGGTCACGAATTCATAGAAGTTGCGCCACATAAGTTCGTAGCTGCTCAAGCGACCGGCCAACCGGCCTTGCAGGACTCGCAAAACCTTCGCCGCGGCTTCAAGGGAGGGCATGGCGAGCAGCGCTGTCTGCACGCTGCGCGGTGCTATGCGCAGGCGGAGCACGGCTTTCGTGACCAGCCCCAACGTTCCCTCGCTGCCGATGATGAGTTGCTTCCAGTTGTAGCCAGCGTTGTCCTTCAGCGACTTGCCGAGCGAGGAAACCACGGACCCGTCCGCGAGAACTGCTTCGAGGCCTAGCACCATATCGCGCATCATCCCGTAACGCAGCACGCGCGTGCCGCCCGCGTTCGTGGCGATGGTGCCACCTACGGTCGCCGTGCCGCGCGAGCCCAAATCGAGCGGCAATAGAAAATCGCGCGACTCGACGGCCGTCTGCAACGATTGGATGGTGGCGCCAGCCTCGGCGGTCACGGTCATCGAGACCTCGTCGATCTCGAGGATCTCACGCATGCGTTCGAAACTAATCAAGATGCCGCCATTGTCTGCGATGGCTCCGCCGACCAACCCCGTCCCGCCGCCAAGGGCCGTTACCGAAACGCCCGCGGCGCAGGCGACCCGCATAACGGAAGACACTTCCGCGGTGGATTTGGGTCTGACTACAACCCCAGGAGAGGTGCGCGATTTGCGCAACAGGTCGGTGCGGTAGCGCTCTTCCACTTCGCTGGACTCTGCAATGTTGGCGGCGCCGACGATGGCGCGCAGCTCGCCGGCGATGTCAGCAGCCGGCATGCGTGCGTTCCTGTGGCTCGAGTGCGGCCAATGCGTGGGCCCAAGAGGGATTGTCGTTGAGCAGACGTCGGTAGCTCAGAATTCTTTTCGCCTGATTGATACCGAACACCGCCGTCAAACGATCAGCGCGCCGATACAGCGCCAGGTATCGGCCATTGTCGCCGCGCACGATGTGTACCTCGTCGTAGCGCAGTGTCGAGCCGATCAGCTGCAGTTTGCTTCCGTACTGGTCCGACCAGAACCAGGGAACCGGCGCGTAAGCCGCCGTAAATTCCCGATCGCCCGGCGACGCGAGCAGGCGGCGCGCCGCATGCACGGATTGCCGCACGGCGTTGTCCCAATGCTCGATGCGGCGCATTTCGCCGTAGCGGGCGTTGGGCCAGCGGGCGACATCGCCCGCGGCGACTATGCCTTCCGCTGCGCAACACGTTGCATCGCAGACCACGCCATCGTCCAGGGTAAGCCCGGAATTTTGCAGCCACTCAACGTTCGGTACAACGCCGATGCCGACCACCGCTGTGCTGACGGCCAGCGAATCACCATTGCTCAAACGGATGTGGCTGAGACGACCGTCGTCGCCTTCGAGCGCTGCGACCGCGACGCCGAGGCGCACGTCAACACCCTGCGCGCGGTGTAGTTCCGCCACGTGCCTCGCCACATCATCACCTAGCACATGGCGCGCCGGCGCTGCGGGCTCAACTAGGGTCACGCTGATCCCCAACATGCGGCACGATGCGCTAACCTCTTGACCGATGAAGCCGGCGCCGATCACCGCGATGGCAGCGGGACCTTTGGCAAGACTCTGGCGCAGGCCTGCCAAGTCCGATAGCGAGCGCAGCACGTGCACCCCTTGCAGTTGTACTCCCGGCAGGCGCCGTGGCGTCGCACCGGTGGCGAGCACGATGCCACCTGGAAACTGCCGCCGGGTGCCATCGTCCAAGTCGAGCTCGCGCGTTTGTGCCGCTAGACTCACCGCCCGATGACCCAAATGCCATTCGGCTTGCAAATGGGCGGCATCAAAAGGAAGAGCGGCCTCGGCTTCTAGCCATTCGCCGCGCAACAACTCTTTGGACAACGGCGGCCGGTCGTATGGATAATGCGGTTCATCGCCGATAATCGACAAGCGGCCCTCAAAGCCGCGACGGCGCAACTCCACGGCCGCATTGAGGCCGGCCAGCGACGCGCCTACCACGGCGATCGGATCACGCGTCATAGGCTAGCGATCGATTCGAAGCGCCCGTTTCGGGCACACTCGCACCGCGGCTTCCGCGGAATCGGCGAGTTCCTGACCGAACTCCTCTTTGAGAACAATCAGTTGATCGTTCTCGTCGAGTTCGAGAATTTCCGGCGCCTCGGCCGCGCAGACGCCGTTGCGGTCGCATCGGCCCCAATCAACAAAAATTTTCATAGCGTTAACCAACGTTTCATGGACGCACATCGACAATCAAACTGTTCCATCCCCATTGAAAACTCGAGGGCAGCCGCTGAGAGCGGCTGAGGTCGAACTGAAATTTCGGCACACGCATCAAGAACTCCGTAATCAGGACGCGTAATTCCAAGCGTGCCAAGTGCACGCCAATGCAGTGATGTTGCCCAAAGCCGAACGACAAGACGCGCCTGATGGGGCGGTTCCAGATGAATTCGTCCGGACGATCGAATTCGCGCTCGTCGCGCGCCGCCGAGGCGAAAAGAAACATGACGCGTTGACCTGCGCGGATCGGTTGGCCGGCGACGACGGTGTCCTTGTGCGCAATGCGCGCAAACCACTGCGCAGGTGCGCAGTAACGGACAATTTCTTCGATCGCTTGGGTAACGTTCTTTTGCAGATCTGAGCGCACCACGGCCAGCTGTTCCGGCCGCAGCGACAGCTCCAGTAAGCCATGGGCCGTGATTTTCGGCACCGTTTCAGTGCCGCCGACAAACACGCAAATGAGCTGCATAGCGACTTCATGATCGCTCAAGGGGCGGCCCTCGAAACGATATTGAATGAGGCCGTCGATCAAAGGTATGGTGCCGTCGGCGTGCGCCTTACGGCGCTGCTCCACGGCGGGAAGAATCAGCGTTACCAATCGATCCAGCAATTTCTTTAGATCAAGACCACCGGCGTCGGTGATAGTGACCGCGTTGACCGCGTCGCGAACCGCTTCGGCCTGCATGGAAGGCAAATCGAACAGATGGCAAATGATGCCTGCGGCGACCATGCCGCCATAATCCTGCGTCAGGTCGAACACGCCTTGCGGCAGCAAGGCGTCGAGCCGCGCGCGCGCAAGACTGCGCATGAGGTCTTCTATGGCGGCAACGCCACGCGGACGCAGCGGTTTGATTTGTGCTTGTCGAATCTGCTCGTACCACGGGGAACCTAAATTACTGCTGCGCGGCAGCGGATCCATGGCGAGCTGGGGGGGCGGACCATCGTAATGCACGCGCGACATGTGGTCCGGCGTCGGCAGGGTTTGCTCGCTGGCAATGAAGACGTTGTCGCCCTGACTCAAGAGCTCGACGATGGCGTCAAAACGCGAGAACACGAACATATCGTATTTCGGCATGTAGTACACGGGGTGCTCGGCGCGCAGCGTCTTGTAAAACGGCAGCGGATTAGCCATCACTTCGCTGCTGAAGGGATCGTAGTGGAAAGCGCTCTGAGCGTTCATCGCGTCGATTCCTACCGCGGCGTCACGGTGATTGGCAAGCTGCGCAACGTCAGCACGTTGATGTTTTCTGGATCCCAGTCAAGTGGCCCCTGCACATCGATGCTGTAATCGGCAACATGAGCCAGCCAATGTGTGAGAAACACCTGCGCCTCCAGCCGGGCGAGCGCAGCACCTAAACAAAAGTGCGCGCCGATGGCGAACGCCAAATGACGAGATGCGTTCGGGCGTTCCACGTCGAATGCATGCGGGTTTGTAAATGTGCGTCCGTCGTGATTTCCAGCGTTTAGAAAGTAGAGAATCATGGATCCAGGCGGAATAGTCTGGCCATGCAGGACGACTTCGTTGACGGACATCCGGGTCACGACGGGAGCCGGCGCGCGATAGCGCAGCACTTCGTCGACGGCATTCGGAATCAGGTCGGGCCGCTGTCTCAATTTGTTGAGTTGATCGGGGTTTTCGTTGAAGAGAACCAGCGAATTGGACAACAGTCCCTGGGTGGTATGGAATGCTGCGAAGTACGCGAAGATGGCCATCTTTTGCAGCTCCCATTGCGAGAGCTTCTGGCCATCGACTTCGGCGTTGAGTAGGCTTGTCACCATGTCCTGGCGTGGGTCGCGCCGCCGATCGTCGAAAACAGCGTCGAATACGCCGCACAAATTCTCATAGGCGGTGCGTCCCAGCGCCAGTTGCTTGTCTGTCACCGGCATGCCGATGTAGCGAGCCATGGAATTTTCAATGTCCCGCGTGAGATGGATGTACTTGATGCGCTGGTCCGGCGGCACGCCCATCATTTCGCTGATCACCGCCTGCGGCAACGGCGTTGCATATTCCTTCAAGAAATCGAAGCGGCGCTTCTCGAGGGCCTTGTCCAGCAATTCTTTGGAGGTCGCCTCCACATAGCCGCGCAGCCGTTCGATCATGCCCGGCCGGAATGCTTGTCCGGTCAGGGCGCGCAGGCGCGTGTGCCGCGGCGGATCGATGCCGACCAGCGTCCCAGTGGCAAAGAACACCTCGCGCTGCTCCTCGGGCATCCGATCGAAACGTCGTTCAATTGAAAAATCGGTCTCGTTGCGCATGGCCGCGTTCAAATCGTCGTAACGAAAAATGCCCCAAGCCTGCAGTTCGGGCAATTCAGCCACCGGCTCGTGGGCAAGCATGTGGTCATACCACGGAAACGGATTTTGCCGGCCCTGCGGGGTCCACAACGGATGGAGTGCTTGGGATGAGGGATGGGGTGCGGTTTCGGACATGATGGTTACTCTTTTCAGCGGCAGGTATAGCCGCCGTCGACAGGCAGCGCAATACCAGTGACAAATGATGCATCGTCGGATGCGAGCCAGAGCGCGCCATGCGCGATTTCCTCAGGCTCGCCCGGCCGCCCGAGAGGCACCGCAGCGGCGACGGAGGTTTTGATCCGATCGCTCAGCGCCTCCGGCGTGAGGGTCTCGCCGGGCCTGACAAAAAAGGTCGGCAACATTGGCGTGTTGGTGGGTCCGGGACAAAGTGCATTCACGCGAATACGGTCCTTCGCGAAGCGCTGTGCGAGTGACATGACCATGCCGACCACTGCGAATTTCTGGCCGGAGTAAATGGGACTCCACGCCGAACCCACGAGACCCGCGGTCGATGCCGTGAACACGATGGACCCGCCACCGCCATCTGCCATGAGTCGAGCTGCCTGTCCGGCAGCGAGCAGCCCCGCCGTCACATTGATGGCGTTGGCGCGATCATAGTCAGCTAAGTTGAGATTCTCAATGTCCACGGGGCAGGAGATGCCCGCATGATTCCAGAGAATATCCAGGCCGCCGAGCCGCTGCGAGGCTTCATGCACAATGCGTTTCGGCTGATTCAAGTCGGACAGATCAGCTACGATACCAGTGACTTCGCAGCCCTTCGCGGCCAATTCCTTCACAACCGCATTGAGAGCCGCGCGGTTCACATCGACCAGCACGAGGCGGGCCCCTTCCCGCGCGAACAATCGGGCACCCGCCAATCCCATTCCGGATGCGGCGGCGGTGATCACGGTGCGTTTATTCTTAACCCTCATCGGAATACTCCCCGGCAATGGTTACGTGGTGTACGGGTTCGGAAACTGTCCCGTGAGACTAATTGCAGTCGCTTTGGTCTCAAGATAGCCATCGAGTGCCTCGATGCCGTTTTCGCGCCCCCAGCCACTTTCCTTCATGCCGCCGTACGGAATCGGCCAACGGATGAAACGGTAGGTGTTCACCCATACGCTACCGGCATCGATCTGCGCCGCCATGCGGTGGGCGCGCGCCAAATCACGGGTCCAAAGCCCTGCTGTCAAGCCGTAGGGTGTGTCGTTGGCGATGGCGATCGCCTCTTCCTCGGTGTCGAACGGAATTATGGTCACGACCGGACCGAAAATCTCTTCGCGGGCGACGCGCATGGAATTGTTCACGTCGGCGTACACCGTGGGACGCACGAAGTAACCCTTGCCCAACGCGCCCTCCAGAACTCGGGTACCTCCGGCGACCAGCCGCGCGCCCTCGTTGCGCGCAATGTCGAAATACGACAAGGTCTTTTCCAGCTGGGCAAGGTGAGTTTGCGGACCCATATGCGTGGCCTGATCCATCGGCAACCCGACGCGCACCGCTTTGGCGCGCTCGGCGAACGCAGCGACGACGCGTTCATAGATCGGCCGATGCGCCAATACGCGGCTGCCGAGCGCGCAGCTCTGACCGCATACTACCCAGGCTGAGGAGGTGGCGGCGTTCATGGCCATCTCAAAATCGGCGTCGTCGAATACGATGTGCGGCGCCTTGCCCCCCAGTTCAAAGGTGAAGCGTTTCAGCGTCGGGGCGCCCAGGGCCAGAAGCTTGCGTGCCGTCGCGCCGCTGCCAGTGAAGGAAATCTTGGCGACGTCGGGATGCGAGACCAAGCGTGACCCGCCGACCGCGCCCAAGGCGGGCACCACGTTGAGTACCCCTGCGGGCAGCCCAACTTCCTCCGCGATGCGTGCGAATTCGAAGGCACCCATCGGTGTAATTTCCGAGGGCTTCAAGACTACTGTGCAGCCTGCGGCCAGCGCCGGTGCGATCTTCAAGTTGGCAAGAAAACTCGGCGCATTCCAAGCGGTGATGGCGCCGACGACGCCCACCGGCACGCGGCTGGTGTAGACGAGAACAGAGGGGTCCATGGGGATGGTGCGCCCCCCAAGCTTGTCGGCGAGCGATGCGTTCCACCACCAGATTTGGCCATGCATCGGAAATTCAGGTTTGGTGTCGCGAATGGGTCGGCCGGTGTCTCGCGACTCTATGACCGCCAGTTCCCCGGCGCGCCGCACATAGAGCTCCGCGAAACGGCGCAGCATCGCGGCGCGTTCCCAGACCGGCAGGGTTCTCCACGGGCCGCGCATCGCGTCCTGCGCTGCGGCAACGGCGCGGTCGATATCCTTGACACCGCCCACCGGAGCTACGGCCCATGCACGACCCTCGGCCGGATCGATCGATTCGATGGTATCCCCGTCAATGGGTTTGACCCATTCACCGCCGATGAAGAGTCGCTCCTGCCTGACCAGCGACGTTGAATTTTGCATCGTCCCCGCCTTGCTTTTGAACGCCGATCGCCGTCGTCGCAGGTGCCGATCGGCCGCCGCGGCGCAGGTCCACACAATGCATTACACTTGACATGAGTGTCAAGTTGAAGCACCGTTGGAGCACTAGACGCGAGCGAGCGTCAGCGCGTTGACATATCCGCGATACCAAGGAGGCAGAGATGCGTTGGGTCAGATACGAGGCGGCCGAAGGAATCGTTACCATCACTATGAACAGGCCGGACCGATTGAATGCCTGGGGCGCCGAAATGAGTGCTGATCTGAGCGAGGCATTCGTGCGTTTCAACGAGGATCGCAGTGCGCGGGTCGCCATTCTGCGCGGCGAAGGCAGGGCATTCTGCGTCGGCGCGGACGCCAAGGAGTATACGGAGCGTCGCGGTAGCTGGTCGACCCAGCCGCGCGAAGAAATGGGTATATTTGGCCAGGGTAAACTATTCAAGCCCGTGATTGGCGCGATCCAGGGACATTGCCTTGGGGCGGGCCTAATATTGATAGCGATGCGCTGCGACATCCGTATCGCGGCGGAGGATGCGCTGTTCGGCTTGCCTGAGGTCAGGGTTGGAATCGTCAATTGCGAGGTACCGCTGGCAAACCAAGCAATACCGACCTGCGTACTTCTCGAGATGTCGATGACCGGCGAACCCATCGATGCTAAGCGTGCAATGTCGGTCGGCATGGTCAATAAAGTGGTGCCGAATGCCGCGTTAGTGGAGGAGGCGCAGGCAATGGCAGGTCTCATCGCCCGCAACTCGCCCCTGGCCGTGCGTCTCAGCAAAGAAAATCTGCTTGCAGCGGTGGCGGTCACGGAGGAGGCCAAGGCGAATGAGATCCGTATTTACAATTTATCTTCTCATTCCGCCGATGCGATCGAGGGCTTCGAGGCGCACACGCAGCGCCGCGCGCCGTTGTGGCGCAGCTAGTGCGGCGCTGAGCGAAATCCACGCGCAATGAGTGACAAGCAGCTAGCTGGGCCTCTGAGCGGAATCAAAGTGCTTGATCTAACGCACGCCCTGGCGGGGCCGTTTGCGACGCAATTGCTGGCCGATCTCGGTGCCGACGTCGTGAAAGTGGAAAATCCCAACCACCAGGATTTCTCACGAAGCATCCCGCCCTTCGTGGGCGACCATAGTCACTATTTCGTCGCGATCAATCACGGCAAGCGCAGCATCGGCGTCGATTTTCGCAGCGATGCGGGACGCGAGACGTTGCTGGCGCTCGCCGCCAAGGCGGACGTGCTGATCGAAAACTTTCGTCCCGGCGTGGTTGCAAAGATGGGGCTTGAGCATAAGCGCTTGGCAGAGATCAACCCGCGATTGATTCAATGTTCCATTTCGGGATTCGGCCAGGAAGGATCCTCGTCCGGCCGTCCGGCTTACGACATCATTATCCAGGCCATGTCCGGCTTCATGAGCGTTACCGGCGAGATCGCCGGCGCGCCGCTGCGTTGCGGCGTATCGTTGGGCGATCTGGTGGCGGGGATGTATGCGGTGCAATCAATCTGCGTCGCGCTGTTCGAGCGCGAGCGCACGGGCCGCGGTAAGGCGCTGGACGTGCCGATGTTCGATTGCTTGGTGAGTCTGATGTCCTACTACATTACTCTCGCCCAAGTCTCGGGAGTAGCGCCGCGTGCAACCGGTTCCGCGCATGCCACAATCGTGCCGCTGGGCAGTTTTCGCACCGCCGATGGTTGGCTTGCCATTGCAGTTACCACCAACACTTTCTGGACGAATCTATGCAGAGGAATCGGGCATCAGGAACTCGCGTCGGATGCGCGCTTCGCCGAGCTTGCGGACCGGCAGCGAAACCGCGCCGAGCTCACGCGCATTTTGGACGGGATCTTTCTTACCCGCTCTAACGGAGATTGGAGCGCGATTCTTAATCGAGCCGATGTTCCGAACGCACCGGTGCTCAATATTTCCGAGCTGCTTAGCAGCGACATCGTCGCCGAGCGAAATTTGTTCCGCCCGGTGGCGACCGCCGGCGGCGAAGTGTTGATCAACCGCTATCCGGTTCTGGATAGAGGCCTTGAAAATCTACCGTTGCCTCCGGATCACATTCCGCACCTCGGCGCCGACAGCAGTCGGGTGCTACGCGATTGGTTGGGCGATCCGCAAGAATTGTCCGCATGAGCCGAAGCTCGCTCGAGCCCAGCACGCCGGAGTTGCTTGTCCGGATGGCGGCGCCGTCCATCGAAGTCGAGCGTTCACGGCGTTATGCCTGGTACGTCGTCGCCATGTTGTTGGCGGTATCGGTTCTCGGCTATCTCGATCGACTGATATTGAGCCTCCTCATCAGCCCCATCAAGGCCGAGCTCGGCCTCACCGATACACAAGTCGGGATGATCACCGGAATGGCGTTTGCTCTGTTATACGTGATTGCCGGCATCCCAATCGGTCAACTGATCGATAAATCCAACCGCATTGTGGTACTGGCAGTCTGTGTCCTGATCTGGTCCGTGGCGACCGCCGGTGGCGGATTGGCCAGCAGTTTCATTTTTTTGTTTCTCGCGCGCGTCGGCGTTGGCGCAGGCGAGGCGGGTGTGAGTCCCGCCGCAGTCTCGCTGATTGGCGACTACTTTCCGGCCAACCAGGTACAGCAGCCTTTGAGCGTATTCACGGTGGGGCTGTATGCGGGCGGCGGCTTGGCGATCATTTTGGGCGCCGAGGCGGTCGCGTATTTGACCTCGCTCGGTCCGATCGCCTTGCCCATTATCGGCACCATGCCGGCATGGCGAATCACTTTCCTGTCGCTCGGCGTCCCGGGCATCATCGTCGCGGCACTGTTGCTGCTGACCGTGCGCAATCCGCCGCGCCGACAGGCCGCGATCAGCATCGGTGCGGGCGAAGCCAGCGCGTTGGCATATGCGCAGGCGCATCGAAAGTTGCTCATGCTGCTGGTGAGTGCCGTGGTCTTGTGGGGCATGAACGGCTATGGGTTCATCAACTGGTACCCCGAGATGTTGATCCGTTCGTTCGGTATGTCTGCGCACATGGTGGCCCGCACCTATGGGATTGCATTTCTCGTCGGCGGCACGTTGGGCGCGCTAGCCTTGGCGCCGTTGGTTACGCTAGTGGCCCGACGCGGACGAACCGATGCCGTGTTTTTGGTGAGCGGTGTGGCGTTGGCAACCCTTACACTGTCCTCCGCAGTGGGTCCGCTTATGCCGAGCCGCGTTGGCGTCATCGCCTTCGCGTCCCTGAGCATACTATGCCAATCGTTGGTGGTGGCTTCGGTGTACACCATTATCACCAAGGTGGCGCCGAGTGCGTTGCGAGGCGCCTACACGGGCGTCTACATGTGCATCATGAACATCACGGGAGGCGCGTTCGGCGCGGTATTGGTGGGCATGCTCGCCGATCGCGTGGTCGGCGCAGCCCGACTCAACGTGGCGCTATCCATTATGGCGGTCATTTTCGGTCCCATTTCGACGCTGTTTATGTGGCTCGCGGGCCGCGAATTTCGCCGGACCTTGGGCACAAGGGAGACGCCGCGTGCGCGTTTTATTGGATAAAACGCGGTGCATGGGCAGTGGCGGCTGCGTGCTGGCGGCCGAAGACGTGTTTGCCGTGGGCCCGGAGGGCATCGTCGAATTGCGCGTTCAGCCGGACGAGGAGTTGCGCGAGAGAGTTGAGGCTGCCGTGCGCGGCTGCCCTGGGGCGGTGATATCGATCGTGGAAGATGTTTCATAGGGAGAATTGCTGGTGGATATCGATCTATTTTCGCCGCAAGCCGTAGCGGATCCCTGGCCGCTGGTGAAACAGGTCATGTCGCAAGGTCCGGTCGTACCCAACGAGCGGACCGGCACGTGGATGATCACGACTGACAAGCTATGCCGCCAAGTGTTCTTAAACAGCGCACGCTTCACCCTCGAGGGTGCAATTGGCTCCCGGATCTTCGGCCCCGAAGCCTTCATCACCATTGATGATCGCAAGCGCCACGATGCGCTGCGCGGCATATGGGCCGCCGCGTTTCACCGGCGTGCGCTAGAGGTCATGCGGCCGGTGATCGTGGACATAGCCGATCGCATGCTCGACCGCGTCGAAGCAATGCTTTCGGACGGCCAGACGATCGATGCTGCCTCAGAGCTGTGCCGCGATCTGCCGGCCTACGTAATCGCGCACATGATGGGTGTGCCGGCTGATATGCGGCCTAGCATCGTCAAGTGGAGCGATGAGATTGGACATGCGGTCGGCCTGCCGCAGAACACCGCGCACACCGATCCGGTATGGGTACAGGCGCGCGAAGCCAAGCAAGCGCTCGCCGATTACCTTCTGAAGCAGATCAACTTCCGTCGCACGCAGCCGGGCGCTGATCTGATCAGCCAGATCGTGCATTCCGAGGTGGGGCGCAGCCTTTCGGACGAAGCGCTGGTGGCCAACAGCCGGCAATTGTTATTCGCCGGTAACGAGACGACGGCGAAATGGCTGGGTCACATTCTTGTCGTCTTGGGTGAGCGTCCGGACGTGCGCCGTCAGGTGAACGAAGATCGCACGCTCTTACCGCAAGCCCTCGAAGAAGTCATGCGCTGGCAACCGGTGAACATGAGTCTGCCGCGGTTAGTGCGCGGCGGTGACATCGACGTCGAGGGTATCGTGATTCCCGACGGCGCTGAACTCGCGCTGCTGACGGGCGCCGCCGGCCGCGATCCTGCCCGATACGAGTCGCCCGACGATTTTGATATCCGCCGTCCCGTGCAATCACACTTGGGCTTTGGCTTCAGCATGCACAGCTGCCTCGGGGTCACGCTGGCGCGGCTGGAAGCGGAAGTGGTGATGGGGCGCGTGCTGGACCGAATTCCCAATTATCGAATCGCCGGTACCGTCAAATACAACGCCTTCTCGTTTCGCGGTCCGACGTTCCTGCCGCTGGCGCTGGCGTGAGCGACTTCCGCGACGTCGGACGGCGTCTAAGCAACTGGGCACGCTGGGGAGCCGACGATCAGCTGGGTACGCTGAACCACATCACCCCTGAGCGCATCGCTGCAGCAGCCCGTCTCGCACAAACCGGCCGACTCTTCGATCTGGGGATCGATATTGGTCGGCCTGGGGTGCAGCGCGTGGGCGGCATCCGCTCCAATCCTGTGCACCTGATGAACCTGACGCCGCTCGATATGCGAGACCATCCGGATCATGTCTGCATCTGCGACGACTACATTATGATGCCGCTGCAGTCGGTGACGCAGTGGGACGGACTGGCGCACTTTGGCTATGACGAGCGTTTCTACAACGACATTCCCGCCGATTCGGTCACGACCCTCAACGGCTCCCCTCGGCTGTCCATCCACCGCATCGCGTCCCGCGGCATTGTCGGCCGAGCGGTTCTGTTGGACTGCGCTGGATTTGCCGGGGTGGAGCGATTGCCCGTAGAGACGCGAATCGATCCGCCATTTCTTAACGCGGTTTCCTCAAAGCAGGGCGTGGAGCTGCGCGCGGGAGATATATTGCTAGTGCGCACGGGATGGATACGGCACATCAGCGTCGATCGCGACGTGGAGGCGTATTGGCGGGGCGAACCGGGTCTCGCACTTGAGTGTGCCGAGTGGTTGCATCACCGCGACGTGGCTGCGGTAGCCGCGGATAACTGGGGGGTGGAAGTCGTGCGCCCGGATCGCGTCGGTGGCATGCCGTTGCACGCGGTTTTGATTCGCGACATGGGCATGACTTTGGGTGAGATCTTCAATTTCGAGCAGCTCGCCGAGGACTGCCGCAAAGACCACGTGTGGGAATTTTTTTTCACTGCGCCGCCGCTTAAGGTTGTCGGCGGCGTGGGCAGCCCTATCACGCCGCTCGCAATTAAGTAGTCGATGGCAAACGTGTCATTTTCGCTGCGCCGCCGGCCCATCAGCGTCGAGAGCTACCGACGCGCCGCGCGCCGGGTGCTGCCGCCTATGGCATGGAGCTATCTTGACGGGGGCGCCGATGATCAGGTGACGCTGGCCGCCAATGTAAATGCGTTTAGGCGATGGCGGCTGCGAACGCGCGTCCTCGCAGGCGTCAGCGAGCCCGACATCAGCGCATGCATCGCCGGGATTCCGGTTGCGTTGCCGATTGCTTTGGCGCCTCTCGGATTAACGGGACTCATGCGTTGGGACGGCGATATCGCCGCCGCGCGCGCTGCGGAAGCGGCCGGCACACGCTTGATCTTGAGTACCGGCTCGTCGTGGAGTCTCGAGGAGGTGGCGGAGGCCACGCAGGAGCACCATTGGTTTCAGCTATATCCCTACGGCGATCGGCGCAAGGTCGGCGAACTGGTTGCGCGCGCGGCGGCCGCCGGGTACACGGCGCTATTTGTCACGGTCGACTGTCCGGTGCGCGGCAACCGCGAAGGCGAGCGCGAGACCGGAATGTCAATCCCGATCAACATCACGCCCAGAGCCGTTCTCGATGCCGTCATCCGGCCGCGCTGGTGGTGGCAGCTACTGCGCAAACAACGGGCGGCACCCATTCATTATGTGCAGGCGAACGCCACCGGCGTCAGCGCGGCGTTGCAAGGGGTCGCTGCACAGGATCGTCACATGCAAGGCAATCTCAACTGGGACGATTTGCAATGGCTGCGCGATCAGTGGCCGCGCCGCCTGTACGTCAAGGGAGTTTTGGATGCCGAGGATGCGATACGCAGCGTGGATACCATTGGCGCAGAGGGCGTGGTGGTCTCCAACCACGGCGGCCGGCAACTGGATCGAGTGCTAGCCTCGCTCGAAGCGCTGCCCGCAGTCGTCGCCGCCATCGCGGATCGCGCGGAAGTCTACCTGGACGGCGGCGTGCGCCGCGGCAGTGACATCATTGTCGCATTGGCGCTCGGCGCGAAGGGGGTGATGGTTGGCCGCGCCTACGGGTACGCTTTGGCGGTGGGCGGCGAATCCGCGGTACGCGATGTGCTTGCGATTCTGCGCGAAGATATGCGCCGGACTTTGATTCTCATGGGGTGCCCGAGCGCGGCAGCGCTCGATCGGAGCTGGCTCGTTGCGGCGGACAATTCTCAACACCGTGGAGCGAATAAATGACTCACAAGACATTCACATCCGCCACCCCGCAGGCGCCAAGCTTCGGTGGGTGGGTGACGATCGATTCATTGGCGGTCGTCGAGCATCTCGCGCTGGTGGGATTCGATTACATCGGCATTGACACGCAGCACAGCATGATCGACATCCCGACCGCGGCCAAATTGTTATACGCGCTCCCTGCGGGCGCTCCGCCTTCGATCGTGCGGGTGCCAAGCAATGATCACGCCGCGATCGGCAGAATATTGGATTGCGGTGCCGACGGCGTGATAGTGCCCATGATCAATACCGCCCAAGACGCGGCAGCTGCGGTGCAGGCTTGTCGCTACAGCCCAAGCGGGTCGCGCAGCTTCGGGCCCATTCGCACGCACATTGGCCGCGACGTGTCTGAACTGCAGGAGCGTGCCGCGTGCCTAGTCATGGTCGAGACCGAAGAGGCCGTGAGGAATATTGACAGCATCGTGCGCACACCGGGAATTACCGGCGTTTACCTAGGCCCCGCGGACCTCGCGGTGACCATGGGATTGCCGCCGACGCCACGGCCCATGCCGCAGACGTTGCGCGAGGCGGTACGCAAGGTCGCGAAAGCGTGCCGTGAGGCAGGCGTCACTCCTGCTTGTCATGGGCTATCGGCCGAGCACATCGCGGAAGCTATAGCCGACGGATACAGCGTCATCACTCTGACTGCTGATAAGGGTTATCTGCGCGCGGGCGCTGCAGCCCTCTTGAACGAATGCCGCAAGGTACGCCCATAGGCATCGGCGCTGCAGAGATCACCAACCCGTGTATTTGGGTTTGCGCTTTTCGGTAAACGCGTTGACGGCCTCTTTGTGATCGTCGGTAAACAGCGTTGCAATCTCGTAGCCAAGTCCTGCATCTAAAGTCAGATTGACTTGCTGCTTCAGCCATTTGTTTACGGCAAGCTTGGTCCAACGCACCGCCCATCGGGGCGAGCGCAGCATTTTCCGAAGTAACGCGCGGGCCTCTTCCACGACCTTATCTGCGGGGCAGTGCGCGTTCGCGAGGCCCAGTTCCACCGCTTCCGTACCCTTGAGCAGTCGTCCAGTCATCAAGAATTCCTTCGCCCGCAGGGGTCCGACCAGCATCGGCCAAATGGCCGCGCCGCCGTCTCCGGCGACCAAACCCGCGAGCACATGCGTATCGCCGATGCGCGCCTCGGTGGCGATGATGGCGCTATCGCAGAGCAACGCGAGGCTTGCCCCCAGGCCGGTTGCGTCCCCATTGATGGCTGAGATCACCGGCTGCTGAATTTCCAGCAGGCCGAGGATGATGCGATGCGTCGCTCCGGGAGTCGTTAGCGCGTGATGCAAGCCTTCCTCGGTACCAATGCGCGCGGCCATTCGCTTGACGTCGCCGCCCGCGGAAAACGCTCGGCCCGAACCGGTCAAAATCACGCCGTCGACATCCGGATCACTGCTTATCAGTCCCCAGAGCCGCTCCAACTCACGATGCAGTTCCACATTGATTGCGTTGAGCGCTTCGGGGCGATTCAGCGAGATCGTGGCCACCCGCTCCTCAAAATTGATAAGGACGTTTTCGAATCCCGCGTACCTGGACATGCCACCCCCGCTGCTGATACCAAGCATGCTCTGCGCTTGACACTTGTGTCAATGACTATAGCATACTCCAAAGGCCGATAAATTTGCCGTGCAGGAATTGCGCCCGGCGACGGCGTTACGGGAATAGGTGTCGCTTGCGCTGCAATGTGCTGCTTTTTGGAGCTACGTCGTTGTCCGTGTGGCTGGGCATCTTAGGCGCCGATGGCGCGCGGACTGAGCCTGCGGGCGAGACGTCGTCGCAGAATTGGGACAAGCATGGCGCTACCGACTCCGAGCAGCGATTCAGCACCTTGCAACAAATAAACAAGGCCACGGTGGGCACTCTCGGCCTCGCTTGGTCGTACGAACTCGACAGCAACCGCGGCCAAGAGGCGACGCCACTCGAAGTGGACGGCGTGCTCTACACGACCACCGCTTGGTCGAAGGTCGTCGCGCTTCAAGTAGCGAGCGGCAAACTTTTGTGGAAATACGACCCAAAGGTCGCAGGCTCATTCGCGTACAAAGGATGCTGCGATGTCGTAAATCGCGGCCCTGCGATCTACGAGGGCAAGGTGTATTTTGGCGCTCTCGACGGAAGATTGATCGCGCTCGACGCTAAGACCGGTCGGCCGCTGTGGAGCGTGCTCACGGTCGATCAGTCCAAACCTTATACGATCACCGGCGCGCCGCGCATCGCGAAGGGCAAGGTCATCATCGGCAACAGCGGCGCGGACTTCGGCGTTCGCGGCTATGTCACCGCCTACGATGCAAACAGCGGCAAACAGCTGTGGCGGTTCTACACGGTGCCGGGTAACCCGGCCGCCGGAGGCGACGGCGCGGTGTCGGACAACGTGCTGAAGCTTAAGGCGGCCGGCACCTGGTCGGGGCGATTCTGGGAGAGCGGCGGCGGCGGTACGGTTTGGGATTCGATTGTTTTCGATCCTGAGCTGAATCAGATTTATCTCGGCGTTGGCAACGGTAGTCCGTGGAATCCGCGGGAACGCTCCGCGGGAATAGGAGATAACCTGTTTTTGTCCTCGATCGTCGCGCTTGATGCCGACACCGGTACATACAAATGGCATTACCAAGAGACACCGCAAGAGGCCTGGGATTTCACCGCTACTCAGCAAATGATTTTGGCATCTCTGACTCTGAATAACGTGCCCCGCAAAGTGCTGTTGCAGGCGCCGAAAAATGGCTTCTTTTACGTAATCGATCGCACGGATGGCAAATTGATCTCAGCGGAAAAGTATGTGCCGGCCAACTGGGCTTCCGGTATCGATTTGGTCAGTGGACGTCCGATTGAGAATCCGGCGGCGCGCTATCCCGATAAACCTTTTCTCATGAGCGTGGGAGGTGCGGGCGGCCATAACTGGCAGCCAATGTCTTTCAGCCCAAAGACCGGGCTCGTGTATATCCCGGCGCAAGAATTGCCGATGATGTATCAAAATGATAAGAACTATCGTTTCAGTTCGGGCAACCCCAATACCGGGATCGAGCAAAACTTTGCCCCGATTCCGCCGACCGCGGCCGAACGTGCCGAAGTGGCCGCTTCGCTCAAGGGCCGACTCCTCGCCTGGGACCCCGTGCATCAACACAAGGCCTGGTCGGTCGAACACCGCGGGCCGTGGAATGGCGGAACCCTGGCAACCGCCGGTGGGTTGGTATTCGAGGGCACATCGGAGGGCGAGTTCGCTGCGTACGACGATACGACCGGCGAGAAGTTGTGGAGTTTTCAGGCCGACGACGGAATCATGGCGGGCCCGGTGAGCTTTGCTGCTAATGGGCAGCAGTACATCGCGGTGCTTTCCGGTTACGGCGGCGCGGTGGGATTGGCGCTGCCCGAGTTTGGCGGCGCCAGGGTGCGCCCGCCGGGACGTGTACTCGTGTTCGCCGTCGGCGGCCGGGCTACTCTGCCGCACTTCAATGGGCAGCTGGCGCCCGCCAATCCACCGGCGCAGCACTGGGACGTTTCGACCACGAAGCGCGGCGGAAATTTGTTCGCCTACGCCTGCGCGCGATGCCATGGTAGCGGCACGCTATCGGCCGGGGTGGTGCCAGATCTGCGTCGATCCGGCGCGCTAACGGATGGCGCGGCCTGGAATGCGATCGTTATTGGCGGCGCGCTAAAGGATTCGGGCATGGTGAGCTTCGCGAATCAACTATCGCGCGCGGATGCAGAAGCAATACGCGCCTACGTGGCCAGCGAAGCACGGTTGCTCAAAAGTCAAGAAACTCAGGCAAGTTCCCGATAATCGCGTGGATTACGCCTTAGATCAGATGGCTAGCGATTGAGCCTGCTGCGGCCCGCTGCGCTCGCGCCTCAAGCCCTTGATAGCCGGCGGCAGTTACCTGATCGCAGATCTCCCGATACGAGCCGATGCCGCCGACGAACGGCATGAAGACGCGGGGGTACCAGGAACATTGGCCCCTCACTGGCCGATCGAGCGGACGATTCTTTGTCTAATTTCGATGATCTTCCGCAAGCTCTCCAATAGCTCGGTCGCGATCAGTAATTCCTTTGGATCGGTATCGGTCAGTAATTCCCTGCGCAATGCTACCGCGTCGGCTTTGACTTTCTCGTAAATCTGTGCTCCCGCGGGCGTGAGCACCACGCGCTTGACGCGCCGGTCGGTGGTCGAGGCCTCACGTAGCACCAGCCCGGCGTTCACCAACCGATCCATCATCGCAACGACGGTAGCGCCTTCCACTCCCAGCTTGTCGGCGAGTTCGGATTGAGACAGCGGAGAGTGCGCTTTCGCGATGAAGGCTATGGACATCCAGCTAGCTTGGCTAATGCCTAGATACTTAATGTGGCGATCCACCGCCTGGCGCCAGGCTCTTGAAGTGCTATGCAGCGCATCGCTGAATCGCCCTTCCAAGTCGCTCATCGGAAGCCCTCTAATTGTTAGCTATATAACGAACAATAGCACACCCGCGAAGTTGACCCAGGGTAGGGGATTCATGCCCGAGCCCTTTTTGCGCGCGGATATTTTTCTGTGATGCCCGTCTCGGCAGCGAAAGAGAGGTGGCCGCTTCAAGAGGAGCAGCCTTGCCAAATGCTATTCGCCGAAATTCATTGAAGGTATCTCGGTCAGAAAGAGTTCCCCAAGGATATTGGGGAGTTCGAGATCCGCGAATTCTGCACCCTGAGCAGCGCCGACAAACGCGCCATCCGCATCGACATGCCTGGTGGATGACGAGGCGCGCCTCCTGTGCTGGGTGAAATCGTCTCCCTTCGATTTGACGGTCCAAGTTGGGACTTGCGCATCGATATAGATAGCGGGCTGTCAAAGACCGGCAAATACCTGGGCCGGAATTCACACGAAGCCAGTCTTCGGCTAAGGCCATGGATTGGCAGTTGTGCCCACCGGTGCCGCCGACTGTCATCAGGAAGGTTTGTCGGGGTAGCCCTTGCCGATGGTTTAAGCGAACGACTGACCGTAGTTCCGCGGCTCACAATTGCGCCCTCCCGGCAGGGTGCTCGTAATTGCTTTGCACGGTCATACGAGCTTGCCGGCATTCAATACGGCACCTGCAGCGCCTAGTCCACCCCCGTAAACTGGGATTCCGAAACGATACAAGGCGGCGAGACACTGTATGCGTACACTTGTGGACGCTGCCACGGCATAGGCACTCTATCGGCAGGGTAGTCCCTGACCTGCGCCGCTCGAGCGCGCTGAGCGATGCGAAAACCTGGAGTGTCATCGTGCTCGCCGGGCGGTTGAATGTTACGGCATGGTGGATTTGCGTCGGCGCTGTCGGCTGCCGACGCCGAGGCCATTTGCGCCTTCTAAGTAAACAACTAGTGGGGTGCAGGATCCGCCCCGCGCTCGTTTGCCACACAACAGGGTCCGATGCCATGACGGGCGCGCCACTGTGAATAGAAATTTGTGGTACGAAGGGTGTCGCTGGCGGCTTCACGGCCGGCCGGACCGCGCAAGGCAACAATTGATTCTGCACGTGAGATCGAGAAGCGAGATTGGATCGCCCGAGTAATCGAATATATCAATGCGAGGCTGTTCCCTCTCGACCCGGCGCGAATATTTCCGAAAGCCTCGGATCTTCAGCGCCCGCGCGCGCGCAGTCGCTTCGGTTAAGCGAGCCCAGAGCTGCAATCCGACAATGGCGTTGGCATCTTATCTGAGCTAAAGGGGCGGCTTCGCGTCGAGCCGCAATCACTCTTGACTTGACATTAATGTCAACTTTCATTAGCGTTGAACTTATGCAGAACCAAGCAATGAAGCAGGTCGTGACCTACCTTTCACAGCCGCGCGGCATGTTGATCGCCAACCGGTGGCAAGCGGCGGCATCTGGTGAAACGCTAGAGGTCGAAGATCCGGCGACCGGCGAGTTGATCGCGCGGATTCCGGCGGGCGCGCGAGCGGACGTGAATCTCGCGATCCGCGCAGCACCGCGATTCGTTCCAGCGTGGCATTTAACGCGAACTGCCGGGCGATTGCGGCAATATCCTGTGGGACTTTTCGCCCGGGATTCGGGAGCATCAGGACGAATTGGCCAGTCTCGAGGTCCTCGACAATGGAATGCCGGCCGTCTTTGCCGATTTCTTCATTGATGTCGCGGTCAACAGCTTGCGCTTTTACGCGGGCATGTGCACGAAGGTTTATGGAATCACCGTCAACTTCGACAGGGAGCGGGAGTTCCACGCTTATTCGGTCGCGGAGCCTGTGGGCGTTGCAGCTCTGTGCTGCGGTCTTCGGATTCGAAGTCCAGGCGAAGAAACACAAGCTCGGCAGAGGTCTCGACGCCACCGCGTCTTTGGGCCCGCTGTTCTCGGCCGATCATCGTAAACGCGTCATGGACTCCACCCGTTACATCGAGCGTGGTTTGCGTTACGATTTTGAGCAATGAGCGAACAAGAGAATCCGCCGGGCGTCGCAGTCGACACCGAACGTAAGGCAGCGGCGCCTGTTTCACGTCATGAAATTGCCGATGTTATCGTGGTCGGCGCCGGCTTTTCAGGGCTGTACGCGCTGCATCGACTGCGTGAGATGGGGCTTCGCGTGCGCGTCATCGAAGCGGCCGGGGATGTCGGCGGGACCTGGTATTGGAACCGATATCCAGGTGCGCGCTGCGATGCGGTGAGCGCCCTCTACTCGTATTCCTTTTCCCCCGAACTCGAGCAGGACTGGTCTTGGCGCGAGAAGTACGCCACCCAGCCGGAGATTCTCGACTACATTCGACATGTTGCCGACCGCTTTGATATGCGCCGCGATATCTGGTTCAACACGCGCGTCACGGGCGCACGCTACGATGACGCTGCGAACCAGTGGAACGTGCGGACAGATCGCGGCGACCAGGTAACCGCTCCGTATTGCATCATGGCCTCGGGCTGTCTCTCCGTCGGGCGCACGCCTTCAATCCCTGGGCTAGGCGAGAGCGTGCTTCGCGTCTATCACACTGGAGCGTGGCCGCACGAAGGCGTTGACTTTACCGGTCAGCGAGTCGGCGTAATTGGAACGGGTTCAAGCGGTGTGCAGCTCATTCCCGAGATCGCCAAACAAGCGGCTGCTCTCGTAGTCTATCAACGTACACCCAACTTCGTCGTCCCCGCCCGCAACGCCACCATTGGCCCAGGGACGGAGATTGAAACAAAGAAGGTGTATCGCGAGCTACGCGCCGGTTGGCGCATTGGCCAGCTTCTCGGTGCCGGCGAGGACCTTCGCCCCGGCAACGTATTCGTACGGCCGATCTCTGCGCTTTCGGTGAGCGAAGCTGAACGCCAGCAAGAGTATGAGCGGCGCTGGGTCGCAGGCGGCGCGTTTTTTGTCGGCGCTTTTAACGATCTCATGACCGACTCGCGCGCGAACCAGACAGCCGTGGATTTCGTGCGGGGGAAGATTCGCAACATCGTCGAGGATCCCGCAACGGCCCAGGCTCTGACCCCGACTGATCACCCCATCGGCTCCAAGCGCATCTGCGTCGGTACCGACTATTTCGAGACGTTCAATCGCCCGAACGTGTCGCTCGTGGATTTACGCTCCGATCCCATCGTTCGGATCGAGCGCGATACCCTGTTGACGGAGCGGGGTAGGCAAAAGCTTGATGCTTTGATATTTGCCACCGGATTCGACGCAATGACCGGCGCGCTCTTGGCCATGGATATCCGAGGCGGCGATGGGCTGCCGCTCGCGGAGCGTTGGGCGGCTGGACCGCGAACTTATCTCGGCCTCGCAGTCAGCGGCTTTCCTAATCTGTTCCTGGTTACGGGGCCCGGCAGTCCTTCGGTGCTCGGCAACGTGGTAAGCCACATCGAACAGCACGTCGATTTTATCGTGGCGCTGATCGAGGATTCGCGACGGAGGTCCGTAAACCGAATAGAGGTCGAGCCTTCCGCCGAAGAAAAGTGGGTGGCGCGCGTCAATCAGCATGCCGACGCTACGCTGTTTCCCAAGGCCAATTCCTGGTACATGGGAGCAAACATTCCAGGCAAACCACGGATCTTCATGCCATTCGTAGGCGGTATTGGACTCTACCGTGAGATCTGCGACCAAGTAGCATCATCCGGTTATGCAGGCTTTCAGCGAAATTAGTAGTCAAGACACTAGAGTGGTCCGGAAAATTTTCGCGGAGTCAGTCGAGCCCACATGTGTGGAAGCGGTCATCATCGGCGCCGGGCCGGTCGGATTATTCCAAATCTTCGAGCTGGGACTTCTTGGAATCAAGGCACACGTCATCGATTCGCTACCGGTTGTCGGCGGGCAATGTACTGAGCTGTATCCGGACAAGCCGATCTACGATATTCCTGCACTGCCCATGTGCGGTGCGCAGGAATTGATCGATCGGCTGCTGGAGCAAGCAAAGCCTTTCAACGCCAAATTTCACCTGGCTCAAGAAGTCACGGAGGTAAAGCCACTCCCGAACGGCAAGATATACGTTGCAACCTCGGCCGGTACGCGTTTAACGGCGGGCGCCGTGATTCTCGCAGCAGGCGTTGGCTCGTTTCAGCCGCGTCGTCTGGTGGTACATGGCGTCGAAGAACTAGAAGGCAAGAGCGTGCATTACCGAGTCAAATCGGCTGCCGCGTTCGAGGGAAATGATCTCGTGATCTGCGGCGGCGGCGATTCCGCCCTCGATTGGACCGTCGATCTCTGCGGTAAGGCGCGATCCCTTACTTTAGTGCACCGCCGCTCGGAGTTTCGCGCAGCGCCGGCCACCGTCACCCGCATGCGCAAACTGGTGGCTGCCGGCAGGATGAAATTTGTCGAGGGTCATGTGAGCGCTCTGAACTGTGAGAGTGGCAAGCTCAACGCAATCGTCCTGCGGAGCACCGATGGTCAGGCGACGTGGGAGGTACCCGCGGATCAACTACTTGTCTTGTTCGGCTTGCACCCGAAATTGGGGCCCGTCGCCGAATGGGGTTTAGAACTTCAGAAAAAAGCGCTCAAGGTGGACACCGAGAAATTTCAAACCAGCGTTCCGGGAATATTCGCGATCGGCGACATCAACACTTATCCGGGCAAGAAAAAATTGATCCTAAGCGGATTTCACGAGGCGGCGTTGGCGGCATTCGCCGTCCAGCACCATTTGTTTCCGGAAAAGCGTCAATTTCTGCAGTACACGACCACGAGCCCCAGTTTGCAACAGCGGCTGGGAGTTCGCTCAGGGGACCCGCATTGAAGAATCAGCGCGTTTTGTCGCGAGGATTTTGCGTCTGCGGGTCGTGCTGTCGCAGGGGCCCTAGGCTAGTTTGGACGCCGAACGAAGCTGCCGATGTGACGGCGACGGGCACCGCTTGGCAATTGCGCGTGACACAATGCTGTCAATCATCCCTAAAGATGGTTCATGAGTAATGCAGCATATTGATGTCTTTGCCTCGTTCTATCTCTGTGAGAGGAACGCGCAAGCTGCGGATGTATGATACCGAGATTACGCGCATCGCGATTCAGCAGGACATCGGGCGTAGCGAGGTGTCGCGTTACAATTATCGACTGCACGGATGCTGTCGGGGACCGCTGGTCAATCTATGCCGCGAGGTCGCTGATCTCTTCGTTGAGGACAGGACCACGATTCGCAGCTGGCTGCGCCGCTTCAAGGAAGAGGTCTTGATGCCCTGCGCGAAGGTGAGCGAGCGCGTGCTTATGACGTGAGTAGTCGGTCAGCCTTATGCGCTCGCTTCAGGCGGTCAAACGACGCACTATGCGGCCGATAACACCATAGCGTTACTCCGCAGCGACTGCGAAATCTACCACCGTGGTTCCGTCCAAAAAGGCCTGCCCCTGCGCCGGGGTTTGTAGTTGTCCGTCGTGCATCTGGACCACCATGCCATGATTGATCCCCAGCTATCCCGCCCAGACAACTCCCCTTTCTCCAGATTCATTCCCATTTGGGAAAGACCAAGACTTGACACTATAGTCAAACACTGACTAGACTCCGGCAAACAGGAGTGTGCGGCAATGACAAGCAAGGATTTGACGGCGGATGAGTCGGCGACGCGTCAGGCGCTGCACAACCTGCTCGTCACTTATGCGCGCGGCGCCGATCGCGGAGATGAAGCGATCATGCGCTCTGCCTTTCATCCCGACGCGCGGATGGAGACAGGGCTCGCCGATGCGGCCATCGACCGCTACGTGCCGGCGATGGTAGGGCGCACGCGTGCCGACTTTCGCACTGTGTTTCACAGCATTTCGAACGAACGCGTGGCGATCGACGGCGATCGTGCGCGAGGCGAATGCTATGTCTTCGCTTATGCACTGACTAATGGTAATGCACCGCTGGAGTTAATGGCGGGCGGACGCTATCTAGATCGCTTCGAGCGCCGCGGCGGCTGCTGGCTGATAGCCCACCGCCTTTACGTCCAAGACTGGAAGACGACCCGATCAGTGGACACGCCGCCGCCAGAGATGGGCAGTCCGACCGGGCCTGTGCGCGGTGGCTTCTTTCCGGACGATCCCGCACTTGGTTTCTGGTCGAACGATTGACACCGGGAAGATTGGGAAGCGGCAGGTTCGCCGCGTAGCGGATTGGCAATGGACGAGCCGGCGACGCGTTGAACCCTGGCTCAGAGGCAATAAGACAATATGGTGAGGAAAAGGGGGGAAGTATGACCTGGAATTTTAAAAACATTAGCTTGCTTGCAAGCGCGTGTATCTCGGCAGGGGCGTGGGTGTCTGTTGTGCATGCGGCGCAAACCGATGGTGCGTCCGCAGACAATCCGGAAGGTTTGGTTGAGATCATGGTGACGGCGCAACGTCGCGCAGAACCGCTTTCGCGGGTTGGAGTTACTGTCACTGCAGTCACGGCGCAAGAACTCGCCGTGGCCGATATCAAGACGCCCGGCGATCTCGCTCGGATTGTCCCAGGTTTCCAGTCTCTCGAATCTGCATCGACTGGAGCGCCGGTCTTCGTCCTCCGCGGTGTTGGCTTTGATTCGCCGACGCCAGCCACCAGTTCACCCGTCGGTATCTACGTGGACGAAGTTGCCTACGCCTACCCGTACATGTCCCTGGGCGTCGCGTTCGATTTGGAACGAGTCGAAGTGCTGAAGGGACCTCAAGGCACACTGTTCGGTCGCAATGCGACAGGAGGTCTGGTGAATTTTATTGCCGCTAAGCCGACTCGCACTTTTGAGGGATCGATAACGGCGGGCTATGGCAACTACGGGACAGCCGAGGTGAAGAGTTACGTCAGCGGACCCATCACCGACACGCTGAGCGGCCGGCTCGCATTTGAATTACTGGATCGGGAACAGGGGTGGCAGCGTAGCGTAACGCGCGACGATCAACTGGGCGTGTCACGTCGATATTCGACGCGCGCCACGCTGAATTGGACACCGAGCGCAGCAGTGGATGTGACGGCGACAGGCACCGCTTGGCAATTGCGCGGTGACACGCAGGCTCCGCAGGCGATCGAGTTTGTCCGAGATCCAAAGTCTCTTACCCCCGAAATGGCAGCGAGCCTCATTCCCAACGTCAATGACGCCAGACTTGCGGATTGGACTCCAGCTTCGCGCCAGCCTAATGCAGATTTGATGCGCCAGTTCGGAATCGGCGCGTCGTACCGGCCGCCCTTCGGTCAAGATACGCGCTTCTTTGGCGAAGCGCTGCGAGTAAACATAAAGTTGAATGATACGATCACTCTCGCGTCCCTAACCAGCGATAACGACCTACGCTATCTGTCAATTCGAGATTTCGGCGGCCTTCAGACCGAAAGCCTGACTCAGAAAAGCACAGGCACTATCAAGTCTTTCGAACAAGAGTTGCGACTACTGGGTGATATGGGTAAGCAGAATTGGTCTGTGGGAGCCTATTACGGCCACGATAACAATACTCAACAAGATCTTGGCTGGGTTGGTGAGCTTTCTACAATTGTTGAACTTAAGAACACAGCCCTATTTGTCAATACTCTTTTCCCGAACCCGCTGGACCCAAATCTAATTAAAGCGAATTTCAGAAATTACGCAGGGTACGGTAACTCTAAAGTTGATGTGATTGCAGGATTCGCAAATGCAGAAATCAAGATCAGCGATAGTTTCAAACTGAGAGGTGGCCTTAGAAGTACACACGACAAAGAGACCGGCTCAAGCTGCGCTCTGGACGTCAATGGCGGTCAGTTGGCGCTAATTAACTTGATTTTCCCGCTTGCGACCGGCCATATGTTGCCGCCCGCAACGCGGAACGGGTGCTATACGCTCAACGCGACCAATACGAATTTTGTTAACGTGCAAAATTCACAGAGAGACACCAATCTCGCCTGGCGCGTAGCCGCCGATTTCACACCGAGCGAAGATACGCTTTTTTACGCGATCATCAGTCGTGGGTTTAAATCCGGATCGTTTCCTGTGTTTGCCGCGGCAAACGCGAGCCAATTGGCGCCGGTTCGCCCGGAGCAGCTCACAGCCTTCGAAGCCGGTTCGAAGTTGAGATTGTTGGAGCGGGCGCTGCAAGTTAATTCAAGCGTTTTCTACTATGACTATAAGGACCGGCAGACCTTCGGGCGCGTCCCAGACCTCGTTTTTGGATCGCTGCTGAGGATCATAAATATTCCTAAGTCGAAGGTGTACGGCGCTGAAGCGGATATCAACTTCCGAGCTAGCCAATATCTCACTGCGAGAGGGTCAGCTGCGTATGTCAAATCTGCAGTCGTCGGGGACTTTGTTGGCTTTGACGTGAGGAGCCAGCAAGGTATTGTGACAAACTTCAAAAGCGCGTCGCTTCCTTACAACCCGAAGTTCCAGTTGAGCAGCATGCTGATCGCGGACGTACCCGTGCCCGCGGGCGACGGTGTGGGCCTACTAGGCGCTTTGAACGTAAGTTATCAGAGCGCAAGCAGCGCCGTTCTAGGCCGAGAGCCGGGGTACGACATTGCGGCTTATTCGCTCGTCGGCGCGCAGCTAGGTGTCCATGGCGCCGCCCAGCGTTGGAGCGTGGAGGGTTATGTGAACAATCTGCTGGATAAGTATTACTGGGTCAGTGCGCAGCGAGGCAACGAGACAACCTTGCGTTACGCGGGAATGCCCAGAACGTATGGTATCCGCGGTTCTATAAAGTTTTGATCGAGCGGTTCGTCGCCCTTGGACAGCTGCTGGCAGCTGTCCAAGGGCAAGGTTTTTAGGCCTCGCCGTACATTTGATGCAGAAAGTGGTCGGATGGATCCTCCCGCTTTACCTTGAGCTGGAATGGCGAGACAGTCGGCGCTGGGACCAAGGGGAGTGTCATGGAAGTGACCTTGATTGGTGAAGTCGCCAGTGTCCTTTTTTGCTTTTAGGATAGTTGGCGTGGATCAATTGAACGACGGCGAGAAGAGATCTCTCAGCGCCGCGACCCAATATTTTTCGCCGTCGCCAAACGGACGTGACATCATTAGACTGCAGCGAACCGGTCCGGGACCGCAATCGTTTAGAAAAATGGAGCGGACATCTCGATCTTGCACAATATTGAGCCAGCCAGCAGAGTTCGCAGAGTGCGTCGTCTCGCCAAAGCGGCCAAGTGGCGCGGATATCGCGCTCTAAACGCAACTCCTTCCCTGCAATCTCAGTAAAACTCAAATCGCCTGTTTGGCGGTCGCTTGGAGCTTGCGGGCATTTTGAGGGGCACAGGATCCAGCTTTGGCAGGGCACGAGTCCTGGGCGCGGACGACCTCACAGCCGCGACTTGGCTCCGTGCCGAGAACGTGACGAACCGCAATTGGGTGTGCCGGGATCGTGCCTTGCTGAGCCTGGTTTGCAGTGTGGCAAGCGCTGCAAGTGATTGATTGTAAAGACGCTATATATTGACATCATTAATGACTCGTGACCGAATTCCTGGTGGCAACGTCCCGTTGCCGTATTCCCGTAGCTTCACGTTGGTGCGGACCGTGGCAGCGCCGGCATCTCGCGGCGTGCCTGCCAAACCGGTAAATCCGGCCGCAGCCGTTGCAAGCACGAAACGACGGCGCGACCATTCGCATGAGATGTCGATCATAGCCCCTCCACTTCTTGTCGTTCGGTGCGGTGCCAGCGAATCTTTCGTTAGACAACAACCGGATGCTTGCCCCTTTGGCTGCCGCAACGCTGAGTTTGCTCGAAAATCGGGGAGTTGACCACGTCGCAGCTATTAAGCCCGCAGGCCGAAAAACAAAGTTGTTCGCGCCAAGCCCTCCATGTTCGCCCTTCCCAAGAGCAGCCATTCGTCACTGGCGGCTTGGGGTCGACGGTCAAATTCATTTCTAGTAACTGACTTTAAATGTGGGCGAATCTTCCGGCTTCATTTTGCGCCGATCGTAGATTCGCGTGGTGGCGATGTTGGCGTGTCCAAGCCATTCCTGCACTTTGGCGATATCCGCTTCGTGATCCAGCGCATTGGTCGCCGCCGCGGCGCGCGGCGCGTGGGCGCCGATCTTGAGGCCCAGAGCGAGTGCGTAGCGGCGTACTAGCTTATAAACTCCATCCGGTGTGATGGTATTGTCGAGTTCGCCGGTGCGGTTGTTGCTTACGGGTCGGAAGAGGGCGCCCTCGGCGTCGGCAGCGTGGCGGGCTTCGTCGAGGTAATCGTTGAGGAGCGCCTGGGTGCCGGCGTGTAGCGGAATGTAGCGAGTCTTGTTTCCCTTGCCGTGGACGCGCAGGTGTGGGACTCCGCGGCGGGGGTGGATGTCTTTGATCTTCAGGCGACAGAGTTCTTCGCGCCGCAAGCCGTGATAGAGCAAGGTTGCGAGAAGGCGCGATCGCGCAGGCCTTTGAGGCTCTTGTCGGTGGGCAGGTTCATCAACTGCCGCGCTTCCTTGTCGGCGATCGCCGGCGTCTTGCCCTCGTAGCTATCGACCTTGGGGCGCTTAACACCCTTCACAGGATTGGTAGGCACCGCGTTTTGGTCCGTGAGGTATTCATATAAAGAAGAGACGGCGGAGAGTTTTCGGCGGACGGAGCCTGGGGCGAGCTTGCGGTGGTCGAGATCCTTGCGCCAGGCGATGACGTGGGCTCGGGTGATCAGGCGCAGCTCAATTGGGGTCCTGATGCCGGCAAAGGTCATGAACTCTTTAAGGTCGTTTCGGTACGCGCGGCGCGTGTGCGCGTTATCGATGTTCGCAAACCACTCGGTTCGGGCGGTACATCCGAAAGCTCCGAGAATTCTGCGGAGGTGAGCGCCCGTCGGGGTAGCGTAACGGGCTTACGCGTGAGTTTTTTGGAGGTCATGGGTTCGTCAGGAGCACCGCTTGTACATTCGATAGCATCGCGTCATCGACGCCGACTTCTCTGCGTAGATACTCACGAACATCGCCATGGTCGCGTGTAATTTGATCGAGCGCAGCCTGCAAATAATCAACGTCTGCGGCGAACAAAACATGCCGTATGTCTTCTGGCATCCCCAGGAGCGGATGATCGCCGGGGGCTTCACCGGGTTGGTGCGTCACGTTGAACTGCACGAGATCGCAGTCATTCGTCAATAGATAGTCTTGAATGATGGTCGCGCGCGGTATGTCGAGCGCCTCCAACAGCAACGCGGCGGCAATGCCGGTGCGGTCTTTACCCGCTGCGCAGTGCACGATCAGCGGCAAGCCACCCTGTGCGATTCGCTCAAACATTCCCCGGAGACGTGGCGCCATCCACGCGGGTAACGCTCGATACAGCTCAATCATGGCCGCATGCATACCCACCGCTGTGTAGGGATGGGATTGATCGGCCACGATCCGTCTAATAGTGGGTGGCGCGCTGCCGTCATCCCAGCTTAAGTGTTGGGTGTCGGCGTCCGGCCACCGCGTCGGCTCATGTTCACGCTCCTCGAAGCGACGCAAGTCGCAGATCGTCCGCACGGCTAGCCGATGTAGATGCTGCTGATCACGTGGCGTGAAATAGCTTAAGACACCGGTGCGAAACACGCGGCCCCATCTGATTTCTCGACCGGCGCGGCTATGATAGCCGCCGAGATCACGAAAATTGCAGCCGCCTTCTAAGTTGATAGTTCGCTCCACAAGTGCCTTATTTATCTCGATTTCGGAAAACATCTCACGGGCGAGGCAGTACGGGTTTTGCAGGTCATGAGTTGTCTCGCCCAGCGGTGGCTACGGTTGGGATGGCGGCGAGAATGGCTAGCCTGTCGGGCAACGCCTTCGCGTTCCATCGGATCAAAGGGACGCCGGCGGACTTCAACGCATGGTCTTTGCGGGCATCGGCCTGGCGGCTGGCCTCCCGAGTATGCGTGGCATCATCGAGCTCAACAACGGCGACAATGCTCGTGTCAGGATTCAAAATCAAGAAATCGAGCGAGAGTTGATTGAAGCGATTCAAAATCGCTTGCGTCCGCTGGCCGCGTTTAAAATTGAGGACCTGCAGCAGCTGCACCTGGGCCAATACGATATGACCCGGCAAGATTTGCACGAGGCGTTGGTATAGCGCGCGTTCGCTCTCGGTGAGCAGGTGGCTCTTGGCTTCAAGCGGCCAGGGTTTGGCGAACAGGCCATCGCGCGGTTTGAGTTTAGCGGCAAAGGCGCCGAGGACCGCGGCCGCCACGACGAGCGCTATAAGAACAGCAAATACGGGGTTGTGCATGCGCCCATCCTATCTTGATAAAATATATTATCGACGGCCACTACGAAGGAAAAGGTGGGCGTTATTGTTCGGCCTCGGTCGACTACGGGCGAACGAGTACAGGTTCCGTCTTTAGAGGCCAACCCAGAGTGGCACCGGTGGGTAAGGTCGGTGGTAACTTCCACTGGCGGTATTTTGGGATGTTCAAATCCTGGCGTCGTGTGAACCAACTCAATTCCCGATTTCGGAATCGAAGATGCTGAAGAGACCCGGCGGAGGATTTGGCCAAGGCCTGCACTAAAAAAGGCGCCAAGTGATGGGATCGATTAGCGCCCCAAGGGCTTTTTTCACTTCTCGGTCACGATCGGTCAACATTTGGGGCCGTCGCCAGTGGTCATCTTTGCCGGAATACTCAGTAAGCAGGTGATGATCACTTGAAAGGCCGTATTTGCAGATCTACCCCGCGCTAGCTTCGTCAATAAGGTCTTCAAATATCTATAATAAGCAATTGTCTTATTTTAGTTTAGACGTATAATCTAAAACAAGATGGATCCTTGTTTTAAATACAGAATTCCGTGACATGAAAAACTTCAATTCCGGCCGCAAAGTGCAAGAGGCAAATTATATGTCCTTTCACCCAACGCCTATAAATCGACCATGGAAGCTCGAGAACATGGAGCTTCTA
>JALYIT010000079.1 GCA_030775645.1 Pseudomonadota bacterium | reverse complement strand
CGTCCGAAGAGAACATCGTCTTCGGATCTCTATCCTTCAGCAACTCGTCCAAAATCTCTTTCTTGATCGCCATACTCTCGCTCCTTGGGTAAAGTATGGCTCAACACACAAAAATCTGGATACTCCCTACGCGCAGCATCTCCCCGATCCCCAGGATCTGCATCACGCGCTTTAGGTTGTACGCGAGCACATGAAGACTCATCTCGGCACTGACGCTCGGCAGCGTCTTAGTCAGGAAGTGCACAGCGCCCATCCAGAACTTGATCGTGCCGAACGGATGTTCCACCGTCCGGCGCCTCACTCGCATGCTGTCGGGCTTTCGGTCGAGTCGCTGTTGCATCGTCTCAAGAACGGCTTCCTGCTTCCAACGCGTGATGCGCCGATACTCGCCGGTCGTGCATTGCGCTTTCATCGGGCAGCGCGGACATGCCGAGGACCAGTATTTATCGATCGTTAAGCCGTCCTCGACGGTCCTGAACCTCCAGATCGCGCGCTGCGCGGCAGGGCAGCGATACTCGTCGTCCTCGGCAATGTAGATGAAGTCTTGCTTGTCGAACCGACCGGCAGCGAGGCTGTTGGAGGTCATCGATTTGGGCACCAAAGGAATGATCTGCGACTGCGTGCACTCCAGGATCTCCTCGCTCTTGAAGTATCCGCGGTCGGCCACAAAGGTAATTTCGCTCGCGCTGAGTGCTTCCTTTGCCTTCCCGGCCATGCTCGAAAGCTGATGGCGATCTAGACCGTCATTGGTGACCTCGTGCGCGACGATCAGGTAATTCTCGGCATCCACCGCCACCTGAACGTTGTAGCCCACGATCCGCCTTCGCGGTTCTTCATCGAGCGCGCATCCGGATCGGTCAGCGATACTTGCTGGTCCGGCGAAGCACGCATTTGAGCCTCGATATCCTTGAGCTTCTCCATCTGCTGTTTCAAGGCCTCGATCTTCTCTTGCAGTCGGCCCCTCTTCAGCTCCGCTACTTCTGGCTCCGCACGGTCTGCGCTGTCCATCGCTCTCAGATATCGCTCGATGCTCTCATTGACCTGTGCCATACGTCGCTTCATTTTCGCGTCGGTGAAGTTCTTGTCGCGGTTGTTCACTGCCTTGAACTTGCTGCCGTCGATAGCGACCAGTGTCTGCGTAAATAGGTTTAGCTGACGACACAGAACAATGAACTGGCGACACACCTTGCGAATCGCGCGGCCGTTGTCTTTACGAAAATTGGCAATCGTTTTGAAGTCCGGCGTCAGTCGCCCGGTAAGCCACATCAACTCAACATTACGCTGCGTCTCATGTTCGAGCCGGCGGCTTGACTGAATGCGGTTCAGATACCCGTAAACGTAGATTTTCAACATGACCGCGGGGTGATACGCCGGCCGGCCAGTCGCCAGCGGATCGGTGCCCTCGAAACCCATCTCACGCGAGTCCAGCTGTTCGACGAAGGCGTCAACAATGCGCACCGGATTATCTTCCCCGACGTAATCCTCAACACTTTCGGGCAGCAACATGATCTGGTTTCGATCCGTGCCTTCAATGAATCGTTTCATGGAACTAGCCTGCTGCTGTGCGTTGTCCCATTTTACTTTATGCAGGCGTTTTTACACAGGCTCGGCCAGAAGCAGCCATTGACTGGCCTTGATAGCCTTCTCTAAATCGGCCGCTCAGAATTCTGAAGCAATGCGGTCACAAACTGTTTCGAGAGCTTTGGAGCGCCCATCCTGGAATTGGAGCTTTTGTTAACATACACTGCACGCTGGCTCGTCGAGTGCGAGCATTGTCGAGGGACGTGTTAATGACTCCAGTCGAAAGTATCAAGGCGGCCTACGCGGCGTTCGGTCGCAACGACCCTTCCGTACTGTTCGCCACCATGGATCCCGCGGTAACCTGGAACGAAGCCGAAGGCAATCCGCTGGCCGACCGCAACCCCTATGTCGGCGCGCAGGCGATCGGCGATGGGGTGTTCGGACGGCTGCTGGCGGCCATCGATGGCTTCTCCGCTGTGCCCAGCACCTTCATCGACGGTGGCAATCACGTTGTCGTACTCGGTCGCTACGGCGGCACGATGAAGAAGGGCGGCGCGCGGCTCGACGCGCAGTTCTGTCACGTCTACCACTGGCGCGAAGGCAAAGTCGTGTCGTTCCAGCAGTACACTGACTCGGCACAGTGGGCCGGGCTGATGGCCTGACGCGCCCGAGAAGCGGCGTTCCCTCACCGGCCGCCCCCGAAACTTGGAATGGTTCCTGGTGACTCGCTTCAATTTCACCAACGCGGCCCCCCGATACTCGACATTCACCAGCGTCGGCTGCGGGTAGATACCGGAAATCCGCTCGAAGATTCAGACAAACTGGGACCGTCGGTCAGCAGTCGGGCCAGGAGCTGCCGGTGATCGGCCTGCGTGAACGTCACTAAACCTGCCATTCGTTGGTTGGTGGGTGCAGGCAAGGCCGGAACCAACATCATAGAAGCGCTGTCTTTCCTAGCAATCACTAATTACAACAAACGGATGTCAGTGTCACTTCGAGAGACAGCGCCGAAGCGATATCTCGTGTGGCTAGTCGTCGTTCTAGCGCACGCTGGCCTGATCGCCGCGATCCAGTTATTGGGCGCACGTCTCTCTCATGAGACGAGAAGCCCCGTCTACTCCCTGTCACTGTTGCAGTTGCCGAATTACTCGCGGAATGACATTACAAAAATCGCTGTTCCGACGGACGTAGCTACTTCGCATCCGAGTCTCAAGTCGGATTTATTGCTGCCGCCGCTCCCGATCGATAACAACGCCATCACGCTCTCTTCCACTGAAGAGCAGCAACAACACATCGACTGGGCTCGCGAATCTGCGCTCGCCGTGCAATCGAGCATCGCCCAAGCAACGAAAGAAAAGAACTACCGCGACCTATCGGGTCTGACGGCCGAGCAGCTTGAGTGGGTCAAGAATAACCACATGGAACCGGTGCCAGGATTCCAGTGGGACCGGAACAGTCGGGGCGAGATTTTGCGGCACGGTATCGTGAAGCTCAACGACTACTGCGTCCTCATTGTTGTCATACCATTTTGCTGGTTTGGCGGCAAAATTCAGTACAGGGGCGACCTCTTCAAAGATATGCATGATCCTAAGTCGCCGGATCAGTGACATCCTCGTCAATCGGCATAGGTCCAGCGATCTGGAGCGGAAAGACGACAATCAGGCTCCTGCCGGCAAATAGTCGCCGGTCACCGTACTGAAATGCCTACCCGTGAGCTGACGTTGGTTGCCAAGGCGAGGCACGTAGACGACCATAGCAAACAATCAGAAAACGGAGACAGGGTTGGCAGAGGGACTGCTCAGCGGAATATTGGGCGAACAATAACATTTCGAGACTGGACTTCCCGTACGCAAAATTTGTGTCTGGCTAGGTCGACCGGGTGCGGGGCATCGAGGGTAAGCGGATCGGTTTGCCGCGATGCGACTCGCTTCTGCAGGAGGTACGCAATGAAACCGAAGGGGACCGCGATGTCTGCAAAATACACAATACTTTTTACACTCGGCTATGTGTTTGCCGGGGGCGTGCCCCCGTGTCCCGCGGCGGACTTTGCATCGACACCCCAGTATCAGATCGCTTTTGCAAGTTTCGCGCCAATCAACACGGACATATTTATTGCCGATGGCGATGGCCGCAATGCGCAGCCCTTTCTCCCGCATGCGGATCTCGACTGCAACGCGTCGCTATCTCGTGATGGCAAGTGGATCGTGTTCACGTCCCGCCGCGACGGACCGTCGGCTATATACCGGGCGCACCTTGATGGCTCATCGCTTGAACGCATAGTCGAGGGCCCGTCGTTCAATGATCAAGCGGCGCTGTCGCCTGACGGGAAGCTACTCGCCTTCGTGTCGAATCGAGGCGGTCACGCGAATCTCTGGATTCTTGAAATGTCGACAAGGAAGCTGCGCACTCTTACTAACCATAGCGCCGGCGACTTTCGCCCGTCCTGGTCGCCGAATGGAAAATGGATCGCTTTTTCGTCGGACCGCGATTCCACTCATCCAAGGCACCCGGCCGGATTCTTCAATCTTCAATCGACCGAGCTTTACGTCATTAAACCGGACGGTAGCGCATTGCAGCGCGTGACCACGGGCCAGGCGTTTGTCGGCAGCCCCTCGTGGTCGCCCGATGGCTTACAGCTTGCGTTCTATGAAGTAACCCTTGCGGAGCTAGTGAATATCACGAGCCCACAACGACTTCGTGCAGTTTCGCAGATTGCTACCGTTGACTTAAAAACCGGCGTACGTCACGCGGTTACTTCGAGTGCCGGTGAGAAATGGTCTCCCCGCTGGTTGCGCAGTAAGATCGTGTACGCGAGCGGCGGTAATGAAGGCGGCGTGGAGGAAGTGAACGGCAAACCCGGCGTGCGCGGTGAGTTCTCGAGCCCAAGCTGGTCTGCCGACGGTACGCGGATGGTGTTTCACCGTGACGTAAGTCTTGAATGGCCGCCGCATCGCCCGTGGCACAGCCTCGACCCGCAGTTTCAGTTGATTCGCACCGGCGTGTTTCCTTCCTATTCGCCTTCCGGTCGACGGATGGTGAGCAATGACGGGACAGCCGGTATTGTTCACAACAACGTCATTATCATGGATGCGGACGGCTCGAATAGCTCGGTCCTCTATGGCGAGGCAGAAAAGAGCGCGCTGGCGCCCAATTGGTCTCGCCGCGGTGATCAGATCGCGTTCTCACTCGGACGCTTCTTCCAAATGACGTTCGGAGCATCGGTGGCTGATATCGCTATCGTGCGCAGCGACGGCACCGGTTTCAAAGTATTGACAGACGGCAAGTCCAATCGCGGCTTTCCGAGTTGGTCTGGGGACGGACAAAGCATCGTTTTTCGAGAATCGAGCAATGGAAGAAGTGCCCTTATGGTTCTCGATGTGAACGCCGGAACAAGTCGAGAGCTGATCGGCGGGCAAGGCCACTATAATTTTCCGGCCTGGTCGCCGACGAGTGCCGTCATCGCTTTCACGTCCGATATCGATGGTGACTACGAGATCTACACTATCCGGTCAGACGGATCGGGCCTTTCCCGATTGACTCGTTCACCGGGGAACGACGCGCACGAGAGCTGGTCGAGCGACGGCAAGTGGATTGCATTCGCGAGCGCCCGAGGCGGATTCAAAGATGAATCCGCTCTTCACCCGGGTAATCCTCAGCCGTCAGGCGATATCTACGTCATGCGCGCGGATGGTTCGGACGTGCGGGCACTCACGGACGATCAGTTCGAAGAGTCCACGCCCACATGGATTCCGATAGCGCCGGGCCAAGAGGCGCATTAAAAGTAAACCTTGTGGTCCGGCTCCATATTTGGCAGCCGACTCGCGCGTGGCCGGTCGGTCTCGAACCGAATGCGCTTTGGGCCCAGCCCACTATGCGGTGGCCGAAGGCATCCCTGGGCCGGCATCGCCTCAATGATTGCGAATTCGGCCGAAGTTGGGACGACCTTATTGAGTCGAAAGCCCCCTTTGATCAGCAGTTCGCGGTATTCCTCAATGGTGCGCTCCTTTCCGCCCGTCAGCACCAGCATGATGAGATCGGTCAGCTTCCCTTTCGACGGGAGGTTTGCGTCGGATAATCCCCATTCCACCAACAAGAGGACACCATTCGCCGGAACGGCTGTCCGAAAGTTGACGAGAATGTCGCGGGCCCGGCCATCATCCCAGTCGTGGATCACGTTTTTCATGAGGTAGGCCCGACAGCCAGAGGGTACTTCACGGAAGAAATCGCAAGGCTGCATTACCGTGCGCGCCGCCAGTTCACTATCAAGGAAGCCACGCTTTCGTGCGCGTTCCAGTACGTCGGGTTGATCTGCGAGAACGCCACGCAGGCTCTGGTGACTCTTGAGAATATGCGATAGCAGAATGCCGTTGCCGCCTCCAACATCCATGATGCTCTCCCAAGCTCCGAAGTCGTAGGCGGCCGCAATCGCCGGGGCCTGCATCGCGGAGAAAGTAGTCATCGCATCGTCAAAGATACTGGCCAAATCAGGGTGTTGACGCATGTATTCCCATTCGCTCATTCCAAACAGCTTGGCTCCAGCCGGCTCGCCTGTCTGCACGCTGTGAAGGATCTCTCCAAAAAACCGATAATAGAAATCAGTTCCCCCAGGCGCGGGACCGCATCAAAGATTAGCAGGGGGAGTCGCAAGATTGAAACTACAACGTAGCGATTACGACCAGGCTGCCCGATACCTGCAACACGCGTGTGATCTCATGTATCGCAACGCGCCAGGGAAGATGCGCGCGACATGCGAAGTATTGCGACTCGCAATCCGCAGGCTCTGGCCCGGCGATCACTTCGTAGGGGACGCCGGGGCTGAGATAACCGTGTTGCGCCATGCCGCCGCGACAGTTCCCGTAGCTAATGCCAAGACAGAAATCCTGAAGGCTGTAGCTGTGCTGAGGGACAGAATCGCTACACGGTAGAAATCGGAGACTTTGCGAATCGTTGCAAAATTGGTCAAAGACTCTTGCGCCGCTGGTGTAGATCCACTGGATTTAGCATGCCCGCCCGGCAGCGATATGAACAACGGTGGACTTGCAGTGGACTTGTTTACAGGTTGAGCCGCAGCCTTGCGGTAGTTGTACTGCTCTAACTACCTGATTTAGTTGGTCGGGGTGACAGGATTTGAACCTGCGACTCCTACGTCCCGAACGTAGTGCTCTACCAGGCTGAGCTACACCCCGAAATCGGCTGCCGAATCAGTTCTTACGCGCTACGGCGAATTTGGCCAGTTCGCTTAGGCCTTCTTTAAAAGCACTCTCGGGTAGGGGCGCCAGGGCCGCAAGCGCCTGATCCGCTTCGCTTTGAGCGAGGCGCGCAGTGTACGCAAGGCCCCCGAGGCTTGCAACGGCGCGCGTGATTTCTTCCAAATGATCCAAGCCGCCATTTTCAATGGCGTGGTGGATCATGGTCCGTTGGGCTTCGCTGCCGTGCTGCATTGCGAAAATCAGCGGCAGGGTCGGTTTTCCCTCGGCCAAGTCAGCCCCTAGGTGCTTGCCCAGGCTAGCTTCGTCGGCCTGGTAGTCCAAGGCGTCATCGACCAACTGAAAGGCGGTTCCGATGTGCCGGCCATAGCGCGCCAGGGATTCTTCCATCCCGGGCGGTGCATCGCTCAATACGGCAGCAATCTGCGCACCTGCCTCGAATAGCCGCGCCGTCTTGCGACGGATCACATCGATGTAGCGTGCCTCGGTTGTGTTGGGATCGTGCGCGTTCATAAGCTGCAGCACTTCTCCTTCGGCGATGGCATTGGTGGCATCCGCCAGGATTTGCATGATCCGCATTCGATCTAGGGTCACCATCATTTGGAATGCGCGCGAGTAGAGGAAATCGCCCACCAGCACGCTGGTGGCATTGCCGAAGACCTCGTTGGCCGTATCGCGGCCGCGGCGCAATGAGGATTCGTCGACCACATCGTCGTGCAGAAGTGTGGCGGTATGTATGAACTCGATGATGGCTGCGGCATCGATGTGACGCTCGCCCGAATGTCCGCACGCCCGGGCGGCGAGCAGCACCAATAATGGGCGCAGGCGCTTGCCGCCGGCATAAATAATGTAACTCGCGACCTGGTCGACCAGTGCTACTTTGCTGTGTAAGCGCTGTTTCACGACCCGGTCTACGGCTTCGAAATCAGCGGTCACCAACCCACGAATCTGTTCTAGTGTCATGCAGTGCCCAAACGAATGCGCCATGGTACCTAAGATCGGTCTGGCTGGCGCGACACCCTCGGAAGAACGCCGTTGCTTGGTGCGGTTGCTCATCGCTAGCGGCGTATCAAAATAATGCCACCGATAAGAAGCTCGGAGGCTATACGCGGCATCAGGACTGTGGAAATCCCGCGATACATGGCCCCGAAAACATCGCCGCTCCGAGCCCCCCAGTTGCTTCGCCCCAAGGTGGCGGGGGCGTGGAGGTAATGCAATCCCGAAGGGGCTGAAAAATTGCCCAATTTCCCCTCCTTCGGCGTTATACCCAAGCCGGTTTGACCCGTTGACCCCTACCCGATACAATTCGCGGCTCTTTTGCGGCCCCATTTGCCGTCCTCGGAGTTGTAACAATGTATGCCGTGATCGCCACGGGCGGTAAACAATACCGCGTCCAAGAAGGTGCCGTGGTGCGTATCGAAAAACTCGACGCAGACCAAGGTGCCAGCGTCGAATTTAACCAGGTCCTGCTGGTCGGTGCCGGGTCATCGGTGACTATCGGCGTTCCCTATGTAGATACGGCTAAAGTGCTCGCCACAGTCGAGAGTCACGGCAAGGGCGATAAGGTGCGGATCGTCAAGTTTCGCCGCCGCAAGCATTACAAGCGCGAGAAGACACATCGGCAGCCTTATACCGACGTGAAGATCACTTCCATCGTCGCTTAAGAACTGGAGATAACTTTATGGCACACAAAAAAGCAGGCGGCAGTACTCGCAACGGCCGCGATTCCCATTCCAAGCGGTTAGGCGTTAAGAAATTCGGTGGCGAGGATGTGCTCGCGGGCAATATTTTGATCCGTCAGCGCGGTACTGTTTATCGCCCTGGGGTCAATGTCGGCATCGGTACCGACCACACCTTGTTTGCCAAGGCGCACGGCGTGGTCGAGTTTCGCGTCAAGGGCGCCGAGCAGCACACCTACGTCAACGTCGTTCCGAAGTAACCACGGCGGCGCGCTTTGCTGCGCCGTTAGCATCGAAGGGGGGCAGGGCAACCGAGCCCCCTTACTTTTGGCGAGTCCCCCATGAAATTTGTCGATGAAGCCAAACTCAAGGTGCAGGCCGGCAACGGCGGTCGTGGCTGTGTGAGTTTCCGCCGAGAAAAATTCGTCCCCTTCGGCGGGCCCGATGGCGGCGATGGCGGCCTCGGCGGCAGCGTCTATCTGAAAGCGGTCGATGGGATGAATACGCTCGCGGATTTTCGCATCTCACGCACGTACAAGGGGCAAAACGGCGAGAGTGGCAGCGGCAACGATTGCACGGGCCATGGCGGGGATGATACGTACGTGCCCATTCCCATTGGTACGGTGATCACGGACAAGGACACCGGCGAGACTCTCGGCGACCTCACCGTGGAGGGCCAGAGCGTGCTGGTCGCCAAAGGCGGCAAAGGCGGCTGGGGCAATACCCGTTTTAAATCGAGCACCAATCGCACGCCGCGTAAATCCGGCTTAGGTCTGCCGGGCGAGAAGCGCGAGCTGCTGCTTGAATTGAAATTGATTGCTGATGTTGGATTGTTGGGACTGCCGAACGCGGGCAAGTCCACCTTGATCCGTGCCGTGTCAGCCGCGCGGCCGAAAGTGGCCGATTATCCTTTCACCACGCTGCACCCGAACTTGGGCGTGGTTTCCGTGGGCCTCGGCCGCAGCTTCGTCATGGCCGACATCCCCGGATTAATAGAAGGCGCGGCGGACGGCGCGGGACTCGGCATTCGGTTCTTGAAACACCTGCAACGCACACGCGTGCTGCTGCATCTCGTGGACATCTCACCGCTCGACCCGGAGGCCGACCCAGTTAAGGATGCGCGGACCATTGTCGCGGAACTGAAGAAGTTCGCGGCAGACTTAGGGAAGAAGGAACGTTGGCTGATTATCAACAAGATCGACCTGTTGGAGCGCATAGAGGCTGAGCGTCGAGCGAAGGACATCGTGCGCCGGTTGCGTTGGAAGGGACCGGTGATGCTGATATCGGGCGCTACCGGCGAGGGAACGGACGAATTGAAGCAAGCCGTCATGCGTTATCTCGAGGAGCACCCGCGCACGCCAAAGAGCGCGGCAAGCCCAATTGCGGGCGAATAAAAAAGCCGGCATGGCCGGCTTTTTCGTCTCGTACCTGGGAAGCGGCGCTACTTTGCGAGAGCGCGCACCTGTTTGGTGAGCCGACTCTTATGACGGGCGGCCTTGTTACGGTGAATGATGCCCTTATTGACCATGCTGTCGATGACCGGCGTTGCCTCGTCAAGAGCGGTGGCGGCTTCGGCATGCTTGCCCGCCTTGAGCGCCAGAGTCGCCTTTCGAATGGCGCTGCGCAGCTGCGAAGTGAGCGCGTCGTTTCGGGCTCGGTGCGCCGTCGACTGTCGGGCAGCTTTTTCAGCAGATTTCGTATTCGCCAAGCGAGAGACTCCTTTAAAATAGCCGCGTAGCTTGCCCACTGACTCTGCACTTGTCAATTGGCCGGGAGATAGGGGCATTAGCGCCTTGCTGTGGTGCAGCCACTGAACCCCGGAAACCTGAGTATAATCACAGCCTTTCGCCATGGAACTAGTTCGCGGCCTTCATAATATTTCGCGTACGCATCTCGGCTGCGTACTCACCGTGGGCAATTACGATGGTGTGCATTTAGGGCACCAATGCATGATTGGCGTGCTGAAAGCGCGCGCCACGGAACTACGCTCGGCGGCCACGGTCCTGGTGTTTGAGCCGAGCTCCAAGGAATTTATCGATCCCGACGGTGCGCCACCGCGTCTGACTCGATGGCGAGAGAAGTTTTTGGCGCTAGAGCAGCAGGGTGTCGACCGACTGGTGACTGTGCGATTCGATGAGTATGTGCGGGCGATGACCCCGGAATGTTTCGTTGATGAATTGATCATCGAAGCGTTGGGCACCCGGCACATCGTGGTTGGAAATGACTTCCGATATGGCTGCAAGGCCGTTGGCACCATCGAGAGTCTGCGAGCCGCCGGTGCGGCGCGTGGCTTCGGCGTGGAGCAAATCGAGCCCTTTGTGCTTGATGGGGTGCGCGTAAGCAGCACCGCGGTGCGAGAGCGATTGGCCCAAGGTGATTTTGCCGGCGCCAAACGCTTACTCGGCCGTCCTTATAGAATGCTGGGCCGTGTCGTGCATGGCACGGAGCTCGGCCGCACACTCGGGTTTCCCACGGCGAATTTGCGCCTCATGCGCCGCAAGCCCCCGGTGCACGGTGTAATTGCGGTAAGGGTGCATGGCATCGAAAGCACCGGCATGGATGCGGTGGCGAGCCTCGGAACCCGGCCTACAGTCAATGGCAGGGAAATGCTGCTCGAAGTGCACGTGTTTGATTTCTCGGGCGATCTGTACGGACGAGAGATCGAGGTTGAATTTGTTGCCAAGCTGCGGGATGAACTCAGGTTCGACTCGTTGCAGGCGCTGACTGAACAGATGAAGATCGATGCCGCGCAAGCGCGCGAGGTGTTGTCGAAGGTGAATTGTGACTGATTACAAGAGTACGATAAATTTGCCGGTCACGGACTTCCCAATGAAGGCCGATCTTGCGAAGCGCGAGCCCGCCATGCTGGCGGCATGGGAGCGCGATGACATTTACGGCAAGATACGCAAGGTGGCGCGGGGCCGGCCATCTTTTATTCTCGTCGACGGGCCGCCGTATGCAAATGGTGCCCTGCATCTCGGGCATTCGCTCAACAAGATACTCAAGGACATCATCGTTAAGTCGCGCACCTTGGATGGTTATGACGCGCCTTACGTGCCCGGCTGGGACTGCCATGGTCTTCCCATTGAGATGCAAGTTGAAAAGACCCATGGGCGTGTCGGACAAAAAATCAGCGCCAAAGAATTTCGCGCCGCGTGCCGCGAATATGCGATCAAGCAAGTCGATTTGCAGCGCAGTGAATTCAAGCGCTTGGGAGTGCTCGGCGATTGGGATCACCCATATCTGACCATGGCGCCGCGGTTTGAAGCCGAACAACTGCGCGCCTTCGCGCTCATTATCAAGAACGGGCACGTCTATAAAGGCTTTAAGCCGGTGCACTGGTGCTTGAGCTGCCGCTCTGCGCTCGCCGAGGCGGAAGTGGAGTATGAAGATAAAACATCGCCCAGTGTGTATGTGCGATTCGCAGTTGTTGATGGCGGGGATTTGGCAGCGCGCCTGGCGATCTCACCGCAACAGCGCGGCTTGGCTGACGATCCCACATCGATTGCCATTTGGACTACGACGCCCTGGACCTTGCCTGCCAACCGCGCGGTCGCGGTGCATCCGCAGTTCACCTATTCGTTGGTCGAATTCGATCTGGGCGGAGGGCGGGAACGGCTGCTGCTGGCCGACGAGCTGGTGGCCTCGGTGATGAGTGCCTTGGGTGTGACCACGTGGGTGGTCATCGCGCAAGCCAAGGGTGAGGCCCTCGAGCATCTCTCATTACAACACCCCTTTTACGAGCGCAAAGTACCGGTGATCTTGGGCGAGCACGTGACCCTCGATGCGGGTACCGGTGCCGTGCACACCTCGCCGGGGCATGGCCTCGAGGACTACATTGTGGGGCGCCGCTACGGCCTGGAGATCGACAATCCAGTGGGCGGCGACGGGAGATTTCTGCCGACCACGCCGTTGTTTGCGGGCGAGCAGGTATTCGATGCCAACGCGCACGTAATTAAGGTTCTCATCGAGAACGGCCGCCTCCTCAAGGACGAGCCCTATCATCATTCCTATCCGCATTGCTGGCGCCACAAAACGCCGGTGATTTTTCGCGCCACGCCGCAGTGGTTCATCAGCATGGAACAAGCGGGTCTGCGCAAAGCGGCTCTCGAAGCGATTTCGCATGTGGATTGGATGCCGGCGTGGGGCGAGCAGCGGATTACGAGCATGATCGCCGCTCGCCCTGACTGGTGCGTGTCGAGGCAACGGACTTGGGGCGTGCCAATTCCATTGTTTGTGGACAAGGTGTCCGGAGAATTGCACCCGCGCACGCAAGAGCTGATCGAAGAAGTAGCCCAGCTGGTGGAGCGCGACGGGATCGACGCATGGTTTGATCTCGACGCCTCTGAAGTACTGGGCGTCGACCTTAATCAATATGACAAAGCCACCGATGTCATGGACGTGTGGTTCGATTCGGGCGTGGTGCATCACTGCCTGCCGGTCACTCGGCCCGAGATAACGTCTCCGGCAGATTTATACCTCGAAGGTTCGGACCAGCATCGCGGCTGGTTCCACAGCTCGCTGCTGACCTCGGTGGCTATGCACGGGCGAGCGCCTTATCGCGGTGTGCTGACGCACGGTTTCACGGTGGATGAAAACGGCCGCAAGATGTCCAAATCCTTGGGCAATATTCTGGCACCGCAAAAGCTGACGAGCACGCTGGGTGCGGACGTGATCCGGCTGTGGGTGGCAGCGACCGACTACGCCAATGAAATGAGCGTCTCGGAGGAAATCTTCAAGCGCATCGGGGATTCGTACCGGCGGATGCGCAACACGCTGCGATTTTTACTGGGCAATCTGCATGGGTTTAATCCCCAAGAAGATGCCGTGGATTTCGACGCGTTGGTGGCGATCGACCAATGGGCGATCGCTAAGACTTTCGCGTTGCAGAACGATGTCATGACGGCGTACCGGAACTACGAGTTTCACAAGATCTACCAAGAGATCCACAATTTTTGCGTTGTCGAACTCGGCGGCTTTTATCTCGACATCATCAAGGACCGGCTGTACACGACCGGCGCCCGCAGCAAGCCGCGCCGCTCGGCGCAGACTGCGCTGAATCATATTGCGCAGGCTATGGTGCGCTGGCTTGCGCCGATCTTAAGTTTCACGGCCGAAGAAGCCTGGAAATATTTACCGGGAATCGAACATGAATCGGTGTTTTTGAGCGGCTGGCACCAGTTTCCCGCGGGTTCTGAGCGCGATCCCACCATCGATTGGGCAGCGCTGATTGCCCTCAAGGCGGATGTGTCACGACAGCTCGAGCACTTGCGTGCCCTAGGCTCCTTGGGATCCTCGCTGGAAGCAGATGTGACGGTGTTTCTGCCCCCCGCCTTGGCACCGAGTTTTCAGAAGATGAACGACGAGCTTCGCTTTCTATTGATTACCGGCGATGCCAAAATTGCGGCTGCAGGAGCGACTTCGCCGAGTGCGGTCAGGGCAACGCAAGAAGATGTCTGGATCGAAGTCAAACCCAGCAGCAACCCCAAATGCGTGCGCTGTTATCAGTTGCGCAGCGACGTGGGAAGCAATCCGAATCATCCCGAGATCTGTTCGCGCTGCGTGCTTAATATCGAAGGGCATGGCGAGGAGAGGCACTTCGCATGAATACGCAACACAAGAGCGGCAACGCCGCGGCGTGGCTGTTATTGTCCGTTGTGGTCGTATTGGCGGATCAGGTCACTAAGTATTACATTACTCAGCACTTTGGCGAGTTTGAGCACATCAGTGTGCTGCCGGTGCTCGACATAACCCGTATGCACAATGTGGGCGCGGCCTTCAGCTTTCTGGCATCGGCTTCCGGATGGCAGCGCTGGGTTTTCATCGGACTTGCCGTGGTAGTAAGTATCGGGATAACTGTATGGCTGCTGCGGTTGAAGGGCCGGGAACATGGCTTGCTGGCTTGCGGACTGGCGCTGGTCTTGGGTGGGGCGCTCGGCAATCTCATCGATCGCATTCGTTTGGGACATGTCATCGACTTCATCCACTTTCACTGGGATGGAGCGTATTTTCCGGCGTTCAACGTAGCGGATTCGGCCATCACAGTCGGTGCCGCCTGCCTGCTGTTGGATGCCTTGTTTGAAGGAAAGCGAAAACCTGATGCAAATACTATTAGCTAATCCGCGCGGTTTCTGTGCCGGGGTCGATCGCGCCATCGATATCGTCGAACGGGCGGTCACGCTATTCGGTGCGCCCATCTACGTACGGCATGAGGTGGTGCACAATAAATATGTGGTTGACCGCCTGCGCACGATCGGCGCGGTGTTCGTCGAGGAGTTGAATGAGGTGCCGGACAACGCCACCGTCATTTTCAGCGCTCATGGCGTGCCGCGCGTCGTCCAGGAAGAAGCAAAGCGCCGCTTGCTGAACGTGTTCGACGCCACCTGCCCGTTGGTTACAAAGGTGCACATGGAGATCACGCGCTACGCCCGCGAAGCGCGCGAGGTGTTCCTGATCGGCCACGACGGACATCCGGAGGTGGAAGGCACGATCGGTCAATTCGATGCAACGTTGGGTGGCTCGATCTACCTGGTGCAAACGGTCCAGGACGTGGCGAAGCTCAACGTACGCAACCCCAAGCATGTGGCCTTCGTCACGCAGACGACGTTGTCCGTCGACGATACCGCGTCGATTGTGGCCGCCCTGCGAGCCCGCTTCCCCGATCTCAAGGCGCCGATCAAGGAAGACATTTGCTACGCCACCCAAAATCGGCAAGATGCCGTCAAAGACCTTATCGGGCGCTGCGAGGTGTTGGTGGTCGTGGGGTCGAAATCCAGTTCCAATTCAAACCGGCTGCGCGAAATGGCGGACAAGGCCGTGAAACCGGGTTACCTGGTTGATGGGCCCGAGGATTTGCAGCGCGAGTGGTTCGAGGGGATTAAGACCGTCGGAGTGACGGCGGGGGCCTCGGCCCCAGAAATTCTGGTCCAGGGCGTCATTGAGCAGTTGCGCCAATGGGGCGGAGATGTGGCCGCTGAACTGGATGGACGCAAGGAACATGTCATATTCGCCCTGCCCAAGGCCTTGCGCGATGTGGGAAGGCACCGCGCTAGTCTTACGTCCGGCGATGCAGCGGGTTAGAATGCCGCCCCTTCCAAAAATGCCGCAATAGCTCAGTTGGTAGAGCAACGCATTCGTAATGCGTGGGTCAGGGGTTCGAATCCTCTTTGCGGCACCAATACTTACGGGTCCGTTCCGGGCACATCGGTAACGTTTTATACCGAGCACATAGGTAACACTTTAGCCCCGAACGGATTCTCGGCGCTAGTGACGGTGCCCAGCTCCTGATCGAAGAAGCCCAGGTCGTATTTCATAAAGCTGACCAGCCAGACTCTGTCGCTGACCTCTTTGACGCCGACGTTTTGGCCAGCGAACACGGTGCTGAGGTTGATCTTTCGCTTTCCGATGCAGATCCGGCCGCAGTTGGTGACCGTGATAGTGCGATCGTGGAAGGGATACTGAAGTTCTCCAATGCCCCGATAGGGGCGCGGCGAGCTCGTATAAAGCTCTGCCGGATAGTGCATGCCGATCGCCTGGTGCGGCCGATCCCGGTTATAGGTCTCGATGAAGCGGTCGAACTTGTCTTGTTGCTGCAGCAGGTTCTTGGCGGCCGGTTTGGTCGCCTCTTTCTTCAAGGTTAAATGCATGCGCTCATGGCGTCCGTTTTGCTGCGGGTTGCCCGGCTTGATGCGTTCGATCTCGATGCCCAATCGAAGCCACCAGACCGAGAGCTTGCTTAAGCCGAAGAGAGAGTTCGGGCTGGCGAAGGGCACGCCGTTGTCGGTGCGGATCGCCTTGGGTACTCCGAACTCCTTAAATACCCTTTCAAACACGGCAAAAGCGTACTTCTCCTTGGTGGTTAAGAGCGCTTCGCAGGACAGCAGATAGCGGCTGGCAAAATCGGTGATGGTCAGCGGATAGCAGTAGCGCTTATCGGCCAGCATGAACTCCCCCTTGTAGTCCGCGCACCAAAGATCGTTCGGCGTGCGGGTGGTGGAGAGGGCGGTTCCTTGCGCTTTATGATGCCGCTTTCGCCGAGGTTTGTTCACCAGATCATGCCGATGCAGTACTGCGTGCACCGTGCTAATAGCCGGCAACTGGATCTGAAGACCTTTGCGTTTGACGATCTCGCGGATCTTCGGGGCGCCCCAGGTGGGGTGTTCACGCTTGATCGAAAGGATCAGCCCTTCGATCGCTTCCGGAAGCCGGCAGCCTTGCCGATAGGGCCGCCTGCTGCGGTCCGTCAGGCCTTCATAGCCTTGTTCCTTATACCGAGAGAACAATTTATAGCCGGTTTTGCGGGCAATATCGTATTCCCGGCACAGTACCGCCATCTTCTCACCTTCCAATAATCGAGCCACAAAGCGTAGACGTTCATCCAATTTGGAACACTCCTGCCACGGCATTTTGGCTCTCCCAAAATGCCCAAAAGTGTTACCTATGTGCTCGGAATAAAGTGTTACCTCTAATCAGGAAGGACAACGCGCGTTTTCAGAAACCGCTGTAGTCACTTTCGTATCAGGCTTCCTCCTCGCCTTCTCGTATTCACTCTATGGGGTACCCTACATCAGCGTGCCTACCGAGATAAGTGATTCGAAGCGGGAGGCATTTTGACATGGCGCATGGTGTTCGCCATGGTTGGAGTTCTAGTAGGGGCGGGCGGGTGCGGCACCCCATATCGTGGAGTGGGCGGGGGCGGACGACACGGGTGTGCCGTGATGGGGATCGTCGTCTCCATAGGGTGCGGCACCGCGATGCTGGGCGTCCCATGCCGTGCAGCGGCAATGCAGGGGTGGACCTGCTGCCGCAGTCTCCACGACGACATTTTTTGCGGCGTTGGTGCCGGTATGGCGCCATCGCGATACCGGCGGCTGTGGCTCGCGTACGTATTGATCATAAGCGGCGTGGCTTTGTTTCCTCGCGTTGTCCCCGTATTTCGTCACGCGTGTGATCGGACGTGGCGAGGGTGAAGCGGGAACCGCACTTTTCGCGCTCCTCGGTGGGACGTCGCGGCACACGTGTTAACGCAGCCAGCCTTGGGAGTTTGATTCCTTCACGTTGCTGGGACGCTTTCACAATCCGTTTCAAGTCTTATCCCCCGATTAACTTAACTATCCTCATGCGTTGCACTTTCGGTCGCTCCAACTAGCCAATCCTCAGGTCGACTTGGCGGCAGGTGCCGCGCATAGTACGCATAAAGTGGAAGGCCGAGGCCGACAATACCTAGCCCCGCCAGCGCCCTACCCGGCGTCGCAATCAATGTATTGACCATTAGGTAAACCGTGCCGATGAGAAAGAGCGCAGGCACAACGGGATAGCCCCACACTCGATACGGGCGCACGACGTCAGGCAACTTGCGGCGCAGAACGTAAACGGCGGCGACGGCCAAACCGTTGAACAACAGCAGCATGAAGACGATCAGGTCTGTGAGAACGTCGAACGCGCCCGAAAAAGCAAAGCCGACTGCGCAAGCTCCTAGCAACAAAACAGCATTCGTCGGTACTCGCGAACGTGTTGAAATCTTGGCGAACGCGGTCGGTAAGAGACCGTCCCGTGCCATCGCAAAAGGGACACGAGCCACAGTGAGACTCAGAGAGTGCAGAGAGCCGAAGGTTGAGAGCATCATGCCGATTGTCAGCAGAGAGGCGCCGCCGGCGCCCAGCATACGAACCATCACAGGGCCCGCAACCGAAGAGGCCTCAGGCAAGTTCGACACCGCCAAGGGACTCAATGCGTAAAAATATCCGGCGTTCACCAAGAGGAAGAGCCCGATGATTAGCACGCTGCCCCCCACCAGCGCTCTTGGCAGCGTACGTTCAGGCTCTTGAACTTCCTCGGCCACGAAACAACCCGTGGCCCATCCGTTGTAACTCCATAGCGCTCCGATGACAGCAGCACCAAACCCCGTAGCGCCGAGGCGAGCACCGGCAGATACACCTTCACAAGTCCCGGCCGCCCCATTTGCAGTGAAGTGTGCCCAGGAACCATCGCTGAATAAAAAGGCAGCGATACCAATTCCCGCGATTAGTATCACCTTGAGCGCGGTAATGACCGAGGCAACAAGTCCATTGGTGTGCATCGATGCAAGTGTCAGGGCGGTCACCGCTACGATCGTAGCCACAGTCAATAACTGAACCTGCGCGGACGACAACGCTCCTCCGAGCAGATCATTCATGAAAATGATGAATACGATGGCGATGGCGGCTACGCTTGCCGCCCCATCCAGAAGAGTCTCCATCCAACCGTAAAGAAAAGCCCAAACGCGTCCGAATGCGGCCCCAATGAAATTGTACTGTCCTCCAGAGCGAGGCATCATCGTGCTTAGTTCGGCAAACGTGAGGGCGCCGCCCAACGTTAATATTCCAGCAACGAGGTAGGCCAGCAACACCAGCCACGGCGTCCCAACGTTGCAAGTCATGACGCGGGCCTTGACGAAGACGCCGCTGCCAATGACCTGGGTGACAATAAGTGCGGTCGCCGGAATGAGCGTCAGTCCCCTGGCAAGGGATATCTTCACCTCGCGTCTGCAAGAATGAGTTGCATAAAGACCGTGATCGCCCGGAAGCTTTCCGGTATTGCATAGTACGGTTCGCACGTTTTGAAACCAAAAGAGGAGTACATGGCAATCGCTTTGTCCATGAACGTAACCGTCTCCAGGCGCATGACCAAGTAGCCTGCCTCCTTTGCTGTCACGATCAAATGCTCCGTCAATTGTCGCCCAATCTGCATTCTTCGGAATTCTGGGCGCACGTACATTCGCTTTATTTCGCAAACTTCCTTGGTCATTCCATGAAACCCAGCACAGCCGGCCGCTTGTGCCAAATGGGTGGCGAGCAAAATCCCGCCATCTGGCGGCGCATAAACCCCCGGTAAGGCATCTTCACCCGACGCGTAATAGAAATCCAAGGCCTTTTGCCCATCAAGACCGAGTTTGCTTACCTGCGAAGTATCCCAGGATGCGAGCTCAGCGAACAATTCTCTGACCTGCCGATACTGCAATTCCGATTCCGCCGGCATGATTTTTGACAAGTCACTTTTCACTACGATTTCCGCAGCAACGCAATCCTCGGACTGGCTCGCGAACGAACACGCGTTCGGCGCTTATACGCGTGCTACCGTTCGAATAGGTCTCGGAAACCACGAGGGTATCGCCGTCAATTTTGAAATGGCGTGGTTGGTCAGTATTGAGGAACCCCGGTATGTTGGCACTTTGCACATGGGTGACCCAAACGCCGCTCTTAACATCGACCGTGTAGGTGCCAAAGTAAGCGCAGTACCAACCCGGGATACATGGGTCCGGATCCGGATCGGATGTGGGGATCTCGATGTCGGGTGGACTGCGCATAATGCTAAAGGCAACGTGGCCACCCGGTGTAAAAATAAAATGTCCAACCGGCTGCTTCCCGAATGCAAATATAGGTTCGCTATTTTCCGGCGTGTCTACGTATTTCACCAGGAGCCACGTTCCGATGAGCGGATTCTTCTTACCGATCTCGACGGCGGCGCCGACCTGCATGCTGACGAAACACAGTAAAGCGCCGCCGAAGAAAAGCGACCGGAAGGCGGCCTTCAGACTAGACCTACAATGTGAGCAGCAACTGATCAATCGTAACCGTTTTCGCCTTTTTGGGGCGTTGATCGCCGCACGCCTCAGCAAGTCAATGATGTGGCCGGTGACTCTGCTGGTTAGTTCTAATGAATATTGAATGAAATGCTGATCAATGGCCTTCAGATCTCTTCGTAACGGCAACATCGACAGGAAGCCAGCGACAGCAGTGCACCTGTTGTCCATCGTGCGACGTGTGCGTGTCAGTATTTCTTTTGCCGCAATCATGGGGCATTCACCGCCTCGGACCTGAAAGGTACCTAATTGTAAATGCTGGCTCACCTTTAAATGCATGTCGCGATGTTCCACCGCGGAACGCACGTCATCTTGTTGCGCTGCGACCGCGCCGGCCTTGCGCAAACTCCACTGCATAGCCATCAGGATCAAAAGTTGTCATCGAACGCTCCCACGGCTCATTGTGAGGGGCTTCATGAAATACGACACCGCGGGACTGCAGATCCTTGTAAAGCCCGTCGAGATCGTCGGTGCTGAATTCAACATGGATCGCGCGTTTTTGCAGCGCGGTAGTTTCCTCGACTCCCTCTGACTTCGCTCGAGCACTGGAGAGGAGTCCAATGGTACCGCCGCCGGATTTATTGTCGATTCTTAGCAGGGCGAAGTTGGGCGCCGCGTTGTGTTCCACTGTCAGGCCGAGTTTCTTCCCGTAAAAATCTAGGGAGCGTTCAATGTCTTGAACGGTGAGCGTAAGGCCTTCAAATCGAAAATTCGAACTACTCATGGTCGCCCCAAAAACCTCGGAATGTTCAATTCGCGTCCGCTATACGGCGCCATTGCTCTTAAAGACTCATGCAGTATAACTGTAGCCGCAAACCGGTGCGCATGCTTGGCGCCACCGTGCGGAGCGCGGATGCCCAGCACTTAGCTTATTAACTACCTGCGGAATCGGAGAAATACCGACCATCGGTCATTCGCACACTGCTGGTGGGTGAAGCACCGCCGCCGTCCGGCAGTGCCTATTTCTATGTACCGCAAGCTATGCGGCTGAGCCTCGCGGTTCAATACGAGAGGAAGGCTGATCGCCAACGGAACGACGGGGGATTAATCTCTGAATTCGGATGGTCCAGACTCCAAAAGAATATCGATGGCTGCCAATCGCCGTTTGGGACATGGCTTGCGCCAGTATGGGCTTGGCCGCATGTTCAAATTGTAAACACACTCTGTCCGCTGCCGAGCAGGAGCTCCTTGAGGATCACGCGGCGCAGGGGTCGCTGGGAGCGAAAGAGGACAGCGCGCGTTCGTAGATTTGGCTGATACGCTTGGACTATAATTTAAGAAAGCGGTTTTTCGTAACCGGCGCATCCAGAACCTAGCGGACGGAATGTCGACTGGAGGGGATCTTATGCAAGTAAAACAAGTGGCTTTGATTTTCTTTACTGCGATCGCCGTTTTGGCGACCCTAGCGTCGAGTGCCGATGAGACCTGCAACTCACCCTACATGTCGGGGCTCATAAAAGGACAAGAGGATTACATCCACGTGTGGACGCTTGGCGTGCCGGACGAGGGTGATGGATCAGACAAGCTGGTGACGATTGATGTGAATCCCAAATCGCAGGCCTACGGTAAAGTGATTCACCAGATTTCCGTTGGCGGCAGAGGCGAGGCTCATCACATGGGCTTCACGGATGATCGCAAACATCTATGGGCAGGTAGATTGGGCGACAATTCAATTTTTGTATTCGACGTTGGCACCGATCCGTCGCAGCCCAAGCTCATCAAGACTATAAAAGATCTTTCCGCAAAGAGCGGCTATGCGGGACCGCACACTTTTTACGCTTTGCCGGGCAGGATGCTCATCGGAAATTTATCGAACCAAACGGACCAAGGCGGCAAAACAGGAATGGCTCTCTACAACAATAAAGGAGAGTTCATCGTGAAGTACGACATGCCCACGGCGCCTATCGATAAGGCCGCTGCGGACGGTTACGGCTACGACCTTGCGGTGAATCCCGCCAAAAATGTCCTGCTGACGTCGAGCTTTACGGGCTACGACAATTATATGCGCGAATTCGGAGACCTTCTGAAGGATCCGGACGCGATGAAGCACTTTGGCAACACGATGGTGATGTGGAATCTGAAAACCATGCGGCCGCAGCAAATTTTGGCTGTTCCCGGAGCGCCGCTCGAAATTCGTTGGGCCCTGCCGCAGGGGAAGGACTGGGCTATTACCGCAACCGCATTGACGTCGAAGCTTTGGCTGGTGAAAGCGGATGCCGACGGGCACTGGCAAGCGAGGGATGTGGCAGCCATCGGCGATCCGTCCAAAATACCGTTGCCGGTTGATATCTCGATTACCTCGGACGCCAAAGGCCTTTGGGTCAATACGTTTATGGACGGCACCACGCATTACTTCGATCTCACTGATCCTGAGCATCCTAAAGAAACCTACAGCACGCACACCGGCAGCCAGGTAAATATGGTATCGCAGAGCTGGGACGGGCGGCGCGTTTACATAACCTCGAGTTTGCTGTCCCACTGGGATAAGAAGGGTAAAGACAATGAGCAGTTTCTACGCGCATTCAATTGGGACGGTCGGGAACTAAAGCTCGCGTTCGAAGTGAACTTCACCAAGGAGCAACTCGGTCGGCCGCATCACATGAAATTTACCTCGCGTTCTCAGCGGGTTGCGTCTTTGATAGGGGCATCGTCGAACGCGAGCTCCTTGGTCGAATGATGCGCCGAGTCGGCAGTCTGAGCAGAACGGCGGCGGGATTATTTCTCGCCGCCGGTATGTGCGGGCATTCTCATGCCACGGTGGACCCCGTCAAGGCCACCGCGCCTCGCATGGCGTTCGTACCGCCAGCGCCGGGTACTTATAAGTTGCAGCGGATACAAACGGTAGCGAATGCCAAGTTGGTCGATAGCGGCGGTTGGCCAGTCACCCTAGCTTCGCTGACGAGCGGGAAGATTACGCTGTTAACGTTCTTCTACACGTACTGCGTCGACCCCTTGGGCTGCCCGTTCGCGCATGCGACGCTGGCCGAACTGCGCGATCGTGTGCGAACGGATCGCACCATTGCCAAGCGTATTCGATTCGTCAGCATTAGCCTCGATCCGCTCCATGATTCGCCCGCGGTGCTTGTCGACTACCGCAAGGAATTCGATGTGGATCCGCAATTTGAATGGCGGTTCGTGACCGCACATCGCGTTCAGGAACTGCTGCCGGTGCTCGATGATTTTGGCCAGGATGTCAGTGTGGAAATCGACGCGCACGGCAATCCAACGCGCACGCTTCATCACATGCTCAAAGTGTTTCTGATCGACGCCAGTGGCGAGGTGCGGGAGATCTATACGCTCGCGTTCTTGCATCCGCAAGTCATATTCAATGACATACTGACTTTAGCCCTGGCAGGCGAAAGGGCTAAAGCGAAGTAGGCCTCGGTACATTCGTTGCAGAAAGTGCATTGGCGTGATGTGCCGCAGCGTCGCGCGGTCGATCTTCTTTCCGAATTCGGCATGCCACCGGTTGAGTGTGGCATGCAAGGCATGAGTATTCCACGCGATGACGAGATTGGTGACGAGTGCACGCGCACCGCTGGAACGCGTGGGAGCGTTCGTTACCTATCGAGGGAGTTTGCCCAAACGTGCCATTTGGTGCGGTTTCCTGTGGATAAGTCAGCGTAATTTCGCGTCGAGCGTCTTCGAAAGACCACGCCTATTCTTGCGGGCTCCCCGCTGAAGGACACTCGATGCGCGGATTTTAATTTGCGTGGGTCAGGGGTTCGAATCCTCTTTGCGGCACCAATAATACGAAGGTCGTACCTGGGGACATGGTCTCCAAATTTCTTCCGCAGACATGGGTACGGCGGCTGCAATGTGGGCGCAGAAATGGACGCTGCTTACCCGCCTCGCCACGCATGCGGTGAAACACCGGTCCACCTGCGGCACGCGCGCGTAAAGCTGCTTATGCATGAAAAGCCGAGCAGCGCGGCAATTTCGCTAATGCCAATCTCCGGGTTGCCGAGGTAGACGAGCGCCAACGAATACCGGGTATCATCTAAGATCTGCTTGAAGGTGGTGCCGCTCTGTACCAATTTGCGCTGCAGGGTACGAGTCGTCATGTTCAGCATTGCGGCGACTTCGTTTTGCGATGGTGCGCTATCGGGAAGTCGGCGCGCCAATATTCTGCGTACCCGCGCCTCAGTGTTTAAACGCTCGATACGAGCCAGGTATTGCGCACAGACCGTATCGCTGTGTCGCGCCACTTCGGGGTTGCCGCTCATCAAGTGCTGCTCGATGCTAGCCCGATCGAAACTTAACCGATTGAGGGCCGCGTTGAAAGTGAGTGGTGCGCGCCACTGTTGTTGAAAATACTCGACCCCTTCAGGCCGAGCACGCTGCAACTCAATCGTGAGAGGTGAATAATGGCGGCCGACGAGTGAACGGCACATCCTAAGGTAGGTCCCCACCAACGCATCGATGCATTCCGCTGGCACAGGCACGGTGGGTTCGATGTGAAGATGATATTCCTCGCCTTGGCGGACGAATCGATACACCACCGCATCGCTTACCACATTCGAAAAGCGCTGCAAGCGCTCGAACGCTTCTTTCAATGTGGAACTTGCGGTAAGGCCGAAGCCGAGTGCATGAAACGATGTGTGCGTATAGTACTTGGCAAGTTTGACCCCAAACGCCGGATCTCTTGTGGCCTCCAGCGCGATCCGCCATAGCCGACCCATGGCTGCCAGAGGGCAACGAGCCTCTGAGCCGTTCAAGTCTTCAGCCCGAAATCCGGCGCGGCGCAACAGCGCCGGAACGTCGCATCCGGCGGCATCGAGCGCCTGACTGATGGCCCTGACGTGGGTCCCCAAAATCGAATTTTGCCGATTTGTTGCTTGTGGCTGCATGTAATCCCCAATTAAATCTGGGCTAAAACGGCACTCGCGAAATTGGCGCCGAACCTAGTTCTCTGCCCTGAATGATGCCGCGGGGCGCCTAGCGATTGTCGCGAGACGAGAAATTCCAGTCGCCCGAGGTTCAACGAACGGTGTCAGCATAAGCCAAGAGCGCCCGGCGAGGCGCAGATTCTATCAGGCAATTAAAAAGCGGGCGCGAGCGCGCGGGGAGCAGAACATGATTTGGGATAGCGGCCAGATGCGAGTTTTTCTTGTTCTAATCGGCAGCACCGTGCTATCCGTAGCGCTGGCGCAACAGACGAGCGAAGTCCCCTCCCCGAATGCGGCGTTGGAGGAGATCGTCGTGACGGCCCAAAAGCGCTCTGAAAACTTGCAAAGTGTTCCCGTGGCGGTGACGGCTTTTACGGCTGAAACTCGCGACTTGATCGGCATAGAATCCACTCAGGATTTGAGCAATTACACCCCCGGAGTTACGTACAGTTTTGTGTCGGATCGCATGTTCGTCCGCGGACTCGGGCGCTCGACCAACAACTTAGGAATTGACAACGCGGTTGCGACTTATCTCGACGGCTTTTATAGCTCCTTTTTTCGCGCCGCCGATTCCTCCTCCCTCTTCATCGGCCAAGAGGAAATCTACCGCGGTCCGCAAGGCACGCTCTTCGGACGAAATGCGATTGGCGGCGCGCTAATTTTGAGCAGTCCCCGACCCACCGATCAATGGGAGGGTGAAGCGCGTTTGAAGGTGGGCAACTACAAGTCTGAGGATATCGAAGGTACCATTTCCGGTCCGCTCAGCGATTTCTTGCGCTTCCGTGCTAGCGCGGGCGAATACAAACAGGGCGAAGGGTATTTCAAGAGCGCGACCGGCCGCGCCAACGATGGCGCCGGCTGGAAGAATAATCAGGAATTTAATGTCCAGTTTGCCGGCAATATCGGCAGCGCTTTCGATTGGTGGTTGAAGGCGGACCACCTTCATTGGAACATCGGTTGGGGATCGCAAGTACAGACCAGCCGCTATGTCACCAACTGCGTCGGCCCGAGCCTTCTAGGTACGCCAGGCTCGATCAATTGCGGCGGCCTGCAGCCGAGTCCCTGGTATAACGCTGCACCGGGTCTTAACCCTGCGCTACCGCAACTCACCCAACAGAATCCACCCAACGACGGCGCCTCATATACCACGCCCAACGACACCAACAATCGAGAGCGCCTGAAGGATCATCAATTGTTCGGTTTTGAAGGTGTAGGGCACCTGGGCTTTGCCGACTTGAAGTATACCGGAGGCTATACCTCGTCGGAATATGCGCTGATTGTGGACTATGACAACACCGCGCGCTCCTCATATGTATTCACTCCGAATGGCAATGCGCCGGTAACGGTGAATTCCGCGGAGAGTTTGAGCTATAAAGAAATTCGGCACTACTACAGCAATGAACTCGACCTCATTTCCACCGGCGATAACGCGCTTCAATACGTGGTGGGTCTATATCAGTATGACGAGCACGTGCGGCAGCCGGTGCAGATCGGCAGCGTGGTACCCCAGCCGCAATTGCAAACGCCGATCAGCCCCTCGAGCTTGGCGCCCGGCGCACCGTTGTCTTTCGCCCCAGCCAACCCGAGTGGAGATTGGTATTCGGTCAACCAACGCACCACTTCGCAGTCATTGGCGGGATTCGGCCAACTGGATTGGAAATTTAGCGATACGCTGAAAGCCACCTTGGGCGGCCGATATACGAAGGATCGCAAGAACTCGCTCGATTCAGCGCGCTATGTGCTCTGGGACCCGACCGTCGCGCCTATCGGCATCGACATCTCATCCCTCGCCTTTGGCGCCTTGGCGCGCCCGGATCCGTCGGGCAACGGCAGCTATGTGCGCTCCCTGGCAATCAACTCGCACGCCGTAACGGGGGTTGCGGGTCTTGAATTCTCACCTGACCGCGATACGCTCGGATATTTAAAATATAGCCGCGGTTACAAAGAGGCCGGCATCAACTCGGGAAGCGCAATCGTCGCCAATCCTTACACGAAACCCGAATATCTCGACGCTTATGAGCTTGGCTGGAAGCAAACATTGAATCGTGTCTTCCAGGTCAATTCCTCCTTGTTCTACTATAAATATAGAGGCGCGCAGTATCCGTTGACCCAGTTCGGCGGCCCGGTCCCTGTGACCGCCTTCTTCAATATCGATGAAAAAATCTATGGCGCCGAATTCGAGACCCTGTGGCAGGCGAGCGACGCACTGCGCTTCCTAATCGATTATTCGTATCTGCGTGCTTATTTTACCGACCAGAACACCTTCATCGACGCCTTTACGCAGTTGCCGACGAGGGTGTATGGCAACCAAGTACCGGGATCGCCAAAGAATAAAGTGGTGGTCAACGGCGTCTATACTTGGCTGTTGAAGCCCGGTTCGTTTGCGCTTTCCGGCACTTGGGCGTGGCGCGATCGGGTGAGCTCCACGCCGTTTGCGGACCCTGCCCTCATGGCAGGCTCTTACGGGCAGTCGGACTTTCGAGGGACGTGGACTGATGCCACCAATCGATGGAGCGTATTCTGCTACCTACGCAACGCCTTCGACATCCGCGGCAGCGATGGCACCGGAATCGATGCAACGATCTATAATGCCCCGGTGAGTAAAGGGGGCCCGACGCTGGCCCGCAGCCTGATTTATCCAAGAACCTTCGGGGTTGAATTTAGAATCCGTTTTGGTGCGAAGGTTCACCCCTAGTACCTATGACAACGAAGAGCCTGCAGCGGTTAGCGGGCATGCGCAATTGGCCATTTACGAGCACCGCGAGCCTTTCGATGGCTCTCATTGCGGGCGTGGTGTGTGCAGGCCCCAGCACTGAGTTAAGCACCGTCGCGTCGGTTTTTGATGCACGCTGCAAGAGCTGTCACGAGCCTGCTATTGAACGCGCTCCTTCCAGGGCGGCGCTCGAGTTGCGCCCGCAAGCCCACATCATTGATGCCTTGAAGACGGGTGTCATGGCGCCGATGGCCAAGGGTCTCACGGATGAGCAGATCGAAGCCCTGGCGCAATTTTTGTCGCCGCGGGACTCATCCGTCAATGCCTCGGCAAGCGAACCGGCTTGTAGCGCGGGAGCTACGATCCATTCCAGTCCCCACGATTGGCCTAGCGTCGCCTTCGATGCATCGTCGTCGCGCTTTCACGCTGATCCTGGCTTGAGAGCGCAGGATGTGCCCAAGCTCAAAGTAAAATGGGCATTTGCCATGCCGGGCGGCGGCCAGCCAATCGTGGTCGGGGGCTGGCTGTTCATGACGAATCGCGGCGGGAAGTTTTACGCACTCGATGCCAAAAGCGGCTGTGTGCACTGGAGCGTCGATGCATCGGCAAGAACCAGCGCCGTCATCGTCGCATCCTCGATATCACCCAGCGGCTGGGTAGCCCTCATCGGCGCGGCAGCAACGCGAAACATACGCGCCTTCGACGCACAGACGGGATCTGAACTCTGGCACAGCGACGCTTTGGACCCCCATCCAGCCGCTGGAATTACCGGCACGCCTGTGGTGTCGCACGATACGGTGTTCGTCCCACTCACGTCAGGTGAAGAAGTCGTGGCCATGCAGCCGCAGTATTCTTGCTGCAGCTTTCGCGGCAGCATTGCGGCGTTGGATCTGCGTTCCGGCAAGAAGCTGTGGCAGACCTATACGATCGACGCGCCCGCGCATCCGACCGTTGCGAACGGCGCGGGAGTGATGATGCAAGGTCCCGCAGGAGCACCGGTCTGGGCAGCGCCTACCGCCGATGCGAGGCGCGGCTTGCTCTACGTCGTAACTGGCGACAGCTATACGGACGTGCCGACGACGGGCACCGATTCAGTGATTGCGCTGGATATGCGTAGTGGCGTGGTGCGTTGGCGACGACAGGTGACCCCAGACGATAATTTCATTCAGGGCTGTTTCTCAAACGCCCCGAGAGTCGCGAATTGCCCGAAAAAACTCGGTCCCGACTTCGACTTCGGTGCAACTCCGATCCTGTTTGGTAGGCCAGGCTCCCGCCAAGTGCTGCTGGCGGCGCAAAAATCGGGGATCGTCTACGGCATGGATCCTGACACGGGCCGTGAGTTGTGGCGAAGCAGAGTAGGAGCGGGATCGGCGCTGGGCGGAATCGAATGGGGCATCGGCGCGAACCAAACACGCGTGTTCGTCCCCAACTCTGATTTCGGACAGGTGCTCAACGAGCTTGCCTTGAGCGCTGGTCTGCCGTCCAATCCGGATTGGAAGATGCCGGGAAAGCCGGGACTCTCCGCGCTTGATCCATTCTCGGGAAAAGTCCTTTGGAATGTTGCGGCACCGATCGCCCCGTGTCATTACGCGGGTGACCGGAGCAAAGATTTCTCCCGAGGTGCCTGCGTGCGCTCACAGTCCGCGGCGCCCGCACTGATTCCCGGAATCGTATTCTCCGGTAGTCTGGATGGCTGGCTTCGCGGCTACGACGAGGCCACTGGCAATATCGTTTGGCAGTTCAGCACCACTGCGCAGACCTACGCGACCGTGAATGGCGTCGCGGCCCAGCCGGGGGGTGGCATCGATGGCATGGGGCCCAGCGTTGCAGACGGCATGCTCTACACTATGTCCGGCTTTAACGGCGCCTCGCAAACGGGCAGCAACGGCACGAACGTGCTGCTGGCCTTTTCGGTCGACGGAAAATAGGGGAGTTACATGGCAGCCAGGATTACGATTTTTCTGTTGGCCTTTTCGGCAGCTGTCTCGGGGTTCGCCGCCACGCTCAGCGGCACCATCAAGAATACTGAGGCCCAGCCCCTAGCCGGCGTGATGGTGCGGGTCACCGAATCCACGGGTACAGGCGATTCGGAGCTCGTTTACTCCGACCGGCAAGGCCGATTCAAGTTGCGCATCGCTTTACACGGCCCGCTGACGCTGCGCCTGCGCACGCCGTACTATGAGGATGTGCAAGATTCGATCGATGTCAGAGCCAACGAGTCGCTTTCTCGCCAATACGTTCTCAAGCCCCTGAGCGATCCGCAGCAAATCTCCGATAGCCTACCGGCGGGCTATCACTTTGGCAGCCTTCCTTTCGAGACAACCGCCGGGTCTCCCTTTACCAAGTATCAATTTCAACGCGACTGTTTGACTTGTCATCAGCTGGGAAATGCTTTAACGCGTATCCCGCGTTCCGCGGAAGCCTGGTCAGGCACGATTCAGCGTATGCATGCGTACTTGGGAAATTTCGATGCTGAGCTTCGGGATCGGCGCGCGCAAATTCTTGCCGCCGGATTCAACGGCAAGCCCTTGGCGGTACGCCCGGTGTTTCCCATCGATCCGATGATCTTCGCCGCGCTAGTGTACGAATACCCACTCCCCAACGGTTACTCGCCGCACGATGCGGCGGTGAGCCCGACTGATGGTCTGGTTTACACGGTGGATCAGGGCGCGGACTTCATGGCGGTGACGAATTTATCCACCGGCGAGACGCGTCGGATTGCGCATCCGGCTCAGGATGTAAAACCCCGGGGACCCACAGAAATGGGCTCGAGTGTGCTGCACGGCCCGCATTCACTGGCGCTAGGGCGCGATGGTAAGTGGTACACCACGAACTCTTTTTCGCAGAGCATTGGTGTCTTCAATCCGAAGACGATGCAGTGGGAAGAATCAATCAAGATCGGCGATGGTGCCCTTTATCCCCATACCATACGCTTCGATAAAGCGGGGATTGCTTGGTTCACCCTAGCGCAGAGCGAACAAGTGGGCCGATTGGATCCGAAAACGCGTGAAGTGAAGCTGATCGCGCTGCCCCGGCTGCGCTCCACCGGTATCGCAGGCGTCACGGTCCCTTACGGCATCGATGTCAGCCCGAAGGATGGCACGGTATGGTACACGCGGCTCTTCGGCGACAAAATTGGACGAATTGATCCGATGACGCTGGAGGACAAGGAATACGACTCCCCGGTGCGGGGCCCTCGACGTATGCGCTTCGATGCCCAGGGCGTATTATGGTTGACAGGCTACTCCGATGGCATCTTAGCCCGCCTTCAACCAAATGACTTCTCCTCGAGCGTGGGGTTTACCGCGGAGCTTTTCCCACTACCAGAATTTGCACCTGGTTATCAGCCCGCGCCTTACGCGCTCGGCGTTGATCCCAAAACACAAACCATTTGGATCAACGAAAATCTCACCGACCGCATCTTTCGATTTCTACCCAAGGAGAAACGCTTCGTGGTTTATCCGATGCCGCTGCGAGGTACCTATACGCGCGACTTCAGTTTTACAAATGATGGAAAAGCCTGCACGAGCAACGACCCCGTGCCCCCGGCGGCGCTCGAGGGTGGTGTGCAAGAATTATTTTGTATCAAACCCTAGGTGCGGTGGCGCGGATGCGCACTAGACCTTCAAAAGTTGCACGAGCTCCTATGCCCAAGCCAATTCGCGAGAGGCAGCGGATTTGAACCAGCGTTGAGGATTTCCGCTAGGGAGAGATCGTGCATCCCATGCTCACTTCCAGTCACCGAAATGGTCGCGGGAACTCCTGGTGCATGAAAACCGAGGACGTGAGCAAGCAAGCTCTGGAGACTGGCTGGCGGAATGGAGGCGGCCATCGAAACTCGGAAAATGATTTGCTAAACGAGCAGCAGCCATAGCTTCTCATCACGCCTTGCTGCAGGAGCCCTGACCCGCCGCAAGCGCGTTTGGTTACGGCAGAGGAGCGAGCCAGCCGCCTTGATGCAGCGTTTGTAGAGCGCGTTATTATCGGAGCCGGCAACAGCCGGCATGCATTGATGTATCACCGTGGAATACGCAAAGTTCGAAAACGCGACCTTCGCGCATGTTGGCCGAGCAACTGCATTTAGATCGCCGCGTCTGTCACTCGCGTGGGTCGCGCCCGCGGTATGCGGCTGCAGAGTTCGCTCGTTTGGAAGGGTGCATCCCTTCACTTTTGACTCGAAACCACGGCGGGCTACTTTTCTGCTTTCTCGGCTAGCTTGCGATGCTCTTTCGCGAGCAATCGACTCTCCTGCGCCGCCGCTTTAAAATCCTTCACGAGTGCATCACAGTGCCTCGCCGGCCCCACCATCTTGCCGTTGCTCTTGTAGCTATCGGTCATTTGCTCATGCATTTTAACTTTACCGTCTAGCTCAGTAGCCTCGTCTTCGTACGCTTTGGCGATTGCCTCATGGTCGGCTGCCGTCTTAGCCGCCGCAATTTGCGCTGGTTCAAGCGCAGCGTTTCCGGTAGCCGATACCGATGTGGAAAGGGCGAGCGCCAGAACCCCGGCGGCGGTCATTGCAGTGTAAAATTTCATCGCTTAGCTCCTATCATAAAGGTGGGACTCAAACGGTCGCGGTTGGCTTGTATAAACTAGAGGTAAATTACGCAGCAATCGTATCCTCTAGAGCGGTTTTCTGCGGTAAATAGCAGTTAGGTTCCATTTGAAGATCGGTTTTCGTGTATAGGCCCGAATTGGTCGAGGTCTCTAGCAAAGCTCGAATCGACAAACATCACCTGACTTCGCACGTTACAGCGCGGAGCGTAGCAGCCGAGACGCCAGCCTTCTGTACGCGAGCGCGCACAGGACTTGCCGACTCGATCAGCGTGACCGCCCATACCGGTACGTGCCCCGTGTTGGTGCTCCGGTCCGGCACTGAGGGGATCAAAGCCGACCTTCTGTGGTCTAAAAAAAAAGCACCCACACTTGTGCTCCACAAGTGTGCGCCTGACCGGATCGAAAGTTTTCATTACCGTGGTGACACTCGCATGCGCGGTCATCTGCACTGCACTTCGGCTGCGAGCTCCAGAAAATTATGAAGTCGCCTCTGCTACGATTCATGCGAATTGAAGGTCGCCATGATGGCGGTAACGCTGTGCACTGCGCCAATGAGCCTTACGTGCTTAGTGGGAGGAGTGCGTACTTTCGGCGTACAGTTGATTGCATAGCAGCACTGAAAACGTAACTTTGAGCAAGTTCACGGACAGGCCTGTCCTACACCCGCGCGGGGTCCAGATATCTTGAGCAGACTAGTTGTTGTGGTTTTCTGTGTGCCAAACTTAAATTTATATGCGAGGAATGGTGAATTTTGAGCTCATATTTTCGTTATTCGGCGAATTCATTTCGCAGATGCACTTTTTGTCGAAAGACTTTATCGATCAATTGTAAGGCCTCGGAGCCGTCCCATTGTCTCGCCCCGTAGATCTTCTCGAGGACCCGGCCGTTCGCATCGACCAGTACGGTCAACGGCAGCTTTGATGCTCCCAGCATGTTCTCCATCTGGAGCCCGTGGTCGATGAAGTGACTAATCGTTGCGTTGGTATTTTTCAAAAAGCTTTGCGCTTGATTAGCAGAATCATCCGTCGAGATGCCAATCATCGCAAAAGACTGGTTTTCAAAACGCCACGCGAGCCGCTCCAACGATGCCATTTCCTGTCGGCAGGGTCCACACCAGCTCGCCCAGACATTGATGAGTAGCGGCCTTCCACGAAACGCGCTCAGGTTGATCGACGGCCCGTTAAGGCCCTGCAGCGTGGCGTCCCGTAAACTCCCGCCGATCGGGACCTCTCCAGGGGTATTCGCCAAGGCCACCGGATCCGTTACGGCGAGGCACAATAAGACTGCTACGACGCCGCATTGCAATCGTTTGAATGATCGTCTCATTGCCGCTTGATTGTATCTATAAATTTCTCAATTGGGCGGCGCATTGCAGTTTAGGACGGTCATGCTTACCGGCAAGGAAGCCTTGCATCTGAATATCGATCCTGCACGAATAAAGTTGCTCTGCTTCGGCGACTATTCTTGAGAGGAACTCCGCGGCCGATCGGGCGTTCCACGATCATCTGCGCCAGGTATCCTCCCAAGAGAGTCCTCCTAGGTTGCGCCTACCGCAGCAGCCGGATTCCAAAATCAACGTCGCTTTCGCGAAGCGAGCGCGTTCTCAAGGGCTTGGTCGCGATGCAAGCGCTCCCGCAAAACGACGCCCGCGACTCGGCGGAATGCTGAGCATCACGCAGGAGTGCGATCCTCCATCGCAGCTCCTCCAAACGCTCGAGTCGCTGGATTAGGATTTGATGAAGCTCAAGAGATCCGCGTTGATCGTGTCCGCTTGCGTCGTACACATTCCGTGGGGAAAGCCTTTGTAGGTCTTCAAGGTGGCGTTCTTCACCAATCTGGCGGTAAGCAGCCCTGAATCCGCATACGGGACGATCTGGTCGTCGTCGCCGTGCATCACCAAGGTCGGGACAGAGATTTTCTTGAGATCGGGCGTGAAATCGGTTTGGGAAAAGGCCACGATCCCATCGTAATGAGCCTTGATACCGCCCATCATGCCTTGCCGCCACCAGTTCTGGATTACGCCTTCATACACTTTCGCGCCCGGCCGATTGAAACCGTAGAACGGACCAGCCGGCAGATCGCGGTAGAACTGTGCGCGGTTTGCGGCAACCTGCGCCTGAAGTCCGTCAAAGACTTCTTTCGGCAGTCCGCCCGGATTGGCAGCCGTCTTGACCATGATGGGTGGTACTGCGCTGATCAATACTGCTTTCGCCACCCGATTTTCGCCGTGCCGCGCAATGTAGTGCGCCACCTCGCCGCCGCCGGTGGAGTGCCCAACGTGAACGGCGTCCTTCAGATTAAGATGCGCGGTCAGTGCGGCGAGATCATCCGCATAGTGATCCATGTCGTGTCCGTCTGAGGTCTGGGTAGAGCGCCCATGCCCGCGGCGGTCGTGGGCAATCACGCGAAACCCGTGGTTGAGAAAGAACATCAACTGCGCGTCCCAATCGTCGGAGGACAGGGGCCAGCCATGACTGAAAACAATCGGCTGACCGCTACCCCAGTCCTTGAAGTAAATCGTGACGCCGTCTTTCGTGGTTACTGTGTTCATATTTGCAGCTCCTGAATGAGTAGAGCGCGCGGCGCTTGGGGTTGACGATTCAGCCAAGGAAGCAAGGGGAAGGGTGCCAGCTGCGAGAGCTGCGGTGGCACCCACGAGAAGGTCTCTCCGGGTGACGCCCATCATGATTTCGCTCCTCGTCTTGGCGTTTGAGCAGGCACTCTTGGTGGTTGTCATGAAGTCTCCTTGGGAATTGGTTTCGTCAGTCCGCGTTGCCTTTCTTTCTCAGGAGTAAATTGCGAATCAACCGCGACGGTCTATTTGGCGCAGACATTAACATTGCGTCTCGCTAAAGACTTTAGCAATCAAGGCTGTATTCTCCAAGGCCCACCTGCACAACCTGTCTCCGTCCAGCAATCGAGCCACCCATGTGCTCGTAAGAAGTGTCACGTATGTACCGGGTAGGACATGCGATGGCCCGCGGCGGGTGTTACCGCAATAGCGAAGAAGAAAGTTGCGTCGAACGCGCCAAACCGTTTAACTGTTGGGTATGCCATTCGTAACGGCCGAAAATCAAAAGAGCCTCTACGATGTCATCGTGATCGGCTCCGGCGCGGCCGGTGGCCAGTCGGCCTATACGCTCTGCATGGACGGCGCGAAAGTCCTCATGCTTGAAGCGGGCCGTAAGTACACACCCGAAGCCGAGTCGCCCATGTTCCGCACGCCTGATATGGCCCCGCTTGCGGGTGCCAGTACGCCGGACAAGCCGTTTGGCTTCCACGACGCGACGGTGGATGGCGGCTGGCAAGTGCCCGGTGAGCCATATGTGCGCACCACCGAGGAGGATGGGGGCCGCTTCGACTGGTGGCGGGCGCGCATGCTGGGCGGCCGCACCAACCACTGGGGACGCATCTCGCTGCGCAATGGCCCGTACGACTTCAAGCCGCACAGCCGCGATGGTCTGGGTTTCGACTGGCCAATCGGTTATGAGGACATCGCTCCGTACTACGACAAGGTCGAGCTGCTGATAGGTGTGTACGGCAGCAATGAGGGTCTGGAGAACACACCGAACTCGCCGGCGGGGTGCCTGTTGCCGCCGCCGAAGCCCATCGTCAGCGACTACATGGTGAGGCAACGGGCGAAGCTTCTCGGTATCCCCGCGATCCCGGGACACCGCGCGGTTCTTACCCAACCGCTTGATTTCAGGAGTTCGCCAGCTCGATTGCATCCCGGCAACGCCAAGGCGCAGAAAATACTCGCCGAGGAGATGCGCAGCCGTGCCACCTGCCTTTGGGCGACACCCTGCGGTAGCGGCTGCTCCGTCCGCGCAAATTATCAGTCGACCACCGTCCACTTACCGCCTGCCCTCAAGACCGGAAACCTCGACATTACGACCGATGCGATGGTTTACGAGATAACGCTTAGGGCAGACGGCCGAGCGAACGGCGT
>JALYIT010000078.1 GCA_030775645.1 Pseudomonadota bacterium | reverse complement strand
GAGCTCTTGATTTGGTACTGCGTTCATAAAATCCCCTGTAATTAACCGGCTTGTCGTTTCAGCAGCTCGGGCGCCGAGTCAGCGCTTAAATCAAAGTCGACTCGCGGAGCACGTAGCCGCTGCAATTCTTGGCGCAGTTCGCGGTTCTCTTTGCGCAACGCAGCCATCTCGTGGCTAGCGGCAAACAATGCCTGTATGTCGGTATTGATCATTCACGCACCCCACGGAATGCTCGAATGAACCCGCGCGACACGCGCACGTTGACGTCCTCGCGACGTTTGGCGAGTTCCGCGTTCTTGATCAAGATGTGAGCCTTGCGCAGTGCCTTGGTTTGCCGTGACCGTTTGCGCTTGGCGCGGCGAATCTGCCGTTTTTCGCGGTTCGCTAACCACGCATCGACGGCCACGATGAGGACGCAGATTGCTACGACGATCGCGAACGAGAAAAGCAGCGCGGAGGACCAGGGCATGTCGGCGAACTTCATGGCAGCCGCATCGCAAAGTGCTCGAACATGCTTTGCTCGGCCCGCGCGCGCTTATCGCGAGCAGTGTTCTGTCGGCGCTCGTCTCGTAACGCCTCCTCAAGATTGAACGCTTCGCGCTCGAACAGAGAATCGCTTCCGCATTCGGGGCAGAACTCATCGTCGATGGCTTCTGCTTCATCGAAGATCGCGCGGCAGGCGTTGCAACGAAGTTCAAGGTGACTCATTGATATTCCTTAAGCCCAAAAGCCTACGACTGACCGGCGGCGACCGCGCGAACGTAGCTGTGAAGCGCCTGGAAGTTGCGAGCGACATAGCCAAAGCGCAAATCGACGAGCCACGCGTCGTCCGAGGGGGATTCGGCGTCTACGGTCGACGTCCAGTACCAGCCATTTGCGAAGCCGCGAAAATAGGTCGTGTCTACCGCGGGATTGCTGCGGGTGTAATCCACGGGGCCATTGACCCATTCCAGTAGCGTCGGCAGCCGCCACCCTCTTGTCCCGAGAGCACGAAGTTTTTTTGCCCACGCTTTTGCATCTGCCCAGGCCATAGAACCCGGATCATCGAGCAGCCAAATCAAACCAGTCTGGCTATCCGAGACGGCCGCGAAATCGGCGGTACTTTTGCGGACCCGGCTACCAGCGGCGTCCAGTCGAGTGAACCGGGCGCTCATGCGGCCACCGGGAAGTGCTTAGCAAATGCCACTTCCGTCATGCGGCTCTTGGCATCCGCGACGGTGGGGTAGATCGTGTAAAAGAAATTCTGGTGGATGGTGATGTGATCGCCCCGGACACCGCTGAAGTCCGCAGCGCGGGCCATCACCTGTTCGACCGAGACAGCGCGATTCGTGCTGCCCGTCATATCGTCGTAGCGGTATTCGCTGATTAGCGCCGCTGATTCGAGCATTGCCCGGATGGCCTTCAGGTTGTTCTTGCGGATTGTCTGGCTGGCCATCTCGTTTCTCCATGCGGTTGATCACCGTGGAGGGAGAATACAAGCCCGCTTGTGTAATGTCAACAAAGGGGCTTGTGCTTTTTGCTATAGTTCTCCCTGGGCCGATTTCCGGCCCCTGGAGTCACTTTTATGCCACCCAATCAGCTGTCGACGGGACGAGACTTAACTGCGCCGGATGCTGGACGCCCTGACGCGGCCGCACGAGAGCGTGCCGAAGAAACGAGCGAAGAAGAAGTCGAAATTACTCCGAAGATGATTCGGGAGGGCCTGCGCGTTTTCCAAGAGAACTGGCCCGGCGACCAGGACGTCGGCTCGCGGGAGTGGTTCGCCGAAAATGTCCTAACTCGTATTTATGCGGAGATGGAGCGAGCGCGTCGAGAATCGACCGCTCAAGCTTGTAAACGCGTTTCAAAAGAGCACGGATCACTGCGGCTGCGGTAGCCACGGGGCGCAAGGGAGGATTGAAGGGCAGGAAGGCGCGCGGAGGTGGCTAGGAAAGCTGCGAAGGCTCGATGGGATCTGGAGCGGAAAAAGTAAGCGCGAGGGATCGCTGTCTTCCAAATCTGGTACTAATCCTCTGTTCGTACCTGGCGCCTCCGATAAGTGATCGTCATCGGATGGATAAGCCGACCTGGCGATAGGCAAGGATGGGGTTAGCTGCCTCTTGGGACGACGCCGCATCCGCAATATCTTTGAAGTGTATCGCTCGCTCTATGTCCGCTGATGACTGAGCCGAAAATCCGGCTATCCCCCGAGAGTTCGCATTAGCTTATCTGCCGCATCCGGTGGCAGATGCGCGCGAAAGAACCCTAGTTCCATGTCCCCGCCGAGCGCTGGAAAATCAATGTAAATGCCGCCGTCTGGGGCAGCCACAACGCGCATGGTACGGGCGTCGATGTCGAACTGCATCAGCGGCTCGCCAGTAATTTCCTCGACGAGGGTAGCAGCGAAGTTTTTATTCTGAGGCAAGTCTATGGACTCTCGTGGCAGTGCTTCATTCTCTCGCGATTTTGTCGATTGGCGACGATCTTCATGAATCGGAAAAAGCTTCCTTGCCATAGATTCACTCCATCGATTCTAAAATTTTTAGAACGTCTGTATCGGTGAGGGTTACGCCGCGCGCCGGGTGGGTCTCTTGGACGCGGCGTGTTTTTTTGGGGAATGACCCTTGTTGTCCGGTTCAATACTCAGCGCCTTTTCGATGGTGCGCTTAACGGGATCTTCCGCAGCTCGAAATGCGCGCAACAACTGCTGTTCGCGTTCATCGGGGGTTTCTGTTGGCGACGGAGAATCTTTGGCAAGTGGATCGACACCGATCCCAAATGCTAACCATACGCATGGAACCTTTAGCGCATCGGCTAAGAACGGCGTGTAAAAAGACCGGGCAGCGCCACCTTTCAAAATATAGTTCACCATCTGCTGCGACAATTTCGAACGCAGGTCTTCGTGCTCATCTCCACGCGCCAACTCCTGTAGTGCGGACACGAGTTCCGATTCCTTAATTTTTCGGCGATCCATTGCCTCTTTGAGGCGAACCCCTAACTGGCTCGCGGGCTGTACCTTGGACATGTAGGCCGAGAATACAAGGCGCCTTGTGACTTGACTAACGCATGGGCTTGTTGACGGAACAAGCCCGCTTGTGTATGTTGCTCGCCATGAGCCGAGAAGCCATCAAGCGGGCCGTCAAGATCGCCGGGAGCCAGAAGGCCCTCGCCGACGGAATCGCTAATTTTCTCAACCGCGAGACTTTCAGTCAGCAAACCGTTTCCTATTGGATCAAGCGGGGCACAGCTATCGAGGCTGAGTACTGGCCTGCAATCGAGCACGTCACCCATAATCAAGTAACGCGCCGCGACCTTCGACCTGACGTTTTCGCAGCGGCATAGCCCAGCACTTCGATGACTCAAGGGATCAATCCGACAATCGCGACCGGACATAACGCCGGTACAGTTTGCATATTCCAGGCTCAGTCCCATACACCTAACAAAGGTGGGGCCGCTGGTCTCGAAGATCGGTTTGAAGCGCATGGCAGCATCGTGCCGCAACGCACATTCGCAGCGATTCGCAAAACTCCTGGCGGCCATTTCAAAATCCGTAAGAGCGCGAAATGAGCCACCACCAACCCGCTCTTTTTCACGATTCGATCTACGAAGCCCTTGCGGCGGATGTGGCTGCGCTCGGCGGCATTAAGAAATGCGCGCCGATCCTATGGCCAACCAATTCAGACGCAGCCAGTCGATTGCGTTCCTGCCTGTCGCTGGAGCATCCGCAAAAGCTCGACCCCGAAGAAGTCATGTCTATCAAGCGTCTCGCACGCGATGTAGGCAGCTTCGCCACGGTGAACTACGAGGCCCAAGCCCTCGCGTTCAAAGTGGAGTGGATCAAGCCCGAGGATGAAAAGGCGCAGCTCTACCGTGAGTTCATCGAGACGGGTAAGCGCATGGAGCAGATCGCGCGGAGGTTGCAGAAATGACAGAAGGATCATCTGACTGGAGTCGCCGTAGCTTTTTCGGATTGATCGCGCTCGGCCGCAATTTCCCATCGCCACACTATCTGCGTTCACATCGCAAAGTCGGTGCGATAGCGAACACAGATCATGACTGACTGGAAATCCATGGCAACGCGCCTCTATACGACCTTGAAAGCCATGCCGTGCTCATGTGAGTACACGAGAAACGCAGACGGCGTACCTCTGTGGGAAGGAACACCACTCGCCCGCGTTTTGCTCAAGCAGTGCTCGAAATGTGCTGCGACGGCGGTTTTTGAGACTGCCGTATGAGTCTACGCAACTGCTTTCCACGGCTTGATCTTGGCGAGCGCTTTGGCGAGCGCTTCGCGCGCCCGCTGCATATCGTAGTCAGCCTGCAGGCGCAGCCACCAGCCATCGGAGAGGCCGAAAAATCGGCACAGACGCAAGTCCGTATCGGCGGTGATGCTACGCCGGCCGGCCAGGATCTCGCCAATGCGCTGAGCGGGCACGCCGATCTCCTTCGCCAGCCGGTAGTTGCTCATCTGAAGCGGCTTCAAGAATTCCTCCGACAACATCTCGCCAGGGGATACGGGGTTCAGTTTTTTCATCGTCGAAACTCCTTAGTGGTAATCCACAATCTCCACGTTCTCCGCGCCGTCATTCCACCGAAAGCAGATGCGGAACTGGTCATTGATTCGCACGTTCCACTGGCCCAGTCGGTCGTGTTTCAGCGCTTCCAGCCGATTGCCCGGCGGTGCGCGCATGTCCTCAATGCGAACGGCCAGATCAAGTTGCTTCAATTTTCGCAGCGCCGGGCGTTCGCAATTCACAAATCGCGCCACGCGGCCCAGGTTGAACAGGGTTTCCGTGTCGGCACATTTAAACGATTTGATTGCCATGGACAGATAGTAACGAATGACGGCAATAACGTCAAGCGTTATTACAAAGAATTGCCGGTGGTTTCTTACGCCACGCGTGGCGCCAGCGTCAGCCCGAGTGCTTTTAAGACTTTCAGCACCGTGGCCAAACTTGGGTTTCCGGCTGGAGAGAGCGCTTGATACAGCCCCTCGCGAGTCAGCCCCGTTTCTTTGGCAAGTTGCGACATGCCGCGCGCCCGGGCGATATCCCCGATAGCTGCGGTCAAAAGAGAGGCATCGTCAGGAGCTTCTGCGATGCAGGCTTGCAGGTACGCCGCCATGTCCGCTTCCGAGCGCAGGTAGTCGGATGCGTCCCAGCGAGTGAAAGTCTCTTTAGTGCGTTTCTTCGCCATGGCGCAACTGTCAAACATAACTTACAGAATGTCAACTATAAATTACAGGCGGCGGCATGAACGCCACCCTCGACACCTCCCGCCAGGCCGCTCGCGATGAGCAACTGGAGCGGGAGATTGATGCCGCCTACGAACGAATGCTTGCGGCGAGCGCCGAGACGGAATCGAGGGAACACTTTCTCGAAATGGCGCGGCTGATCTATCGGCGGTCGCCGCAGCAGGTGCAGAAGATGGAAGTTGAGCGGCGCCTAGAGATTAAAAGGGCGAAGTTTTCGCCCCGAGAGGGTAGGGGAACAAATCCGTGATGCATCCGCCTGGACCGTGCCCTTACTGCGCTGATGTAAAGACAGAACTGCGGCGCCGCAAGGTCTCCAATGGCTCGATTCAGCTTGTGCAGCAATGCCTGACTTGTGGTGCCGCCCGTTCAAATGCCGTCAAGGCCAGCACCATCCGAAATCTCAGCAAGCTTCGCGACTGGGACGACAGCCTAGCGGATAAGTTCGGCGATCACGTCAACCTCGAAAACAAGGCCGAGCGCGAACGTAACCGGGCCCAGTTCTTCGTGGAACACGACGCCTACCTGAGAACTCCCGAATGGCGCCGGCGGCGCATGGCGGTTCTGAAGCGCGCCAATGGTCTATGCGAAGGCTGCGGCCAGATCCCTGCAACCCAAGTTCATCACCTGCACTACGACCACTGGAAGGAAGAATTCCTGTGGGAACTGGTCGCCATTTGCGATGACTGCCACGACCGCGTGCACGCTAAGAGTGACTCAATCTGATGTCCGGATACACCCCTCTTTTTTCCACCCTTACCGAAGGTACGTTATACGGAAAGTGGCCGCATACGGGTATCTGGGCGTGCCTACTTTCGATGGTGGATCAGCACGGAACGATCAACCGAAATCCACAGATGATTGCGAACGCCGTTGGTGTGCCAATTGAGCAATTACTCGCGTGCATCAGTGATTTTATGTCACCAGATCCGGCAAGTCAGTCGCAAGAAAATGAGGGCCGAAGGCTTGAGCTGATAGACCCCGCGCGCGAATGGGGCTGGAAAGTCATAAACAGCGGAAAATACAGGGAAAAAGCCAGATTAATGGGCAAGGCAAAACGTGAGTCCGAGACTGGGGAAAACGCGGCTAGATTACGCGACCGCCGAGGACCGCCGAAGAACGCCGCCAAACGCCCCTCAGACATAGACTTAAACAAAGACAGAGAGGGGCTTGCGCCCCCAGTGCCAAAAACGGTGAAACCGAAGCCTGCGAAACGGGCACCACGAGACTTTATCCCTGACCCCTCAGTCGCCCTCGCGAAACTTCCGAACGTCGATGTCGAAGCGGAGGTGCGAAAATTCCTCGATTGGGAATTTAAAACCGCCCGATCCGATTGGCCGGCTGTGTGGCGAACGTGGGTGCAAAACGCCAGTGAGCGCGGTCAGTACGCGAAGATAAAAACCAACGGCGACTGGAGCCGCATCACATGACCGAAATCACAGATTGGGATGCGCTTCGTCAGTTGCGCATGGCTGGAAAAAAACCCACGTTGCCCGTGATTGTCACGACTAAACCGCAACTCCCGCAACGCCTGGACGGGGTCGGTTGCTTAGTGATTTTGCACAAGGCGGGCGAGGTGATGCCAATCAAGCTGCTCGACGGTCTGGACGTCATTTTCTGGTTCGACCGCTGTGAGTTAGAGCTCCACGTGAAACATATGGCCGATGCTAAGGGGGTGACATTCGAAAGATCGCGAGTGTGGTGCAACTGTGCAGGCTTGCTTAGCATTTTACCGATGTCGTGTGACTCGATGGCCTCTGCAATCGAGTGGATGGAGACGGGTTATGTCGCCGCGTAACTTTGGCCGTATCTTCGTCGAAGCCGACAAACCGGAATTTCTCGAAAACGAGATCGAGCCGGACCGCGAGCTGGTCGATTTGAATCAGTTGAACGTCAAGGATTTGCTCACCGAATACCGAAAGCGCCAAGCAAACTACGACACCGCACCCTTCGATCCTGAGGGACACGAACTGCGATTCTTTCCCGGCGGGTTCACGATTTGGTCGGGGTTCCCAGGTACCGGCAAGACCAGTCTGCTGCGACAATTCGCCTGCCACCTGATGCGAGCCAAGAAGCCCGTATTCATCGCGAGCCTCGAGGAAAATCCGCTCGACGTGTTTTACCGGCTCGCCTGCGTCGCACTCGGTACTCGTGAGCCCACCGAAGATGGCCTGCAGTGGTGCGTCGATTGCTGGCACGATAAATTGCGGTTGTGGAGCTATCGCCGCGGTATTGCGGAGAACGCCAGAATCTTGGCTGTCATCCGCGTCCTGGCGAAGCAGGGCGTCCGCCACGCCATTGTGGATTCCCTGGCAAGGCTCGACGTCGATTCACGGGACTGGGAGGCGCAGCGCCAGTTTGGCAACGCTCTGGAGGCAACTGCTGCGACCTCCGGAACCCACATCCACTTGGTCGCGCATCCACGCAAACTCGTGAGTGCCGATCAGGAGCCGGACATCAACGACGTTGCAGGGTCGGCCGACATTGGACGCCTTGCAGACAACGTGCTGTTCGTGCGCCGCGGCGACAACGATACACAGGGATCTGTGAGTGAATTCACCGCCATGAAAATCTACGTGCGCAAGCAGCGCTATCACACCGGGGCTTGTCCGACCATTTCCGGTTTCTTCAATCGCCGTCTCACGCAATTCAAGCCGCACATGCACGACATGGAGGTCACCCGGTATCTCGATGACGGCGCGTATGGCGACATTGCCTATAAGTTTGATCGCAACGCGGAGATGGATCGCGCATGAAGCCAAATGCCGCTTTGTTAGCAGGCTTGGCCAACCTGGAAATTTAAACCCGTAGTGGGTGCGGATCACCTGCAAATGCTCACCAAGGAGACTTAAATGTCAACGAGCAAAGTAGAGAGTGTAGAGAAGCAATTGGAAATTAAGGCGCCGCGCCTTCACGTGTTGGAGTTGAAGATCGTAGGGACTGCACCGTATGTGCAACATCGGTTTTCGGCGAAGGCAATCAATCAGATTATAGCGACGCAGAAGGCGGGCACTGTTGCCAAGGGCAAGAAGGTCCGCGAGCCCAAGGACTTCGATGAGGTCTATGCCTCGGCCATGCATATGTCGCGTGAGGGCTGGTGCGGGATTCCAGCTGGCGCGTTTCGAAACGCCATGATCTCAGCGTGCCGAACCGTCGGATACAAAATGACGCACGCCAAGCTGGCTGCATTTGTTCTCGCTGATGGTTTCGACAAGGTTGATGGTACGCCACTCGTTAGGATCGAGGGCACGCCCCATAGGCATACTGCCCACGCTAGAAATGACAATGGATCGGTGGATATCCGCGTTCGGCCGATGTGGGATGAATGGAGTGCGATAGTGCGCATTCGCTACGACGCGGATATGTTCTGCGAGGCCGACGTTGCGAACCTGATGATGCGTGTCGGCATGCAAGTAGGCATTGGGGAGGGGCGCCCCGACTCCAAGAATTCCGCCGGCATGGGCTGGGGTACATTCGAGTTGAGCAACGAAGTTGCTGAAAAGGGGAAGCGCGATGCTGCTTAAAGAACGAATCGCGCGGGAACTGGAACGGATTAGGGAAGAAAACGGCGGCTTTCTCAAGCAAGAAGACGTTGTCGAATTTGCTCGTGATCCATCGACGGCGCTGCATGGTCGTTTCACCTGGGACGATACGGAAGCCGCGCAGAAATGGCGGCTGTATCAGGCCGGACAGATTATCCGCCTTGTAGTCAACGTCATCGAGGATGAGGCGCCCCCGGTTCGCGCATTCGTATCGCTAACAATGGATCGAATCAGGCACGGGCCGGGCTATCGGGCGATTCAAGATGTTCTGCAGGACGAGGGCATGCGCGAGCAGCTTCTTGCTGATGCGATCGCCGACCTGACAACACTGCGGGTCAAGTACAAGGCTTTGACGCAACTCTCGAGGGTTTGGAATGCAATTGATGAGGTAGCGCTCAAATCTGCTCCCTTGCAGGAACAGACCGCGGCGTGACTCGGGTTGGCGTGGCAGGCGGGGCGTGGTTCGCAAGGTATGGCCGGGTGTGGCAGGCAAGGCGGGGTCTGGCTTGACCAGGCAAGACGAGGTTCGGCGGGGCAGGCCACGCTGGGCGCGGGTTGGCTAGGTCACAGATTGGACTGTAACGGCAGGCATGGCACGGATTGGATGGCAGAGCTAGGAGAGGTATGGCAGGCGGGGCGAGCCGAGCGAAGATGCGGCGAGGCGGAGCATGGAATGGAAATGCAGGCTTGGTGAGGCATGGCGTGAAAGGCGCGGAATGGAGAGGCAGGCATGGGCTGTAGGAGAGTATTTTTGTGAACGCACTGAACAATCATGATTCGAAAATAAACCGGCTGCTTCGCCGTCAAACCGCGATGTACTGGAAAGTCGATGCGCGCCAGCGGCTGTACGGGGAGCCGCTGTGAAATCGCAAACCTCGCCTTTCAACGGCAAAGCATCCAGCCGCCACGCGAAGCCTTCTGCCTACATCCTCGCCACCCGCGCGGATCGCAAGCTCAACGCTATGACAGAACTCTTAAAGCGCACCATGAAAACGCTCGCCGATGATTTTACCCGCGTCCTTCGCCAAAACGACACCTTGCGCGGTGAGAACGAGACTTTGAAGGAAATGCTACGTACTCGCACCGCACGCGAGGTAGCGGCGGCGAACGCGTTTGTGGCAGAGCCATTGCGGGCACCAGCAGAGATCGACGCTCCAAAGACGATTACGGCGGTTTGGGTTGCGGGGATGCATGAATTTCCAAATAACGCGCCCCGGTGCAGTCGCTGCGGATTTCTAAGGGCAGCAATCGAGGCGAGTGGGGCAGTGTGCGCAGCGAGCGCTTGAAGGAGTATGTGAAATGGAAAATACACGGGTCACAGCTGCACAGATAGCTTCAGCCTGGGTCGAGGCCATGCATCGGGCCTGGCTCGACTGGCACAGTGATAATCACGGCTGGGAGCGCGCGCCTGGACCTGATCGGGTGCACGAATGAGCGAATCCATGCTTGAGGGTACGTCATGAAGTTCAAACCCGGCGACTTGGTACGCCCCATCAATACCCACGATAAAGACCCGCGCTTGTGGTGGCTCAACGATTCGCTGATTGGCGAAATCACAGGCTGGGCTCGCGCCGCACCTCGGCTGTACTGGCCGGTAAAGTTCCACCATCACAACTGCTGTTGCGACGAAAACAGCCTGGTGTTGGTTCCAAGCGATCCGCAAGGCCGTCAGGTCATCGAGTGGGATTGGACGGAACTTAAATCGCCGGTGCTGGCGTGATCCGCAAATACACCCCTTCGGTATGGCGATCTGCGCGTAACGCCAAGATCATTGAGCGGCGCAGGGAAGGGCGTACCTACGAAGCGATTGCCATTGAGTTCCATCTAACGACGGTTGCCGTGCACGCGATTGTCAACGGCCGGGCCGACAGACGCAGAAGGGAAGCATGCGCGCCAGCGACTTAAGCCCTGAGATGCAGATGCGAATCTTTGGGAAGGTTGAGAAGCCAAAGCCGCGCATCGGATTGCGCAAGACGGCTGAGGATACGTTCGCCCATCAGTGCCGCGCAATGAAACTACCGCCGCCGGTGCGTGAACACAAGTTCGCGCTGGCAGATCAGAGGCTCTGGCGTTTTGACTTTGCCTGGCCCGACTATCTCGCGGCGCTCGAATGCGAAGGATTGGTCATTCGTCAAGTCTATGGAGAGACGATTGTCGGCGGCCGGCATGTAACGCCGACGGGCTTTCGCTCAGACGCACTCAAATATGCCTATGCGGCCATCAAAGGGTGGCACGTGCTGAGATTTGAGCAATCCCAAGTGCACAACGGCACCGCTATCGATCACGCGATTTTACTTCTCACCGCCAAAGGATGGAATCCCAATGGTTGAAATGCGCGAACCCCGCAAGCCTCCCCGCATGCCGCC
>JALYIT010000077.1 GCA_030775645.1 Pseudomonadota bacterium | reverse complement strand
ATGGTGGGCTCGCGGATCAGTACGAGGTGGTCGAGTACATTCCCTCAAAGACCGTCGCTCACGTGCGCATCGTCAAGAAGACTAAGTGATGAGCGGGTTCTTGCCAGTTTTGCCCAGAAACTCAGGGCTCACTGTCGCGGCAGCGCGTGCCAAAATGGGGAAGCGCCTTGGTCCGCTCACTCCCACTCGATCGTCTCCAGCACGTATAAGCAACTGAAAATACGCCACTTCTTGTCGGAGCACGCCGGACTTACCGTCAGATCTACCGCCAAAAACTTCCGCTTGAGCGCGATAGACACCGATAGATGCCGAAAGGGTCAAGGCAATTTGGCAGCCATACCATGCGACTGGGGCTTCATTGCTCAGGATTTTCAGTTTCGCCATCTTGGGTGAACTGCTGCGGGGGAGATCAAACACCCAGACGCGCGGCCGAGTTTCCAATTGACAAGCGATATCCCATTGCCCGGTAGCCGCGCTGCCGCTTCACCCACATCCGCAGCAACGCCGGGTGACCGGTGTCCACGAAATCGATGATCCGCACATCGACCTTGCCCGCGTGCTCCCGATGGAGGCGCCCCGCGTACTGCTGCAGTGTGCCTTTCCAGGAGACCGGCATCGCCAGTATCGAGGTGTCCAGCGGAGGATGATCGAAGCCTTCTCCGACGAGTTTCCCGCTAGCCAACAGTATGCGTGGGGCATCTGTCGGAACTGAGTCCAATTCCGTGATGACTGCCGCGCGCTGCTTCTTCGACATCCGACCGTGCAGCACCAACGGCGCAGGAACCTGGCTGCCCAGGGAGGCCTTGATGGCGTCGAGATGCTCAGTACGCTCGCTGAGCACCAGTACCTTGCGACCTTGCCCGAACGCCCCGCTGATTTCGGCCGCGATGGCGTCGGTCCGTTCCTGGTCGTTGGCGAGGTGACGGAACACCTCCTGAATGCCAGCCTCCCGGGGCAGATCGATGCGGGCGTCCCATAACCGGGGCGCTACTTCCAGATCGCGGGGAGCCCTGGCGGACTCGGCTGCCGTGTAGCGTATCGGTCCACACTGCATGAAGATGATCGGCTGCTGTCCGTCGCGGCGGATTGGTGTCGCCGTCAGCCCGAGCACGAACCTCGCCTTCGTCCGCCTCAAGATCGCATCGAAAGAGACGGCACCGACGTGGTGACATTCGTCAACAATCACCTGACCATAACTCTCGACCAGCGGATTCACTTCACCTTGTCGCGATAGCGACTGCATCACCGCGATGTCGATATTACCGCTGGGTCTGGACTTGCCGCCGCCGATAACGCCGATCATGCCCTTGTCGACGGCGAGAAAAGCCAGGAGCCGCTCCTGCCACTGCTTCAACAACTCGGTTCTGTGCACCAGCACCAGTGTATTTACGCCTCGACGAGCGATCATCGCGGCAGCGGAGACCGTCTTGCCGAAGGCAGTCGGCGCGCACAGTACACCGGCATCGTGATGTAGCATCGCCGAGACAGCAGCCTCTTGGTCCATACGCAGAGTACCGGCGAAACTCACTTCCAGCGGCTGGCCGTGGATACGCTCATCTGTCAGATCGTAGGCGATGTCGTTTTCGCGCAGCAAGGACAACGCAGCATCCAGGCAGCCGCGTGGCAATGCGATGTGCTGTGGGAAATTTTCGGCGCAGCCAATGACCCGCGGCTTGTCCCACACCGACATCCGCATTGCTTGCGCCTTATAGAATTCGGGGTTTTGGAAAGCGGCCAACCTGATCAGGCGATTGGCCAATGCTTGCGGCAGCTGCGCCTTCTCGAAGAAGATCAGATTGGCAAGCGTGACGTTCAGCGACTTCGGCATAGACCCGGAAAGTTTCTTGCTCAAACTGCTCGCGCCCTTCCAGGGTGTAGCGAGGTCTTCGTCGTCGATGAATGTGACGTCCAGCGGATGGACGCCACCAGTGGCCCGCAATATGGTTGGCTCGATGTCGTGCGCGTCCATCGGGCGGATACCCGTCAGGAACGCCCACTGATCCGGGTACGGCTGCAGCTCGGAATCGACAAAGACACTGCAGCCTCTCTCGCGTGGCCCCTTCTGCAGCGGCAACGCAATCAGGTTCCCGAATCCGCCTTTGGGCATTGTGTCCTGGTTGGGGAACAGCCGGTCGTATGAGTTCAGCTTGAGCTGCCGTGTGCGTGTGCACGTGTGGCTGATGATGGCCGTGCCCAAGCGTCGCGCGTCACGGGCCGAGACCCTGCCGGCGAAAAATACCCAGGCGTGAGCGCCACTCCCGGAGCGCGAAATCTCAAGCGCCGCAGGCACGCCAAGCGCCTCGCACGACCCCATGAATGCTCGGGCATCCTCCCGCCATTCCCCTTCATCGAAGTCGACCGCGACAAAGTAGCAGCTGTCATCTTCCAGCAAGGGGTAAACGCCTACCGTGTGCTCCCCAGCCAGATGGCCGTATATGACCGTATCGGATAGCGGAATCAACAGACGATTTCCGCAGTCGCCACACTTGATGCGCGGTTTTTCGCAAACGCCCGGGCGCCACTCGTTGGCGCAGGCCGGACTGTACCCGGACTTGCCGGTGGTCTTGCTCTCCCAGCGGATTGGGTAGATATCCGTCCGCCCGCGAAATAGGTGGCGAAACAGCGCGACCTTGTCGCCTGTAGATAGCTTGGATGGTTCGAAAGCCGGTGGCGCCGACGCCGGCGGGCGCCATTCGATTCCGCGGGCATCAAGCAGCGAGATGAGCCTGGCGTTCTCAGCTTGCAGCTTGGCGAGTAATTCCTGATCAGACATCGGCATGCGTCACGACGTCATAAGGCAAGTGGTCCGGCGCGCTCAGTCACTGGTAGGCCTACCGGTGGAGCCGACCGGCAAGCGCAGTGTACTGCAGCTCGAATTGTTCGGCCCGCTCGCGTTGAAGTCGCGCCAGGTTCTGAAGCTTCCAGCGGACTGCCGGGAGTTCACTCACATGCGGAATGCCCAACAACTCCCATTCAGGCTGCGCCGTGACTAACGATAGCAAGAACCGGCGTTCGTTTGCGTCGAGACCAGCGTGCAACTCATTAATCATTCGATCGCGCGTTTCGAGGAGCTCGGCAAGCTCAGTCGGTTGCGAGGTCATGCCTATGAAATTCCGCTCGTAGTCCATTTGGATATCGCGCAACTCAGGAAAGAGAACTTCATGAACCGGTCGGTTGTGACTTGCAAGGTAAACGACGAATGCCCGCCGAATACCCGGCGTAATACCCTCATGCTTGAAGAGTTCCATGACGTCGAAGAGATCGCGCGGGTGTTGCCGATCCAGAGCAGCAACGAGCTTTCCTCCATACACGTCCTCGGATGCGAGAACTGGAATCTCAATGTCGGCGAGCAAGGTATCGCGGGCCAGGGGCGTCAGGTTGACGCGACGCACGCGATGAACCGTACCGCGCATAACCGTGTTGATCTCGACCTTCACTTCGGCAGCGCCACTTCGAACCATCAGCTTCGTTTCGCCGTCACTTCCGGCCCCCGGCACATAAACCTCGAGTCGCCGCGCTCGCAAGCGATCTGCCGCGTCTCTGACAGCAGCGTTGATTCGGGCAATCGCTTCGTTCCGTCCGATAGTGTGATCGGTAAAGACTAAATCCAAATCGACTGACAATCGGGGCATGTCCCGAAGAAACAAATTGATCGCCGTACCGCCCTTAAGCCCAAACTGATCGTCAACGAAGACCAGTGGTGCTACCTGGATCAGTAAACGCGCGGTTTCAAGGTACTCGCGATTCATCGCTTCAGAACAAGCAAGCCGTGGGAGGAACGGGAGACCCAGGGACGCGCGCTACCCAGTGGCAACTCGGTTGGATCGAGTTTCGGTGACCAAGGTAACCTGAGTTCGTTGCCTAGATTCAGGCATAAACGCACTGTCTTGATACTCACGCATAAGCGCAAAAGCTCCATCAGGACATTGGCGCGGAGAGTATGGGTACTCTGCGTGAGTTCCCGTGCTTCTTGCAGTGGCTGGCGCACGCCCACATCGCTCAGCACTTCGAGGAGCGCCCTTTCTGGCTCCGATACCTGGGGCGCATCGGACTTCCTTTCGAACGATGTCGTGTACAGGGGTGCGCTGGGTTCTTCCTTGAAGAGGCGTTTTCGGTGGTAGTCGGCGGGAAATTGTTCCGTGAACCACTCCGGAAGTTTCGACGCATTCCAGCCATAGAGATGGGTGATCGGTCGCTGCGAAAGGTATTGCCGTATGCCATACCAGTCCAGCGCGGTCTTTCCACCGACATGCAGCCCCAATGCCTTGCGCTCCAAGAATCGTAGGCAGGGATGTAGTGCCAGGGAGTCACCTGGTCGGCTGTAGACGCCGTGAGCGAGGCGGACTAGCCAGCCCGCCTTGGCATAGTGCACGGCTAGATCGGCAGAGATGCCCCGCTCAGCCAGGTCTTGGGACGCCATGGGTTTCCCCGGCGGCCATCGCCTATATAGGTCGTTTAGTTTGTTTTTCGGTATCGTAGCCACGCTACGATTTATAGCACTTTTTAAAATGACTGGCCACTTAGGAAAATTGGCGAAATCGTAGTTAGACTACGGTATGAGAAAACACTTCAAATCTGGGGCGGACCTTACGTCGATTCGAGCGACTGCAAGCGACTGATTCTAATAGCTCTTCCAACTTTGGGCTCGCAGCACATTCGACATTCCCGCCCAAACGTCAGCGCCCGCGCACACGCTAGTCGATCCAATCTCCTGAGGAGCCGAGTTTTTGCCAGTTTTGCCCCTAGATACCCCGGTGCGATGGTGAGGAAGTTGTGCGAACCTGGCCGCCATGAAGCCACATCAGTCTACTGTCAGCGCGGAAGGTAAAGATCTCCAAAAATCCCGAAGCCCGGTGATGCGCAATGCCTGCGGTGCCTGTATTTGTAGCGTATTTCGCTATCTGGAAAATCAATTGACGGTATTTCCTGGCGCCGGAATCGCGGGAAAATTTTTACCGTCAGAAATACCGTCAAAAAGTTTCGCTTGGGGGCGAGAGGTCAAAATTATGGCGCAGCAACAACTCTGTTTCTTCAAGGACTTGCGCGTCTGGGAGATAGATCGTGAAAGATGCCGAAAGGCCCTGCTCACTCCCACTCGATCGTCGCCGGCGGCTTTCCCGAAATGTCGTAGACCACCCGCGATATCCCGGCCACCTCGTTGACGATGCGATGCGTGACCCGATCGAGAAATTCGTACGGCAGGCGTGCCC
>JALYIT010000076.1 GCA_030775645.1 Pseudomonadota bacterium | reverse complement strand
GACAAAAATCCGCTCAATATTTTGCGGCTGCCCGTCATCAAACGCTTGTTTCCGAACGCGAAGATCCTGCTCGCGATCCGCCACCCCTGCGATGTGATCTTGAGTTGCTACATGCAACATTTTCGGGCGCCGGATTTTGCCTTGTTGTGCAGGGACATACCGATGCTCGCACAGGCGTATCGAAAGACCTTCGACTTCTGGTACTCCCAGCAGGGGCTGCTGCGCGCGGACGTACACGAGTTACGGTACGAAAGCTTCGTGAATGACTTCCAAGCGTACACGCGCGGAGTGTTCGACTTTCTGGAGGTCACATGGGATGACGCCGTACTTGCCCCGGCAAAGCGAGCGGCGCAGAAGCTGTTTATTAGCACTCCCAGCTATTCGCAGGTGGTCCAACCCGTCAACACCAAATCCGTGGGCCGCTGGAATAACTACCGCACTCATTTTGAAGCGAGCCTGCCGGTGCTCGCGCCCTATTTGCAGCGCTGGGACTACGATCGTTAGGTTAGTTAGCCGTTTCGCCATGTCACTGGGTAGCTTGCCAGGACTCGATGAGCACCTGCTCCATGGCGCTCACAGCCGATCGGTTCCCGTCCGCTCGATGCGCCGCTGATCGGATGGCCTGGCGTCGAATGACTCGCTCTTTCGATTGAGCACGACATTCTTCGGCCATCCGTACCGCGATATCTACATATGCTTCGCGGGACGAGGCGATCTGGTCGGTAATTCCGATCTGCCGCAAAAGCCCGGCCGCCAGGCGCTGTCGTAGAAACTCGCCTTCCACGGTGACGATCGGCACACCACGATGAATGGCCTGCCATGCCGTCGTATACCCGGAAAAGGACGGGCAGTCCAAATACACATCCATTTCGTCCAGGAAGCCCAGAAATTGGTCCCGCGGCAACCACGGTATGGTACGCAAATGCGATTCGGGCTCGAGCCCCTCCGCTCTAAAGCAGGCGGCAAGTCGATCGCGTAACTTCTGTGCTGTCCAATCGAGTTTTGCGGGAGAAGCCAGCCAGAACTCGCTGGGGCCGACAGCCTTGGCGATACGGGTCAAGAGCACGTCGTCCGCTGGATCGAACTTGATCGGTTGCTGGCACATAACGAAACGGACGACACCCGCCTTACGGTTAGGGCCTTCCCAGCGTGTCGATTCGGGAGACATCAATTGCGTGCACACGCCCGTCCCGGGCAGTCGAATGAGCGTCTCGCGATAGTGCCGGTCGGCTGCTGGCCCCTCAAGTAGCTCGCCCGACAGAAATAGATCCAGGGTTGGCAGCCCCGTAGTCACAGGATGCCCCCAACCGGCGATCTGCAGCGGAGCCAACCGCAGCGCAGCCAGGGCGCAGGTGGCCGCATCCATGCCCACTTCAGGGTAAAACATCACATCAGGATGATCGTGCGTGACCTCGTCTAGCCATGCCTTGATGGGCTTGGGGCCTTGCACGAAGCGATCGACGTGGGCCTTTGCCCAAGCAGTTTCCGAATCGCAAATTGAACTCGTATGGTAGAGACAGACTTCGAACTTTCGGCGGTCAAGGTGAGCAATGACCCCCTTCAATACCACCTCCCACGCCGGATGTTGCCGCACCTGACCGCTGACCACGACCAGCCGGATGCGATCTCGCGCTGGTCGCGACGACCGGTCCTTAACGGAATTCTGCCGCCAGTAAGCCGAAGCTGACGTGCAGAGGAGATCACCATAGCGACATAGTGGCTCCGCGATATCGCTTGGCCTGTATGCCAAATAAAATGGCTGGTGGCCGCCCACCACCCGTCCCAGCTTTTCGGGATGGGCGTCATGCCAGGCTGTCAGTTCTTCAAGCGACCGCATGAATCGATCGGGTGTCCCACTACTTTCGGCCTCGCTTTCGGCAAAGATAGGTATGGCCGTCATGGCGAGGCCAAGCCTCGCCTCGGCATACTCGGGGTTGAGTGCCAGCGCCCGTTGGTAGGAAGCCCCGGCGGCCTGCGTCTGGCCGAGTTCTCGCAGCACAACACCCAAGTTGGAGAGCGCCGCCACGTGATCGGGCTTATAGTGCAGCGCGTGCCGGAAGGAGGCCGCCGCGTCGCTCAATTTGCCCTGTTCCATGAGGACGATGCCCAGGTTACTATGGACTTCCGGATAATCGGGTTGCAGGGCCAACGCTCGCTGGTACGAAACCAGCGCCTCCTGTAACTTGCCTTGCTCTTTCCGCACATTACCGAGATTGTTGTGCGCAGCGGCGTGGTCGGGTCGATGTAACAAGGCTCGCTCGAGAGACTCAACTGCCGGCTCGAGCTCACCTAACGCCAAGAGGATGATGCCCCGGTTGCAGTGCGCCTCGGGGTGTCCGGGATTGTGGTTTAAAACAACCGCGTAAGAGGCCATCGCCTCCTCGAGAGCGCCCTCTGCTTGCAGGGCCACCGCTAGGTTGTAATGTGCCTCCACATAGTCTGACTTAATAGCCACTGCCCGCCGATAGGAGGCCGTCGCCCCCTTTAGCTTGCCCTGCTCAAAGAGGACCATACCCAGATTGTTGTGGAAGGCCGCGACTCGACCGTTCTGCGCGATGGCCTCGCCGATCAGATCCACCGCCATGTCATTGCGGCCACACTGGTGAGAGAGGATGCCCAGAAAGTGCAGCGTGTCGGCATGGTGGGGGGCGGTTCGCAGAACCTTGCGGTACAGCTGTTCTGCCTCCTGGAGGCGTCCGGCCTGATGGTGTTGCAAAGCAGTGGCGAACAGGTTTTGAACCCCCGTCGAGGCCTTTTGCCGCATCATCCCGCTGCCCGATTCGGCGCAGGGGCATCGTCCCGCCTCGCCATGTCGAATAGAAGATAAGTCGACAAGATGTATTTGTCCCCTGAGAGCGGCGCCAGCCCCTGATGTTGATACATCCAGTACGGCGGAAACATCAGAAGTCGGCCGCGCCGCGGCTTAACCAACAGATCGAGGTACGGAAACGAGGTTTCGCCGCCCTCCGCGACGTCATTGAGATACCAAATCAGCACGAGGTACCGATTGCTGACGAAGTTGATTGCATCGAAATGCAGCTGAAAGCATTCCTCTTGGCCGGGCCGGTAGCGCTTCATGACAAGTTCGGAAGTGAGGGGCGTATTAGGTATCGGTATCGGCAGTCCGATATCATTGTTGTAGCGTACAAGGGCCTGATCGATGATTTGGCGAAACATTCCGAGGAAATGAACATCCGACAGGGCAGTGACATTCAATTCGGTCCAGGCAGACTCTTCGAGGCCCGCCCGGACGCCGCGGCCGTTCGGGCGCTGGAATCGAGAGAGTCCCGCGAAAGACTCGATCATGCGCCCACACAGGCTCTCCTCGACACCGTGATCGTGGTCGTAAACGCGCACGTAATGAGAAAGCTTGTCCATGGCCATATCGCTGAGTGCAACCTATGATTTCCGCCGATGAAGCGCAACTATTATTGCATCAAGGCAAGGTGACTGACGCCGAGCGCGCGTTTGCGGCTATTCTCGAAAGAGAACCGGACAACACCCAAGCCCTCAATGTAATGGCCTTGCGGGCTTTACGCATGCAGGACCTGAAAACGGCGCTATCGCATATCGAACACGCGCTGCGGATGGAGGCCGATAACCCCCTGACACTGTACAACCGGGGCCGTATTCTGGAAGCCGCCGAGCGCTACGTCGATGCCGCCGCGTCGCACCGAGCCGCGCTAAAACTCGTTCCGAATCTTCACACGGCAAGACTTTATCTGGGGCGGGCGCTGGAACTTGCGGGTCGGCGGCATCACGCTATTGTCGCGTATGCGCGAGCGCTGGAGGATGCGCAGAAGGACGGCCGCTGGCTAAGTCCAGCCACGACACCAGCTGTCTTCCAGCCTCTCATCCAACATGCTGTGCAGCAAGTGAGACTGGGGCGACGCACGGCAATCGAGGAGCTGCTGCAACCAGTAGTCGCACAGTTTGGCCGGGATTCGATGACGCGCGTCGACAAGAGCTTGCGCATCTATTTCAACGAGGAAGCAGCCGCGGTTTCCGATCCCCGGCAGCGCTCAACCTTTTTACATTTTCCGGATATACCGGCGAATCCCTATGTGGATCTCAAGCTATTCCCCTGGATCGATTGGTTCGAGGCCGAAGCCCCCGTAATTCGCGATGAACTCCTGTCGCTACTACCGAGTGGCGCAGGGCGAGAACCGGTCTTCGGCAACGCTGCCCTCGAAGCGGCGCATTTACGCGGTTTGAATTGTCCGCCGACATGGAACGGCTACTACTTCTACCGACATGGTGAGCGGCGGAATGAAAACTGTGATCGGTGCCGCCGAACGGCGGCTGCCCTCGAGGCGCTGCCCTTGTGCAAGATTCGCGAACATGGGCCGGAGGTATTGTTTTCGGTCTTTACTCCCGGGACGCATTTATTGCCGCACCGGGGTGTCACCAACACGCGCGTCGTCGCGCACCTGCCGTTGATGGTGCCCGATGACTGCGCGCTCGTTGTGGGCGGCGAAGCGCACCGCTGGCGGGAGGGGAAAGTCGTCGTGTTCGACGATACCTACGAACACGAAGCGTGGAACCGCAGCGCCAAGACACGCGTCGTGCTCATCTTTGATCTTTGGAGCCCGTACCTGACCGAAGCCGAGCGCTCGGCGCTGGCTATCTTGATCGGAGATATCAGCGATTTCCGCCACGAAGTAGAGGCTGGGGTGTAGATGCGTCTGTCGGCTCCCTTTCATCGTCTGAGCGTGAAATTCGATGCCATCCGCATGCACGAGGAAGTTAAGCGCATTCCGGCCTCGGCATGGGCCGAGCATCCTAACGGTATTCCCGGCAATAGTTCGGTACGCTTGATTAGCGTCGGCGGCACAGAGAACGATGACGTCAACGGCCGCATGGCGATGACGCCCCATCTTGCTCAATCGCCCTACTTGCGTCAGATCCTGAGCAGTTTTGGCGTCGTGTGGGGAAGATCGCGCCTGATGCGGCTCGCACCCGGTGCGTGGGTGCCGCAGCACGCCGACATCAACTATCACTGGTTCACTCGCGTCAGGCTGCACATTCCTGTAATTACCCGGCCGGAAGTGCGCTTCTACTGTGGTGACGATGACGTGCACATGGCCGCTGGCGAAGCCTGGTTATTCGACAACTGGCGGCTGCACCGTGTAGAAAATCCGACCGCGGACGAGCGCATACACCTGGTCGCCGACACGTCGGGTAGCTCCAGCTTTTGGCAGTTCGTAGCGGGCAGCCAATCTCCGGGAGCGAAGGACACGGATTTTGCCTACGACCCGCAGCGAGTCACCACGCTGGTGACTGAACAGACCACACTGGCGCCGGTAATGCACCCGTCGGAGGTCGAACTCCTGATTCGCGATCTACGTGCGGAGCTCGCAGCAACAGGAAACTCGCCGGCGTCGGCCGCTCAGCTTTCGCAATATCAGGCCTTGCTTGACAACTTTTGCAAGGACTGGCGGCAGCTTTATCTGCTGCACGGGGAGACCGAGCCCGGGCGCGGAGAATTCTTAAACTTGCGCGACGGCGTGCGCTCCGCCTCCAAGCAACTGGCAGGGGGCCTGGTGGTTCGCACCAATCGGATCAACGCGCACACCGTTCTCGACGCGCGCGTGCTTCGCCCCATGGTCTCGTCGACAGTTCCGCTCAGACGGCCCATATTCATCGTGGCCGCGCCGCGCTCGGGCAGCACGTTGCTGTTCGAGACGCTCGCCGCCCACCGCGGCTTGAGCAACCTCGGGGGCGAAGCTCATTGGCTGGTGGAAAGCATTGCGGAGCTGAAAATCGGCGCGCCCGCCATCACGTCCAATCGACTCACTGCCGCCAACCTATCGAGCACCGTGGCCTCCCGGATGATAGCGGCCATCGCGGATAGGCTCGCGGATAGCGCCGGCCAACCCGCGGTGCTCACCCCAACGACACGGCTGCTCGAGAAGACCCCAAAGAATTCGTTACGCATACCATTTTTCAACCGCTTGTTCCCCGATGCTCAATTCATCTTCTTGTGGCGGGAACCGCGCGGCAACGTCAGCAGCATCATCGAGGCATGGCGTTCTGGCAACTGGAAGACGTACAACGGTCTGGATGGCTTCGAGGGTCCGTGGTCGCTGATTCTTCCGCCCGATTGGCCGTCCATGAACGGCAGGCCTGTCGAGGAAATCGCCGCCTTCCAGTGGGAGACGACAAATCGAGTGGTGCTGGACGATTTGGCGCTGTTGCCGCAGCGGCGTTGGACGAGCGTGAGCTATGCAGACTTCCTCGACGATCCTGCCACGACCATCGAACGCTTGTGCGCTTTCATCGACGTCGACGTCGATGAAAACTTGCGTCGAAGGTTGGCGTCGCCGCTACCGCTGTCGCGCTACACGCAAACGCCGCCGCTACCGGGTAAATGGAAGAATAATGCCGAACAGGTCGAGCGCATCATGCCGCAGGTCGAGCCCACGTGGCGTCGTCTCGAAGCGCTTCGGGCGATTAAGACTCCCCGAAGCGGTATCTATGCCGCTCGATGATGTCCGCATCCCGTCTCGCGACCAATTCGCGCGACGCCGTGCTGTAATAGTCGGTGTAGGAGCTATGCGCCGAAGCGTTGCGGGGTGCCTCTTTTTCTATGTATGCGCGCATGTCGGCACTCACGGGTTGCGCCACTGTCTCCAACATCCGCGACAAGTCCTCACGGAGGCTTTCCATGCGTCCAACCACAGTCGGAGAGCCGGCGCCATCGTATAAATGCCGGTACAGATACGAGTAGAAACCGAGCTGGGTATTGCGAATCGGCTCCAAGGCGAATGCCGGAAGATTCAGGCCCTGGTTGCTGTACGCAGGCGGAAGCGCGCGAATCAGCATGTCGAGCCGCAAGCTGCCAGCGCCCAGATTCAGCATATTGCGCAGGGTCGTCTCGAAATCGAGCCGTCCATCGTCGCTGAGTATCCGGAACAGAAAATTGGGGTGGGGGCGCTCGAGCTGAAACGTATACCAAGATACGTAGTAGCTCCACGGATTGCGCACGAATCCTAGCACGGGGAGGCCGGCATATTCGGCCGGAATCATGCTTCGCGGCAGATGATAGCCCACGTGCAGCGCATCCGGCACGAATTTGAAGAGGCATTCGTTGACGAAGGTGCCGCCGGATTTGTGAAGATGCAAGAAAACGAAACGCGGGGTGACGATCATTAATTCGCCGTCGTCGCCCGTAGTTCCGATCTACCACACCGCTTGGCGAGATCCTCCTGCGGAAAGCCGAGCCCACGCTCTCCCAGGCGAAGAAGTTCGAGCAGCGGTTCGCTCGGTAAATAATCGCAGATCAAGTGCGTTCGCGCTCGTATCGGATCAGCATTGACGACTCCGTGCAGGGAGCTATTGTTCAGTACCCAAATCTCGCCGGGCAGCATGACATAAGCCGATTTTCCGGACAGCATGAATACCGCAGGGTTGCTCTCCACGGGCACGTGAATCCGCAGTGTCTTAGCGAAATACGGGGCCCGATCGACATGCGCCGGTATGGATGTAGCGGCGGGCATCCGTGCCAGTAAGCACCGTAAACGGGGCGCATCGATGAGTGTTTCCACGACGGAACGCAGGTACGGCAGACGGTCGAAGACCGGCCGATCCTCGATCGGTTTCTCGCCTTCCGCGGGCGCAAAGCCCCTCAAGAAAAGCGCCTCGGTGTTTCTATGGACACCGATCCGGCCTCCGGAGCTGCCCCAGACCTCGACAGGCAAATCGCCGACTTCTCTCCGCATTCGTTCAGCATCGCACCGCAAACCCAGGCGCACGCATTCACCAACGATACGCGCCTTGTCCAGTGGTAGTTGACCCGGAATATCGAGCACGCAATTCTCCCCCTATGTTGCTGCGGAGGATACTGCACTTGGCGCTCGGCCACCATTCTCAGGGCGCACGGCATCGCGCCGGCTCACCTAAATGTCTGACAGTGTAGTAAAAGTGGTCCCTTGGACGGTCCCGAAATTGATCAAGCCTCGAGGAGCTGCGCTTAGTGGAATCTCCCCTGATATTTGCGGCCGACGCCCTGGTGCGATTCAAAGGCGGCCGCATTCTAATCCATACTACCTCGAGCAAGCTGCCGGCTTTCGAGACCGACAATCCCATGTTGATCGGCTTTCTTTGCCGATTCGCAAAACCGATCCGAAGTGACGTGGCCATCAGCGCATTACAGGCATCGGATCGGACTGTAGGTATGGAGATCATCGAATATTTGAAGCGCAGCGGCACGCTGGTCGAGGCCGGCTCATCCGCGGCCCTACCGCCGGAGGATGGCGAGGTCATGATCCGAATCAAGAACCATCTGCGCCTCCTCGCGCGCAGCTTCTATGACACGGCCTGCGATTTGCTGGCTTTCGGCCCATATGCGGATAGTGAATTGGCCAAGCGCAGCGCCGCGGGAGTGGAGCGGCGCCTGCTGGCCTTGCTCGCAGGCACCGACGGTTTACGCACGGAACTTGGGGGTTTACGGCAGACGCATGTCGCGCGCCAGCTTGAGGCTTTGAACGTGATCGTTGGAGCGCGCGAGCACAAGCTGCACATTGGATGCGGTAAGGCCGTGCTCGATGGCTGGATCAACATCGATGTGCACCCCGCCCCCTTGTCGATGAATGTGTTGTGGGGGTTGCCGTTCGCGGATGGGAGCGTGCGCTACATTTTTGTATCGCACCTGCTCGAACACTTGTTCTACCCGCGCGACGTCAAACCGTTCCTGGCTGAGGTTGGCCGCGTTCTGGCGCCGGAAGGCATCGTTCGTTTCGTAGTGCCGGACATCGAACAATGCATCGAGGCCTACGTGAACAATGACCGCGAATTCTTCGGCAATCGACGCGAAACCTGGACATGGTGGCCGGAAAATCCAACACGACTCGAGGACTTCCTGGCTTATGCGGGCGCCGGAGCCGAACCTGCGTATCTTTTTGAGTCACACAAATATGGCTATGACTTCGAGACGTTATCGCGAGTTTTATCCGATGCCGGCTTCGGGAGTATTACGCGTTCGGATTACATGGCCAGCGCCCACCCAGCTTTGCGCGTCGATCAGGCAAGCAGCGTTGCCAACGCCAAATACCGCAATCGATATTATTCCCTGTTTGTCGAAGCGCAGCCTCGTAAGTCAGCGTCCTGAGGGCCTTCCGTTAACCTAGCTGCGGCCACGTGTGGCACGTACGCATCAAACGATGATAGCCAAAGCCGATCGCTCGCCGCCCCTAAATGGATAGAAACACCTAAAACGCGACCGTAAAGCAGTAGCAATCGCTGTAAACAATCGTTATTGTTTGCGCTTCAGCGGCCAATTGTAGTGATGCCGCAACACCGCAATGGGTTGAACTTGTTGTTTTAGGGCAACGTTTTGTAGAAAAATACACCGGGAGCGGGAGTACGCCGGAAGGAAACGGCGGTCAATTCCAGAGTACCGGAGAGGGACAATTGTATGAATAGTGGATGGTCACGCCAGTTATTCTGGCCACTCGCCTTGGCGCTCGCTACGACTGCCGTCGCTCAGACTTCGCCTACCGCTGGCGACTCGAAGGAATTTAAAGAGATCGTGGTGACGGGTAGCCGCATCCACCGCACCGATGCAGAGACCCCTAGCCCCGTGGAAGTTGTCACGGCCGAACAGTTGCATGAGTCCGGCTTCACCAGCACTCAGGATGTCCTGCACAATTTAACAGCCAACGGTCAGGGCACGCTGTCCCAAGGCTTCTCCGGCGCGTTCGCCAGCGGCGCATCTGGTATCGCTTTGCGGGGCCTGAACGTCGGTGCCACTCTGGTACTGATCAACGGCCACCGCTCGGCACCCTACCCGATCGGCGATGATGGCTATCGCTCTTTCGTCGACGTCGCGAATCTTCCCTTCGAAGCGATCGATCGCATCGAGGTACTGAAGGACGGGGCGTCTGCCATCTACGGCTCGGACGCGATCGCGGGCGTCGTCAACATCCTCCTCAAGAAAGCCTACCAGGGCGCTCAAGTGACTGCTGACAGCGGCATATCCAGTCACGGCGATGGCAGCCAATTTCACCTATCAGGTATCTATGGCCTGGGCGATCTGGAAAGCGATGGACACAACTTTTACGTGTCCGCAGAATTCCGTAAGCAAAACGCTATCAAATTCGAGGATCGCGGCGGCACATTTATGCAGCGCAACTACACCTCGAGCGGTGGCATCGACTACGACTATGGCGCGCAAAATATCTTGACCGGTTCGACGCCCAGCCGCTCGGCGACCGGCTACGTCACCGATACGAACGGCAACGTCGTCGGATTCATGCCCGGTTGCAACGCCACGAGTTTCGCCGCAAACCAATGCACCTACAAAGACACCTGGGACCAAATACAACCCGCCACCGAAAACATCAATGCGGTTGGTCGCTTTACGCAGAAGTTCACCGACGACTGGCATGCAGACATCGAAGGCGGTTACTTCGAAAGCAAAGCGGAGCAGGTCAATCGTCCGGACCGCGCCTTTACGGGAGGCTATCAAGGCATTGCCACGGGTCCTGGCATTGGACCAACGCTGCTCACTCCCGTTGGGCCGACAACGATCCCGGACACGAATCCAACCTATCCGGCCGGGACCGGCCTGGCGGTTGCGAATCTTCAGTACACCTTCCTGAATTTGGGGCCCACGATCACGCTCACGGATTCCAAGTCATACCGCGAGGTGTTCGATGTTGAAGGCAAAGCCGCTGGCTGGGATATCGAGGTTTCGGCGGGATATACGGAAGTCGATCTCAACATAATTGGCCTCAACTACGTGAGTGCAACCAATCTGCAGATCGCCTTGGACAGCACCACCGCACCCTTCTTAGTAGGCCAGCCGAACTCTGCCGCCGTCAATAACTTCGTCGCGCCCCAACTGACCACGACGGATACGTCGAAGCTGTACTTTGCCCATGCCGGCGCCAGCCGCGCGCTGCTTGACCTTTCGGGGGGGCCGTTGGGTATCGCATTTGGCGCGGACTACTTCGGTCGGGACCAGTATGGGGTTGCGCCTGCGGCCGTTCAGAGCGGGGTCGAAGCAACGGGAGACTTTAGTAATAACTATACCGTCGGCTCGCAACGCGTCGGGTCCGGCTATTTGGAATTGGATGCTCCAATCGTCAAGCAATTCGAGGTTAATGCGGCGGTGCGTTACGACCACTATAATCTGTCGGGCGGGAAGGCGAGCCCCAAGATCGGTTTCAAACTAACGCCAATTCCTCAGATCGCTCTGCGGGGCACCGCGTCGAAGGGCTTTCGGGCGCCAGGACCAGGCGAGAATGGATTGGCCGGTCAGACGTTCTTCGCCGGGACGGCGGCGGATCCGATCCTTTGTCCTAATTCGGCGAATCCGACGGCGGCGGGAAACTTCGCGGGTGAGTGCAACGTCTCCTACCCGGGACTTCAGTCTTCCAATCCGAAACTCAAACCAGAAACCTCGAAGTCCTTTACGTTGGGCCTCATCGTTGAACCGTTCCCGGACTTGAGCGCGACCTTCGACTTCTACAACATTGAGATCGATGATCAGATCGTGCCGGGCAACTCGTCAGCTGTCCTGGTGCGCGGAAGCAACCTGACGCCGCTTCCGGAATATCAGGCGGACGGCAGCACGGTGCTGGTGACGCCCCCCGTGGCGCCAATCGCGTACTACGGTATTTCTTATGTCAATGCCAATACGACGAAGACCAATGGCTTTGACTTGGGCTTACAGTTTCACCATCGGTTCGACAATGGCCTCCAGGTCAAGTCTCAAGCCAATTGGTCATACACTCATCTATACAACATCACGATCGCCGACGTGACGTACCACCTCGCAGGCACCCACGGGCCGACGTTCTATTCGGGCGATACGGGCAACCCCAAATCGCGTGTGCAGTGGACTAATACCATTGGTCAAGATCGATGGGACGTTACCGGCACGTTGAACTATATATCTTCATTCAATGTGACAGACCCGTCGGCGGGAGCGTTCGGGCTGGCCCCGCAGGACACTTGTCTGAACGCTCTAACCAATGGAGGCGGCGCCGCCGGGACTTACTTTGCCAATCAATTATCCGCGGGCACGATCCCTGGCGCCACCAGCTGCAACGTCACGCACTACATCACGTTCGATCTATACGGGCGATTCGAGCTGACCAAACATCTCAACATTCACGCATCGGTGTTGAATGTGTTCAATGAGAAGGCCCCACTTGACTGGGTTACTTACGGCGGTGCGTTGGGTGCGGCGCCGTGGAACCCGTCGTTGCATACGCAAGGTGCGATTGGCCCGTTTTTCTCGCTCGGAGCGACTTACAAGTTCTGATCGAGCGGCGCCTGCTATGAGCACGATTTGATCCAGCCCTCCGGCACGCGAGTGCCGGGGGGCTACATCGCTGATTCAATCGTGGTTGAACGGTCGCGCGCCGCGTAAAAGCCGGATTCAGTGACCCTGCCTCGGCAGTGCCTGCATCGTGGGGTTCCGCACAGGACCTGTCGATTCTGCTCTCGCAGCATCTCGACTTCCGCACCGGTCAAGCACACTGTTTCCCTTTGCAGCCGCGACCCGGTCTTCACAGAGCTGCGGCAATATAAATCCTCAGCGCCTTCCTCCTTGACCAGGACATATCCCATCGCTTTGGCGTGCGACTGTGTTTCTACCGGAACTGCATTGCCGGCGGCTAGCGTCGCCGCGCTTGGTGATCCTTGCAACGCGATGGCCGCGCCAGGTTTTGGCGCCGGTTGAGCGGCACAACCACAAACGCAAAAGGGTAGTCGCTATTACAAGAGTTACGCAGGTGAAGGCATCCATGGAGACCTCTGATCTCAAGACAATATGACCCGCAGCGAACAAGGGGACCGGCTCCGTAGTATGCAACGACGCCTCCACGGCCGTAGAGCTTCAATCTCGTCCCCACCCGCGGGGGCTACGACGGGTCGGGTTCCCAGATGCCGCTCGGGCAGGCCATCATGGCGAGACTTGTCACCGCGATTGCCGCGGGTCGGACGGCCTCGCCGTTCTCCTCCCACCCCCAAAATCAACATAAGCTCATGCCGCCGAGTAATAATGTCCGCCTTGGCTCGGTCTCTATACATGAGCAGCAATCTCGCTGCCCTATAACAAAAGAGGATTTCACGATGCAAATGAACAAGATGTCGAACGCGGCGCTGGCTGCCGCCGCTGCAATGTTCTTCACTTCCGGCCTCACCGGCGTATCGGTGGCCGCCGACACC
>JALYIT010000075.1 GCA_030775645.1 Pseudomonadota bacterium | reverse complement strand
GTGTTGTTCTAGAGAAGCCCGGCGACGCTGTCGATCGCGTTGAAATTGCCCGTGTCTTTGGGCGGCGCGCCGCTATCAGGGCAACGTACGGCGCGCAAGTGGGCGATTCCGTACTCGCGCGCACATTCAAGCACCGGCAGGCTGTCGTCAACGAACAGCGTACGTTGCGGCGAGAACTCCTCTCGCTGCGCGAATCGGCGCCAAAATGCCGCATCCTCTTTCGGCGCATCGAATGGTTGCGAGGAGTAGCAGGCATGAAAGTACTGCGTGAGGGCGACCCGCTCATCCTTGATGGCAAGCGTCGTGGGATGCGAATTCGTGACCAACAGCACTCGCTTGCCGCTCAGGCGCAGTTTCCGCAGAAAGCCCTCGGCCCCTGGAAGAAAGCTGACGCGCGGCAACGCTTCGCGTTTGAGCGTGGGGATGTCGAGGCCGAGCTGTCGTGACCAATATTCGATGCAATACCATTGCAGCGTGTGCGCGACGTTTTGGAACTTAGGCGTGAGCAACTCCTGCGCGCGGCTCAAGTCGAGACCGTGGAGTTCGGCATAGCGGCTGGGAATTAGCTCGAGCCAAAACCAGTTGTCGAAGCGCAAATCGAGCAGGGTTCCGTCCATGTCCAGCAATACGGTGTCGACATTTTCCCAGTCCACTGCGGAGTCAGTTTGCATATGCGTATAGTACCAAGGTGAGTGATCTTCCTGCCTTGGCGAAATCCTTGCTTACGACCATCGAACGGGCCGGCGCTGCCATCATGCGCATCTACGACTCCGGATTCAGCGTGCAGCGCAAGGAAGATAACTCGCCGCTCACCGCCGCGGATTTGGAATCGCAACGCCTCATCGTCGAAGGACTTGAGCGCATCACTCCAGGCACACCGATTCTTGCGGAGGAATCGGCGGCAGCGCCCTGGGCCGAGCGCCGGAACTGGCGCGAGCTGTGGGTGGTCGATCCGCTGGACGGAACGCGCGAGTTCGTCAAGCGCAACGGAGAATTCACGGTCAATGTCGCCCTGGTCGTGGATCACGAGCCGGTGCTCGGCATCGTCGCTGCACCGGCTCAAGGAGTCATTTATTGGGGAATTGCCGGGATGGGTGCGTATCGCCGCCGGCATGGCGAGGAGGCGCGGCGCATTCACCCCAGCTCACCACAACGGCCTGTGCGCGTGGTCGGGAGCCGCTCGCATCCCAGTGAGCGGACCGCGGCATATCTGTCGCGTCTGGGACCTCACGTCATGGAGGGCATCGGCAGCTCACTAAAATTTTGTCTTTTGGCCGAAGGCAAAGCCGATCTGTATCCGCGCTTCGGGCCCACATCGGAATGGGATACGGCAGCGGGCCAGGCAGTGCTGGAAGCCGCCGGCGGGCATGTCACGCGCATGGATGGACATCGAATGCGTTATAACTGCCGCGAAAGCGTGATCAACGGCGACTTCGTCGCGTTCGCGCACGCGAGCGTATTACCAGCCTAGGCGGTCCGGCCTAGGCGTTACCGGCCGGCTCGCACAATTCCAATGTAGCGTCCAGCAAGGTTGGAATATCGAACACGACCTGATCCTCGGCCACCGTCAGCTTGGCGACGCCGGCGGCGCCGATCAGTGCCGCCGGCACATGAATCTGATCGCGGCGTTGCGGGCTGGTCCACGTGCTGACTCGCGCATCGCCAAAGGCGCGGTTGAGTGCACTCCAACGCAGCTGTGCGGCCCGCGCCAACGGCGTATCGCCGCCCCATTTACGGCGGGCTATCGCCATTGATGCATCGCCGGCACGCGATGCCGGGCTCGTCATGAGGTCGTGCACGTAGCGCACCATCTCGTTGGGCTCCACCCGCACAGCTAGGGAGGCTTGCGGGTCGCGGGTGGTATTGCTTGGATCTGTCATGAGCACTGTCTGGGGGTAAACGGGTTAAGATTCAAGCCATGGACGAAGGCTATATTATGCTCGTGGCAATAACGGCCTGCCTGGCCGGCGCCTATAAGATATGGCAAGTCTCGCTCGACACTCGGGAAGCCGCGAACCGCATCGCAAGGGATACGTGCTCCCGTGCCGTGGTACAGCTTTTGGATGGCACCGTGGCGTTTGCGGGCTTTAGGTTGACCCGCGACGCATCAGGCAAGCGGCGGCTGCTGCGCACCTACACCTTCGACTATACGAGCGACGGCTTCGAACGCGCGCAAGGCTTCATCGTCCTCGCCGGAGGCCGGCTCGAGGCGGTGGGGCTTGCGGGCAGCCCCTCGTGATCATCGATCTGCACACCCATTCGACCTGTTCCGATGGCTCCCTGACCCCTACTACGCTGCTTTCATGCGCGGCATCGGCGGGCATTCAGGTTCTGGCGCTCACCGATCACGACACGGTCGCGGGAATCGAGGAGGCCCAGCGCAGCGCCGCAGCCCTTGGAATCACACTTGTGCCGGGCGTGGAAATCTCTGCATCTTGGCGCGCGCAGGCGGTTCACGTGCTGGGCTTATGGATCGACCCCGCCTCACCAACGCTGCGCGAGAAGCTGCAGACGCAAGGCGAGTTGCGCCGCGCGCGCATGCGAAAAATGTGCGCGCGCCTCGACAAGCTGAGACTGCCCGGTGCGCAACTGCTGACCGCCGTCGAAACGCACCCTGGTTTGCCCACTCGGGCGCATCTCGCGCAGGCCTTGGTTGCCGCCGGCCACGTGGCGACCGCCGATGCGGCTTTTCGAAGATACTTGGGTCAGGGCAAGACGGCGTATGTGGCCGCTGCATGGCCTCCACTAGAGGAAGTTTTAGGCTGGATTCGCGCCGCGGGCGGCATAGCATCGCTGGCCCATCCCGCGCGCTATTCGCTTTCCTCTAGCGCGCGGCGCCGCCTGCTAGGCGATTTCGCCGCCGGCGGAGGCGCGGCGCTGGAAGTGGTCAGCGGCGGCGGCGGCAACCAGCATGTGGACACCTGTGCAACGCTCGCGGTGAGTTTCGGATTATCAGGATCGGTGGGTTCCGACTTTCATAGCCCGAGTGCCGCTTGGAATCCACTGGGCCGCTCCCTTAAGCTACCGGATAGCGTCACTCCGGTGTGGCGCAGTTTCGGTCTATAAACGTGAGTGACGACAAGAACAACGTCAATACCGATTTGTTCAAGAACATCGAGCGTCTGCGTCAGCTGCGCATCGAGCATCGCGATCTCGACGACGTCATTTCCCGCCTCAGCATGGACTTCAAGGTGGACGAGCTGCAAATGAAACGCCTCAAGCGGCGCAAGCTGCTGCTCAAGGACCAGATCACGAGGCTTGAAAGCCAGCTCATACCGGATCTCAACGCGTGAAAGAAATCTGGCTGCGCATCCAAGCATTCTTCGACATTCTGTCGACCCGCAACGTGCTCATCGAAGTCGCCGTGCTGGCGGTTTGCTTGTTGCTCGGTGCCTTGGTGGGTGCGGAACTCGGCAGGCGCAACCAGCGGCATAAAACGCGACCGATCGCGTTGTCGTGGAGATATTTGGCCACGCAGGGCAACGTGGTTGTGACGCCCATCATCGTGATGTTCGTCCTGGTGCTGATCGCAGAGAGCTCGCTGCTCGCCGCACACCAAGACGTGAGCTTGCTCGGAGCCGCGGCACGCCTGATCCTCGCCTATGTCGTGGTGCGTATTGGAGTGCTGGTGTTTGCCGCCACGCTCGGCAACAAGAGCTGGATCCAGACCTGGGAAACGCGCGTCACGCTGCTTATTTGGCTGGCGATAGCTGCGGAATACTTAGGATGGCTCGATCCCATCATTTCAACCCTGGACAGCGTGGGCATCGCGGCCGGAAAAAGCCGCATTACAGTCTGGTCGGTCTTGAAGCTGCTGTTCACGCTCACCCTTTTCATGTTAGCTGCCACGTGGATCAGCCGCTGGGTGGAACGGCGCGTCAAAAAGCTCACTGGCGTCGCGATGTCCACGCGCATCGGCATTGCCAAGTTCGCCAATGCCTTCCTGATCGCCCTGAGCATTCTGATCGGCTTGAACGCCGCCGGCGTGGACCTGACCGCCTTGACTGTGCTTACGGGCGCAGTGGGTTTGGGACTTGGCTTCGGTCTGCAATCCATCGCCGCCAATTTCGTCAGCGGCTTTGTGCTGCTTATGGACCGCTCGATCAAGCCGGGCGATGTCATTAGCCTGTCCGGCCAGGCCGGCACCAGCACCGAAAACTTCGGCTGGGTGCAGGAGTTGCGGGGCCGCTATGTCGTGGTACGCGATCGCGACGGCGTGGAAATGCTGGTGCCGAATCAGCAGCTCATTTCCAATGCGGTGATCAATTGGAGCTATACCGATCCACGCATCCGATTGAAGCTGCCCATTCGCATCAGCTACCGCGACGATCCAGAGCTGGCGCTGAAAATCCTGCGCGATGCTTGCGAGGGTCAAGAGCGCGTCCTCACTGAGCCTGCGCCGGTGTCCCGGCTGATGCACTTCAGCGACAGCGGGATCGAACTCGAGCTGCGGTTCTGGATCTCCGATCCGCAGGAAGGCGTGAATAATGTCCGCTCAGAGGTGAACCGGGCCATATGGCGGCTGTTCAAAGAACACAAGATCACCATTCCGATAGCCCAACGCGAGATCATCGTACACAGCGCGCCCGCTGAGCTGGACTAGGCCTTACGTGCCGATCGAGATCACAGAGCACATCGTCATTCCAGACGAAGAACTGGAATGGAAATTCATTCGCGCATCGGGACCCGGCGGTCAAAACGTCAATAAAGTCTCCAGCGCCGTGCAGCTGCGATTCCTGCTGCCATTGAATACCAGCCTTCCCGTTGCCGCGCGCAATCGGCTGCGCGCGATCGCAGGACAGAAGCTGATTGATGATGGCAGCATTTTATTCAGCGCCCGCAGCGAGCGCAGCCAGGAGCAGAATCGTCGCGCCGCCTCGGAACGTTTGGCGGCGCTGATTCGCACCGCCCTGATCGAACCGAAGATCCGCAAGAAGACGCGACCCACCAAAGGATCGCAGGAACGGCGCATTGAATCAAAGAAACGACGCGGCGCGACAAAGTCGCAGCGCGGCCGCCACGGCTGGGACTAGCCCAGCGCCCCACTCATTGCCCCAAGGTGACCTGCAGAATGCTGTGCCTGATTTGTTCGGAAAGTACCAGCTGCGCATCGGTTCCTACGGAAAGCAGCTGCTCGCCGAACTTGAGCTTGTTGTCGTCGGACAGTTGGATGACGTTGCGATTGCGCAGCAGCTCGATGAAATTGCGGAACAGGCTCCGGTCGACGAATTCGGGCGAGTTGAGCCCATAGAGCACCGTCATGCGCTGGGCCATCAGATGGCAGCGCTCTTCCAAGGCCTCGGCGGAGATCACGCCGCTGCCCGCCTGCAGCAGCAGAGCGATCGCCAGGTAGTAGCGTTCGAGTGTTTGGATGGTTGCCTGAGCCAGCACCGAGAGCCGGATCGCTTCCAGCGATGTCGGGGGGGGCCGCTGCCATTCGCTGCGATCCGCATTGACCTGCAGCAAATGGAGCTGCACGAAAGTATCGAGCAGCGAGTCCACGACCGCATTCATTTGGGTCTCTTCCCATCGCAAGAACAATTCGGCGCGGATATAAGGATAAACGCGCCATACCAGGCGCTGGATGTCCGACGTGCGCATGCTTGCGTTGCTGACGAAGGCGCACGCCAGGAGCGACGGCATGGCGAATAGATGCAGGATGTTGTTGCGGTAATACGTACCCAGCACCGCATTCTCGGCGCTCATGCGCATGATGTCGCCGAGCGGATGTTTCTGCCGTTCCAGCAGGCCGAAGCCCTCCGCGTAGTCAACCATCTGCCGGCCGCTGTCGGCTGTCACTGTAACCAGCGGCGAGTACGGCGCATCGCGAAGCAAGCGCTGGTACAAATCCAGCTGGCGTATAAGATCGAGTTCGGGCAGCGCTTGCCTGGGTGTTGCCAGCATCGCCATGGCCACGAGATTGATCGGCGTCACTGCGGCCGCGGCATTGATCTCGGTATTGATTCGGACAGCGAGGTCGGAAATCGCTTGGCTGATCCAGGCACAGCGCGCGTCCGCTCCCGAAGCTTCGCGCCAATTCGGGTTGTGCTGCGCGAGAATCTCATCGAGTGCAATCGCTTGCCCTAGATTTACATGGACTTTGCCGAATTTACTGCGCAACACCGAGATGATGGACTTCAGCAGAACAAAAATGCTCTCCTTCTGCTTTGGCTGTCCGGAGAGCTCTCCAATATAGGTTCTGCCCTCAACGATGCGTTCATAGCCGAAGTACACCGGCATGAAGAAGACGGGGCGCTTCGGATCACGTAGGTAACTTCGCACTGTCATTGACAGCATGCCGGTTCGCGGCGAAAGCAGCCGGCCGGTGCGGCTGCGGCCGCCTTCGATAAAATACTCGAGCGGATGGCCGCGCGCCATCATGAAACCCAAGTACTTGGTGAATACCACAGGGTACAGCGCATCCCCCTTGAAGCTGCGGCGCAGAAAGAATGCGCCGCCCTTTCGCATGAATCGTCCGATCACCGGCATGTTGAGATTGGCGCCGGCGGCGACGTGCGGCACCGCGAAACCCTTGCGGTATACGATGTACGACAAAAGCAAATAGTCCATGTGGCTGCGGTGGCAGGGCACATAAATGATTTCGGCCCCGTCAGCGACGCTGCTCAAGTTTTCGATATGCTCGAGCTCGACGCCGTCGTACAGCGAATTCCACAAGCGGCCCAGCGCCATGGCCATGAAGGTAATGAAGGCCTGCGAATAATTGGCGGCGATTTCGAGCGCGTATTTACGCGCCAGCAGCAATGCCGGTCGGCGCTGCAGCTGTCGTGTTTGCATTTCTTCTCGCACCGCTTGTCGGACGGCTTGCGCCTTCAGGATTTGCAGCACCATGGTGCGCCGATGCGACAGATCCGGGCCGATGCTGGAGGCCCGCTGCGCGCGTAGCACCATGCGCAGCGAACGCAGTATCCGGCGTACGCTGCGCTGCTGGTCCAATCCCTGCTCCAGAAAATCGCGCAGGAGAATCGGCGCGCCGAAGTACACCAGGGTATTGCGGCCGTTGAATACGACGCTTAAGAACTTCTGGAAACGCCCGACCAGGATCCAGTCTTCCGTGAAAGGCAGACGCCACCAGCTGACTTCTTTATGCGGTGAGCGGCCCCAGAAGATGGCCACCGGTACCAGATCGACGTCGAACTGGGGATATTCGGCCGCCGCGGCCACCAGTTGCTCCAGGTATCGCGGCGCACGCGCGGTGTTGCGGCCGAATAAGCTCGGGCGCCGCATCAATTCGAAGTAGGCTCGATCGGCGCGCCTCTTCCCCATTATCAAACGGCGCCCCGGTCGCGGCAGATTGTGCCGCGCGCACACCCCGTTGAGCACCGCGAAATCTGTCTGGCTCTCGCGCTCGAGCACGTAACACACGGGGCGGGATCTGGAGGCGATTTCCGCGATGGCATCGTCGGGCTTGATGGTGACGCGCACCCACAAGCCCAATATCTTGCGAACAGTCCAACGCCACGCCTGGCCTACGCCGACAAATGGATTCATGGTCGCCTAACGGCTAGGGACGGTTATCGCCGCGCTCTTGATTCTCGATCTCTTTGCGTGTCTTGTCGGCCTGATCATCGACGGTTTTTTGTACTTCCTGCGCCCGCTCCATCTCGCGCGTCATCGGCTCGAAGACGGTTTTCGCAGGCGGCGGTTCCGAAGAGGAACAACCGACAATGAACATAACCGACAGCGCCATGGTCGCATACTTAACGTAACGCATAAGCACCTAAGGATTGCCGACCGGTCAGAAGCCAGAGTGTACAATACGCCCATGCTTCGCTTCGCACTTCTCCTGAGCTTGTGCTTGAGTCTTTCCGCGACCGCGCGTGCCGCTCTCGTGCCGGTCGATATGGACACCGCCGCGCACCTTTATCAGGACGCCGCCATCCGTGAGCAAGTACGCGCGGCTTTGGGATCGATGCCGGCGCACATCCGCAAATTATTCCAGGGCAATACCTCCACGCCGCTGACGGACAAGCAACTGGATGCCGTTAACCAGGCTGCGATTCGCGCATTCCGAATCGACGTCTTCGAGGCGCCCGCATTACACGCGTTTGCCGACCATCTCGATGCCGATACGGTGAAGAAAGCCGAAGCCTTCCTGGCAAGCGATGCGGGCAGGCGCATGGTCGCCGCCGACCTTGGGCTGGCCTCCTTGAGCGACGCCGATGCCGACAAAGTGATGAATGGAGACATCGCCGCCGTCTCCACACCTCAGCGGGCCGTGCTGTTCGAAAAACTCGAGCGTGCCGAGCGCTCCGCTGAGTCTACGGTACAGATTCTCTTGACCATGGGAACGGCGGTGGCGCTGGGAACTGCCGTCGGCTCCGGCATGGACCCTGGACCTGTCGAGGAGCGCGCCCGCAAATCCGGCGAATCGAGCCGGCAGGCGATGGAAGAGAATTTGCGCGAGCCTATGCGACGCTATATGGCCTACGGCTACCGCGACTTGAGCGATGCCGACTTGAAGCACGTGCTTACCTTCCTTCAATCCACGGCCGGCAGACAGTACATTTCCGCCTACCTTGCCTCCTTGGGCGCGGGCTTCTACGCCATGGGCAGGCGCTGCGGTGAACGGCTGGGCGAGAGCCTGCGGGAATTGGCCATGGCGCAACTCGCGACCGAAAACGCGCAGGGCGAGCCGTCGTCCACCACGCCTGACCCCGTCAAACCGCACAAATAAATTCGCGCAGCAGAACGCAGATGTTTTCGATCTTATCTTCGAGCCGATGATCTGAATCGAGCACATGCAGCGTCGAGCCGTGCTCGCGGGCCCAGCGGATGCTGTTTTCCACCGGTACTACCGCATCGTGCCAACCGTGCACGATCGCGGTGGGCACGACGAGGTCTTGCGGCGTGTATTTCTCGAATCCCGGCATGTAAAATGCGGGCGCCAACAGGAACAGTGCCTTAGCCTTAAGACGGGTGGCCGCAGCCGCTGCGACATGCCCGCCCAAGCTGGAGCCCACGAGCAGCAGCGGTCCCTTGAGCCCTCCGCCAACCTCAACGAGCTTTTCGACCCTAAGCCCTGGATCCTCGATGCCGCGGTAGTCCACGGACTCCACGCCCAAATCAAGCTCTCGGACCAGAGCCGCCATGGCAGTTATTTTGGCGCCCCAAGGGCCGCTTTCTTTGCCGTGAGAAAACACCACGGTATCGATCGATCGACTCAAGAAACACCCGTTCGCAGCCGTTACAGCGGATCCGATCGGCATGGAGTATATCTGCTTGCGAGCGGCCGGCTAGGCGTCAAAACCGCTCGCCTTGCGCGCAGCGAACTGCTATTGGTGCGCTAAATTTGCAGCTGGCTAGCGATGCCGTCCACCCATTCGAGTTCAGCGGGGCTGTACTGCGAAAAGTTCAGCCGGTTCAGACTCACAGACTGAATCTTAAGCGAGGCGACGGACTGCGAGATGCGGAAGCAATGGAATTCGTGCTCGCGACTGGCAGCAAAACCAATCACGAAGTGCACCTCGTTCGAAGGCTCTGCCCAGGTGCTGTGGATGCGCTCATCGCAAATGACAAAAAAGGCGTCGTCCGCCGCGCGTGAGCCGAAGGTTCCCGCTGCATGCAATCCTTCGAAAAATGTCCGCACTTGCGCCACCAGTTCATCGGCAACGCCGGCCGGCGAGGAGGCGGCAGCGATCCAGCGGGTGCCGCGACCGATGCTGTTTAAAATAAACAGCGCCAATCGGCGCGCCGGCAGGTAGCGCCAGTCGGCGCTCGCCGTGTTGCAGGCGGCCAAGGTTCGCGGCCGCAACCCCAGGCGACCGGGCGAGCGGATGGCTTGGATGGTGTTGACGCCGAGGCCGGCAAGCCGAATCCGCCGATCCTCTGCGACCAAGCACGCCGGTCTGAATCCAGGACGCAGAATGGGTTCCTCACGCTCGGTAGCCAACCACACTGGAGAGATCTCATCGTATCGGGCCAGCATGCCGGCGACCGCGCCGCAAGGCGCGAAGGACTCGAAATGACCCCGCAGCTTGTCGTGTGCCAACACCCGGGGGAAATACATCAGCGCGTTTTCATTGGGAAAATTCCAGTCGCGCAATCCGGCGAGCGCTTCGTCCGCGGTCTGCCAGCCGCAGGGCGGATCGATGATCAGGAGCGCGCGGCGCTCTTTGCAGTAGCGCGCCGCCACCAGCAAAGCGCTCGGCCCCACGTCCTTATCGCGCGACAGCGGCGGAATGCACAGGAAGTTGAAGTCCTGCGCGTGGTGAAGCGCGAATATACCGCTGTGATCGAGGCTGGAGCCGATCAGATCGTAGTCGGTAAGCGGCGCGCCGTCATCGCCGTCCGAGTTTGAATTGATGTAACCAATGGCAAGCCCGCTCGACGGATCTACGGTTCGTTCCGGACGTTCGCTCGGCATTTGGCCGATCAGCCTGACGAGGGCCGATTGCTCGACCGCCCGCGGAAAATACCGGTCGTTTGACGGCAGCACCGAAAGCCGATGGAATATTTCCTGGTCTTCGACTTGGGCGGTGCCTTGCGCGCGTACGCGTTGCACCGTCAAATTGAAAGACGACTCGTCGTCGGTGGGAATGTTGTCGAAGTCGACGCTGGCCCGTAGGTATTCGCGCGTGCCCGGGCGCAGCGCTTGCAGCTCCAGCAACTGCGGACCCGCCCTCAAGGTCAGCGTTACAGCGCGAGCGCCGTTGACGACGCGTACGATAAATGCCTCGCGTCCACCGTTATCGAAGAATTGCTCGACCGCATAGCCCAATAGGCTCGGCTGCCAAAGACCGCCGAACGCGTGCTGAAATTCCGCGAAACTCTTGGTGAGGACAGGTCGATTGACCGGTCCGCGCAATGTGCGCCCGACAAATGCGCTGCGCGCCGTAGGCAGATGCGCGATGGAGTGATCGGGCCCGCGCTCGGCCGCGACTTGGATCCCTAGCTCGTTTGGCGTCACCAGATTCTAGTCAAGCGGTGCACTGCGCGAACTGTAGCATTTTTCGGCAGGCAAATCCTCGCTTCGCCGTTGCTCTTCGATGCGCGCCTGCTCTGCTTCTGCCTTCTTGCGCGAGATTTCCTCGAGCATGATTTTCATCCACTCGCTCATTCGCCGCTCTCCCCCTTCGGCTCGACGATCGCCTCGATCGCTTTCGCGGTTTCCGGATGGTAGCCCGGGCGCGCCTTGGCGAAAACGCGCTTCGCGACCAGCGCGCCGGGAGCGGTTTTCATCAATCCCTCGTACAGCGGCGTAATCAGGCTGCGGCGCCCCATCGTCGTCAGATATTCCTCCAGCCGCCCGTAAGCTGGGTGATATCCATTGGCGATTACCAACTTGAACCAGCTGTGCCCGATCTGCGCGTTGGGGCTTTTACTGAAGCCAAAGTTCTTGTCGAGGTCGGCCAGTTGCGAAGCGCTTAAGGTCGAGGGCATCTGCCCAAGAAAATATAGCCACTGCTGGGCGACCCAGTCCGTGCCCATTTGCTTAACCAACGGCCTGCCGCTGAGCCATGCGTCTCTGGCCTGATCCACGGGCTGAAACATCGATGTGACCGGCAGCACGGCATCGGCCGGCAGGCCTGGGCTAAACACCCAAGTGTGGACTTGATCGCCAGTCACGACGCCCGGGAAACGATCGAGTAAATTTTCCTGAAGGTACGCCAGGAACTCCTCGGTGGTGATGCCCTTGAAAGCAAAATGATCGAAGTATCCACGCAGGAATGCATCGAAGCGCTCGCGGCCAAACTTCGAATCGAGGTAGTTCAAGAACAGGCGGCCCTTCTCAGAGGGAATCTCGCTGAACACCTCACGGGGGTCTCGGTCGCGCAAATCGATCGCCAGTATCTGGTCGGCGGGTTTGATTTTCGCAAGATCGGCGCGCAAGGACTTCAGACTCAGCACGGCCTCCATCGAGGCGCGTTCCTCCCCATACACCGCGCTCGTGATGCGGCTTTGCACGTAGTTGCTCACTCCCTCATTGAGCCACACGTCGCGCCAAGTGGCATTGCCGACCAAGTTCCCGGCCCAGGAATGCGCCAGCTCGCGTGCAGTCACGGACACCAGACTCTTGTCGCCCACCACGACCATAGGCGTCATGAATGTCAGCCGCGGATTTGCCATGCCGCCCTGCGGGAAGCTCTTCGGCATGACCAGGATGTCGTAACGCGACCAACGATAGGGACCGAACATTTTCTCGTTGGCCTGGATCGTCGATTCGGTGTCCGCGAACTCTTTGGCGGCCGCCTTAGAGATGGACTTCTCCGCGTACACGCCGCTGCGCGGGCCGGTTGCCAGGAACTCGAGATCACCCACCGCAAGGGCAATCAGGTAGGAAGGCACCGGCTGCGGCATGACGAAGGTGTAATCGCCGGTCTGCTTTGCGGCCGGGTCGTTTTCGGCGCTCATGACAGCGCGCATGCCTCGGTCCGTATGAATTTTTGCTTTGTAGGTTGCTCGAACCTGCGGCGTATCTTGCAGAGGAATCCAGGTACGCGCCCCGATGGGCTCCGATTCGGTATACAGGAAATCCTTGTGCCGCGCGGTTTGTTTCGCCGTCAGCCATTGCAGCGCTTGCGAATCCGGCAGGGTTTCGTAATCGATCTTGATGGTTTCCGTCGTTCTTCTGGATGGCGGCAGTTCAATTACCAAGGCCCTGCCCAAAATCGGATCGGCTTTTTCGAGGTGAAAAGGCCGGCTGACCCAAAAGGTTTCATTTTTCGACGTTGCGCCCACCACATCGGTGGCCTTTTGGGTCACGCCCAATATCATGAGATCTTTGGAATCGAGCACGATTTGCGTGGCGCGAGGGTCAACGCGCTTCAGCTCCAGCGCAGCGACGCCGGAAATCGTCTTACGCCAAAAATCGACCCGCAAATCGAGTTCCAAGTGCGTCACTCGAAACTGATCCACATTGGCGTAGGAGTGGTAGTCGAAGGGGGGGCCTGGAGGAAGGGGGCCGCCTACGCGTTCAGCGCCGAAGCTTAGAACCCCCGCGGCCAGTGCCAATGCCGTCAGGCTCCCGAGACCCTTGCGGGTCATGGCATTCCTACTGGCGCCTTGTCACGTCCATTGAGCAAATCATTGAACGTCTTTTCGTCGACCAACAATCCGGACCGGCCGTCCCAGTTGGAACCTTCGGGCAACGTGTTTTCCACGAGCACGCCTTGCGCGATGACGGCATCGACGCCCTCGAGACTGCCGGTGACCGGAACCGGCACCGCACGGGGCGAATGCGCCAGATCGCCGACACGTTGCCAATCGATTTCATCGTCGTGCTGCGCGATCTTGCCGCGCTGCTTGGGGCGCAGCAGTTTGGCGAGCAAACGCTTGCGATCCTTGGACCAATTGCGCGAATCGTCTTCCATGACCGTGTAGGCTTGCATGTACAGCGTGCCGTCCCGCCATCCAAAAACGTATGGTTGATTCACCACGGTTACCTTGGTGCCGATCGGGACGAGGTCGAAAAATGCCGCGATGTCCTCGGGGTAAAGGCGCATACAACCGTGGCTCGAGCGCATGCCGACGCCGTAGGGCTTGTTGGTGCCGTGGATCAAGTAGCTCGGCCAGCCAAGACGAAACATGTACTGCCCTAATGGGTTATCCGGACCCGCAGGCACTTGTGCCGGAAGCTCCTCGCCATTCTCTTGGTGCTCTGCACGCACCGACTTCGGCACCGTCCAAACCGGATCTTTTTGACGGCTGATGATCTTGGTGGTGCCTTCTGGGGTCTTCCAACCGACTTTGCCGATGCCAATCGGATGCGTATACACCGTTTCGGGTTCGCCTTTCTTGTGCGGCGGATAATAAAAAATTCGCATCTCGGCCACATTCACCACCACCCCTTCATGCGGGGCGGCGGGCAAGATGAATTGGGTTGGTACAACGACCTCACGTCCCACGCCCGGCAGCCAAGGATCGACGCCGGGATTGGCCGTGAGCATTTCCTCATAACCGACGTCGAAGCGGCGCGCAATATCGGGCAGGGTATCGTCCTTGCCGATGATGGTCTTTTGCACGTACCCGACAAGTTCGCTGTTGGCCTCCACCTGGAAACGGTGCGTTGCCTTAGGTTGGGGCAGCAATGGTTTCGCCGGAGCCACTACTGTGACCGCCGCCGGAGGTTGTTTGGGACCAAGGTGTAGCAGCGAGCAGCCGCTTAACACCAGAGCGCCGGCGGCCGCCGCCCCCGGAAAAAGAGCTTTAACTAGAGCTGGCATTCGCTCTATCTACAACAAAGTCGGTCTGTCAGGCAATTGATTGGGCTGAGGAGCCTTGGCGGGGCCCTGTGGAAAATGGCGCGTCAGCAGGGTGCCGATCGCATCTACCCCGGCAATGGAACCGATTTTGAAGCGGCCGGCCCGGAAATGCTCCTCCATCAGACGGCATACCGCCGCCCATTCCGCAGCGCTAACCAGGCCCTGGAAGCCGCGATCGGCAACGATTTCCACGGTGCGATCCGCGAGCTGAACGTAGATTAGGACCCCGTTGTTCGCCTCGGTATCCCAAACGCGCAGCCGCGCGAACACCTCCAGCGCATGAGCACGCGGGCTCACTTCATTTAAGATGTGCTTTGGCGTCAGCGCCGTTTCCACGACGAAGCGAATCTCGCCGGCATGATTAAGTTCAGCCTTGGCGATGGCCTGCTCGATGGCATCGAGCGTTGGGGTGGGGAATAGCATGCGGGTGCGCCAGTGGGTCGCCGTTGCATGCCGGACCAGGCGTCCGATCTGCATTACCAGCTTCCCGAGGCGCCGCCGCCCCCAAAGCCGCCACCCCCACCCCCGAAGCCGCCTCCGCCTCCGCCAAAGCCGCCGCGACCTCCAAAGCCGCCGCCCAAACCGCCGATACCGCCGCCCCAACCGCTGCCCGCCGACCACCCGGCGCGAGAGCCTCCCGTGAGCAGCGCGAACAAGAAGGCGAGCACGCCGGCACCGATGCCGATGGGGAGCAGATGGCTTAAGAGCCAAACGATGACGCCCGCTACGCCGCCGGTCGCTATGGAGCCGAACAGCCTGCCGAATATAGCGCGAAGTACACTGCCCGCAACGACGACGACCACCAACAGCAGCGGCAATAGGGTGCTCAAACCGCCCCCATGGCGTTCCCATTTTTTGTCGGGCTGGGGCAGGGCTTCACCGTTGACCACGGAGATCATTTTATCGATGCCCGCTTCCACTCCGCCGTCGTAGTCGCCCAGTTTGAAGTGCGGCGTCACCGCCTCGATGATGATCCGATTGGCGACGGCATCGGGCAGCGGACCTTCCAAGCCATAACCCACTTCGATTCGCACCCGCCTATCATCCTTCGCGACGATCAAAATGGCACCGTCGTCGATGCCCTTTCGGCCTAGTTTCCATGCCTCAGCGACGCGGATTCCATACTGTTCGATTTCCTCGGGCTGGGTGGTTGGCACGATGAGCACCGCGAGCTGACTTCCCTTGGTCTTCTCGAAGTCAGCGAGCTTCGCTTCGATGCGCGCCACTGCCCCGCCGGACAAGGTGCCCGTCAGGTCGGTGACCCGTGAGGCAAGCGGTGGGATGGCCACCTCGGCGCGGACGAGCGTGAAACTGAACAGCAGGAGCAGCCCTGCCCCGAGCCGGGCGGCGCGCGCCGCGGGAGCCTGTCCGAGTATTGCGTGCGCTCCTAGCGTGCGGGCGCGGCCGGCGGAGTGGTTGCCGGCGTCGATGCCGGTGCAGGCGCAAAGTCCACCGACGGCGGCTTGGAGATCGCAGCCTCGTTCTCGGGAGCAAAATTGGCCTTGGTCTTATAACCGAACATCATGGCGGTTAAATTGGATGGGAACGTGCGGATCGACAAATTATAATTCTGCACCGCTTGAATAAAGCGATTGCGCGCCACCGTGATGCGATTTTCCGTGCCTTCCAGCTGCGCCTGCAAGTCGCGGAAATTTTGATCGGATTTCAATTGCGGATAGTTCTCGGTCACCACCAAGAGGCGCGATAAGGCGCTCGACAGCTCACCCTGAGCGGCTTGGAACTTAGCCATCGCTGCCGGGTCGTTGACCAATTCGGGCGTAGCCTGGATGGAGCCCACCCGGGCGCGTGCTTGCGTCACTCCGAGCAGCACGGCTTGTTCCTGGGCCGCGTAGCCCTGCACGGTTTTCACCAGATTGGGGATAAGATCGGCGCGCCGCTGGTACTGGTTGAGAACTTCGGACCACGCCGCTTTGGTCTGCTCGTCGGTCGATTGAATATTGTTATAACCGCACCCGGAGAGCAGCAACCCGGTAAACATCGCCAAGACCAGAGCAACCTTATTCATCTTCCCCTCCTGCCCCTTTTTAGTTGGGGTCGTGGGCGAAGTCTACCACTTGGCAAAAAAAAGCCCCGAGTGTTATCTCGGGGCATGAGATGCGGACTTCAATGAAGGGATGTAAAGCCCGCTAGGGGATCGTGCCTTAGTGCAGTTGGTGCCACTGAAGGACTTGGATGTCGGTTTCCTCAAGGTCAAAGCTGCGCGCCAACATGCGCGCTATCTCTCGATCGCCTTCTACACCGCCGGATTGGCCCAAGAGCTCCACAACGCCTCGATACTCGTTGTACTCGATGGCGTCATCCGACTGCGCAATAAAGTGGGTGTAGTATTTAGCGCTCATGGGTACAGAGCTTATGATCCGGTGCGCCCGCAGTCTGTGAGCGATTGCTCAGTCGCTTGTAATCTGTTCAGAACCAATTCACGTCCTCGAACGCCGCAGCTTAATTATTGCACCGTGTCAAGATATCGCCCGCCCACGATTCCCGGTTCCAAATACATCACCCCCGAGGGCGCCCGACGGTTGCAGGAGGAGTTGGACCGGCTGTGGCATGAGGAGCGGCCGCGGGTCACGCAAGCAGTTTCTGAAGCCGCTGCGCAGGGCGACAGGTCGGAGAATGCCGAGTACACGTACGGCAAAAGGCGCTTGCATGAGATTGACCGACGCGTGCGTTTCTTGCGCAAACGGCTCGAAGGCATGACCGTAGTCGACCCGTCCGCACTTCCAGGCAGGCGCGATACGACACGCGTGTTCTTCGGCGCCTGGGTGCAAGTGGAGAGTGCCGGCGCGTTGCGCTGGTATCGTATCGTCGGCCCGGACGAATTCGATATGGCCGATGATTACATCAGCATGGATTCCCCCTTGGGCCGCAGCTTGATGGGCAAGCGGCTTGACGATGAAGTTGCCGTCGCGCTGCCCGAGGGGGCGGCCACCCTGACGGTGACCGCCATCGACTATGGCGTCAAACCACCCGAATGTTCTTGAACTGCCAGGGATCCGATGTATCGAGGTCTTCCTGGAACAACTGGCCGCGCTGATGCAAAGGGTTCCAATCGGTGTACTTGCCCACGACGTTGCCGAGGTATGGCCTGCAAATCTGCAGCGGCCGCTGGTAATCCATGTCGTCCGGCTCGACGATGCCGCGATTCGGGTTCTCCATGGCCCAGATCATGCCGGCCAGCGCGGCCGCCGTGACCTGCAGACTGGTGGCGCTGTTGTAGGGAGCGAGCGCGCGAGCTTCTCCGATGGATAGCTGCGAGCCATACCAATAAGCGTTTCTGGAGTGTCCTGCGAGCAGCACACCGAGTTCATCGATGCCCTCGGTGATCTCTTCCATCATGATGCGTTTGCGATCTTGCAAGTGCCAATTGCGCCCGGCGAATTCGTGCACCGACATCACCGCATCGTCGCTAGGATGGTAGGCATAATGACTGGTCGGACGGTAGGCCACCTTCTCGCCATCCATGACCGTGTAGTAGTCCGCAAGCGAAATAGCTTCTGAATGCGTGATGAGAAATCCGTGAAAATGCCCGGCGGCCGGAGTCCAGGTTCGTACCCGTGTACTGGCTCCAGGCCGATTCAAGTAAATGGCGCATCCGGAACCAGCCTTGTGCCGGCCGCCATCCTTGGGAAAGTGCTTTTCGTGCGTGCCCCAGCCAAGTTCCGCCGGCTGTGCCCCCTCGCTGACGAAACCATCGACCGACCATGTATTGACGAACTCATTGAGTGCCTTCGGTATATTGGATACCTGCGTGTCGCGCTCCGCGATGTGGATCACTCTGATACCCAATTTCTGCGCAAGCTTGGCCCACTCGTCTCGAGTGGCGGGAGTGCCCGTATCGACCCCGGTGTCCTTGGCAATATTGACCAACGCTTGCTTGACCAGGTGTGACACCAGGCCCGGATTGGCGCCGTGGGTCAATACGGCGGTCGGCGATTTTTCATTGCCTTTGCGCAGCTTCAAAGCGTCCAAGCGCATGACGTAGTTACTGCGCGTTTCGACAGAGGTGTTCGGGTCGGTATAGCCGCCGGCCCACGGTTCGATGCAGGTATCGAGATAGAGCGCGCCTCGCTCGCGCGCCAATTGAATGAGGGCGGCGCTGGAAACGTCGACCGACAGGTTCAACAGGAAATCGCCCGCGCCGATGAGCGGCTCGAGCACCTGCCGGTAGTTCCCGGCCGCAAGCGGGGCCTTGACGAATTTCACCCCGAACTCTTTGGCCTCCGAATTGCCTTTGTCCTCGGCGGTGACAATGGTGATGCGATCCGACGAAGTGCCTATGTGACGCAAGATCAAAGGCAATATTCCCTGTCCGATGCTGCCGAATCCAACCATGACGATCTTGCCTGCAAATTTCACATGAACTTCGTGCTCGCTCATAAGTTTTCTGCCATTTTAGTTTCCTTCAAGTAAAAACTACGTTTCGCGCCAATGAGGCGGATACGTGCGGTCGTAGCCGGGAAGCGACTCGATCCGGCGAATCCAACGAGCGAGCGCTGGATAGTTGCGCTCCATCGGCAAGAAGCGGGCCCCGAGTTCCGTCGCCGCGCTGCGATTGAGGGCGCGCCGCAATAGTTGAATCCAGGGGAAAATGACCATGTCGACCGCGGAATAATTTTTGCCCACGATCCATTCTTCCTTGCTCAGGCGGCCCTCAATGGTGCGCGCCTCACGTCCGACGATGTGCATGGCATCGGTCAAATCGTCGATATCGGCGTCGACCTGATCAGCGAAGATGGCGCTGACGATCTTTTGCACCGAAGGTTCGGCATAGGACTGAAATTCGCAAATCACCCGCATAATCACTCCGGCTTCTTCCGGAGTAAGCCCGAAAATCGGCGGCTGTGGATACTTCAGGTCGAGGTAGTACAGGACGGCGATGGATTCGAACACCACATAATCGCCGTCCTTGAGCACGGGCACACGACCGCGAAAGTTCATCTTGAGCATCTGCGGCGATTGGTGTTCCTGCTTATCGAAATGCAGGAGCTGAGACTCGTATTGCAGGCCCTTGTGCTCCAATGCAAGGTGCACCCTCCACGAGAAAGGACTGCCGCTGCCCCAATAAAAAGTGAGTGCCATAGGGGGATTGTAACGGATGAACTTCACCCGGCATCGCGCTAAGCTCGGTTGATGAGCTTTACGACCCTGATTGAAGCCTTCGTGCTTCGCGATTTGATCGACAAACCGGATGTGGCCGTGATCGATTGCCGTTTCGATCTTAGCAACCGCTCGCGCGGCCGTGCCGCGTTCCTCGAAGGCCACATCCCGCGAGCAAGATATGCCGATCTGGAGACAGACCTCTCCGGGCCGGTCACCGCTAAGTCCGGCCGCCATCCGCTGCCCGCGCCTGAGGATTTCGCCGCCGCATTGGCAAGATGGGGAATCGGCAACGCCACCCAGGCGATCGTTTACGACGATGCGGGCGGATCATTCGCGGCCAGGGCGTGGTGGCTGTTGCGCTGGCTCGGGCACGAGTCCGTGGCGGTGCTGAACGGCGGATTCAACGCCTGGGTTGCTGCCGGCGGGCTCAAGGAGCCAGGCGAGGAAAGACCCTTGCAGGAACCAACCTCAAGCGGCGCAACCATACTGCCGACAAGCAACCGCATGGCGCTGATCGAAACGGCCGACATTGAGGGGTTTTTGGCTAATCCAGCCAACTTGTTGGTCGATGCGCGCGCAGCGGATCGGTTCGCCGGGTCCGTCGAACCCATCGACAGCGTCGCCGGCCACATAAGAGGGGCCGTCAACCATCCATTTACAACGAATCTTGCTCCAGACGGGCGATTTCTACCGCCCGATGAGCTTGGGCGTCGCTGGGAGCTGCGTCTTGAAGGTAGAAGGCCGGAGCGAGTGGCTGCGATGTGCGGCTCGGGTGTCACCGCTTGTCACAACTTGCTGGGTTTGGAAGTCGCGGGCTTCAAGGGCGCCAAGCTCTACCCTGGCTCGTGGAGTGAGTGGATCAGAGACCCCAATCGAGCTGTCGCTCTCGGCCCATAGGGCGGCGCACGCCGTTACGCACGTCGTCATTTACATGCCGCCCCAATTTGTTATCGTGCGCGCCTCATGAACACGACCGCAAAAGCGCTCAGCTCCGCAAACCCCACTTGGAAGATAGCCGAGTCCCTGGACCTGTACCAAGTGGAAGCCTGGGGCAAGGGGTACTTCTCCATCAATGCGCAAGGCCACGTGGTGATCCGCCCGAGTCTGGATGCGAGCCGCGAAATCGATCTCTACGAAGTGGTCCAAGGCCTGAAGGCGCGCGATCTGCACACGCCCTTGGTCATTCGTTTCTCGGACATTCTCGCGCATCGGCTGCGCCATCTAGCCGACGCATTTGCCACGGCCATAACGGAGAATGACTATAGAAGCCGCTACGCCGCGGTGTTTCCCATCAAAGTCAACCAACAGCGGCTGGTGGTCGAAGAGGTGTACCGGTACGGCAAGGAATTCGGTTTCGGGCTGGAGGTGGGTTCCAAGCCAGAACTGCTCGCGGTCATGTCCATCACCGAAAATGCGCCTGATCGCCTGATCGTATGCAACGGCTTCAAAGACGACAGCTATATCGAAGCGGTCATCATCGCGACCAAACTCGGCCGTACCATTATTCCGGTGGTGGAGAACTACGAAGAAATCCACTTGATTCTCAAACACGCCGCCAACTATGGCGTGAGGCCGAAGATCGGCGTGCGCGTCAAGCTCGCCAGCGAAGGGGCTGGACGTTGGCGCGAATCGGCCGGGGAGAAATCGAAATTCGGCTTGTTCATCAGCGAAATTCTCGATCTACATGCGTTGCTGAAGGAGCGCAACATGCTCGACTGCCTACAGCTCGTTCATTGCCATCCCGGCAGTCAGCTGCAGGACATCCGCCGCGTGAAAGATGCCATCAATGAGTTGGCGCATGTCTACGCGGAACTCAAAATCATGGGGGCGGGACTGCAGTACATCGACATTGGCGGCGGTCTCGGTGTCGATTATGACGGCAGCGGGACTAATTATGAGTCCTCGATGAACTACACGCTCAATGAATATGCCAGCGACGTGGTATACCGGATCAAAAGCGTTTGCGATGCACGCGACGTGCCGCATCCGATGATCATAAGCGAATCCGGCCGCGCCATTGCCGCGCATCACAGCCTGCTGGTGTTCGATACTTTGGGCTCCTCCAAACTCGATCAATTCAAAGTCACCGGCAAGGCCGCGGATGATTACCGCGGCTCTGAAGAACTACCGCAACCGGTAATGGATTTATTCGACAGTTATCGCTCGGTGAACGAACGGCGGGTCGTGGAGTGCTACCACGACGCGCTGCAGGCCCGCGAACAGGCACTGCAGATGTTTAACCTAGGTTATCTCAGCCTGGAGTTTCGCGGGCTCGCGGAAAAACTCTACTGGGCCACCTGCACCAAGATCCGCGATTTCTGCCGCAAGCTCGATCGCGTACCGGAAGAACTCGAAAATCTCGAGGACATGCTGAGCGACATTTATTTTTGCAATTTTTCCATATTCCAATCGCTTCCGGACAGTTGGGCTATAGGCCAGGTCTTTCCCATCATGCCCATTCAGCGGTTGAATGAACGGCCGACCCGCAATGCCGTGCTGGCGGATATCACCTGCGATTCGGACGGTAAAATCGACCGCTTCGTGCACCCCCGGATCACCAAGCGCACCCTAGAGGTGCACGAATTGACGCCGGGCGAACCGTATTATTTGGCCGCTTTTCTGGTGGGCGCCTACCAGGAAACATTGGGTGATTTGCACAATCTGTTCGGCGACACCCACGTAGTGCACATACGGCTGCAAGAAGACGGCGGCTGGTGGATCGAAGAAATCGTAAAAGGCGACACCGCCAACAAGGTGCTCGAATACATGGAGTACGACACGGACGAGCTCTATCCTGGAATCGCGCGCGACTGTGAACGGGCCGTGCAGGAAGGTAGGATGTCGCTGACTGAAGCGCAGGCAGTCAAACGTTTTTACGAAAACGAGCTGAATGGCTATGCGTATCTGGAAGTCGGATAAAGCGCGCCTTTCGCGCCAAAATCTTGCGTTTGCCAACAATAATCTCAAAGCGTAGAGTCGGCCATTAGGTCGTTTCCCTAATCGAAATTAGTGCGCGGCCGCGGGTACAGGCCTCAACGCCAAGACATAAGCGACGGTGCCTGCATGTCGAAACCTATGTAGTGAGATTAGTTGAATGACGACGATCTACGTTGGCAACCTGCCATTCACCGCAACCGAAGATGAAGTCCGCGCGATTTTCGAGCGCCACGGCAAAGTGGAATCAGTCAAGCTCATAAACGATCGGGAAACCGGTCGGCCGCGCGGATTTGCGTTCGTCGATATGGCAGCTGGTGAAGCACAAAACGCAATCCAACAGACGAACGGCTTCCAGATGGGCGGTCGGCCGCTGCGCGTGAATGAGGCCCAAGAACGGGCGCCCCGAAGACCCGGCGGCGGTGCCGGCGCTGGGAGTGGCGGCGGTGGTGGTGGTGGCGGCGGTAGTGGCGGCGGCGGATCACGCCGCTGGTAAAAATCCACGGGTAGGGGTGCTACCCGGAATGCTCACCACATTTCTTTGAGTTGCGCGACCACGTCGACCGTCGTCGCATCGCCGGCCTTTAGGTTTTCCACGCCCACCGTAGTGCGTACGGAAATCCTCTCCAAGCTATCCAAAACCTTGTCGCTCATAAATCGGCTTTTGGCGCCATATACATGGGCGTCGCCATGCTTGGCCTGCTGAGTCACAGCGAATTTTAGTGGAGCGCATAGATGCAATTCGTTGCGGGCCCGAGTCATGGCCACGTACAGCAGGCGGCGTTCTTCCTCGACCATTTCCGGCTTGCCCGTAGAGAACTCGGATGGGAAATTACCGTCCGAGACGTTGAGCACGTAGACGTTGTCCCATTCCTGGCCTTTCGCGGAATGGATGGTGGAGAGGATGACGTAGTCCTCGTCCTTCGAAGCGCCGGCCGATTGATCGCTTGTGGCCAACGGTGGATCGAGCGTGAGCTCGGTCAAGAAGCGCTCTCTGCTCGGGTGTTGTACCGAGAGCTGATCCAGCTGCTCCAAATCTCCCATGCGCGTCCAGCCTGAATCGTAAATTCGCTCAAGCTGCGGCTTATACCAATCCTTTACCAGGCCGACTTGGCCGGGCCAGGGTGTCGAGGGATCGGCGAGCTTTTCGTATAGCGCACAGAAGCGTTTCCATTCCATTTTCACCGCCTGCGGCGCATCGAAGTCCGCGAGCGCTTTGGCCTCGAAGCCGCGCGCCTCGAAAAGCTCTAGACACTGCTTGGCGTTCGCCGGACCGAACCCAACCTGCAGTTTCAGGACGCGAAACCCGGCTACCGAGTTTCGTGGATTGTCCGCCCAGCGCAGCACCGACATCATGTCCTTGACGTGTCCCGCCTCCAGGAATTTCAAACCGCCGTACTTCACGAACGGGATATTCTTCTTGGCAAGCTCGACTTCCAGTACATCGCTGTGATGCGAGCTGCGGAATAGAATTGCATGCCGTTTCAGCGAGCCGCCGATTTCTCGCGTTTGCAAAATCTTGCCGGTGATGTATTCGGCTTGGGCCTGCACGTCGTCGAGGGCGACGTAAAAAGGCTTCTGCGCCGATTGCCGCGTGCTCAACAGCGTCTTGCGATGATGGCGTGCGCCCTCTGCCATGAGCGCGTTCGCCGAATCCAATATTTGCTGCGTCGAGCGGTAGTTTTGCGCCAGAACGAGCACTTCAGCCTTGGGTTTATACCGAGCGGCGAAACCCAGTATGTTCTCCACCGCTGCAGCACGGAATGAGTAAATGGCCTGAGCATCGTCGCCCACCACGGTGACACCGTTGCCGTCGGGTTTGAGCGCGTGAACGATTTCGCCTTGCAACGTGCTGGTGTCCTGGTATTCATCCACCAGTATATGATCGAAATTCTTCGACAGGCTCTGCGCCAAGGCGGGAGTTTGCATCATGACGTGCCAGTAAAGCAGCAGATCGTCATAGTCCAGCACTCGATTTTTTTGCTTGCGCGCCACGTACTCCCGATACAGACGCGTCAGATCCGCTTGCCACTCGCGGCACCAGGGAAACTGCTCATCCAGGGTTTGCTTGAGCGAGAGCCGCGTGTTGACTCGATATGAATAGATCGCAAGGCAAGCGTCCTTACGCGGAAATCGCTTGTCCTTGGAGGAAAATCCCAGTTCATGCCGGATGACATCAAGCAAATCGGCGGCATCCGCACGGTCCAACACCGTAAAATTCGAGTCCAGTCCCAAATGATTGGCGTACAGCCTCAAGATGCGGCTGCCGATCGAATGAAAAGTGCCGCCCCAAATCAACCTCGATACGACGCTGCGGTCTCCCGCCTTGCCGCGATTCGACATGACTTCGGCAACGATGCCTTGCGTGCGCTTGATCATTTCCTGCGCGGCGCGGCGCGTGAAGGTCAGCATCAGGATGCGCGCCGGGTCGGTGCCATTTACAACGAGATGAGCCGCGCGATGCGCCAGCGTATTGGTCTTACCGGTTCCGGCACCGGCCAGGATGAGCAGCGGGCCCGAGCTGACGCCTTTCTCCGGAACGACCGTGCCGAAAGTGGCGGCGCGACGCTGGCCCGGATTCAGCGCGTCGAACGCGTTTGGCTTAACTTTCATCATAAACTTGCGATACTGTACGTATATCCAGATTGCGAAGCAACACATACACCCGCTTCAGCATTGCGCACTTCGTGTGCAGGCCGCCAGGAGCCAGATCACACACTCGCCCGACTTTCGGCGATGATCCTTAACGCTTAAGTCTCCCTATAGGACCGCAATTCATGTTCAAACCTGTCGCCGTCGCGAGCAATCCGGTGCACAACGGCCGCGTCATCCAAGTCTCCACCGAGCGGCTGCGTTACTCGAACGGCCGCGAGTACGAGATCGATTTCGTCCGCCACCCGGGCGCGGCTGCCATCGTCGCCGTCGATGCCGCCAATCGCGTCTGCGTGGTGCGCCAGTACCGGCATGGCATAGAGGATTTTCTGTGGGAAATTCCTGCCGGCAAGCTCGACGCGGGCGAGCGACCTGAAGTGTGTGCGGCAAGGGAACTGAAGGAAGAGACTGGCGTGCAAGCCAACCGATGGACCTCCCTGGGGGTATACATCCCGGCACCCAGTCTTTTCACCGAGATAATTCATTTGTACCTCGCGCAGGACCTCGCCATCGGAGCGGCCAGTCCTGACGCTGACGAGGAATTGGACCTTAGGTGGCTGCAGCTGGAGGAAGCCGCCGGACTTATATTGCGCGGCGAGTGGAGCGACGGCAAAACCGCAATCGCGATCTGGCGCGCGCAATATCAGCTGCAATTGTGACGCTTTGCCGCTTTTAGAAGTCCGTCGCTTGACTTAACCTTTGCAGCGCTTAAAAAGGGGGGGTGAGTAACGATAAGCCAAAATCGCCTAAGCCGTCTCCGGACGATGCTGTCGAGCCGCCCCCGAAAAGCAGCCCCGGCGGTGAAAAATCCACCGGGCGCGTCGCATTCGACGCACGCGGCAATGCGGTTTGGGAATGGCAGATCGAGACCGGCGCATTTGGCGTGGAAGTTTCGACCCAGCGGCTGAAAAAGCTTGCACATCCGACGCTGTCGATTGCGGATGATGCGCCGACGCCGTTCGAGACGGTCCGCGCGAATCCTTTAGGCACCAAAAAGGGCTACGATCCGTATGACAGCGGCAGGCTGGGAAAGAAGCCGCCGCCGCCCAAAAAAGACCTGCGCCGTTTGAGCGACTGGTTGAAAATCAAAAAGCAGGCCGCAGACAACAAGGACAAAGAGCCTCGGGATTGACTAGGCTTGCGCGTGACGCAATTTGGCGTTGTGCCTTAAGCGATAAAAGCTGCGTAGCTCGCGCACCATTGCATCGATTCTGGCCACCCCTCGATTCACGAAGCGCCGTTCCAAGCGGCGGCAATAATTAGCCGCGCAGCGATGCGCAGTGCGGTAGCGCTCGTACTGATGCGGCTCCAGGCGTGCATCGAAGCTCACGTGATCAAAAAGGCGCGCATGCACCTGCGCCGGGTACGAAGGACCGCCTTGTTGGTCCGCCAGCAGAAATACCGTCACGACATACTTGTCCACTTCCGCCTGGGTTTCCAGCTCCAGCAGCGATACCGGCGAATCGCGGTCCAACGCCCAAGTGGAATACAGGAAATGGCTTACGCCTTCGAGCGCCGTGCAGTAATCCTGCAGGTTCTTTTCGGTCAAGGCGAGATGCGGATCCGCTGCTTCCAGGCGACTCAACAATCCGGGGTCCAAATACAATGCCACGCCGGCACCGTCGGCGGTTTCCGCGAGCAGCAAGGATTCCTCCAATACGCGCCCATCGTTTTGCGGCTTGGCGCAGGCGACTTCGCGCCGGTCGGTGACCAAAAAATCGTACACATCGTACGGTGGCTCGACGTCATACAGCCGTCCGAGCAGGGACTGCAGTTCGCGCAGCACCATGTCAGTGCTCGCGGCGGGCGCCGGCTGCAGTGACGGGCTGCACGCCCAATTGGCGCAGCAAGCCGTGCGCACGTTGGCTGCCGGTCTTCATCCATATTTCGTAGAGCCGCAATATGTCTGCGTCGGTATGACGATAAGACATATCGCTTACCTCGTTGAGCGTGTCGACCAAGCCCTGAAACTTCTGCGCCAGCTGCGCAAAAACCCCCGCCACGCAACGCCCTGACAATGAGCGCTGCATGGTATCCGCCAGCGAACTGTAGGCGTTGCCGCCCATGGCGATGTGATAGTCGATGTCGACCAATTTGCGTGCGAAGCTGCGTGCGAAAAATCCTGCTATGAACAACGAAACATCGCCCAACCGCTGCAGGCCGCGCTGCCGTGCGCCGGCATTCGGCGCTTCCAACGCGTCCGCCAGCATGTGCGCCAGCGGCCGGATTCGCAGACCATCGGGGGTTTTCTCGTAGAGCGCGTCTGCCCTTGCAAACATTGTCAGCAGATTGACCACGTACTGCTCGGCTTGCTCGTCGAGCCCTAAGCGCTGATGTTCGCTGGCAGCGTGAAATGCGTCACGAAAAAACTCGCGCAACGAACTGACTGCTACAAGAGGCCCGGCGGACGAAGCTTGCATTTGGCATCCTTTCGTGAGGCTGACACCATCCTAACGACAACGCTACGCCGAAGTAAAAGTAAAAAGCGCGAACTGGAGTCAGAAAATGCCTATTTTTCCAGGCTTTTTCAATCAGCACTCACGGCCAAAGGCTGCTAATGTCTCTTATGCCGCGAAACAGTGCTACACAATCTCATCGAGCGTCGAGATGGTGCGCGACGGCTCGCGCAAATGCGCCGGCCACGGTTTCGCGTCACGGTTGAGCCAAGCCGTTTGCATGCCGGCTTGTGCCGCGCCCAGGACATCCAGCTGCGGATCATCGCCGATGTGCAGTACCTGACCGGAAGAGACGCCGGCCTGATCACGCAATCGATTGAAAATGCGCACATCGGGCTTAGCGGCGCCCGCCGAAATGGCCGTTACGTGGCCCTCGAACCATCGTGCGATCCCGCAGCGCTTAAGATCGGCATTGCCATTGCTCAGCGCAAACAAGCGGTAGCGTTTACTCAAGCGCTCGAGCGCAGCTTCGACCTCATTGAACAGCTTCACCCGATTTCGCTCGGCGTAGAAAACTTCGAATGCATCGTCGGCGTGGGTGGCTGGGTGGCCGGCATCCGCGAACATCTGCACCAGCGCGCGGTGACGCAGAAAAGTCATGTCGTGGCTGCGCTCCGGAAATTGCACCGCTATGCGCTGGCGCAGGGCGCGCATGGATTCCCGATCATGGACGCGCATGATTTCCGGATGCCGTTCTTGAAGCCAGGCCAGCATCGCCGCTTCGGCAGCGGTCATCACGGGTTCCACCGCCCACAAGGTGTCATCCAAATCGAAACTCAAGACGAGGGTGGAATTCATGATGTCACAGGCCTGCTAAGATGGGCGTCATGAACGCAAACACTTCGCGCGGCGAGACTCCTATACTTTTGATCGGCAGCAAAAACTACTCCAGCTGGTCGTTGCGTCCCTGGCTATTCTTACGCAAAGCGGGCCTGCAGTTCCGCGAACAACTAGTTTACTTCGATCAGCCGGACTATCAGGCGCAGATTGCGGCATTATCACCCTCGCGGCGCGTTCCGCTGCTGATCGACAGCGGCCTAAAGATCTGGGATTCGCTTGCCATCTGCGAATATGCGGCCGAATCCCGCAACTACGGCCTGCCTAAGGATCGCGCGGCCCGCGCCCAAGCGCGGTCGGTGGCCGCCGAAATGCATTCAGGCTTCCCGACACTGCGCAACGATTGCCCCATGAATGTGCGGGCCAGAAATCGCAGCGTACCGATCACACCGCAGCTTGCCGCGGACATCGCGCGCATCGATGAGATCTGGTCCGATTGCCGGCAAGCCTATGGCGGCGGCGGCTGGCTGTTCGGCGAGTTCAGCATCGCAGATGCGATGTTCGCCCCGGTTGTGTTCCGTTTCCAATCCTACGGCGCGCAACTTGGCGCCGCCTCGCAAGCGTACTTGACGCACGCCCTCGCAGATCCTCTTATGCGCGAGTGGCAGGAGGCAGCGCAGATAGAAGGGCATCCCCTGCCGAAGGTCGATCAACTCGGCGCTTAGGAGCCTCTCCTGGGGGCTATCCCAGAGTACAATTACGCCATGGTTGCCGAACGCTCGCTTTCCGCTTTGAGTCTTTGCTGCGTGGCGAGCCTCACTGCTGCAGCACCCTCGCCCTCCGCGGAACCCGCGCTGCCTTTCAGCGTCCAGGACATGGTGCGCATGGAAAGAATCTCGGATATCGCCGTAGCGCCGGACGGCAAGCGCGTCGCGTACACCGAGCGCTCAACCGATATGGAAGCGAACAAAGGCCGCACGGCCCTGTGGCTGCTTGACACCTCGAAACGGGGTGCAACCCCCTTGCGCCTCACGGACGGCGGCCCGAACTCCAGCTCCGCCGAGTGGAGCAAGGACGGCAAGTTCATTTACTTTCTGTCCAATCGCAGCGGCAGCACCCAGGTCTGGCGAATCAGTTCCAGCGGTACGGGCCTGCGCGGCGATACCCCCGTGGCCGACTCCACCCAGGTAACCAATTTGCCGTTGGATGTCGGCAGCTTCCATGTCTCGCCCAGAACCGACCGCATCTTGGTGAGCGTCGATGTTTTCCTCGATTGCCCGGATCTTGAGTGCACCAAGAAGCGGCTGGATGCCAAGGCTAATTCGCCAGCGACGGGACTGCCCCATTCGCAGCTTTTCATCCGTCACTGGGACAGTTGGAGCGATGGCCGGCGTTCCCAAGTGTTCACGATGGCCTTGAGCGACGATGGCGTGGCGCAGCACCCGCCGTTGAATATCACGGGCGGCATCGGGGATGTGCCGGGCAAACCATTCGGTGGTCGCGAGGACTACGCTTTCAGTGCGGATGGCGCACAGGTGGCGTTCTCAGTGAAGGCGCAACAAAGCGAAGCGTGGTCGACGAACTTCGACATTTACGAGGTGGCCTCCGATGCCAGCACTCAGCCCAAGAATCTGACCGCTGATAACCCAGCTTGGGATGGGCAGCCGGCATTCTCTCCCGACGGCATGCAGCTCGCGTACCTGGCCATGGACAGACCCGGTTTCGAGGCGGATCGCTTTCACTTGGTGCTCCTGAATTTGCAGTCGGGCGTTAAGCGCGCACTGACGCAGAACTGGGACCGGTCCATCACCAGCTTTGCCTGGTCGCATGACGGCAAAACACTGTTCGCGACCGCAGATCATTTGGGTCAGCGTCCCCTCTGGGCCATCGATGCCGCCAGCGGCAGAGTCTCGGCCATTACCGGTTCCGGCGAGGTCGAAGGCTTCGGCGTGGGCGCAGCTAAAGTGTTTTATACGGTCAGCAACTTGAAGCAGCCGGCCGATCTCTACTCAGTCGGCTTAACCGGCGGCAAGCCGGCCCAGCTGACGCGTTTGAACCAGGTTACCCTCGAGCAACGCAAGTTCGGCGAGTCCCAGCAATTCAATTTTCCGGGCTGGAACGGTGAAAACGTTTTTGGTTACTTGGTCAAGCCGGTCGACTTCAAGCCTGACCGAAAATACCCCGTTGCGTTTCTGATTCATGGCGGCCCGCAGGGAAGCTTCGGCAATGCGTGGAGTTGGCGCTGGAACCCGCAGGCCTTCGCCGGCGCGGGTTACGCGGTGGTCATGATCGATTTTCATGGTTCGACCGGCTACGGTCAGGCGTTTACTGATTCCATCAGCGGCGACTGGGGCGGCAAGCCGTTGCAGGATCTGAAGCTTGGGCTCGACGCTGCACTCAAGACCAATGCGTGGCTCGATCCGGACAATGTATGCGCGCTAGGGGCCTCGTATGGCGGCTTCATGATCAATTGGATTGCGGGCCAGTGGCCAGACCGTTTCAAGTGCCTGGTCAGCCACGACGGTATCTTCGACAATCGCAGCATGTACTACTCGACCGAAGAGCTATGGTTTCCGGAACACGAGTTTTCCGGTGCCGAATACCAAAACCCCGCGGCCTATGCCAAGTTCAATCCGATCGACCATGTGTCAAAGTGGAAGACGCCGACGCTGGTGATTCACGGCCAGCAAGACTATCGAGTGCCGGACTCCCAAGGCCTTTCGGTATTCACGGCCTTGCAACGCCGTGGAATACCGAGCGAGTTGCTGTACTTTCCCAACGAGAATCACTGGGTGTTGAAACCCGCTGACAGCGTTCAATGGTACGACACAGTCCTCAAGTGGCTGAACCGCTGGACTCGGCAATAGCTTAGGTCCCGAAGGCTCAAGCCTCCAAGCCGCGCCAGGCCGCAGGATAATTCCGGCCCAGCTGCAAGATTCGATGCAGCAGAGCATCGTACTGAATGCCCGCCTTGAGCGCGGAAGCGGAGAAGTCCTCGGCGGCCGAAATATTCGGATTTGCGTTGGCCTCCAAGACAAAGAGTTCGCCATCGGGCCGCAGACGAAAGTCCATGCGCGCATAACCGGTCAAATGCAGCGCTCGAAAAATTCGCTTCGACAGTTGCTCCAATCTCGCCACCGTGCCGTCGGGTAATTCCTCGGCCGCCGCGGTGGTGATGCCGTAGCGTTGTTGATAGCCGCGGTCCCACTTGACCTTGCGCGTGGCAATGGCCGGTAGATTTTCCGGTAAGGAGCCAAAGGTCATTTCCCACACGGGTAGAACCTTGAGCCGATCGTTCCCAATCACCCCGACATACAGCTCGCGGCCCTCTATGTACTCTTCGACGAGTGCGTCGGAATGCGTTTGCTCGTGGATGAAGGCGATGCGCTCGGCAAGCTGCCTCTGATCGGCGACCACCGATGCTTGCGCTATCCCCAAGGATGCATCTTCGGTGGAGGACTTGACGAACAGGGGAAAACGCAATTTTTTGGAAATGCGCGTCTTTTTGCCGCGCGGAAACACCATGAATTGCGGCGTCGGGATACGGTGATAGGACAGCAGCTGCTTGGACAGCACCTTGTCGCGCGACAACAGCATGCCGCGCGGATTGCAACCCGTATAAGGTTGATGCATCAGCTCCAGAAAGGCCACCACGTGCTGGTCGTAGGTAACAATGCCGTCGAACTCCTCCAGCAAGTTGAAGACGATGCCGGGCTTCCATTCCATGATGGCGCGGCGCAAATCCGACAGGCTGTCGCTCAAGCCCAAAGGCATGACTTCGTGGCCGGCCTGCTTCAGATGCGAAATGACGTCGTATTCGGTGCGCCATTCTTCTATTTCTTTTTCGGTGGAGCCTTTAAGCGAATCCGGCGGGACCAGCGTCGAATGTACCAGCACCAAGGCGCGCGCCCTCCTCACAAGGCCACCCTTGGCAGCTTGCGCTCTTCGTATGATTCCGCCAGGCGCGCCACGACCCAGAGAAGCTCACCTTTAAGCTCGCGCCGCGAGCCGCGCACGAACAATCCCAAGTTCTCGCACCTCTGGATCATCAAGCGCATCACCTGATGCACGAGGTATTCGCTGAAGGCTCCCGAGCGCTGAATCTGCTGGCGCAGGGGCACTCGCATTTCGCGCAACACGCTCGCCGCCTTCGGCGAACGGCGCGTGCGCGGGACGGTGGTGAACACTTTGAGCAATAACTCATCGGCTCCCGAGCGGCGCGGCAGCCTATAGCGGGCCAACTTCTTCTCATAATGTTCGCGCAACGTGCCCGTTTCCTGCGTCACATCCTCGATGGTGCTTCGGTCTGCAATCAGCGGTTTTCGCTGGCCGATGTCCTTGGCGAGCTGGTCGATGAACTCGAGCTTGGCGTAGGCCGGCCACCCTTCGTACTCACGGCGCCAGGGAGAATTGGGCTTGAGCCAAACGGCAAAAGTTTCGGCGAAATCTTCGGTCGGGTGCGCCTGCGCGTACCAGGCGCCGAGGTGCTGCACGAAACGTCGGCTGCCGGGCCGCGGCCGGTACGTGTCCGGATAAGGCAGCGAGGCCGGCCCGAACACCGATCGCCAGGACTTGAGCCGCCGCAGGCGGTACGCCGAATCGACGGCGTGTCCCGCTTCGTGTCGCAGAATGCGCATCAGCCAGTTGCGGTTACCCCCTTCCGCCTCGCGCATGAAGCGCCGCTCCAGGCTGACGAGCCGCTTATGGGCCAGATAAAATGGTATGGCAATGCCCGGAATCCCATCGGGCGAAAACCACTCCTGCGCAAGCCAGCAATGCGGGCGAAAGCGGATGCCGCGCATCGACAACTCGCGGTAAAGACGATCGATTCCATCCTGCAACTCGGTGCCCTGGATGGTGAGCTTCAGATCGCAGAAGCGAAGGCTCAACAGCTGATCGTCCGAGAGCTTCTCCCACGCAACGCTCCGCGATCCCGGCGGTGCGCGACTCACGCCAATGCGTCCTCGTCCGCGTCGCTCATCGCGGATATCTGGCGGCGGCCGTCGAGTCCGGCGAAATCAAACAGTTTGGGGTCAGCGAGCTGCGAACCGGAAATATTGCAAATGCTGGAAAAGATCGATTCGATGCGGCCTGGGAATTCCTGTTCCCACTGGCGCAGCATGTTTTTGACGACGCCGCGCTGCATATTGGCTTGTGAGCCGCAAAGCGTGCAGGGAATGATGGGAAATGACCGCGCCGTGGCATAGCGTGCGATTAATCTCTCCGGCACATAGCACAGCGGCCGTATCACGACGTGGCGGCGGTCTTCGCTCAACAGTTTCGGAGGCATCGCCTTTAATTTGCCGCCGAAGAACATGTTCAAGAACAGCGTCTCGACGATGTCGTCGCGATGATGGCCGAGCGCTATTTTGGTCATGCCGTTTTCGGCGGCAAAGCGATACAAGGCGCCGCGGCGTAAGCGGGAGCACAGCCCGCACATCGTCTTGCCTTCCGGAATGACGCGTTTGACGACCGCATAAGTATCCTGCTCGATAATGCGATACGGCACGCCGAGCGCTTCCAGATAGTTGGGCAGCACGTGATCCGGAAAACCCGGCTGCTTTTGATCGAGATTGACCGCGGTTAGCTCAAAGCTCACCGGCGCGCTGCGTTGCAGACTCAAGAGGATGTCGAGCAGGGTATAGGAGTCCTTGCCGCCCGATAGGCACACCATGATGCGATCGCCGTTGGCGATCATCGAGTAGTCGCCGATCGCCTTGCCAACCGAGCCGCGCAGTTGGGCCTGCAGTTTGTTGGACGTGCTGCTCACGGAACCTCGAGGTACTTCGCTTCGAGGTAGCGCAAGTAGGCTGCGGCCGTCAACGGCTTGCCGGTGGCCTGTTTGATGAGTTCTTGCACGGGCAACCGGGCGCCGATGCCATGCACGTTGTCGCGCAGCCAATCCATTACGCCGCCGAATTGCCCCGCGGCGATTTCCTCATCGAGCGAGGGGCGCGCGGCGCGCATGGCCTCGTTGAGCTGGCCCGCGATGACGGCGCCGAGCGCGTAGGAAGGAAAATACCCAAAATGTCCGACGGCCCAATGGATGTCTTGCAGACAGCCTTCAACATCGTTTGCCGGGCGTATATTGAGGCGCTGTTCGAGATTCGCGTTCCAAGCCTCCGGCAAATCCGCGACCGGAAGCGATCCCTCGAGCATTTTCTTTTCTAGCTCGTAACGCAACATGATGTGCACCGGATAAGTCAGTTCGTCGGCATCCATGCGGATACAGCTGCGGCGAACCCGAATCAGCAGCCGGTACAGGTTGGCCTCTTGCCATTCGGGACCGCTCACCTGCAGATACTTCTCCAGCAAGGGCTTGAGATACTTGACGAAGGAGCGGCTGCGGCAAAGAGTCATCTCGAACAGCAGCGACTGGCTCTCCTCGAGCGCCAGGCCGCGATCGCGGCCTACAGGCTGATCGCGCCACTGCATCGGCAATCCTAAGTCGTACATGGCGTGGCCGGTCTCGTGCACCGCACCCAGGAGTCCTGAAAAAGGATCGCTCAGATCGAAGCGCGTCGTGACCCGAATGTCACCGGGCACCCCTTCGGTGAAGGGATGTTCGCTTTCATCAAGCCGGCCCCGGTCGAAGGGGAATCCGAGCGCCTTGAGCACTTCTGCGGCGAGGATACGCTGGCGCGAAGCGCTGAACTTGCCCACCAAAGGAGTGGGCGCGTGCGCCGCCTGCACCTCGATGGCCTCATTGATGAGTCCGGGGAGCTTGCGCGACAGCGCTTTGAAGATGGTGTCGATATCCGAGACTGAAATACCGGGCGTAAATCCATCCACCAAGGCATCGTACGGCGCGAGGCCGCGTGCCTGACCGAGCAAAGCCGCTTTGTCCCGCACCAGTTGTACGACTTCCTCCAAGTGCGGCGCCAGCAGCTTGAAGTCATTCGCCTTTTTTGCTTCGACCCAAAATACCTCGGCACGCGCCGTGGCCTTGGCGAGGCGCGAGATGAGCGAGGGCGGCGTCGCTATGGCGTGATCGCGCTGGCGGCGCATTTCACGCAGGTTGGCGAGCGGCCAATCCTCCAATTGAGACGCGCCCGCTTCCGCGCGCTCGAGCAGCCGCGCCACCTTAGGTGTGGTGAGCAAGGCATGATGCTCGGTTTCGAGAGCCGCCAGCTGCTCGCCGCGCACATCGGCACTGCCACGCGGCATCATCACCGCGGCATCCCAGCGCAGCAGCGACAGGGCGCCGCGGAATGCATGCAGGCGGCGAAACTCTTGTTCCAGTTGCTCGTACGGAGAGATAGCCATCAGACCCTTCGAGGCGGCAGATGACTTGCCGCGCTTTGTTTAACTGTCAAGTTTACCAGACCTTAAGCGCGCAAGATTGGGCAGCTAGACTAGCATTTTCATTATTTTCAATAACTTACGGAGCCGGTTTTGAGATTGAAGGAGCCGCCCTGATGGAACGGCAATTTGCGCAGGAACGGCAAGTCGATGCTCGCTTCGCCGGTCAGATCGTAATCGATCGCGTCGGCATGCTGATGCGCCTTGTCGGTCAATTTGAGCAGCGCCAGCGCGAGGTTCGCACTGATGGTCATGTCGAACTCGGATTCGCCGAAGGCGGGTACCACCACCGCACGGTCGCTGACGCCACTCGCGATCTGCTCCCCGCCCACATTCATTTCGACATGCAGTCCGCGGACCGGCATGGGGCGATCGTTCGGATTTTGGACATTGAGCTTCACTGCGAAATTCTGTTGCAGCAGATTCCCGCTGCGCATCTCGATGCTGATCACAGTCACGTTGGGCCGCGTAAATTTGGGCACCACCAGAGAGCAGCCCCAGGCAAGGCTCAAAGCAACGCTGAGCACCGTGAGGCGCAACAAAGTGCGGGACAGCCGTGGCAACATACGAGAAATGATACCGATTTTTGCCGGCTACACTCTGATGATAGGCGCGCTGGCGTTCTTGAGCGCCTCGAGCGATGCACCTGCCCCGTCTGGCGCGCCGGTGGCCCAAGGCGCGGTGGCTTGTCTGCCGTCGGGGGACGGATATCTGCGCGCGACGCTGGCAGGCGCAATCGATGCGCGCATCGACTGGCCCAACAGCGGAACGCGCTGCGAAGGCGAGTCCCGAGAAAAACCTCCCGGCGTGCGCTTGAGTTTTCAGCGAGGCGCGGGTAGCTCGCCCGACTTGTTGCTGGTGTTTGGTTTGACCGGCGTCGAGGAAGGTAAACCCGCGCGTGAAGTGAAAGCCAACTTGACAGTTATCGTGCAAGGCACGAGCCGGGTTTTCAGCACGATGGGCGATTCACGCTGTACCGTGGATTCGCTCACACAGCGCCCGCTGGCATCGGCCCATTCGTACCGGCTGGAAGCGCGTGGCTTTTGCACTCAGCCGGCGCATGCGGTCCGCGGCAAGGGCGACGAGCTGGTCAGCACTTTCGAATTTGCGGGTCCTGTCACCTTCTATACGGAACAGAAATGATGAAAATTGAGCGTCCCAACCTCTCGGCTTTTAAAGCGGTCATTGCGGCCGGATTATTTTTGTCCTCGATGGCGGCATGGTCGCAATCAGCGAATCCCGAGCCGCTCTCCGCATTTCCACAAAGCTTGTTGGCCATCCGCACCGCCGCCGGAAAGGTCATCAATTTCAAGATTTGGATTGCCGATACGCCCCGACGCGAAGAGCAAGGCATGATGTTCGTGCAAGAAATGGATGAACATACCGGCATGCTGTTCATGTTCCCGGAAAATCGCCGCGTTAGCATGTGGATGAAAAATACCTATATCCCGCTGGATCTGCTGTTTCTGGATGCCACAGGCAGGATCGACTACATCGCGGCGAGCGCGACCCCAAAGTCTGAAGAGATTATTGGACCTCCCACCCCCGAACACGCCGTGCTTGAATTGAAGGGAGGCGCATGCGAGCGCTTCGGTATCAAGCTCGGCGACGTTGTCTTGCATAAGAACTTCAAAAACTCGATGTAGGCCCGGCCCAGCCCCAGTCGGGCTCTTGCTACGACGGCTCGGGCAATCCTCCTACAGACAATTATGTCAATGTGGCGGATAAACAACGCTCGAGAAAACGATGCGATAGTCCGGCCTCGGAGATGTTGCATGCGTGCATATCAATAACGGAGAGAGAGTATGAAGCGAGTATTTCTTGGTTCCATGATAGCGGCTCTATGTGCCGCGAGCGGATCCGCCTTGGCGGACGCCTACGATGACACGGGAGCCATCTATATCAGCCCGATGATCAATTACACCAAATTGGACGACAAACGAATTTCCAGGGATTCGACCGGTTATCAGATCGGCCTGGGATATAACTTCGCTCGTAATTTTGCCCTCGAGCTGACTGACAACCCAGGGTCTTTCAAGATTAAAGGCAGCGGCGCCAGCGAAAAACTCCACGCCGTTTCGCTCGACCTTATGTACAAATTTCTCCCCGTCACCTCGATGATTCGGCCGTACGCGATGTTAGGTGGCGGCCGCTTGACCGACGACATCGGTGGGCACTTACCGGATAACAACGCCTGGCTGGCCGAAGGAGGCGTCGGAGCGCTCTTGGGACTCGGGAACCAAACCGGATCCACGCGAGTGCAACTGCGCACGGAGGCCAAATACAGAAAGGAATTCATCCAGAACGTGGCACTGGTTCCCCACAATCCCGCAGATGTGCTGTTCGCGGTAGGGCTCAATTTCATGTTCGGGGCTCCGACACCACCGCCTCCGCCGGTGGTGAGCGCGCCGCCGCCGCCGCCGCCCCCGCCGCCACCACCCCCGCCTCCGCCTCCGCCTCCTGAGCCGCTCGACAGCGATGGCGACGGCGTACCCGACTCCATCGATCAATGCCCCAACACGCCGAAAGGCGACCGGGTCGATGCGGTAGGCTGCACCATCAAGGACGAAATCAAGCTCGAGCGCGTGCACTTCGAGACCGACAAGTGGGAACTGCTCCCCGACTCGGAAGAGACCTTGAATTACGGCATCGCTACCTTGAAGAGATACCCGCAGATGGTGATCGAGGTGCGCGGGCATACCGACAGCACCGGCAGCAAGGCACACAACATGGTGTTGTCGCAGCGGCGCGCTGAAAGCGTCATGCGCTACTTAAAGGAGCATGGCGTTACGAACACCATGACTGCCAAGGGTTATGGCCCTGATTTGCCCGTCGCGAGCAATGCAACGACCGAGGGCCGCCAGCAAAATCGGCGTGTCGGCTTAAGAATTGTCGGCGGCCCTTAAGCGCTAGACTGTTTTTGGTTTGGTTGTCAAAAACCAGCCCCGAGTCAACTCGGGGCTTTTTTTTGCGCGGTTCAGGCACTTCTAAAAGAAACGGCGGGCCTAAAGCCCGCCGTCATCATCTCGAAAGACCAATCGCTTAGAACTGCGCGATCATCTGCGCGAAGACGAATCGCCCCAACGCGTCATATACCTGCGGGAAAGTGTTGCCGTTGCCGGCAGTGGCCGGCAAGTTCGATTGGCCAATAACTGGCGGATCTTTGTCGAACACGTTGTTGACGCCAACCCGGAAAGTGACCTTGTCGGCGACTTTGATAGCGGCGGTCAGATCCAAGTAGTTATACGCCTTGATGGCAGCATCCGAACTCGCGATACCCCCGTTTGCCACCGTGTTGGGGAACTGAGACAGATTTTTTTGCGGGCTCAAGGCATCAAGCTTCATAGAGGTGAAGTAACGCCAAGAGGCCGTGACATCGAGCCCCTGCCACGGCGTCGACCACGTGACACGCATAAGATGGCGCCAGCGGAAGACCGGGTTGGATGTGGGCGACGCGGAACTACAAATATCGCCGTAAAGTCCGGCGCAATTGAAGGACGTAGTCGCGTCGTTCGCGACCGGCGTTACCTTGTACAAGTCCACGTAGGTACCGTTCAAATTCGTACGTATCTTGCCGGCAGGTCCGATGTTGAAGGCGTACGACAAGTCCATATCGATTCCGCGGGTCTCGAGTTGTCCAATGTTGCGCAGCGGATCAGTGACGAATCCCGTGTTCGACAACCACAGCGAATAGTTGGAGGCGGCATCGCGGTGAATTTGGTTGCAGAACTGACCGGCATTGACGCATTCTTGCAGAATCGCGCCGCCACCGATGGCTTCGATCACTCTTTGAATTTTGATATCGAAATAGTCGACCTGCAGGCGGAAATTTGGTACGTATGCAGGCGTCCAGCCGATACCAAAAGACGATGTCAGCGCCGTCTCGGGAACCAGCGCTGGATTTCCACCCGTCAACCCGTTGTACTGGTTTGCGGTGTTTGCCGTTACGGTACCGTATGCCGCGGCAGGGACGCCCGCGGCAACGCACTGAGCAACCGTCGCGCTCGGTTTCGTTCCCGCGCAAGGATCCGTGTTCCCGTCCAGTACCACAGAATTAGGAAGGAACAACTCGGTAACGTTGGGTGCACGCACCGCGCGCTGAAAGCTGCCGCGGATTCGCAGTTCCGAGACAGGCTGCCACTCCAGGCCAATCTTGTATGTATTGGTCTTGAATCCTAAGTTGTAATTGGAGTAACGGTAGCCGGTTTCCACCGCCAGCGATTGCGCCAAAAAATGATCGTCAATCAACGGCATGCGCGCTTCGATGAACCCTTCGCGGGAAATGACGCCGCCGGAGGTGGGCGGGGTCGGGCCGCCGGAACCCGACAGATCCCCTGTACGAAACTCTTGGTCAGGCTTAGTAACTTCGGTGACATCGCGCCACTCGGCGCCGAAATTGATTTTAAGGCCCGAGCTTGCGGTCGGTAATTGCACGCCGTACTTGCCCAGGTCTCCGGTGACATTGGCGTCCACAACCGTTTGATTTATGTTGCCGGTTTGCAATCCTGGCACTTGCAAGTAGTTGAGGGCCGCCGGCGTCACTTTGCCCAGGGAGAAGATGTTGTACGGAACGCAAGTCGGCGCGGTGCCATCGTAAACGGAAATGCATTCCGGTGTCCCCGCCAATGGGTTGGGTTTGCCATTTGCCAATAGGGCGGGCCCGGTGATCACATTGAGGGCATTGCCGATCTTTGAAGTAGAAAAATAGTTCTCTTGGGATCGGGACAGATTCACGATGCTGTGCTGCCAGCTCGCATCGTAATCCCAGCCATCGACGATCTTGCCCTTCATGCCGAGGCTCACTCGCCAGTCCGTGTGCTCGAGATTGTCCACGCGTCCGCCGCCTTCGACGTTGCGCCGCCCAATGAAGAGGTTGGTGGTCGAACCGACCGTGCTGCCGCCGCACCAGGCCGCCAGCTCTTTCGTTGAGAGGAATGGATTTGCGCAGTTCACCGCGAAACGAGAGAAGAACGCGCCCGATGCCGCGATCTGCGCCAGCGACTTGTCGTCCATGAACATGGTCGAGGCATAGGCCGTCGCATGCTCGTTGAAGTCATAGTGTAAAAACGCGCCAGCAGTGTATCGCTCATCCGGGCGCTGGAAAAAATTGATCGCGCCGAAGTTGTATTGGTCCGCGCCCGTGAACGGCCTAAGATTCCCGCTGGCATCTGCGATCGTGTTGTTGCTCTTCGGCGCTCCCGCTCCGATAGTTGCAAAGCGGCCCGGGAAGGATGTGGATGAGCCGCCGCAGGAGAACTTGCCCGAATTTGACGTGGCGAATCCTGAATTGAGCGTACACGCGGCGTAAGAATACTTGCCTTCCAACACGGCCGCCACATTGCGGTAGGTGGCATAAAAGGTTGCGTTGCCCTTGCCGTCTTGCGAATTGATGCCTGCAATGAAGGCTAGCGATTTCTGCGCGCCGGTATTGACCGAAGAAGGAGCTTGCTGGAACTTATGCGCCGCGACGGCGTCCTCGACGCCATCGGTGTTCTTATTCGAATGATTGTAGATGCCCGCATCAGCGACGAGCTTCACGCCTTCGAAGTGATCGTTAAGCTTAAAGTTCACGACACCGCCGACTGCGTCCGCGCCGTAGGTCGAAGAGGCACCACCGGTTAAGACTTCGATGCTATCGATCATTTCCGCCGGAATCATGTTGATGTCGGAAGAACCGCCGGTGCGCGGATCACCGGGTCCTAAGCGGCGGCCGTTGACCAAGACCAACGTGCGCTTCGGGCCAAGTCCGCGCAAATCGACAGTTGCGGTGCCGGTGGCGCCATTCGAGATATTGGAGCCCTGTGCCGCAAACACCTGCGGCAACTGATTGAGGAGGTCTTCAACGCGCGTGGCGCCGGCCACCTGTAGATCCAGCGCCGAGACGAAAGTAACAGGGCTAATCGAGACCTGGTTCGGCACCGAGATGCGCGAACCCGTTACCACCACTTCCTGCAAGGAGGCATCGCTAGGGGCGGTGGACGGCGCCGCCGTCTGCGCGTTCGCCACGCCGCAAGTTGCGGCGAGCGAGCCGCCGGTCAGTGCGAGGTGCACCGCCATTCGAAGGCGAGAATTCCCCAAATTTTCATTCAACATTGAGCGGCTCTCCCAGTTATCTCAATTCGTCCATAATTTGTCCGTGTAAACCCACAGTACGCAGGATTGAATGCATCGTGCCCGTGCCCGCCACTCGGCGGACTCACAGCGACCAAACAGCATTTCATCCCGGATGTTTGCCATCTCTAGGTTTTGTGGACAGATAATCCAATATAACACAGTGCTGGAGCGCCGCAATAAAAGGTCCCAGCGCTTTTGTTGTATGTACGCAACGCAAATATATCACAGCGGGCGCGACGGTTCCGCCCAGTCTAGTTAAGATTAAACACACAGGTTCCAATGCCCACTCCTTCACTGTCGGATTTTCAATTTGAGATCGGAGCGCGCATGGCGCGGCTCGATTGGGCGGGCGCCTCGGCCACAGCGGCGGGTTGCCGCGCGGCGTGGCCTGCCGATTCGGCCGGATGGCTCTTGGGAAGCATCGCCGCGTTATTTGCCGACAACAAAGATGCCGCACTCGCCCTTATCGAAGAACGCCTGCTCACTGATCCATCCGACGTGCCGTGTCTCTTGCAAAAAGCCGAGTGTCTCTTGGCGCTTGGCCGGCGGGGCGACGCCCTAGCGGCGGCCGATGCCGCAGTGCTGCAAGGCGCGGATGACGCCCTTGCGCTGGATGCAGTAGGCACTTTTTTGGTCTACGCCGCTGCGCACGGGCGTGCGCTGGAAGTTTACGATCGGGCGGTGGAAGCTGCGCCCGAGGACCCCAAAATCCGCGGTAAGCGAGCCGAAGTACACCGCTTTTTGGGCAACTTCGATCTCGCCGCGCTCGATCACGAGGCGGTGCTCAGGATTTCGCCGACAGATCCCGAGGCGCTGAAGGGCCTCGCGGAGCTGCGCAGTCAATCACCGGACCGCAATTCCATCGCCGCCATGGAAACCGCGCTCGCGGCAGCGCCGCCGGGTTCCGATGACATTACAGTCCTGCACTTTGGGCTCGCGAAGTCTTATGAGGATTTGGGTGAATACGCCGCCAGTTGGCGGCATTTAACCGCCGCCAACCGGCTGCAGAGGACTCATTATCAATATGACCCCGCGCACGAGCGGGCCGTCTTCGATCGCATCATTGCCGCTTTCCCCGGCGTGGAACCCAGGGCTCGCGACTCGACCGGGGAGCGGCCGATATTCATCGTCGGGCTGCCGCGCACAGGCACCACGCTGGTTGAGCGCATCTTGGGTAATCACTCTCAGGTGCATTCGGCCGGTGAGCTTCAGGCGCTTTCCGAGGCGATCGGCGCCGTCATCGACGCCAAGGCACCTGATCTTTCTGAAGGCTGGCTGGGATATGCCTCGGCACTGGGTGCACTGGACGGAGAAGCGATTGCGCGGGAATATTTGGCGCGTTCGCGCTCGCGGCGCGGGGAGCGGCCGCGGTTTTCAGATAAGCAAACCGCGAATTTTTTCTACTGTGCTTTGATTCTGCGCGCCTTTCCCGAAGCACGCATCGTTCACCTGACCCGGCATCCGCTTGCGGCTTGCTATGCCATCTTCAAGACCCGCTTCTTCGGGACCTTCACCTTCGGCAACGACTTGAATGAGCTCGGGGATTTTTACATCGACTATCGCCGGTTGATGGCCCACTGGCATCGCGTCGTGCCGGGCAGAATTTTGGACCTCGCATATGAGGACGTCGTCACCTCGCTTGAGCCCACCACCCGGCGCCTGCTGGACTATGTGGATCTGCCCTTCGAACCGGCATGTCTGGAGTTTTATCGCAACCCAACTGCGACCATGACGGCCAGCTCGGTACAGGTTCGCAAGCCGATTTACGATTCCTCGTTACAGCAGTGGCGAAACTATGCCGCGGAACTCAAGCCCTTGCGAACGCGCCTCGAAGCGGCTGGAATCCAAATCGAATAAGCAAGGCTTTACCGCAAGCGTGTTACCTTGCAACCGCGTCCCGATTTCAGCTGCAGCCAATACGAGCCGAGCAAACCCCGCGAAATCGTTACACCGACGCCGAGTGTCGCCAGCAATTCCCCGCTCGATTCTGTTTGACGCCAGACCTGCGAATTGTCGAGCGTGAAGACCGTGTCGCCGTTGCCCGCCAATGCCAGAGCGGACACGTGAGCTTCTATCTTGGAAACCTTCGGCGGGCGGGCGCCGGCGGCTTCTTCGGTTGCGGCGACGGCACTTCCGTTCAATCCGAAGGACTGCTGTGCATCGAGTACAGGCGCCGTACGCTCGGGTCTCGTCTGCGGCCGGGGCGGGGCGCCAGCCGCCGCGGTGGGCCGGGCAGCTGCTCCGGCCAGCGCCGCCGTGGCGCGATCGAAACATGACAGCCTGTCGGCGGAGTCGGCAATAGCGCGGCAGGCAAGTACGTCTGCAACCGGCTCGGAGGCACTGCAACGCAGCGCCCACGCCAGGCACACGAGCGTCAGTTGAAATCTCAAATCAGTACTCCCGGCACAACCCCCTCGACTTCATGGTATTGCGACAGCGCAATCGTAGTTTCCCGCACCAAATCGCGCTCGAGCGCGGTCAGTTGCGGATTCCAAACGTCGAATATCAGAATGGCGCGCGGCGACTCGGAGTCATTCCAAGCTTCATGCTCGATGGTGTCGTCAAACACCCAGCCTGTGCCGACCCGCCATTCGCGAGTCTCGCCGCCGACTCGAAAGCCGCAGGCGGGCGGCACGATCAAGGGCAGATGCACGGTCAAACGTGTATTCGTGACACCGGTGTGGGGCGGGATCTTGGTGCGTGCGTCGAGGATCGAAAAAAACGCCGTGGGCCCGCGGCTGGGAATGTCGACCTGGGGCACACTCGCCAGTGCTGCGGCAGTGCGCGGGCAGCGTGCGACGTGCGACTGCTCGATCCGGCCCTGATTCCACAGAAAGTAGGCGCTCCAGCGGCGCGAGTGATTGAGCTCCGCCCATTGCCTAATCGGCAACCCCTCTTCGAAGGCAATGTAAGGCTCCATCCCCGCATTGTCGGCGTTCAGCACGCCGAGCAGCTCGTCGCGAATAGAGTGCGTCGCCGCCTCGACTGCTTCGAGCCAAGGGAAATGCTCTCGCTCAAAAAACTCATAATTGCGCAGATAAGGAAACAACATGAACGTCGGCTCGGGGTTAAATATCCGCCGGCGTCCCAGAATGCGATCGAGGCAGCGATCAAAGCGCACGTGCTCGTTGCCCATGTCGCCTTTGCGCAGGGCGCCCAACCGCTCGTCGATCGCTGCGGACAAAATTGCCGCATTCTCTTCGACCCGTTTCTCGGCATGCCGCACATGCGCGGCCACCGGCGGCGGCAGACGAGTGCCCGGGGCTAAGGTTTGTAGTGCATGGCCGTAGACGGTGGCCGCGGAACGGGGCTTGAGCATCAAATCGAGCAGTGCGCCTTTCTGCAGCAACACCACAAGGTGAGTGGGATCCAAGGCGAGTGCGCGCTCCAGCGCAATGAATTCAGCGTCGCGGCTCCCGAGCGCGCGCAAAGCCGCGGCGAGGCTCAGCCAATACGGCAGATGGCGCGGCGCCAGGACCACGACTTGTTCGAGCAATGCGCGCGCCGCGGCTGGATCTCCCCCGGCGAGAAGGCGGCGCGCTCGTTCATGCAACTCATTCGGATCGCGCGAGGCTTCTGCCGATGGCATCATGCGCAAAGTATACAATCAGCCCATGCCCGCGCCCAAACTGGTCAATATGTTTGCCGTGCCCTTTGCATTCGGCCTGTATCCGAGCCATGCGCAACTCAATACGGCACTGAAGCGCTCCCTCTTATCCTTGGAAGCGACCGGGAATACCGCCAATCCGCGACCTCTGACCCAGCGCAATACAGCAGTGTTCGAGAGCCACTTCAATCTGTTCCGAGAAGCCGATGCCGCCATTCAAGAATTAAAGACTTTCTGCTGGGACCAGTTGCTCAATTTCGTTGGGCAGCTCAATAGCTATGATGTGCCGACCATCAAGCGGCTGGAAATCTATAATGACTGCTGGTTCCACATAACGCGGCGCGGAGGCTTTTTTGGGCTGCACAATCATCCGAATGCATCATGGAGCGGGGTTTATTGTGTGGATCCGGGGCGGCACGACGCGGGTAAGCCGGACAGCGGACTCTTGAGTTTCGTCAATCCAATGCTCATGACCTCGATGCACATCGATGCCGGCGTCGCCAAGATTCCCTTGCCTTACGGCAACCAGATTGCCAGCGTCCGCCTGGGTGCCGGAGAGTTGGTGCTCTTCCCCTCGTGGGTGCTGCACGATGTGAAGCCGTTCGAAGGCGAAGGTGAACGCATCACGGTAGCGTTCAACTGCTGGTTCAACTTGCCCGACGCCTCTACCAGCCAAGCCTACGGTTCGTAATAGAAGCGCTTCAACCAGGGCTCTAGAATCGGCAGCACGGGCGAGAGTTCAGCGGCATAACGGCGCCATTGTCCGAGCCCCTCGGTGTTGAGGCCGCGTACCAGCTGCGCCGTGCTTGGCGTGAGCACGGAGCGGTTCTGGGCGCGCAAGGCAAAATCCCCCATCCCGGGTACCCAATCCAAGTCCAAATAGGCGCAAACGCGCTTCATCTCCCTCGCAAACTCAGTGACAACATCCTCGTGACGGACCAAAAACATATTGAGGTTCAGCGCGCCTGTGAGGCATACGGCCAGGCGCATCACAGCATCGTAGTAACGGGCAGCACCTTCGAGCGTCAGCAATTCGTAGATGGGAGCGGTCATTTTGAAACGATGGCGGAAACAACTTAACACCACGTCCCGTGGATCGCGGCAAGCGAACAGAATTTTGGCGCGCGGGAATAGCCGCGCAATCAGCGGCAGCTTCAACGTGTTGAGCCGATACTTGTCGACAAACACCTTGCCGGCCACATCGACGCCGGCGTCTCGAGCGCGCCGCCAATAAGCCTCGCGCAATCGCAGAAGCGCCGCCTCGCCCGCATTCATCAGCCGATCAAGATCGGCAGGCCGGCGCATGAATTCCCGTACGGCATCGATCAGCAACTCGCTCTCTTCGAGGCTCACCACATCCGGGTGGCCCTCCAAGACCACCTCGAGCAGAGTGGTACCGGAGCGCGGAAACCCCAATAAGAATATATGTCCTGCCTCCGATCGGTCTTGCGTTGATGATTCGAGATCGCCGGCCGCCACAGGCTTTACTTTTTCGAAATAGCTGGTGAGGGAATCTGCGTATTCCAAAGCGCTCGGTCCATCGGAAAAAGCATCCGCATACACCCGCTGCAGCTCTCGATTGCACGACGAGTAAGCGGCGAAGGCCTCTGCAGGAAGACTCTTTGCATCGAGCACATCGCCAAGCAATCCCGTCGCATAGGCTCGTTCGAGCGGCGCGAGGCGGGGATCAGTCAGCAGTGCACGCAGCCGCACCTCTGCGCGATTGACCTGGCGCTCGCCCAAGTCCGCCGCGGCCAGACTCATCACGGCATCGGGAAGGCCGGGCAGCGCGCTCAGCGCACGTTCCGCCCATTGGCGCGACTCGCCGTGCGCGCCACGGCTTGCGGCGATGCGAGCGAGACCGGCGTGAGCTATGGGCTGATTACCATCCAATTCGAGCGCGCGCTGGTAGCTTGCCTGCGCCTCGGCAAGCGCCCCGAGAGCAGCCAAGGCGTTGCCGCGGCTCGCGTGAGCGAAGGGCAGCGATACATTCAAAGCCAGCAGCGCATCGAACTGCGCCAGTGCATCGCTTGGCCGTTCCAGACGCAGCAAACACAGGCCGAGCGCATTGCGACAACTCAAATCGCTGGGCGCGATCGCGACCGCCCGCTGCAGCAACTGCTCAGCTTCGGCAATTCGGCCTTGAAGATCGAGATGAAGAGCGAGCACATTCAAGAGCAGCGAGTGCTCGAGCCCGTCCGCCAACGCTGCCTGAGCCAGGGCGGCCGCTTCGGTGTGCGCGCCGCGTTGCGCCGCGGCGTGTACGGCCGCGAGGGTCGCGTGATCGTCTTTGGCCTCGTGCGTGAGCGTCCTGCTCACGATCCGCCTGCATGATAAGTAGCCGTTCCGTAGAACTCCCCTACGTCCGCCGTGACTTTGGACACCATGTCGCGTTCTGCTGCGGTTAGGTGCGGGCTCCAAATATCGAGGATCAGCACCGCGCGCGGAACGTCGCTGTCATTCCAAGCCTCGTGTTCAAAAGTATCGTCGAATACAAAAGCCTTTCCTGACTGCCACTCACGACGCTCGGCGCCGACGCGAAATCCGCAGCCGGACGGAACGATCAATGGCAGATGCACGATGAGCCGCGTGTTCGAGACACCGGTGTGCGCAGGGATGCGCGTCTTGGCGTCGAGGATGGAGAAAACAGCGGTCGGGCTGCAGCCGGGAACTTCGCACCTCGGCCACGCCGTAAGCGCCGCTACAGTGCGGGGAAAACGCGCAATGTGCTCCGGAATCGCCACTCCCTCGTGCCATAGATAGTAGACGCCCCAACGGCGCGATCGATTCAGCTCCCGCCATTGGTCGAGCGGCGTTCCTGCGGGAATGTCGACGTATGGGATGAGCGAGTCGGGTCCCTCTCGAAGAACATTCATGAGTTCCCCGCGGATCTCATCGGCGGCGGCCTCGAGAGAATCGAGCCATGGGAAGTCGCTGCGTTCATAAAATTCGAAGGCCGGCAAACGCGGAAAATACATGAAGCTCGGCTGCGGTCGATAAATTGGCTTTTTTCGAAGCAATGTTTCGAGGCACCGATCGAAGCGCTGCAGCGGCTCGTCCGCATACCGGGTTCGCAATTCTTTCAACCGGCCCTCGATAAAGTTCTCCAACTCTGTGTCGTTGGCGGCCACGAATTGCATTGCGTGCTGAAAAACCGGCCGCAGCGATGGCGGCGGCAACGATCCGGCCGGCACGCTTTGCAACACGTAGCGATAAGTCATTGCGGCGGCGCGGGGTTTGCCCTGAATTTCCTGCAACGAGGCCTTTTGCAACAAGGCACGGAAATTGCGTGGCTCGAGCGCGAGCACTCTATCGATTGCAGTCATTTCTTCGTCGGCGAGCCCGAGTCCGCGCAGCGCCACAGCGAGATTCAGCCAAACTGAAGCATGTGAGGGATCCTCAGCGACCGCCTGATTCAGCAGCGCCTGCGCCCCGGAGAAATCGCCGCTCAATAGCAGACGGCGCGCGCGCTCATTGAGAACCAGCGGATGACCCGGCGCCTCGGCCTCAGCTTGCCGCACCAGCTTATCCGCCTCCAGTACGCGCCCGCTCGCCGACGCTTGCCCTGCATTCTCGAGCAACAATCGAATTCGCCGATCGTCGTTGCGGCCGATCATTATCTCGACCACATGCGTTGCAGATTTGCGAGAACGTAATCGAGTTGGGTGCGGTTGCGCCAGTCCATCTTTGCCGCCTCGTAGGCGCGCACTTCCCCGAGCGAGAACAGCAGGTCCCGCTGCAACGGATCGGGGATCTGGCTTTCGATGAAAGTGATCATGACCAAGCGCGAACCGGAGCGTACCGGTTCCACCTCATGGACGTGGGTCGATGCGTAAAACACTGCAGAACCGGCCTTTCCCTTGATGTGAACTATTTCCGAGCCCAGGTAGATGATCAGCGCGCCGCCTTCGTAGTCGGCGGGATTTGATATGAACATGGTGCAGGAGACATCGGACCGCAGGGGCTGGGGCCCAAGGGGTAAAAATGCCGAGTCGATATGCGCGCCGTATTTCATTCCAACGTCATAGCGCGCGAGTGATGGCACCGCTATGCGCTGTGGAAAAACAAAATTTCTCGCCTCCTCATTGCGTTGTAGCGCAAGCAGCGCGATTTGCGCGGCCTTCTGCGCCATGGGATCAACCGGATCGCCGATCACATTGTCCTTAGTTTGATTGTGCGGATTCGAGCGTCGACCTTCGATGAACTTTGCTTGGAGGGCAGTCGCCGCAATCTCCTGCACTTCAGCCGGGTTCAGAAAGTTTTCAATTTGAAGGAACATCGTTTTGCCTGCGGTTTCTACCCCGAGAGCTGCCAAGTATAAACGCAGGCTCGCGAAACGGACGGACCAGTGAGAAACTGCGCGTATGGACGCCATTGCGGAAGAATTGGGCCGCTCGCCGGAGCTTTTTCCGTATGTTCTGGACCTAGCCGCCGACAGCATTTTATTCACGCGACTGAAGAACATCGATTTTGAGCAGGCGAGCTTTCTCGACGCGCGATTGATCACGCCCCAATCGGCGAGCCTCATGCTCCCGTGGCCAGAGGTGTCGGCGGCGATTGCGGCGGCCAGTATGGCCGAGCGATGCGGTTTCATTTTCCACATCGGCCACGTTGGCTCCACCCTGCTCTCACGTCTCATCGGTTCGCATGGCGCGGTGTTCTCATTGCGCGAACCCTTGATATTGCGCACCTTGGCCCAGCTGGACGGTGACGCCCGGCCCAGCTGGCGAAACTGTGGTTTCGACAGCCGATTGACCGACTGCTTGAAACTGCTGTCCAGAACCTTCGCGCCGCAACAGCTGGCCGTCGTCAAAGCGACCAGCTTTGTTTCCGAACTCGCGGCTAAATTGCTGTCGCGGCCCTCCGCACCCAAAGCCGTGATGATGTTCGTCTCGCCGGAGAGCTATATCGCCACCATCCTCGGCGGGCCTAATTCACGCCAGGAAGCCAGATTGTTCGCACCGAGCCGATTGCTGCGGCTGCAGCGACGCCTAAAAGTCGAGGCCTGGAGACTTGCGTCGTTGAGCGAGGGCGAAGTCCTTGCATTATCATGGGCATGCGAGATGTCGGCCTTAGCGCAAGCGCACACCGCCAGTTCCGTTGGGGGACGCATGCTTTGTGTTGATTTCGACCGCTTTCTGATCAATCCAGCACCAATTCTTGCCCAGGTGCTTCGCCACTTCGACGCACCAGCCACTCCCAACGAAGTGCTGGCGATTATCAATGGACCTCTCATGCACCGCTATTCCAAAGCGCTCGAGCATGCGTATGACGCTGCACTGCGACGCGATGTCTTGAACCAGGCGCGAGCGCTGCACGGCGGCGAGATCATGCGCGGCCTTGCTTGGCTAGACAGCGCAGCAGCCCAGTTCGCTGCGGTGCGAGAGGCCATGATGCTCGCGCAATAGTGGTATCGGCCAAGGTGCGGGAGTAAGGTAATCCCTTAGATCCAACATGCGAATTCGACAGATAAGGGAGCAATGCGACATGGCAATCAACGAAAAAGCCCTCAACGAATTTCTCGGCAAAGCTGTGGGTGATCTAGGAGCCGCCATGAGCGCGACGCTCATGCTTGTCGGAGATCGACTAGGTCTCTACAAGGAACTCGCCACTGGTGCGATGACTTCCACCGAGTTGGCACAACGTACCGGTACGAACGAGCGATATATACGAGAGTGGCTCGGCAATCAAGGCGCAGGAGGCTATGTGCAGTTCGATGCCAAGTCGAATAAATGGTCGCTCAGCCCGGAGCAAGCTCTTTGCCTGGCGGATCCCGCTGGACCTGTGGATATGCCCGGCGCCTACAACATCGTGGAGGCAACCTTCCATGCGCTCGAGCGTACGCTCGAGAACTTCAAGAGCGGCAAAGGGATGGAGTGGGGAGAGCATCATGCATGTCTTTTTCATGGTACGGAACGATTTTTTCGCGCCGGATACAACGCTAACTTGATTGATTCCTGGCTGCCGGCCTTGGATGGAGTGGTCGATAAACTAAAACGCGGCGCAAGAGTAGCCGATGTGGGATGCGGCCATGGAGCCAGTGCCATTCTGATGGCGAAGGCGTTCCCAAAGTCCCAATTCATCGGCTATGACTATCACGGTGCCTCGATTCGGACGGCTCGCGAGAGGGCTGCCGCGGCGGGCGCTTCCAATGTGCAGTTCGAAGAAGCGGATGCCGTCAGTTATAACGGCAAGGACTTCGATTTAATCGCATTCTTTGATTGCCTGCACGATATGGGCGACCCCATCGGCGTGTCTCGACATGCCCATCACGCGTTGAAGAGTGACGGCACAGCCATGATTGTCGAACCTTTCGCAAACGATCACGTTGAGGATAATCTCAATCCCGTGGGCAGGGTGATGTATGGCGCTTCCTCGCAGATCTGCGTGCCCGTGTCGCTTGCGCGCAAAGGTCCGGCGCTGGGTGCTCAAGCGGGCGAAGCAAAATTGCGCGAAGTCGTGGTAACGGGCGGCGGTTTCGGTAAATTCAGGCGCGCCACGCAAACTCCGTTTAATCTCGTACTGGAAGCCCGACCTTAGCCTGCGGGGAGTCCAAAGATGATCCGCTCCAGGGTTGCCGGTGTGATCATGACGGCGATCTGCGCAATTGCTCTGCCCGCCCTGGCTCAGCAAGCCCGCGAAGCTGCGAAACCTGCTGCGCCAGCCCCGGCCGAAAACTCGGCACATGACGCGGAAGCAGCCGCAGCACTCGCTGCCATCGCCAAGGCGAAAGCCGCTGCGGCTTCGGCGGCCGACGGAAAGCCCGCCGAAGGTGGAGATGCGCCGATAGCGAAGAGGGCCAAAGAGTTTGGATGGCGAATGGAGACACGGCGCGGCATCACCGTTTATTGCCGCGAAGCGCCCGTCCTAGGTTCGCGTTTCACCGAAAAAAGATGCGCCACCGAATCCCAATTATTGACCTACCTGGAACAGCAGGAATATCAGAGAGACCAGTTGAAGCAACGCGCCTGCGGCGGTAACTGCGGCGGTAACTAGGGGCAATACTCAGGGCTTGGGATTCCCGGGAAAAAACGCATTTGTTCGCCGGATATAGTCTGCGTATTCGGGCCGGCGCTGGACGATGTCCCGCTCCAGAAGCCTCACTCCCGATACGCGCAGCAATAACACCGACATGATGATGGGGCCTGGAATGGACCACCAAGCGCCGGCCCCTAGTGCGATGAGGTAAAGCCCCCACCAAACGCAAAAATCCCCGAAGTAATTCGGATGGCGGGTGTATCGCCACAACCCGGTATCCATTACACGCCCCTTATTGTTCGGGTCGCTTGTGAATCGCGCCAACTGCCAGTCACCGCCCGCCTCGAAAATGAACCCCAACAGCCAGAGCGCCGTACCGGCCGTGTCCAGCCACCCCAAAGGTCTGGAACTCGATAGGGATCCGAGCAGCGGCAATGAAATGACCCAGGCCAACAGCGCTTGAAAAGCAAACACGAGATACAGACTTTTCAATGCGAAATTCGGCTGATTGCGAGCCCGAATCGCCCGATAGCGAGGATCCTCGCCCTGCCCTCGATTTCGCCGCGTTATATGTATCGAGAGGCGCAAAGCCCACACCGCGACCAAGCTCAATACCAGCACGGTCCGTGCACGGGGAGGGCCTGAGGAAGAGGCATACACCCCGCCCGCCAGTACAAACATGATCGACCAGATGCTATCGACGATGGCGACATTCTTTCGGTACACGCTCAAGACCCACGTGCACAGGGCCGCGGCAGTCACAATGCTCAATCCTAGGGCGTAAGCGCGAAGCGAAAACATGCTGGATAATCGGTGGGTTTGGGGGATTGGATGCACCGGCGCTGAACATTAATAAATCGTCATTAAAAAGGTGTCTCCTACGCGGTCAGGCGCTGCTGTAGTACTGCTGAAATCGGCATGAGCTTAGATAATTGGGTAATAATAAGGTCGTTGGCCGGGTCTATTAGATGGGCAGCAATAACGCTGCGTTTTATAATCAACGAGGGTAGAAATATGCAGATCAATAAGATGTCGAGCGCTGCCATGGCCGCTGCTGCCGCCATGCTGTTCACTTCCGCAATCAGCACCACTGCATTCGCAGCGGATGCCGCTACCATGAAGTGTCAAGGCGTAAATTCCTGCAAGGGAACTTCCGAGTGCAAGACTGCGAAGAATAGCTGCAAAGGCATGAACAGCTGCAAGGGTCAGGGCTTCGTCTCCATGACGAAGGAAGCTTGCGCCGATGCAAAGGCGAAGGCAGAGAAGAAGAGCTAGACATTGACTAGGAGGCCGGGCTCCACGGCCCGGCCTCATCTTCCATGAAACTCTCGGGCTTTGGACTGGGTTTGCGCACCCCTCACTATGAGGCCATTTTAAGCGAGCCTCATGCGATCGATTGGCTCGAAGTCATCACCGAAAACTACTTGGTACCCGGCGGCAAGCCTTTGGACTATCTAGAACGCATCCGCGCGCGATTTCCTGTGGTCATGCACGGCGTGTCGCTCTCGATCGGCAGCACCGATCCTGTGGACTTCGAATATTTGAAAATGGTGCGTGCCTTGGCCGTCCGCATCGAACCGCACTGGATTTCCGATCACCTGTGCTGGACGGGGGTCGAAGGCCGAAATCTGCACGATTTACTGCCGCTGCCTTACACCGAAGAGGCATTGTCATCCGTGGTCGCGCGAGTCGGCCAGGTGCAGGACACCCTAGGCCGGCAGATCTTGCTGGAAAATGTCTCCAGTTACCTGAGCTATTGTGCGGATGAGATGACCGAATGGGAATTCCTACGCGAGGTGGCCTTGCGCGCAGACTGCAACATCCTTCTGGACATCAACAACATCTATGTCAGCAGCGTCAATCATGGCTTTGACGCCTTTACTTACCTTCAAGCGATGCCCAAATACCGTGTGCGCCAGCTTCACCTTGCCGGACACAGCGACTTAGGGGGCCACCTGATCGACACGCATGACCATCCTATTGTGGCTCCGGTATGGGATCTGTATGCCCGAGCCGTCGGTTTGTTTGGCGACGTGCCGACCATGATCGAACGCGACGATAATATTCCTGAATTGAGCGAACTGGTCGCAGAACTGGACGTGGCGCGCGGCATCGCGGCCAGTCATTCCAGGCAGGCTGCGTAATGCCGTTGCGCCAGTTGCAGCGCGACATGCAACGCCATTTGCTGGGCTATGACAGCGGCGTCACCTCCGCCATCGTGAACGCACCGCCCCTTGCTGCGGCAGAGAGACTGGCCATATATCGCAACGCTTACCAGGTGCGCCTGATCGATGCGCTGCACGAGACCTACCCGGTTCTTCACGGTGTGCTGGGCGATGAGATGTGGGTCGAACTGGGGCGGGCCTTTGTCGCGGCGCATCCTTCCGTTTTTCGCTCAATCCGTTGGTACGGGAGAGAAATGGCGCAGTTCGTGGGCGCTAACCCGCCGTATAACGATGAGCCCATTCTTTCGGAGGTCGCGCTGCTCGAATGGACATTGTCGGAGGTGTTCGACGCGCCGGATGCGGAACCGCTGCAACGCACGGCGCTAGCTGCCGTCGAACCCGCCGCGTGGAGCAAGCTTAACTTCCACTTCCATCCCTCACTGCGGCGGCTTGAATTGACTTGGAACACGGCCACAGTTTGGAAGGCCATGAGCGCCGATGAGACACCACCGAGGCCGGCGGCCGGCGCGGCGGCCATACCGTGGCTATTGTGGCGGCGGGATCTGCAGAACTACTTTCGCTCCATGGATGGCGTCGAAGCGGCTGCTCTCGATGCAGCAATTAGTGGGCGCAACTTCGGCGAGATTTGTGAAGCCATGAGCGACTTGCTGCCGGACGCAGAAATTCCCCCGACCGCCGCCGCTTTGCTTGGGACATGGGCGGACAGCGGCCTGATCGTTGCCTTGGGTTAGAGCAGGCTGCCCCCCTCTCCCACCAGCTCCTGGCGCAACAGCGGAATGGGCGGTCCCCCGAACGACAAAAACTTGTCGTGAAATTCATGCCACCGGCTGTGATCGTCGGGCGATGGCGGCGCGGCTGCCCCCCCTGCGGCGCCCTTCGACAGCCAGTCACTCCGCAGTTTTCGAATCATCAGTTTGCCCAAGGTGTAGTTCAAATAGGCGGGATCATAGCTGCCGCGCGCGGCCTGCTGACGGGCATTGCCCGGATCCTGGAAGGCTTGCTCGCGGAACATTTTCTCTGACTGCGCTACGGTCATGTCATGCGTGTGCAGTCCGATCGCCGACATCAGCCGCACATCGCGCAGCAGCGCCTCATTCAGTTGACCGATGTGCGTTTCGGCATCCCCTTTGCCTAACCCCATCTCGACCATCATTTCTTCGCAGTAGTGAGCCCAACCCTCGGCGTAGGCATACCCCACCCACAGTGATTCTAGTTTGTCAGTGTTCGCATTGGAATGCAGAAACTGCAGGAAATGCCCGGGCCAGACCTCGTGCACGGAGGTGAACAGCAATTGCGCTTCCCCAGGAATATATGAAGCTTGCTCGGCTTTGCTCCACTTCGGGTCGGGAGGAGCAATGTTGTAGATAGATACCACCCTCTTATCGTAGGGGCCCGCCGTATTGATAAAGGCGGCATTGGAGCGATTGTAGGGCGGCGCTTCCGCCACCAACGCCTCATCATTGCTTGGAATCGACACCACGTTGTTCTGGATGATGAATTCCTTGAGCATCTTGAGCTGGTTACGCGCCTCCTCGACAGGTCCTCCCTTGGGTTTGTTGGCGGCCATTTTCGCAACGCATTGCGCCAGCGACATTTTCGGCGCGTAGACATTGCACTCCGTCTTGAGCGCTGCGGTGTTGCGCTCGAGATCTGCGCGGCCCGCAGCTTCGATCTGATCGACCGGGACGTCAACTTGTTCGGTTTGCTTCACCATTTGCGCGAACAAATCCGGACCTAAAGCATACTTGTCAGTGGCCTTTTTGCGCTCCGCCACCAGGTAGTCCTTGAGACCGTTCATCGCCGCCGCCGCGTTTGCATTTGCATCGGTGAGTTGCTTTTGCGAGTCGGCGTCCGACACGGGCGCGAACACCGCCGCCACGTTCTTGCTGTAAAACTCCGCGAGGCCGCCGAATTGTGCAATTCCCAATTCGACGTAGGTTTTAGGCAGCGGTGATTTGAGATTTTCCTTGATCGCGTTGGCCACCCTCGGAATGGCGCGCGCGTATTTGATGTAGGCCTTCATGCGCACATCCAGGGGCGCATAATTGCGGGTCAGGTACATCTCGGGGTCGATTTTCCCTAAATACCAGCCCGGATTGCTATAAGGAAACTGGGTCTTCTCTATCCAAAAAAGATCCCTGTCGATGACCGCCAGGAGGTAGGCGCGATCGAATCGGTCGCGCGCTTCCAAGCTCTTGGGATCCACAGCGGAAATTTGCTCCCGCTGATCGTGCAGCCGCGCGATTTCGCGCTTGATACCGTGCGCGCTCACGTCCGGCAGCTGTCCGTCGAATTCATGACGTCCGGATCGCGACGCAAATGAGGGGTGCGCCCGCATATAGTCTTCGACGAATCCGTTTGCGACTTTGAGCCAAGCCACACTCGCCGGCGATGGACCTTTGGGTTTAGACGGCGGCGGAGGCGATTGATTGCAGGCTGTTAGGCCAAGCAACAGCACGCTCAACAATGCGGCACTCGTTCCAAGAGATTTCCACATAGCAACTCCCCCTTACTTTATATTCTAGTAGTCGTACTTCCCGCCGCGCTCCAGCGCACGCTTGTAAGCGTCGCGCGCGTGGATACGCTCCAGAAAAGCCATCGAATTCGGACGGCTGGCATTTAGTCCAGCTCTCGATACAGCAATCTCTAATGGAAAGCTCATCTGCACATCGGCCGCGGTAAATTGCGCTCCGGCAAACCATGCCTGCGAGCCAAGCTCGGCCTCGATATAGTCCAACTGGCGCGTGAGATTGGGTGCGATAAAGCTCCCGGTGACAGTCGCAGCGATGCGACGGGCGATCGCGCTAACGGGCCATGGTGCGGGGTTGGCCGCGATTCTGTCGAACACCAATTTGAATAACAGGGGCGTCATCCCTGAGCCCTCGGCGTAATGCAGCCAATAGGTATAGCGCAGGCGCTCAGGGGAGCCTGCGGAAGGAATCAGGCGTCCTCCGCCATATTTCTCCACGAGATATTCGATGATTGCCCCGGATTCCGCGACCGTCACATCGCCATCGACAATCACGGGGGATTTTCCCAACGGATGAATCGCGAGCAGCGCCGGGGGCGCCAGCATCGTTTTGCAGTCGCGCTCGTAGCGCTTCACCTCATAAGGAAGCCCAAGTTCCTCGAGCAACCACAACACCCTCTGCGAGCGGGAGTTGTTGAGATGGTGAACGACGACCATCCGCACATTGTAGTCCTTAACTATTGCTCGGCGCGAACCAATCGGCCTTGACCGACCGGAATTCAGGCATCAATTCGCAGCGTTCGGCAACCGCACTCAAGGCCGGATACATCACCGTGTCCCGGTTGATGGCCAGCGCCTCGCTCAGGAAGCTGTAGGCACAGGTCGCGGTAATGTCCGCCTGCGAGATTCGATTGCCGATCAGCCACTCTCCTCCGCGCACTTGACACAAACGGTCCAGCTCGGCGAGCGCCGCATGCGTTTGGGTATGACAGCGCTCTACCCAGGGCCGATAGCGCTTTTCGGGAGGTCTGAATGCACTTTCGTACACTTGCAACACACCCTTTTCCGCACCGCCGACGGCAATCGCGATGATGCGCAACGCCTCTCGGCGCGGCTCGCCGGACCGCGGCAGAAGCGCTTGCTCGGGGCCCGCGATCTCGTCCAGGAAATCCAAAATAGCGGCGGATTCGACCAAGGTATCGCCGTCGGGTTGCACCAAGGCGGGCACCCTGCCTAAGGGGTTGAACTGGCGAATCAGCTCAAAGTCCTTGCCGACTGACCAATTGCGGTGCTCGAAAGGAATTCCGAGCAGATTCATACTTACCGCGACGCGCCGCACGAAGGGCGAATCGAACATACCGATCAGAATCATGTCAGTGGCCACCCTTCACTGCTATTCCGGCTGCGCTCAATGCTTGTGCCAGTTGGGTTTCTATGCGCGCGGCCTCGCTGCGCTTGATGTATTGCAAATGCATGGTCGGTCCGGTTAGCACTTCCATACCTCGTTTTAAGACACTTCCGGCTGAGCGAATACCCGCCTTGTGCTGGTCGAAGCGCTGAGCGGGACTATATTTGCTCATGCCGACATAGACGCCGTACAAAACGCTGCGGTCGCTGAAATCCAGCAGTATCAAGTAAATATTCGACCGCCCTTTGGCAGCAGCCTTGAATTTAAGCGCTATTTCATATGCCTCGGGCAGCCAGTGGATATAGCGCATCGGCAGCCACTCCGGCACGGATGGCGCGGCGCAGGCCCAAAGCTGCTCGAGCGCACGCTCAATGTTAATGGACATTGCTCCGCGCATCCATAGCTCGTGGATACAGTGGGCTCCAACCGCTCCATCGGCGGCAGCGTAAGCCGATTTAAGGCGTTCGGCGATAGCGCTCTGGCTGGCGTTTAAGAGTGGGCGAGCACTGGGCCGTGTTTTGACGTCGATGCGCAAGAGCTTGAATTATAGACGACCACGCTCAACTTTCGTTCAAGGTATTCGCTGTGCGTCTCCATGACGCCATCGAATCTCTCCGCGGCATGGAGCTAGCAAATTTTCGATTTCAGGGCCGAGTCCGATTGTGCGAAGCAACGCGAACGCCCGAACGTGCGCTCGAGGATTAGCCTCGCGTACCCGCGCGGCAGCGGCCAGCAGCGTTCGGCCCCTGGTAATGACATCGTCGATAAGCAGCACGCTCGCGAGGTTGTGAAAGGGTGGCTCAACGCGAAAAGACTCGTAGTGCCGCGAGACGCTGGGCCTGCGTCCGGGCGCGGCCGTCGCCGATTTCGGTACCGTGCACACCCGCTGCAAGCCGGGCCACGCGCTGGCTCCGATTCCGGCGTTCACCAGGGCCCGAGCCAAATCCGCGGCCGGCCAGGTACCGCATACCTTCGGCGTGCTGCTCGGTACCGGCACGAGCACATCGGCAGCGCTAAAAAAACCGGCGAGCGTTGCACGCTCTTCTGCCTGCTGACGGACGCGCAGCGCGTACTTGAACATGAAGCGCGCATCGCCTTCCTTCAATAGCGCGCACAACAGTCGGGAGCGTTCGCATATCGCGCCGCTGCCGGCTGGCGAGTACACGTAGCAAGAAGCATAGTCAATTCGTCCGATCATTACGCAAGATCGTCATCCGGTCCAGACCGCGGCGTCGGCGCACACGAATTCACGAACGCGACCTTCAGCCACACTGCAGACGAAGCTCGCTTAAGGTAACCGCACAAGTCCGGCAGCTGCTCGAGTTCGGACGGCATGACAGCGGTTTCCGTTACGTGCTGATCAGTGATGCTGAGCGAGCGGCGCGCACTGCGGCTCGGCCAGGAACTTTCCCGATCGCGGGCGCGGGAGATATGTCGCCTTACGACTTCGCGTTCGCCGATCAAGCGCGAGGCAAATAGCGACGTGCCGCCGCTCTCGCTGCCCGAGCAGCGCAGAATGAGCGAGTTGCCGCAGTTCTCCACGATGGTCTGCGCCTCGCCCTGACCATACGCACTGGAGACTTGGGCGATCGACTGGAATCCGAGCACGCAACGGCCGCCGAATTTCCGCAGTCGTGCGAGCGCGTCCTTGAGCCCGTGAATTGCACCCAAGGCGTCGAGCTCGTCGATGACGAACCAGAGCTTTTGATCGGTATGCTGCGACTGACCCATGGCCTCGAAGATCGCCAGATGCATCCAAGTTGCAATCATTGAGCGCAATGCTGCGATTTGGCCTGCTCGATAGGGAATGAAGAGCATGCTGGGATACGCACCTGCACTCACCCAGTCCCGCACGGAAAAAAGCGAGGCACGTTGCCGCTGGATGTATTCAAAGGCAGCGACCGCAGAACCGGTCACAGAGCGTATGGATCCAAACATGCGCGAATTGTTGGGATCAAGAAAAGGCTGGGCCGGCGTGCCTTCGACTATGGGGCGAAGCTCTTCCGCGGACGCGACCATGAGCAGCCGCCATAAGATACGGGCATCGCGCCGGCCGGAATTGTGGCAGCTTCGCATGACGGCCGCCAAAAATGTCCGGGCGTAACCGCGCCATTCGCTGGCCGAGGAGTCGTCACTGTTCGGAATCAGCGCGCTTGCCAGCTGCTCGACATCGAAGCTGTTATTGATCTCTGCAAATAAATCCCATTTCGCTGATTCGGGCTCGAAGGGGTTAAGCACGACGTCGCCGCGATGACGATTGTAGAAGTGCTGGCGATACCCGCCGTCGGGGTCTGCAAACACCGCGCGGTCGCCGCGAGCGATGGCGCAGCCGAGCAGCTCGCGAATGGCAGTCGACTTGCCGGTCCCCGTCGTGCCAATTAGCTTGAAATGTTTGGTCTCATCTGCGGCCGGGATGGCGACGCCCGCAAGCGTGACCACCCCTGCAGCTGAGCTTCTGCGGCGCGCGCTGCGCCGCTGCAGCGCCGCGCCATCCGCCAGTAACACGCCGCGCTTGTGTTTCTCGGACCTTGTGGCACGCAGAATTCTCGTGCGCAGCCTAACGCAGAGGGCGACAGCAAGAGTCAGTGCCGCCGCCAACACCACGGCGTCGGCGCCGTTCACACCTTGCATGACGACCAGCCAAGTCATTTGCTCAGTAGCCCTCGATGACGTAGTAGTCGGCTTTATCGCCGTAAGTCGGCGCCTTGCGATCCACTCGAACGCAAAGGCGCCTTGCGTCGCCGCAGCGGCGCCAATCAATGCGGCCGCCTTGATGCTCGAGTTTCGCCACATTCGCCGACAACTCCTCGCGCCGAGCCCGCAATGCCGAGATGTCAGCCGCTGATGGCAGCGCCCAACGCGCGACGGCGATCGGGACCAAGGCGCACATCACCGCGGCAGCGAAACTTGCGGCGGTCACTCGCCAAGCAGTTGTGCCCCTGATCTTCTCCAATGCCCGGGTCGCGCGCGTCGTTTCGGCGGTCAACATCTGCAATTCCTCGACCAGCGTGCGTCGAATTTCATCCCGAACCACGCTATCGAGATCGTGGGTGTGCGCGCGGAGTTTCTCGAGTTCGCCCTCGGCTAGTCTTTGATGAACCTGTGCACTCTCCATGAGCAGGCCCAATTTCATTGCCGTATCGTCGAAGCCATGCAATTCGCCATTCATGATCGTCGTTTGCGTTGCGGGCCGTACCAGATTTCTTTGATAAAGCGCTCGTGGCGCTCAACGCCGAACTGAATCACCACATCGACCAGCAGGTACAGCAGACTCTTGATGTCGGCGCGCGCCAGTTCCCGGCCGCCCTGATTTTGCTTCACCAGCAACACCAGCTGTTCGAACGCCAGTTCAGCGCTGGTCGCATGAACGCTGGTGATGGAACCCGGATGTCCAGAATTGACGTTGCGCAGGTAGTCGAATGCCTCCTCGGCGCGCAATTCCGCCAACAGAATCCGATCCGGTTTCATTCGCAGGCACGATTCCAAAAGCTGCTTAGGGGTTACGCGCGCAACGCCCTGATCGTCCTTGGAATAGAAGAGCCGTACGTGATTGGGGTGCAGGTCCAGCACCAGCTCCTGCGCATCCTCGATGGTCACGAGCCGCTCGTCACTCGGAATCTCGCGGATCAGCGCTTTGGTCCAAGTGGTCTTGCCGGAACCGGTCGGACCCGATACCACAATATTCCTACGGCTCTGAACGGCGAGCCGCATGAATGCTTCGAACTCGCAAGTCGCCAATAACCGCAGCAACTCATGCTCGGTTGTATCCAGTTCCTGGCCGCACAGGCGCGTGCGTCGAAAGATGCCGCGGCCCGCCAACTCTTTGATGCTCCATACCTTGTCTGCCGGCCGTCGAATGGTAATCGCTACGCAACCCGCGGTTGTTGCCGGCGGAACGACGATCTGAACGCGCTCTCCCGTTGGGAGCGACGCTGACAGTAGCGGCGAGGTGGCGTCGATGCGTTGCTGCGTCGAGTTAGCGATCAGCTTCGCCAATCGCATGCACCAATCAAAATCCGCGAAGGCCAGCTGCTCACGGCGCCATCCTGCATGAGTTTCCAGAAAAGCCTCATGCGGCCGGTTGATACATAGCTCCATAACATCATCGCGGCCAAGAGAAGGCTGCAGCGCGCGCAGCGTCAGTGCCAGCGCCGAGCCTTCGGCGCCGCCGCTAACGGTCAGCGGTAATGGACTTAAGCTCATAGACCGACCGGAAATCCAAATCGCGTGCGACCAGCACCTGAATCCGATCACCCTGATGTTTTACTACCGTAGGCGGGATGTTGATGGTGCCTTTCAATACTTCGGTCATGACAGCCTGGTTCGCTGAAGGGTTGACTATCACCGTGCCGCTGTTGCCGTGGCTCGTTTGAACGGCTGCCTGAATCGCGCCGTCGATCACCGAAACCAACATCGCGGCGCCGAAGCGCTCCCAAAAATGGCGATCGACCGTCCCCGGCACTCCCGATCGCCCTAACTCGTCCGCACCAGGGGATAGCAACGGCACGATGACACCGGTCGGCGTACGGGCTTCATTCCACAAGATGAAGACTCGCGCCGAGCCCTGCTGTGCCTGTCCGCGAGTCTCGCCGACGAGCTTGGTGCCGCGCTCCAGGAGCACGACTTGGCCATCTACGCCGAAGGTATCGGTCGCCATGACGCAGGTGGTCATGCCGGGCAGCGTCGATTCGATCGCCGTTTCCAACGTGCAGTCGAGGAATGCTCCCTTTGGCAACATCAGCCGCTGCGTTGGAAGCACTTGTGCGCGTACTGCCGTCGTGACACTGGGCCTCAGCAGCGCGCTCAATTCTCCCGGCTCCGAGGATCCGGTCGAGGATGGCCCCCATGCCGACGTCGACGAGGCCGCCGGCGCGATCGGAAGCGAACTGGGCGCTGAAAAAGCAACGCCCGACAGTTGACGCTCCAGCATGAGTTGCGCTGGCGTTTTCGGAGGCGGCGCACCATAGGCCGCGGAGGAAGGCGTAGCTTCGAGAGGTATCTCCCGAAGCGGCGTCGCAAGCAAAGGACTGATTTGCGCGGGCGGATCCTTCAGCGGCGGACGTTCGGCCGCCGCCGGGGCCGGCGGAATGATTCTACCCAAGCTTGGCAAGGAACCCTCGTTCTGCGCTCGCTTGGTTGACGACGCTTGCACGCTTTGCAGAGCATGACTTTGGCGAGTCATGGCCTTGGCGTAATACCACGTGAGCATGCCGAGGCCCAGAACACTCATGAGTCCAATGGCCAGGAAGTTGCTGACCCGCGACTGGACCGATGCCGCGCGGTTCAAGGCTGCGGCGTCGCGTTCGCCGCGCACCGCACTTGACTCAAATTCCTGCTCCTTCATGGCACGCCTCCTTGCACTCGCCGCTCGACATCCGGTGCCACCGTGCCGGATTCCAATCGCTTGCCACCCCCGGCATAGCCGAGATTGACCACGCATCCGGTGAGTTTTCCGCGCCGCAGGATGAAGCGCCGAGCCACGCGATGAATAATGACGTCGCCCGCAGCCACATTGAAGTTCAAGAGCGACTCACTGCCGTCATCGTTGCGCACGAAGATCGCGGGCAGATCCGCGTTCGCGCGAAAGGTCAGCCGCGTGTGGATGCCCTCGTCGGAAGCAGCAACCGGCCGCAGCGCATGCTCGCCGCAATACCAATAGTCGATGTTGCGGGGCCTAGTGCTCGAGGCGCCGCCGAGCTGCGAATCAACAAGCTTTGCCTCCGCCTCGGCTTCGGCCGCAGATTTCGCCGGCGGTAGCGAATAGGTAAAGCGCAACGCATAGATGACATCCTCGTCGGGAGCGGGCCGCTGCGATAAAGCGGTGTAATCGAATTGATAGTGCCTGCGGTTGGTCAGTACAGTGAGATTGGTTGCAACCTTGACTGCCTTGGGCTTCAGAAACAAATGATTCTCTTGGCCGACGAATGACAGGCCCTCGATATCCCCGGCGCCGAGGCCGACGAACGTCTCGCCGGATTCGAACTCCAAATCGATCTGATATCCGACAACTCCTCGCAGCTTGTAGACCTCACTGCTGTCGTACGCGGCCGTACGTATCCGTGTATCGACTGAGCCTTTGACGGGTGTCGTCTCCGCCCTGGCGCCGGCACCACACAGCACAACACAGAGTGCAAACGCATAAAAGTTCACGGTGCCTCCTTCGAGGATGGTGAGTCCTTCGCCACCCTCTGTTCGCCCAAGACCTCGGGCTCAGAGCGGAAGTCGATAATTTTGAATCCCAACGGATTCCAGCGACGCGTTTTTGGCTCCTTTGCCGCATCGCCATACGCGTACTGAATGGTCGCAACCCAATGGGTGAAGGACTCTTCTGAGCCGGCTCCTTGGCGCAGGGCTTTCAGATACCGCACTTGAGCTAAGTCGGACAGCCCGCTTGCCCGCCTAAAGAAACTGACCGAATTGATTTCCACGCGCACGGTGCTGCCGTCCTTGTGCAGGTTTAACGGAGATTGCGGGTTGGTTGCGCTCCAGAGCGCGTACCAAGCCTGGTTGCGCTGCGCTGAATGAAAGGCGCCGCACTCTTCATAGTCACTTTCAGCGGTTGAGAAGTTGAAGCGCTCACAGACGCTGACATAGTGCGTCAGGAAATAGCGCGTAACCGCCTCCTCGGGGGTTGCATGACCGGCAAAGACCGGCACGACATCGACGATGCCGGTGCTGCCATCCACCCGCACCAGATACGGCACGACTTCCTTCAGTGGTATGAGCAAGAGCAGCGCAACGACACTGGCGACGGCGCACAGCCAGCCCGCTCCTGCGGCCCACCACGCGGTTCGCGCGCTACGTCGAAATTGCGCGGCGCGATCGGCATCCCATGACTCAGCCTCATCGAAGTATTCTTGGATCGTTGAGGCTGCCATCACGAGAGCCTCCCATGCACCGCATTCGCAGCACTAACAGCGGATGGCGTATTGATCGGCTGTAAGTGCTTATCGCAGCGCACGTTGGCCGTGGAACAAGCGCTCAGTACGAGTGCCAAACAGAGAATCAGACGCATATAGCACCCTCCTTGGTGTCATTAAGTTTCTTCCGTTTATCTATCGCGATGAATTCCGCCAATTGCGGCTAAGCGCCTCGATGCCGGCGCCGGCTCTGCCATAGATGTATCGGCTTGAATGCGCGGCCGCGCTACGTACGACCTGTCCAGTACCGTGTAGCGCATAGCCGACGCTGCGCGCTACATAGGGCGAAACAAAACCAGCATAAGGCTTCGCCAATTTTCCGGCCGCTCTTGCGCCCCACAAGACCCCGCGGCCGGGGATGCCAAACGAATTCAGCGAGGCGCCGCCGGCCAGACCGGAGGCTATCGGCATGACCTGACGCAAGACCAGAAACACCAGCAGCGCAATCAACATCATGTTCAGGGCATCTACCGTCAAGATGGCAACGCCCCTCGCAGCGGTCTGCGCGGCATAGGACTGAACGATTCGCAACAACAGTGCGGCCACCATAACGGTGAGTATGGTGATGAGCCCGTAGTTGGCGAGCTGCGCGATCCAGGCCACGAAATAGCGACGCGCGGTATCGAAAAAGAGTAGCGCGATGAATAGGGGTCCGAGCGCCAAAAGCACCGCCAGCGCGACGCTCGACAAGGCGATTAGAAACATGGCGTACACGCAAAGCGCGCCGATCAAGCCCCATACGACGGCGCCGGCGATGTAGAACCCGACATCGCTCGACAGCCACGCGCCCTTGTCAAATAGGTTTCCGGCTACAGCACCGCCGCTGTCCCAAATAGCGTCGATAGTACCGACCGGATCGCTGGCGCCCACCACCGCGGCCGCGAGCTGCGCCGGTGCGGTGTAGAACGTATCGACAATTAGAGTGTTGTATAGCCACAGTCTCAGCCCAACGCCGAGGACCAAGGCAATTAGTGCAACCCGTTTGAGGCCGGCCTCGAAAGGTTCTGCTATCTTTCCCGTCAGATGCAAGTAACCCCAGGCCATCACGTAAATGGTGGCTAAGGTGACGACAGCCGGTTCAAGCGCCGCGGCCAGCCGCGCGGTATTGTCGCCGATGTAGGCCGCGAGCTGACCATTAAGCCAAGACCAGAATGTTGCGAAGAAACCCATATGCGATCAGGGGCCCGGCTGGAATCGAGTCTCGAAGCGACCATGCCCCTCGATGACCTGTTCCCTCGCTTGCTGCCTCAGGGTCATCACCTGTGCTTGAGTGGATTGATACAGAACCTGCACTTTGGTTTGTTCGTTCTGCAGCATGCCGAGCTCTGCGCTTATCCGCGCCTGCAAATCCAGAATCGCCTTCTGATCCGCAGCGGTAGAAATCGCCGAGATGAGGTTTTGAATGGACGCAAATCGATTGCTGGCATTTGATAGCGCTTGATGCGCCAGCGCCTGCTGCATCGCGCTCCACTGCCGCTGGCTCAAAATCAGTTGCTGGGCACTCGGCGACAAGGTTGCCAAACGCTGCGGCGACAACACGGCATTCGCCCTCACCAGGTTTTGCACGTCACCGGGCAACGCGCCGAATCCCCCGGATCCTTGAAAAACGCCCGTAACCTGCGCCCAATCCGTGGGCTGATAATTTCTCACCGTTCCGCTCAACAGCAATTCCATGCCGCGATCGCCCATCATGGTCTGCAAGGCTTGCTGTGCCTGCAGCAGCTGAGCTTTGGCAGTCGCCAATTGCTGCGCCATCGTCTGCACTTCTTGAATGAGCTGCACAATGGCGGGCGCATCGATAACCGCCCATTGCGCCTGCGCAGGTGGCACAACCGCGATCGTTAAACCTAAGCATGCGACAATCCATTGAATTCTGAAATTACGCATCGCTATCTCCTTGAAGTGTTGCTGCAGCTAAAAACTGGGGCAGCCAAGCCTTGGGATCCTCGCCGGCAGCGAGAATGAATCGTTGCATGCGCTTAACCTGACGGGTGCGCCCGGAAATGACCGCTAACTCGCCGTCAAACCCTTTCAAGTCCAGCTGGCATACCACGCTGTGATGTGCTTGCTTGACCAAAAACATGCGCGAGCCCGGCTCGAGTTGGTGTTTGATGAGCCTGAATTCGCGCTCGTTGAGCCCGAAGCCCTGGGTGTATTCCGCCAGATTGGCCTCGGCGTTAGGAAAGAATATCTTGGTGGGCGTCTGTTCAACCAAAGTGCGGCTGATCGGGCTGTTCAGTACATCGCTGGGGCTTTGCGTTGCCAGACACATGACGGCGTTAAGTTTTCGCCAGGTCTTGGGGCCGTCCTTCGCAAAGCTCTCGAACGCGCTGTCCGCCAACAGCCGCCAGAACTCGTCCATCCAGCACACTAGTTTGCGGCCATCCAGAAGCTGACGGACAATGTGGAACAGATACAGCGTGATGGGCGCATGGATCAAGTTGTGATCAAGAAAATCAGTCGCGTCGAATCCAATCAGCGCACTTTCCGACAATCGGGACGCGACGGTATCTCGCGGATTGTCGAATACCCAGGCGTAGTCCCCGCGATGCGATTGGCACCACCGAGCGAGCCGCGCATGCAACCCTTCGGGGTCCGTCGGATCGAGAAATTCCACCAGACGTGACAAGCGCCGCGCGGCCGGCTCGAGCGTCAAGGTGCCGCGCAATGCCTGATCGAGGTCGGCAGTTTCGCGTACCGCGCCCACGTCGGCGTGCGAATGCCGCACCTCCCCTCTGCTTAATGCCCGGAGCCAGACTTTGAGAAATTCGACGTTCGCCGGCGTGGCGGGAAGCTGTAGAGGATTGAAGCCCGTCGGCAGTCCATTCTTCAGCGGCATATAGTCGCCGCCAAGCGCACGCACCAAAATCTCCAGGCCGCAATCTTTATCGAAGATGACTTGCGTCGTTCCCCTGCGGGCCAGCATCGCAAGTAGAAACCCGATGAAAACCGTTTTTCCGGACCCTGTCGGTCCGCAAATCAGCGTATGGCCGGTGTCTTTGCGGCTGCCGCCATCCGGATCGCACGGATCGCTGGCATGCAACGAAAAGTAATAGGGCGAGCGAGCGCTCGATACCAACAGGCAGAGCGCATCACCCCAATGATTTTCTTGCGCACGACCCAGTGGGTAGTTGAGAAACGGGGACATGGCGGCGAAATTTCTCGAAGTAATCGGGGCCTTGCGCGGCCGATAAGGAAAGTTGCCGGGAAGTTGCGCCCAAAAAGCGGCCTCCAATGCCAGGTCTTCCCGTGCCACGAGCATGCCGGTGTCCGCAAGATAGCTTCGCGCCAGCGCTATGGCGTCATTGAGGCCCTTGAGGCGCTGTCCAGCGGCGTCGGAGCCGGATGCCGAGAGTTCATGGATGAGCTGCAGCGAGAAATGATGATCTCCCATGACGAATTCATTGCTAGTCAGTGCATCCAATGCTTCCTTGAGATCGGCTGCTTGTGAGACAGCGAAATCACCGGCGTTGGACATCCGATTACATTGACGTTGCAGCAAAGACTGCCCGGTCGATTTGCTGAGAAACGAAAAAGACTGGGTCGCAACGAATGCAAACGGCGCGGACAAGAGCCGGTTGTACATGCCGACAGCGCTCGGGGTTGGGTACTCCTTGATACCCAAAATTCCACCGAAGCGCGTGCAAGAAGGCGAGCGGTATTCGATGGCTTCAGTGCCAAACAGCAGGCGCGAGCTGGCGAGCGCCCGATTTACCGGGCCCGCGGGCAGCGGCATTCTTTGCCACTCGCCATTGACCAGCAACGCCAGGTACTCAAGCAAGGATGAACAAGTCATGCTTCCGAATTCATAAACTCCCAACGGTTCAGGGTCATACCTTGTCAAGGAGGCACTGAGGGTCTGCGCCAGCTTCTCGCACGCGTCCAGCGCGTCGGCGACTGCCAGTTCGCAGCCCCCGCGTTGCGTTCTGGCGAGTACCCTCGAGACTAGGCCTGTGGCCATCCCTGAAGTCGGCCGATGGACTATCGCGAGATAAAGCTCATTCAGCATCAATGTCTCGTTTGCAAGCCGATCGTAATATTTCTTATTCAATCCATCGGCGAAGAAACAAGCCGATGTCGGCCGATCGTTATACGCAACAGCGGTAATCCCGGCGCGGTGGCGAATCACGTGCGTCCAAAGAGCCACATTGGGGCTGGCGATGTTGCGCCACAGTACATTCAGCCGTTCATGCCAATTGTTGAGTTCATCATCGTCGCTACTCTCGAAGCTCGCGCCACCGAGCCGAAATGCCTGGACGTAGTCCCCATAGGCCGTCCTCACCACCGAGCGCGCCACGTGTGCCGTGTACGGGATCCGATCTGCCGCAGATATCTCGCGGTGTAAGGCTGCCGCGTGCCTTAGTCTTGGCATCGTTACGGGTGCTCAGTTCGCCGCCCGCGCGGACCGGGCAGATCAATTGACAGCGGCGAGTAACTGCTGGCTTTCCAGAGGCGCAAATTTGCGAGCAACGCCGGCAAGCGCGTTCGCCCCCAGAGCAGGACGAGATCGAAGAATCGCGCATCTCGAGCACACAGGAGCATGCATACGCCGTGAATGGGCGCGTACAGCAGCAACGCAAACAAATTCTTGGTCACAAGAAAAACCTCCATTGTGAAAACCATGTTAAACAGCAGCGCCGAATAAGTGACGCCCCAACGCATTGATGGCCGGGTAGCTCCGACGAAGAGCGGGTCTGCTGTGAGGCCAGTATTGAGATCACTCATCCGCCGCTCCTAGACGCCGAACATTCCGCGTACCCAAGTGACGATCTGCGGCGCTCCAAAGCTGATGGCTATTCCTAAAATCGCGCCGATGCACCACCCCCATGACATGCGATTGGCCATTGCCATCCCGCCGAGCACCATGACGAGAATAATCGCGACCGGTGTCAACCACGCGAGGATGTTCGTTTGCAAAGAGCTCGCGCCCGTCATGAATGGCGAGGCTTGCGCCAGGGCCGTTTCGGGTGCGCATGTTACGAGCATAATGAGCAAGTATGCGGACGCGATGCGCATACAGTTGACGCGACCTGGGAGGAGGTGGTGCATGTCGGAATTCCTTTTCCGGTAAGGTAAATTTGGCGGCTTTGCTAAATCAGATTTCCGTCTCCAGCTGTTCGATTTCATTCTCTCCGCGCCGCGCAGCCAGCTCTTCGCGCTTGGCTTTACCGGGGGCGCCGAAACGAAAATTCTGGATCACGAAGGAGTAGTCATAGCGTTTCTCGCCGTGCTTGTCGGTCCAGTTATTGGAACGCACCTGGGCTTGAACGATGAGTTGATCGCCAATGCGGGCATTCTTGGCAATCGCTTCTCCCAAAGCCTCGAAGGCGACGAAATAAGCACTGGTTACGGCCTCGCGCGCGTTGCCATCCTCATCCTTTCCGGCATAGTCGTTTCCTACGAGACAAATTTTTGTATAGGTCGTATCGCCTTTCATCGCGAGTTCCGGCTCCTTTGCAAGATTGCCGACCGCGGTAATGGTGAAGCTGTTCATGACTACTCCTAAAAGTTTTGTTACGCGGCCCCAAGTTCAGGTCGCGTGGCACAGTCTGCTAGGAGAGGTGAGAAACTAAAATTGGATTAAGTGCCGACTTTGCTAAGATTCACTTCTGACGTATTGCGCTTTGCCCTCGCCGAATGACCAGTCTTCGGGTGCGACCGATACCAAGGAAATCAACACATCCTGAGGCCTCACCCCGGGATTTTTCGCCAGCTTCGCGACGATGGACTGATAGAGCGCGAGCTTCACCTGCTGCGTCCGTTGATTCAGCGTGATCTGAATAATCACGATGTCGTCGCTTCGATTTATCTCTAAGTATGTTGGGTCGTAGATAAGGTCGGTGGGCGCATGGTCCGCCAGCACTTGAAACCGATCCTGCTCCGGAACGCTGGCGGCTTCCAACAGGGCCGTATGCACTCCATCGGCAACCGCTCGGCGATACGATGCTGTTTTCCCTTCGCGAAACGAGATTCGTACTAAAGGCATGCTGATCCCCGATGCAATTTTTGAGCTGCACTGCGATTATAAGGTCGTTCGACGTCCCTACGCACGCTATTGCAATGTGACAGAATCGGCGAACGTTGAGCCATCGAATTTCTCATCTATTCAAAAAAGGATGTATATGAATCTGCACGCCAGGCCATCCATGAAGACATCCGCGGCCTTTTGCGCAGCGGCCGTATTGACCTTGAGTCTTGTCGCGGAATCGAGCGCCGAAGACAGCGGCGCATCAAAACATTACTTGCTCCCGGCAACCCCTGAAAATGTGCAATGGGGTTGGTATGACATCAACGAGAAACCCAGGGTCACCATGAAGTCCGGGGATACTGTCTCCATCGAGACTCTGCCGCACGCACTGGGGCAGATCAAGCCCGGCGTTCCCATGGATGAGATCGTCAAGCTGCGCAAGGAAAATCCGGGCGGTGGTCCGCACTCCATCACCGGACCTGTTTATGTCGAAGGTGCGGAACCTGGAGACACCCTGGAAATCCACATCATCAAAATCGTGCCCAAGCAAGACGGCTACAATTTCAACATTCCCGGCAAAGAGTTCCCCACGGTGGGGCAATTGGCACACGAATTCCCGGAAGGGTTTGTTCGCTACTACAAATTGGACTTAGCGAAGATGCAGACTCAATTCAAGCCTGGAATTGTCATAGACCTAGCGCCGTTCCCCGGGACATTTGCGGTCGGCGTCGACCCCAATGAGCCGGACGCCAAGGCCGGTCCGCCGATCAAGGACTCGAAGGGGCGCACCAGCACGCTGCGTCCATGGAAGAATGGCTCCAATATGGATGTCAACGAACTTCAGGCCGGTTCCACGCTGTATTTACCTGTATTTCAAAAAGGCGGTTTGATATGGACCGGGGATTCACATTGCCGCCAAGGCAACGGCGAGGTAAATCTCACGGCGCTGGAGTGCTCTTACAAGGAAATCGAAATCAAGCCCATCGTGCGCAAAGGCGTGAAAACTGAATGGCCATGGGCCGAGAACAAGACCAATTGGGTGTTCATGGGCTTCGATGAGGATTTGAACACGGCGATGAAAATCGCGGTCGATCAGACCGTCAATTGGCTGTCGACGCAGACAATGGTGCCGATGAGCCGCGAGGAGGCCTACGCTTTGACCTCAATCGTCGGCGATTGCCGCGTGTCTCAAGTGGTCGACATCCGCAAAGGCGTGCACTGCCTTATTCCAAAGTCAGTTTTCGTCAATCACAAGCCGCCGGCACGCTAGTCTTCGGCCAGTTGCACGACCATTTTGCCGGTATTGATGCCGGTGAACAGGCCGATCAAGGCGGCCGGAGCTTGTTCGATGCCGCGTAAAATGGTGGTGCGATACTTCATGCGCCCTGCATTGATCCACCCTTTCATATCCGCGAGGAACTGGGCGCGCTTGGATTCGAATTCGTAGAAAACGAACCCTCTCATCGTCACGCGGTTGTAGATCATGTTGGAAAGTGTGGTCACAGGTTCTGAGACCGCACCAAAATTATTGTACGCCGAGATCATTCCGCAAACGGCAATGCGCCCTAATGCATTCATTCGCGGCAGCGCGGCATTTAGATGCTCGCCGCCCACATTTTCGAAGTACACATCGATGCCCTTCGGTGCCGCGGCTTTGAGCGAGGTGCGCAGTTCTCCTTTCTTATAATTGATGACGGCATCGAGTCCCAAATCATCCTTAAGCCAACGGCATTTCTCGTCCGATCCGGCGCTGCCGATCACGTAGCAGCCCTTTATTTTCGCGATCTGCGCGGCCACGCTGCCCACCGCACCGGCAGCAGCGGAAACGAACACGTTCTCGCCTTCCTTGAGTGCACCGATGACCAGAAGTCCGCCATAAGCGGTGAGGCCCGTCAATCCGAGAACGCTCATGTAGGCAACTAGGGGCATGCCGTCCGCTTCCAGTTTGGACAAGCCCTTGCCACCCGAAATAAAATATTCACGGAAACCATGCATCGATTCTACGATATCGCCTTCTCTGAAAAGCGGGTTGCGGGACTTGAGCACGCGTCCGATGGAGCCGCCCATCATCGCTTCATTAAGGGCCGTAGGTCCGGCAAGCCTCGGACGCATTGCCGGATCGACCGAAAGGTAGATGTTTTGCACCAAGACCTCCCCTTCGGCAGGATCCGCGACTTCGGTCTGCGTGATCCGAAACTGCGTAAGGGTAGGCAGCCCCTGCGGCCGCTCGATCAGATGCACTTCTTTGCTTTGCATATTTATCCTTAAATGGTAACCAAGCGCTTAGCCAAGGCATGTTTCCAGTGACCCGATTTGAATCGCCAGATGAGCAGCGTTCCTTTGAGCATGTAATCACCGATGATGGAACCGTACACCCAGATGACGGGTAGTTTAAAGAAAGCGAATGTGGCCGCCAGCGCACAGCGCATGCCGATCAGGCCCAGAAAAGAAGTCATGAGGGGGAACCGCGTATCGCCCGCGCCGCGCAGCGAGCCGCCGATCGCCATGTCCACGCCCAGCAGCGGCAGCATGGCACTCATGATGTAGGTGAATTCGATGGTGCGAAGCACCGCGATTTCATCCGATCCCAGAAAGAAGCGAGCCAGTGCCGGAGCGTTGAGCACCGTGAGCAGACCTATCGCAGACATGGCGGCCACCGCCATGCTGCAGGCGTGCCAGCCACTGCGGGCAGCGCCTTCCGTATCGCCCGCCCCCAAATGCTGGCCCACCAGAGTCGCCCCCGCAATGGAGAAGCCGCTCCCGACCACCATTGCCGCGTTCAACATGTTGACCCCGACGTTATAAGCGGCAAACGCCTCCGTGCCGTAGTAGCGGCCGATCAGCGACACGAATAGAAAGAAGCCGAACTGCATGACCAGCTGCTCGAGCGCGACCGGATATCCGATGTGCAGCAAACGCCGATAGCGTGCCTTTTGAAAAATGTCGCCGGGATAAAACTTGATGGTCAATTTCTGGCGCACCCACAAGCTCACCAGAACGGCGCCGCAAATCACGAAAGACAAGCCGGATGCGAATGGCGCACCCGCCGCCCCCATGCGTGGCGCGCCGAATTTACCCAGGATGAAGGCATAGAGCAGCGGCAGGTTGACCACGTTGACCGCCAGGCCGAAGAGCAACGGCGTCCACGCATTGCCGGCGGCGCGCAGCGCGCTCGATAAAATTATGTCGATAGCGAATCCGATCATGAAGGCCGACAGCCAAAAAATATTACGGGATGCCAGCTGCGCGGTGAATTCGTCCAAGCCGAATACTTCGGCAATCTGCCGCGAGAACGCCATGCCGAAGATCATGACCAAGAGACCGACCAACGCGCCCAGCATGATTGAAGATGAAGTAATGCGGCTGGCCTCTTCGGGCTGGCCTGCCCCCCACGAGCGTGCCACCAATGCGGTGGTACCGACGCCGATCGCCATCAGCAATGCTTGCAGCGCAAAGAACACGCGCTGACCCGCCCCCAACGCAGCGACCGCGGGCGCACCCATGCCACCGACGAATTTCGTCTGCACCATGGCCGTCATCGAAAACATCAGATTTGCCATGATCGAGGGCGCGGCCAATTGCCAAACGGTCGCGCGCTTGGAGATGGCCGGCTGCATTCAAATCTTCAGGACGACGGGCTTTTTAATCCATACCTTGAGAACAAGGTAATAAAAAACGCCGATGCCGATCCAACACAAGCCGAGTATTTTTGCGGCGCGATCCATTTCGTATAAAACATAGCCGATGATGGTCAACCCTACGAGCGGAAACACCAGATGTCGCAGCCACCGAGTGCTTGATTGGCGAATCACGTAGTGATTGATGACCGATAAATGCAACAACACAAAACCGGTGAGCGCCCCGAAATTGACGATGAGGGTCAGATCATCGAGGCGATTGGCAAACAGCAACCCGACCACCAAAGACACGACTGCCACGAACAGCGTGCTGACATACGGTGTCTTATAGCGTTGATGCACGCGGGACAGTATCGCGGGCAACTCGCCGTCGCGGGCCATGGCAAACAGGATGCGCGACACCGCGGCTTGAGCGGCCATGGCATTTGCAATAGCCGTGGCAAGGACTACCGCAATGATGGTGAACAGCCGCAGCCACGCGCCGCCGGCGCGCTCGGTAATCTCGTAAAACGCGGTCTCTGGCGAGCTGAAGTGCATGCCTGCACTTAAGTCCGTCGCGATCCAGGTTTGCAGCATGAAAAGCACGCCTACCAGCAGTAAGGACAAGACCGTAGCGCGGCCGACCGCATGCTTGCCGCCGCGATTTTCTTCCGACAATGTAGAGATGCCATCGAAACCTAAGAACGACAACACGGCGATCGAGGTCGCGGCGGCAACGGTTGCAATGGAGAAGGCATGGGCATCGTAAATGGGCTTTAAAGTCAGTCTGCCCGCACCCTGCCCGCCGTACAGCGCATTTAAGCCCAGCGTCAGGAACAGGGCCAGGACCGCCAACTCCATGATTAACAGGTAGCGGTTGACTCGGGCGGTAAATTGAATGCCGACGAAATTCACCGCTGCGTTGAAGGAGATGAATCCCACCAGCCACACCCAGGCTGGCGCGGCAGGAAACACCGGCCTTAAGGCTACTGCGCTGAATAGGTAAAGGAGCGAAGGAACCAGGATGTAATCCAAAAGAATCAGCCAGCCGGCAAAGAAGCCGGCAACTTCGTGCAGGCCGCGTTGCGCGTAGGTGTAGACGGAGCCCGCCAGAGGAAACGCGTGCGACATAGCGGCATAACTCAAGGCCGTAAAAAACATCCCGACGAGTCCCACCAGGTAGGCGAGCGGCACCATGCCCTTGGAGTCGTTGTAGACGAAGCCGTACACCGAATAGGGTGCGATCGGCACCATGAAGATCAACCCGTAAATGACCAAATCTTGTGTGGTCAGCGCTCGATGCAACTGGTCTTTGTACCCGAATTCTTCGATTGACAAAGCGCAAGCTCCTTTTGGAGGCGCAGTATCCCAAGAATTGCCTAGCGAGCGCGAGGATTCCGTACAATTAAAAAAGCAGTAAGCCGCCATGAGCCAAACCACACATCGACACACCATCCATCATCAGCATCACGGCTGGGATAACAGTCTTGCCGCCGTGGCGCGCGTCTCGCCCGGCGAATCGTTGGAATTCGACGTCGCGGATGCTTCCGGGGGCCAGCTGCGGGAAAACTCGACGCTCCTCGATTTAGGCCGCCTGGATTTCGGCAAGATCAATCCTGTAACCGGCCCCGTGTACGTCGAAGGCGCCGAGCCGGGAGACATCTTAAAGGTCACTCTGCTGTCGTTCGCGCCCTCCGGCTGGGGTTGGACCGCCAACATTCCGGGCTTTGGCCTGCTCGAGGAGGATTTCAAGGAACCGGCGCTTCATCTGTGGCGCTACGATCCTAACTCCTTGAGCCCGGCCTCATTCGGTACATGGGGCAAGGTACCCTTGAAGCCCTTCACCGGCACAATCGGCGTGGCCCCCGCGGAGCCCGGGCTGCACAGCATCGTCCCGCCGCGCCGGGTCGGCGGCAATATGGATGTCAGGGATCTCGCCCTGGGAACGGAATTGTTTTTACCAGTGGAAGTTCCGGGAGCTCTCCTCTCTGTCGGAGATACGCACGCTGCCCAAGGCGACGGTGAAGTCTGCGGCACGGCCATCGAGAGCCCGATGCGAGTTGCGCTGCACTTCGACCTGATCAAACAAACGCCGTTGAGCTTTCCTCGATTCAGAACTGCTGGCCCGGTCAGCCGGCATCTGGACGCCGAAGGCTACGAAGTCGCAACCGGCATTGGCCCGGACCTCATGCAAGCGGCCCGCGACGCCGTGCGCTCCATGGTCGATTTGCTCATGCATCAACACGCGATGCCCGCAATAGACGCCTATCTCTTGAGCAGCGTCTGCGGCGATCTGCGGATCAGCCAAATTGTCGATGTGCCCAACTGGACCGTGTCGTTTTATTTTCCACGAATCGTGTTCGGGTAAAAAAAGCCTACAAGCCGGCGGTTATCGATCGCTTGATTTCTTCGATGCGCGCCTCGTTACGTTTGTAGAAAGTCCACTGCTTGATTCTCTTCGACTGCAACAGATTGGCCTGGCACAGCACTCTCATGTGCTCGCTCAGGGTCGGTTGGCTGATGCCGAGCTTTTCAGCAATGAGTACCGCGCATACGCCGTCCTTAACCAAATCTCCATCGATTTGCGGCCGGAAATTCGCCCGCGGTGTCTTCAGCCACTCGAGAATTTGCAGGCGCCGCTGATTGCCTATGGCTTGAATAGCGCGCAAATCAATCATATAGTTAGTTTGCCAACAGACGAATAACTAGTCAATCGCTTTGGATCATCATGACCGCACCTCTGATCTCGGCCGCAGATATCCGTTGCGCCTATGCGACCATTGCGCCGCACCTTCGGCGCACACCGGTCATCGAAGTCGATGGCTCGGACTTTGGCATAGAGGCCTCACGGCTGCTTTTGAAGCTGGAATTGCTCCAGCATGCCGGTTCATTCAAGCCGCGCGGCGCATTCACCAATTTGCTGACCAGAAAGATACCGAGTACAGGGGTCGTCGCAGCATCGGGAGGCAATCACGGCGCGGCGGTTGCGTTCGCAGCCATGAAACTCAAGGTGCCTGCGAAGATTTTCGTACCCAGCATCGCCTCACCCGCGAAAATCAAACAGATCACCGATTACGGTGCGCAATTGGTGATTGCCGGCGAGCGCTATGCCGATGCACTTGCCGCCAGCGAAGAATGGGTCGCCCAGTCGGGCGCCCTGCCGATTCATGCCTTTGATCAGCGCGAAACCATCCTCGGCCAAGGCACCCTCGGGCTGGAGCTCGAGGAGCAAGCCGCAGATCTGACGACGCTCATGGTGGCGGTGGGCGGCGGCGGGCTCATCGCGGGACTGGCCGCGTGGTATGAAGGACGGATCAAAATCGTAGCCGTCGAACCCGCCCAGGCGCCGACGCTCACCCGCGCACTCGCGGCGGGCCGGCCGGTGGACGCCGAGGCAGGCGGCATTGCCGCCGAATCGCTGGCGCCGCGACGCATCGGAGCGCTCGTGTTTCCAGTGATTCAGCGATATATCGACAGAACCGTGCTAGTGACCGATGACGCCATTGCGGACGCGCAGCGCCGGCTTTGGACCACGTTGCGAATCGTTGCCGAACCCGGCGGCGCTGCCGCGCTCGCCGCGCTCACCTCTCGCCAGTATGTGCCGGCAGCGCGCGAGCGCGTCGGGGTGCTGGTCTGCGGCGGCAACACGGCGGTCGTGGATTTCAAACAGCGTCATTAGCGTTACAATCACCCCCTCACTCGGGAGTCCTCAATGTCCACGACGTTCACCCTCAACGGCCAATCCACGACTTTGGATGCCGACCCCACCATGCCCTTGCTGTGGGCGCTGCGCGAAGTCGCCGGGCTGCACGGCACCAAGTTCGGTTGCGGCATGGCCCTGTGCGGTGCGTGCACGGTTCATCTGGACGGCCAGGCCGTTCGTTCCTGCGTGATGCCCTTGTCGACTGCGGCCGGGCGACAGGTCACCACGATTGAGGGCTTGCAGAGCAAGCAAGCGAAAGCCGTGCAGGCCGCGTGGGTGGCGCTGCAAGTGCCGCAATGCGGGTATTGCCAATCCGGCCAGGTGATGTCTGCCACTGCGCTGCTCGAAAAGAATGCCGCACCGACGGACTCAGACATCGATGCGGCCATGAGCGGCAACATTTGCCGATGCGCTACTTACACCCGTATCCGCGCCGCGATTCATTCGGCCGCGCAATCCATCAAGGCGTGAACATGAAGATCCCGACAACCCAACCCCTTCTGCCCACGCGCCGAGAATTTCTGAAGAGCGCCGCCGGTGCCTCCGTGCTGGCATTGACCATCGGATTTGAATGGAGCGCCTCGACGCGGCGTGCGCTGGGCGTGACTTCGCCGGGCCCGTTCGCACCGAACGCCTTCGTACGAATCGGTGCCGACGACAGCATCACGGTGATCGCCAAGCATTTGGAAATGGGGCAAGGCTCTTATACCGGCCTCGCGACCATCCTTGCCGAGGAACTCGACGCCGACTGGTCAAAAGTCAGCGTGGAAAGCGCTCCGGCCGATGCCAAGCTTTACAACAACCTTGCTTTCGGCCCCGTTCAAGGCACTGGCGGCAGCTCGGCCATGGCGAACTCGTATGCGCAACTTCGCGACGCAGGTGCCAAGGCGCGCGCGATCTTGGTCTCGGCGGCTTCGAAAGAGTGGCATGTTCCGGTAGGCGAGCTGACCGTCGAGAAGGGAGTCGTCTCACACGCGGCGAGCAAGCGCCGGGCGAGCTACGGCTCACTGGTGAAGACCGCCATCACCCTGCCGGTGCCCGCCACCGTCACGCTGAAAGACCCGAAGAATTTCACGCTCATCGGCGGGCGCCCCGCGCGAGTCGATGTGCCTTCAAAAACCGACGGTACGGCCCAGTTCACCTTGGATGTCGTGCTGCCCGGAATGCTGGTAGCGCTGCTCAAGCGGCCGCCGCTATTCGGTGCGACGGTCAAATCATTCGATGCGGGCGCGGCCAGTGCCGTTCCCGGTGTTGTGAAAGTGGTCCAAGTGCCGCGCGGCGTTGCCGTGATCGCGAAAAGTTTCTGGGCCGCCAAGCTGGGACGCGATGCGCTGCACGTAGAATGGGACGAAAGCCATGCCGAAAAGCGCAGTTCCTCGGCGATTATGGATGAGTATCGGCGACTGGCCGATCAACCCGCCTCTTCCGCACGCAAAGACGGGGATGCCAAGAAGGCGATGGGCGAAGCCGCTCGCACCCTATCCGCGAGCTACGAATTCCCGTATCTGGCGCACGCACCCATGGAGCCGCTTGATGCGGTCGTCAAACTCAATGCGGCCAGTTGCGAGATCTGGACGGGAGATCAATTTCAGACCATCGATCAGGCCAATGCTGCGCAGGCAGCCGGCTTGGACCCGAAGCAGGTGAGCATTCATACCCTGTATGCAGGCGGCAGCTTTGGCCGGCGCGCCAATGCCATGTCGGACTACATCGTCGAAGCAGTCTCGATCGCCAAGGCGTACGGCGCCGACGGTACGCCGATCAAATTGCAGTGGACGCGTGAAGACGACATTCATGGCGGCCTCTATCGCCCCATGTACTTTCACAAGCTCGAAGCGGGCCTCAACGCACAGAACCAGCTGACCGCGTGGCGCCACGTGATCGTGGGTCAATCGATTATGGCGGGCACGCCGTTTGCCGCGGCCATCAAGGACGGCATCGATCCCACCTCTGTGGAGGGTGCTGCCACGATCGCCTATGCCATACCCAACATCGCCGTGGACCTATCGACAACCAAGGGCGGCGTGCCCGTCTTGTGGTGGCGGGTGGTCGGCAGCTCGCATACCGTATTTGCGGTGGAAGCTTTCATTGATGAAGCGGCGCATGCCGCGGGTGTGGATGGATTTACGTTCAGGCGCTCGCTGCTCGAACACCAACCGCGCATGAAGGCGGTCCTGGAATTGGCCGCCGACAAGGCGGGCTGGAACAGCGGCCCGATGCCCCCGGGAAAGGGGCGTGGGATCGCGGTCGCGGAAGCGTTCAAGAGCTTGGTTGCCCAAGTCGCGGAAGTAAGCGTCGACAAAGATGGCAACATCAAAGTGGATCGCGTGGTGTGTGCGGTGGACTGCGGAACGCCAATCAATCCGGACATCATTACCGCGCAGATGGAAGGCGGAATCGGTTTCGGGCTCGGGGCGGTACTGCACGGCGCTGTGACGCTAAAAGACGGCCGCGTCGAACAAGACAACTTCAACACTTATCGTGTGCTTCGAATGAATGAAATGCCCAAGGTCGAGGTGTACATCGTGCCTTCAACCGAGGCACCGACGGGTGTGGGCGAGCCCGGCGTTGCGCCGATTGGCCCGGCTGTCGCGAACGCCGTGTTCGCGGCAACAGGAAAACGCATCCACGTGCTTCCCTTCCCCAAACCAGGTGTCGCATGAAAGCTCACCCCGTATTGTGGTCGCTGGCGGCGGTCATCGGCATCGCCGTTCTCGTCAGTGCGTACATCGTGTTTGGTCCGCATCCTTTGGACTTCGCGGGCAGCAAGACCGTTACGCTCTCTGCGTATCACGAGCAGGATCCGACCGGCGTCGCGCCGGAATTGAGATCGGCCAGCCTCATCGAGCGCGGAGAATACCTGACGCGCGCCGCGGATTGCGTGGTGTGCCATACCGCCAAAGACGGTGAGCCATTTGCAGGAGGCCGTGCCTTTGTGCTGCCGTTCGGAACGCTTTACTCCACCAACATTACGCCGGATCCGGAAACCGGGATCGGCAATTACAGCGATGCGAATTTCCTGGATGCGGTACATAAGGGTGTAGGCCGCAACAACACCAAGCTATACCCGGCCATGCCCTACGCCAGTTATACCTACATGTCGGATGCCGATGCGCTTGCGATAAAGGCGTATTTATTCTCGCTCAAACCGCTGCATGCGCCGGCGCCTAAAAATACGCTGACGTTTCCATTCAACCAACGTGGCCTGATGAGCATATGGTCGGCCTTTTTCAACCCCGACAGGCGCTTTGAACCTCATGTCGATCGAAGCGCGGAGTGGAATCGAGGTGCGTACCTTGCCGAGGCAATGGGACACTGCGGTGAATGCCACACGCCGCGCAATCTTTTCTTTGCATTGAACAACCGCCAGAAATTCGCCGGGGCTGTTCAAAGCGGTTGGCGCGCCTACAACATGACAGCCAATCGCACCGGCGGTGTCGGCGCATGGAGCGATGCCGACCTGGCGCAATATTTGTCGACAGGGCATGCCGAGGGACGCGGAACAGCGTCCGGCCCAATGGGTGAGGCCGTTGACGAGAGCTTGAGCCATTTGAAACCCAGCGACATTACGGCGATGGTGGCTTATTTGCGGACCGTGCCGAGTATCGCATCCGACCTTCCGGAGCCACGAACCACCGCTGCGACAACCGAGCAGATTGATGCGAACGACTCGAAAGCCCATGGCAGGGAAGTCTACGAAGGCGCTTGCGCCGGGTGTCACGGCTGGACCGGTGCCAGTCCGGTTCTTCCCTTCGCGACGCTCCTTCGAACTCGTTCGGTCAATGACCCGAGCGGCAACAATGTGGCACAGGTCATCATCCATGGCGGCGAGCGCCATGTATTGATTGACCCGAATAACATGCCCGCCTTTGGGAGCACCTACTCCGATACCGAGATCGCCGCCGTGGCTAACTTCGTCACCGCGCGATATGGAGTCAAGGGTTCGGATTTGACGGCCGCGGATGTTGCCAAGTTGCGTACTGAGGATTAAACGTTTAAGGGAGAAATACCTGCATGGGCCGCTACGCTCGGCCGTGCTGCAGCGCCCAATCAGCAGCCCCGGCGGCGTTGGTCAAACCCCCGCCAAAACAGTCGTTTGGTGTGCACCATTTTGACGCGACCTCCAAGGTGTTTACGGAGACGGAATCCGGCGTTAAAATGCTCATTAATATAACAATCGGCACCTTGCAATCGCCCGCAAGACCCTCCGGGTGGGCGTCGGGGTGCTGTTCAAAATCGATGAAGGGTGGACGGAATGGGTTTCGATGTGGTGCTGATGGTCGTAGTGTTGGCCGGAGTGGCATTGTCGGCTGCCTACGTCAGAGCAGAATATATCGGTTGGCGAGAGGACGGTTCCGCCGAACGGCACAGAGAATCGGCGCTCCGAGAGCTTCACGCCGCGCGATTATCTGCGCCGGGGGTGCTCGCGCAAGATGCGCGCTTGCTGCCGAACGTTGTGCAGCTTCGCGGTTTCAGCCCCGAGTACACAGCGAACACAGAGGAGGCGGCTAACGCCGATCCGCATCGCTCCTACCCCTCTGTGGAACGACGCAAGCGATCTCGCCAGCAAGTTAGCCGGTAACTGCGGGCTCGGTACCGAGCGTGCGACATAGCTTTGTCTCCATCGCGCTGCACTGTCATATTAGCCATTGAATCGAAACAATTCGCTTCGCCAGCGAGATGAGTGATTGGTGCGGTTGAGTTTGCGCGTCGAACAAGTACGCCACTCCGCCGAAGAGCAAGCCATTCATCATCAAGGCGACTGCAAGTGCGGTAAGTTTTGAAGATATCCGAGTGTTCATATACATCTCCTGTTCAGTTGCTTCAGTCACCCGCGAGTGACCCCACGCTTAGCTAAGCAAAAGCCGTGCCAGGCTCGCACGGCCTCTAAAACAGCGATTTGAATGCATGATTATGGTTTCGCCGCTAGAACCGGCGGTAGAACTGGCCGCGGACACTGTCCGCGGACAACGCGGACAAATTAGATCCGCTAGTGTCTGCTCGGCTGGTTCGGAGACTTGGCCGACGGCACGTGCTGAGGTGTGCGCTTGCGCGGGACGACCAGCTCGTCGGTAATCTCGATGATTGCGTGAGTGCCGCTGGCGCCTACGTCCTTGCGCGCTTCCACTTTTTGATTCGCAAACCGCTCGCGCTCGGCAACACTGACGCGTTTGATGGTTGGCTTATCCCAATATTCTGCCAGGTAACTTGCGACCGCGACCGCTGCAATTTCTTCACGGAAAAACCCGAGCCGCAGCGCATGCACGACGCGGCCTTGATCGAGACCCGCCACGGAATACAAGCGGTATTCGCTGAAGATGTCCAGGTTCGGCACTGCATCCGGATCGAATGCGCGGTCCGCCAAGGCCAGCTGAATGACGAACCAGCGCGACGATTCGATATCCTCCAGCTCCTTCGCCGTCAATGCACGCACGGTTTGAGTAAATTCCAAACTCTCGAGGGGCTTGTCGAGCTTTTTAACCTCACGCGGGATGGGGGCCGGGGCGGTTGCGACGACAACTTGGCGAAGTGATGCGGGCTCCGAGGCAGGAGCTTTGAAATAGGGTTGCGGCTTCGGTGCCGGTGACTTCAGAGCAGCTGCGATCGCGTGAGCAAAAACGCTCGTCTTTGCCGCTGCTTTCGGTCCCGGTGCGGCGGCATTAGGTTGCGGAACAGTTGACGCAGTTTTAACCGGCACAGGGGCGCCAGGCGCAACTTTCGGCGCGGCTGGCTTCATCGGTGCGGCTGGCTTCATCGGTGCGGCTGGCTTCATC
>JALYIT010000074.1 GCA_030775645.1 Pseudomonadota bacterium | reverse complement strand
GTGCTGCGCATACCGGCGCTGCGGCCAGCACTGCACACGCCGGCGTATCCGACGCAGCAACCCTGGCGGCTGCGACATCCGTCGAAGGCAACCTGATTTCCATCGACGATTTTTTGCGCATTGATCTTCGCGTCGCCAAGGTTTTAAGTGCCGGAATCATTGCCGGGGCAGACAAGTTGTTGAAATTGAGGGTCGATCTAGGCGAATTGGGACAGCGCGAGATAATCGCCGGCATCCGCGCGGCTTATGATCCGGCGAGCTTGGTCGGCCGGCTCGTTGTAGTGGTCGCAAATTTGGAGCCGAGAATTATGCGTTTCGGCACCTCCGAAGGGATGATGTTGGCAGCAGGCCCCGGGGGAAAAGACATTTTCGCGCTGTCGGCGGACTCCGGAGCGACACCGGGCATGCGCGTCAAATGACATGAGCAGCCAACCTGCGCCAGATTTGGCTGCGCGCATCGATGCATTGCTGCCTCAAACCCAGTGCACGCGCTGCGGTTACAGCGGCTGCAGCCCCTATGCCGCGGCGATTGCCCGCGGCGAGGCGCAAATAAATCAGTGTCCGCCGGGCGGGAGGGGGACCATCGAAGCGCTGTCACAGCTTCTGCATCGGCCTGCGCTGCCGTTGAATCCGCTCAACGGTGCGGAGACTGCGCTGCGCGTTGCATGGATCGATGAAAATCGCTGCATCGGCTGCGCGCGCTGCTTAGCCCCCTGCCCGGTGGATGCGATCGTCGGCGCCCAGAAGTACCTGCATACCGTGCTAATCGATCGGTGCACGGGGTGCGAGCTGTGCCTGCCGCCCTGTCCGGTCGATTGCATCGAAATGCATGAGGCTGACGAAGCAGCGACGAACCAGCCTTCATTGAATCGCGAGCGATTTGCCGCGCACGTCTTGCGGCATGAACATCAGGCAGCGGAAAGACAGCGGCAACTTGACGCAAAAAAGGCGACGGCAGCGCGCCGCACAGCGCTGCCGTGAATCCGCAAAAACGACGGGGAATTTTTTTAAGATTCCGAGCGGCGAACCCGAATCCGCGAACTGAATTGGTTTACAAATCCGTTTTTGAATTGCTGGTCGCCGTGATCCTCTCGGCGCAGGCCACCGACAAGAGCGTGAACAAGGCTACCGTCGAGTTGTTCAAAATCGCAAACTCCCCAGCCGTCATCTTGGCTTTGGGCGCGAGGGGGTTGTCGAAATACATCAAGTCCATTGGCCTGTACAACACCAAGGCGAAGAATATCATCGCGATGTGTCGCTTGCTGCTCGAGAAACACGGCGGCGAGGTACCGATTACCCGAGAGGCTCTGGAGGAGTTGCCGGGCGTCGGGCGCAAGACCGCCAACGTCATTTTGAATACCGCGTTTGGTCACGCCACGATTGCCGTCGACACTCACATTTTTCGCCTCGCCAATCGCACAGGGATGGCCCCTGGCAAGACCGTTCGTGAAGTGGAAAATAGACTGATGAAGCTCGTGCCGCTGGAATTTCGCAACGATGCACATCACTGGCTGATCTTGCACGGACGCTATGTCTGTACTGCGCGCCGTCCCGCCTGCCCCACCTGCATCATTGCAGACTTGTGCGAATATCGGCACAAGACTCCCGCATGAGCGTTTTCGACAACTATACACGCGAGCAATTGCGTCTGACTTATGCGCAGTCTTGGGCAAAACACGTAGCGCGTTCGCCGCTGACAGCGCTCGAAGCGTCCGTCGCCGATGTGATCTGCCTGCACCCCGAATACCAGCGCATCGTGAGCGATGCCGACGCAGCACTCGCCTTCGAGCAAGGCATCCCGGGCGGCGCCGAAAACCCGTTTCTGCATATGGGCCTGCATTTGGCGGTTCGCGAGCAAGTATCCATAGACCGGCCTCCCGGCATCCGCGATTTGCAGCGTGAACTGCAAACAAGATACGGCGCTGCACATCTCGCCGAGCATGCCCTGATGGAGGCGCTGGCCGAGGAGCTGTACGGGGCCCAAAGCAGCGGGCAAGCCCCAGATGAAAAGCGCTACTTGGCCCGCGCGCGGGAGCGACTTGCCACAGGATAAGCGGCCAAGGTTAACGAAGCTTCATGCACGCTTCATCCGGAAGTCCGTTGTGGACGCTATTCTGTTCCTTTAGAGTTACTCTCGAAGGACACCTCATGCGTCTGGCGTTTATGGCGAGCCTTTGGCTCAGCGTGTTTGTGTTCGGCGCTCTGCCGGCTCTAGCGCAGACATCTATTTCGCCCGCCAGCATGGCGGCCGCTGATGCCGCAGCCCGGCATACCAAGCGAACTGCTTGCCTCAAAGAATCCAAGGCCAGGAAGCTTGTCGGGGCCGAGAAAACTGCCTATCTGAAGAGCTGTATCGACGCGCCGCCGCAGGCCGTTTCCGCAAACCGGGTCCCCCTGCCAGAGCGGCCCTAAACGCCTTACAGCTTTCGCCCCGGCGTGGCGGTGATGGTCACCCGCAGACTGTCAGGCTCGCCGCTGAGCTGAAGAAAAAACGGCCGCGTCCCATTCAGATCGAACTCGACGATTTTGTGCGGCGCTGTGCAGGCGTGCTGTCCCTGAAAATCTTTGGCCGGGACCAGCGCACCGTTTGCGGCTACGTCGATCCAGACCGGCATATCCAGAGCGACGCGATAGGAGCCGCTCGCAGGAAGCTTGAATGTGAGGATACCTGCGTTGCCGCTGCTAGGCACCTTCCTACCGGGTGTGGCCGCGAACACCACTTTGTCTTGCGGCAGTAATTTCACCGCATACAGGTGATTCACCAACATCGCAGGTGCAGACTTGGTGTCCGATCCTGCCGGCAGTGGCGTGGCAGCACCCGAGAACAGCGCTCGCTCTTGGGTCACGTCCCATTTGAAATCAACGCAGGCGTCATCCGCATATAGCGCGCTGCCCCCCAGGCTGAAGATTACAGCGAGCAACACGCGTACGAATGGACTTGTATTCGTCATCTATCGCTTCGGTATGTAAAGATCCGTCAAGGTCCCGTCAAAGGCCTCGGCAGCGAAGCCAACGGTCTCCGACAATGTTGGATGCGGATGAATGGTCAATCCGATATCAGTCGCATCGGCACCCATTTCAATCGCCAGCGCTACTTCTGCGATCAAATCCCCGGCGTTGGTTCCGACGATGCCCGCGCCGATGACTCGATGCGTTTGCTTGTCGAACAGGAGTTTGGTAAAGCCGTCGTCGCGGTTGAGGGCCAGGGCTCGGCCGCTGGCTGCCCATGGAAATGTGCCCTTGCCATATTCGATGCCGCGCGCTTTCGCCTCGGTCTCAGTGATACCGGTCCAAGCAATTTCAGGGTCGGTGTAAGCTACCGAGGGAATGCAACGTGCATCGAATGAGGACTTGTGTCCGGCCGCGACCTCGGCAGCCACCTTGCCTTGGTGACTTGCTTTGTGGGCCAGCATGGGCGCACCGACGATGTCGCCAATGGCAAAGATGTGCGGCACATTGGTACGCATCTGCTTATCGACATCGATGAGCCCGCGAGCGCTTACTTCGACCCCCGCCACCGCGGCGTTGATCGCGTTGCCGTTGGCGGAACGCCCTACGGCTACCAGTACCCGGTCAAAGATTTGCGGTTCCGGCGACTCAGGTCCGTCATAACTCGCCATCAAGCCCTCCGGGAGCGCCTCAAGCTTGGCCACTTTGGTATTGACGAGAATTTTCTCGTAGCGCTTCTCAATCCGCTTTTGCAGAGGACGGATTAGATCCCGGTCGGTCCCCGGAATGAGCCCATCGCTCAACTCGACCACGGTAACCTTCACGCCGATGGCGTCGTAAACGGTGGCCATTTCCAAACCAATGATGCCGCCGCCGATTACCAACAGCCGTTTGCAGTCCGGCGGCAATTCCAGCGCACCGCTCGAATCGATGACTCGCGGATCATCAGGCAGCCCCGGCAAGCGCGCGGACTCCGATCCAGCAGCAATGATGCACTGCTTGAAGTCCACCCGGCGTGCTCCGTCGGCGCCTCTGACATCAACAGAATACGGGCCGACGAATTTTGCCTCGCCGTAAATGACCGTCACTTTTCGCTGCTTGGCGAGCAGGGTAAGTCCACCGGTCAATCGCTTGACCACTCCATTTTTCCATATCCGTAAACGATCACGGTCGATCTGAGGGGGACCGAAGACGATTCCATTGGCGGCCATATCGGCCGAATCCTCGATGACTTTTGCCGCATGCAGCAGCGCCTTGGATGGGATGCAGCCCACGTTCAAGCAGACGCCGCCGAGCACCGGCCAGCGCTCGATCAGTGTGACGTTCAATCCCAAATCCGCGGCGCGAAATGCCGCCGTATAGCCGCCGACCCCGGCGCCAAGCACGACAAGATCCACGGCTGCCTCCGGCGCCACGCCGCCCCGGGTTTTAGCGGAGCTCGTCGCGGTGGCGGGCGCAGAGCCTGACGCGTTCGCCTCCGACGCATTTGCCGGCGCCGATGCCGCAGCCGGTGCAGCTGGTTTCGGCACTGACTCGGCGGTTGTACCCGCCGATCCATTTTTCGCCGCAATCGGCTTCTCGGGGGGTGCCGCCGCTTTCGGGTCTGCAGCCCCTTCGGTCTCAACGGTTGCGATGAGCGTACCCTTAGATACTTGATCGCCTTTTTTAATCTCAATCGAAGCGATCACGCCACCCACGGGCGATGGCACATCCATCGCAGCTTTATCGGATTCGAGCGTGATCAGCGGATCTTCGACCGCAACTCTGTCGCCCTTTTTAACCAGAATGTCAAGAACGGTGACGTCTTTGGTATCCCCAAAATCTGGAATGCGAACCTCAACCGTGCTCATAGCAGCGCCTTCACGTCACCCAGTGTTTTTGCAAGGAATACGACGAAGCGAGCCGCTTCAGCACCATCGATGACTCGATGGTCGTACGACAGGGATAAGGGCAGCATCAGGCGCGGAAGGAAACCGCCTCGCTCATAGACGGGCTTTTGACTTGCCTTCGAAACACCGAGGATGGCGACCTCAGGGGCGTTGATGATGGGCGTAAAATAGGTGCCGCCGATTCCGCCCAGACTCGAGACGGTGAAACTACCGCCGTGCATCTCCGCGGCCTTCAATTTGCCCGCCCGAGCTTTCTCCGAAAGCGCCGCCAACGTGCGCGCAATCTCAAAGCTGTCGAGTCGGTCGGCATTAGGGATGACGGGCACCACCAATCCATTGGGCGTGTCGGCGGCAAAGCCGATATTTAAATACTTCTTGAGAACCAGATTCTCGCCCGATTCATCCAGCGAAGCATTAAATCGCGGAAATTCCTTGAGTGCTAAAATACAAGCCCTGATGATGAATACCAACGGCGTGAGGCGCACACCCGCTTGGGTGGCCTTGTCTTTCAGAGCACCGCGCGCGGCTTCGAGGTCGCTGATATCCGCGTCCTGGTGCTGAGTGACGTGCGGCAGATTCAGCCAGCTGGCTTGCAGGCGCGCCCCGGAAATCTTTTGGATGCGCGACAGCGGTTTGACTTCAACAGGGCCGAAGAACGCGAAATCCACCACCGGCACTCGCGGCAGGCCGTTCCCGGTTCTCTCGGTTGAGGCTGCCGTCAGCAGACTCTTGACGTGAGCCTTGACATCGTCCTGCGTGATTCGGCCCTTGACGCCCGTACCGGTGATGCGGGCCAAATCAGTGCCTAACTCGCGTGCGAACTTGCGCACCGAAGGGCTGGCATGTGCCATGGAAAAGGCGCTTTCGTCCACGGCTGACGAGCGCGTCTCTCGCGACGGCTGTGCCTGGCTAGGCGCTGCAGCGTCGGACGTCGCAGCCTTGAGCGCTGTCGTGGGCGCTGCACTGGGGGACGCCGCGGTTGCGCGAGGGGCGCTCGTCGGCGCTGCGTCGGGTTCCGCTGAGGCGGGCTCAGCCTTAGTCGCCGGTTTCGATTCCGCCGGCGAGGCAGAGTCAGCCGGCTTGTCTGCTGGCGTTGCCGCAGCAGCGGCCGGCTCCATCAACAGAATCAGCGAACCCTCGGACACCTTGTCGCCGGTCTTCAACTTGACCTCGGCGATTTTGCCGGCAACTGGAGACGGCACGTCCATCGCGGCCTTCTCCGTTTCAATAGTCACTAGCGGAGTTTCTTTTTCGACTTGCTGGCCATTTTTGACCAGCACGTCGATGACGTTGACGTCCTTGAATCCGCCGATATCGGGCACTAAAACTTCGATGGGACTTGGCATGATCGCTTAGACCGTCACGGGATTGTATTTTTCCGGATCGATGCCGAAATCTTTGATGGCTTTAGTCACGGTCTGGGTATCGATCTTGCCCTCGTCGGAAAGCGCCTTCAACGCCGCAACCACCACGTAGTGCCTGTTGACTTCGAAGAACCGCCGCAGCTCGGCGCGCGAGTCGCTGCGGCCGAAGCCATCAGTTCCCAGCACCGTGTACCGCCCGGGCACCCACTGGCGAATTTGATCCGCCACTGTCTTCATATAATCAGTGGCGGCAATGAAAGGACCCTCGCGATCTGCCAACACCTGCTGAATAAAGGGCTGCTTGCGCGGCTCTGTGGGATGCAGCATGTTCCAACGCTCGATCGCGAGTGCATTCTTGCGCAGCTCGCTGAAGCTGGTCACCGAATACACATCGGCCGGAACGCCGTAGTTTTTCTCCAGCAACTCGGCCGCCGCCAGTACCTCGCGCAAAATAGTTCCGGAACCAAATAGCGTGGCGCGCACCTTGCCGCGTCCGCCGGTTTGCAACAAGTATATACCGCTCAAGATTCCCTGCGCGGCGCCCGCCGGCATCGCCGGGTGGGCATAGTTTTCGTTCATCACGGTGATGTAATAAAAGACGCTTTCCTGATCTTGATACATTCGGCGCAAGCCGTCTTGCACGATCACGGCGAGCTCGTAGGCAAATGTAGGATCGTAAGCGACGCAGTTCGGCACAGTCGTCGCCACCAATTGGCTGTGTCCGTCCTGGTGCTGCAGCCCCTCGCCGGCGAGCGTTGTACGACCGGCTGTGCCGCCGACCAAGAATCCGCGCGCCTGGCTATCGCCGGCGGCCCAAATAAAATCACCGATCCGCTGAAAGCCGAACATCGAATAATAAATGTAGAAAGGCACCATGCTCACGCCATAGTTGGAGTAAGCCGTGGCGGCCGCAATCCACGAGCACATGCTGCCCGCCTCGTTTATGCCCTCCTCGAGGATCTGGCCCTGCTTATCCTCGCGATAAAACATCAGCTGATCGGCGTCCTGCGGCGTATACAACTGGCCCACGGATGAGTAGATGCCGATCTGGCGAAACATCCCTTCCATGCCGAAAGTCCGCGCCTCATCGGGAACGATGGGCACGATATGCTTGCCGATGTTCTTATCCTTGACCAACGCGGTCAGTATGCGCACCAAGGCCATAGTGGTGGAAATTTCCCGATCGCCAGTCCCCTCGAGCAGCGTGCTGAACGACTCGAGCGGCGGAATCACTAACGGCGGGGATATCGCGCTTCGCGCTGGCAAATAGCCGCCGAGCGCGGTGCGACGCTCCTGCAGATACTGCATCTCCTCGCTATCCACGGTGGGCTTCCTGAACGACACCCCGGCGATCTCCTCATCGCTAATTTGGATATTGAAGCGGTCGCGTACCTCTTTTAGATTTTGTTCAGTGAGCTTTTTCTGTTGGTGGGTGGAATTAAGACCCTCGCCGGCCTTGCCCATGCCAAAGCCTTTCACGGTTTTCGCCAAAATCACCGTCGGCGCGCCGACGTTCGCAACTGCGGAGGCGTAGGCCGCGTAGACCTTCTGCGGGTCATGGCCGCCGCGATTCAAACGCCAAATCTCCTCGTCCGACATGTTGGCGACCATCTCCTTGAGCTCAGGATACTTGCCGAAAAAATGTTCCCGAGTATATGCCCCGCCCTTGGATTTGAAATTTTGGTATTCGCCGTCCACGCATTCTTCCATCACGCGCTTGAGCAGTCCCTTCGCATCGCGTTCCAGCAATGGATCCCAGCGCCCGCCCCATATCACCTTGATGACATTCCATCCCGCACCGAGAAAGGCTGCTTCGAGCTCTTGAATGATCTTGCCGTTGCCGCGTACCGGCCCGTCGAGCCGCTGCAAGTTGCAATTGATCACGAAGATGAGGTTATCGAGTTTCTCGCGCACCGGCATGGTGAGCGCGCCCATCGATTCGGGCTCGTCCATTTCGCCATCGCCTAGAAATACCCACACCTTTCGATCGGAAGGAGGGACGATGCCGCGGTGTTCCAAATAGCGCGAAAACCGGGCTTGAAAGATCGCCATCATCGGCCCTAAGCCCATTGACACCGTCGGGTATTGCCAAAAATCCGGCATCAGCCAGGGGTGAGGATAGGATGACAAGCCGCCGCCGCGCACTTCTTGGCGGAAACGCTGCAGTTGGCTCTCGCTCAATCGTCCTTCGAGATAAGCGCGGGCATAAATCCCGGGGCTCGAGTGCCCCTGCATGTAAATCATGTCGCCCGGGTGGGCAGGGCTGCGCGCGCGCCAAAAATGGTTGAAACCCACTTCATACAGCGTTGCCGCCGAGGCGTAAGTCGCAATATGGCCCCCGTACTCCGAATTCGTGCGGTTCGCCTGCACCACCATGGCCAGCGCATTCCAACGAATATAGGCTTCGTTGCGCCGCTCCAGAGAGCGATCTCCGGGATATTCCGGCTCCTGGACCTTGGATATCGTATTGAGATACGCGGTATTCGGCTTGAAGGGCAAGTACGCACCCGATCGGCGCGTGAAGTCGACCAATTTTTCAAGCAAAAAATGGGCGCGTTGCGGCCCTTGCGCGCGCATGACCGAATCGATGGATTCAAGCCACTCTTGCGTTTCAGTGGGATCGATATCTTCGTACGGCGATTGTTGCGTCATAGAAATGCACACACTCACGTGTCCTGTTAAGATGGCAGTCACGTTACAGCGCCCCTGCGCTAACTGCCACCACGTTGTTGACCCGCGCTATCTTCGGGGTTTGGTTTTTCACGGTCAAGCAAGGGATTAAGTCGCGATACCTTGCGGTTTTAAGATATGCCGACTCGCTTGCCCTTAGAACAACTTCTCGTGCCTGTGCACCGGATCAGCCCCCGCATTAGCGCCTCGATTCTCGCGCGCTATCAAGGCGCGTTGCTGTTCGTACCGCTGAATCTGACTGAGGCCGACTGGCAAGCGCTGCCGCATAGCACGATACTGCGTGCGCTGCATCAGCGCAAAGTGCGCAAGGTGGGCGATACGTTTCACTTGCGAGTGGGCCTCCAAGCAGAGACGCTTCTCGTCGTCGCCTGCGTGGCGAGCGAAGCGAGCACGTTTGAGCGCCTACAGGCGGCCGGCAAAGTTGCGCGCAGCGCGCTTGAAGGCGACCCGCAATCCGTGTTGATTTGGCAGCAGGGCTGCGAGGCCGCGCCGGCTGAGGCCACATTCAATGCCGCTATCGCGGCGTTCCAAGCGGCGGCGTTTCGTTTCGCCTCGTTTAAAAGCAAGCCTAAGCCGAGGGCGCGCCTCACTCGCATTGATCTTGCGCTTAGAGGAGAGCTTTCGGGTCTCGAGTCCACGCTGGCGAGTTCTGCGGGCAATAATCTCGCGCGGTGGCTCACAGCATTGCCGCCGAGCATCTTGGACGCGGCCATGTACCGGCGATTGCTCAAGCAGTTCGCCCAACGATTGAAATTGCGATTCAAGTATTACGGCGAGGCAGAGCTCAAACGCTTGGGTGCCGGTGCATTTCTCGCGGTAGCGCGCGCGAATGGCAGGCGCGATGCCGGCATAGCCTTTCTGTCCTATCGTCCGCGAGGCTCGCTCAAGGCTGCGGTGAGTCTGGTGGGGAAAGGCATTTGCTTCGACACCGGGGGCACGAATTTAAAGGCGCACAAGAGCATGCTGGACATGCACACCGACATGGAAGGCAGTGCCGTGGCATTAGGAAGCCTCTACGCACTGCACGCGCTGCGCTCGCCACTGCCCGTCGATTGCTGGCTGGCGATCACTGAAAATCGAATCGGTCCTTTGGCCTACAAGCCGCAGGACATCGTACGCGCCGTGAATGGCACGACCATCCAAGTCATCCACACCGATGCCGAAGGCCGCATGGTCCTGGCCGATGCGCTGAGCCTCGCAGCGGCGAGAAAGCCGCGCGCCATCATCGACTATGCGACGTTGACGGGCGCTTGCGTGTACGCACTGACCGAGCGCTACAGCGGCGCATTCACCAACCGGCCCGAGGCTCGCGCGCTGATTGAATCGGCCGGCAGCAGCAGCGGCGAGCGCGTGTGGTGCTTTCCGATGGACGTCGACTACGACACGGATCTAGAAAGCAGCGTCGCCGATATCATGCAGTGTGCCGCGGACGGCAAGGGCGATCACATTTTGGCTGCGCGTTTTTTGAATCGATTCGTGCCGAACGATATTGCCTGGCTGCACCTGGATCTGGCGGCGGGCACCCGTCACGGGGGCTTGGCTCACATCCCGACGGAAATCACAGGATTCGGTGTGCGCTACACGCTCGAACTGCTGCGCAGTGGCTGGCCCGTCAGCTCCGGGCGCGTCACCCGATGAACCGGCTGAGGATTTTACGGCCCGACGACTGGCATGTGCACCTGCGCGACGGCGCGGCGCTTCAGGCCGTGGTGGGCTTTACCGCGCAGCGCTTCGGCCGAGCCATCGTAATGCCGAATCTTAAGCCGCCCATCATCACGACCGACATGGCGCGAGCCTACAGGCAGCGCATCTTGTCGGCCTTGCCCGCCGGCAGCCGTTTCGAGCCGTTGCTCACGCTGTACCTAACCAATTCGACCACCCCAGATGAAATAGATCGGGCCCGTGCGGCGGGCTTCATTCACGGCGTGAAACTCTATCCGACCGGTGCGACCACTCATTCGGAGGCGGGCGTCAGCGACATCAAGCAGCTATACGGTCTGTTCGCTCACATGGAAAAGGTCGGGATGCGGTTGCTGATTCATGGCGAATCTATTCAGCCCGATGTCGATGTGTTCGATCGTGAATCGCATTTCATCGATACGGTGCTCGAGCCGCTGCTTGAGCGCTTTCCAACACTGCCGGTGGTGCTGGAGCACATTACGACCGCGCGCGCCGTGGAATTCATCCGCGCTCAGAGACCGGGTGTCGCCGCCACAATCACGCCGCAGCATTTGCTGCATAACCGCAACGCGATTTTCTCCGGCGGCATCAGGCCGCATTTTTACTGTCTCCCCCTATTGAAGCGTGAGCTGGACCGAGAAGTGCTGCTGGAGGCGGCAACCAGCGGGAATCCGCGCTTTTTTCTCGGCACCGACAGCGCACCTCATGAAAAAAATACCAAGGAAAACGCCTGTGGTTGCGCCGGCATGTTCACCGCCCACGCGGCGATCGAGCTGTACGCCGAAGCCTTCGAGTCAGTGGGTAGGCTCGATCGGCTGGAAGCCTTTGCCAGTCATTTCGGCGCGGACTTCTATGGGCTGCCCCGCAACACCGACAGCATTACCTTGCTGCACGAGCCGTCGATGGTTCCCGCCGGCTACGACTTTGGCGACGGCGCATTGATCCCCTATCGCGCCGGCGAGACCGTAGGCTGGCGCCTGGAGGTAGCATAACCCGTGTCGCAACTTCCTCCCATCACCTTTGCGACGCGCTTTCGCGGCTTCCTGCCCGTGGTCGTCGATGTCGAAACCGGCGGCTTCAACTCTACAACCGACGCGCTGCTGGAAATTGCAGCGGTCTTGATCGAGATGCGCAGCGACGGCACGCTCGCACGCGGCGAAACGCATCGATTTCACGTCATTCCTTTCCCCGGCGCCAATCTAGAACCGGCGTCGATGGCGGTAACAGGCATCGATCCGCATCACCCGCTGCGGCCGGGTATCTCCGAGGAGGAGGCGCTGCAGCGCATCTTTAAGGAAATTCGAACAGCGATCCGAACCGCTGACTGCACGCGCGCGGTGCTGGTGGGCCACAACGCCTCATTCGACCTGAATTTTTTGAACGCAGCCGTCGCGCGCACCCAGGTGAAACGCAATCCATTCCATCCTTTCTCGAGCTTTGACACGGCCACCCTGGGCGGCATTGCATTCGGCCAAACCGTGCTGATGCGGGCCACGCTGGCAGCGGGCCTAGAATGGGACAGCTCCTCGGCACACTCCGCGGCCTATGACGCTGAACGCACGGCCGACCTCTTCTGCATCGTTTGCAATCAATTTCAAGGCGTATTCGAGGCGGGCCGCAAGCGTCTGGCAGCCATGGGCCCGCTCGAGGTGGAGGTCGATCCGCAGGAGCCTTAGTAGCCTGTCCCGCAGGCTGCTAGGCCGCTACGGCGCCGGCCTCAGCCAGCAACTGTTTCAGCTCGCCGTTCTTATACATTTCCATCGTGATGTCGCACCCGCCGACCAGCTCGCCGTTGACATAGAGCTGGGGAAAGGTCGGCCAGTTCGAATAGGTCTTCAGCGCCTCACGCACTTCGGGATCTTCGAAAATATTGAAGTGCGCAAACTGCGCCTTGCAGGCCCGTAATGCGCTCACCGTCTGCGCGGAAAATCCGCATTGCGGGAAGTCCGGCGTGCCCTTCATGTAAAGCACAACCGGCGCGCCCGATAGCTGGCTCTTGATTCGTTCAATTGCGTCCATAATCGACTATCTCCACGTTAATTCAGTTAAGCACGGGTGCGCTCGCGCGCCCGCTCTGCCAAGCTGCGTAGCAGCGCCCGCTGCTCGGAATGGCTCATGCCCCGCCAGCGGCCGATTTCCTCAATTGTACGATAACAGCCCCGGCAGTACCCGCTTGCGTCTAGGGTGCAATTATTGACGCAGGGCGACAAAGGTGGGGCTTCGGTCTCGGACATCGTTGAATTATTGGGGTCAGTCCCCTATTCTTCCAGCCTGCCGCAACTTTAGGATCCGCGCCGAAGCGCCACAACGAATAACTAAGGGAATTTCATGAATCCGTTAACAACCGTCAAGTGGCCTCTAATCATAGGATTCGCGCTTTCCGTCATTATCGCGGCGCTCATCGATGGCGGCCTCCACTTCAATAGTTTGACGCTCGCGGCGCTGACCCGCTGGCTGCACATCATATTCGGAATTTTCTGGATTGGCCTGTTGTACTACTTCAATGCCGTGCAAACCCCTGCCATGGCCGTGGCGGCCGCCGACAAGGGCGGTCCGGGCGGAGCCGGCATCAACAAATACGTCGCCCCACGGGCCCTGCTGTGGTTTCGCTGGTCGGCATTGGCCACCTGGCTGATGGGAGCCTGGCTGTTGTCCCAGACCCACGGCCGCTTTGTCAGTGCATTTACCTTCGGGCTTCTCGACAACCCGGTGTCCCGTCAGAACCTAATAATCGGTATCGGCGCGTGGCTCGGCACCATTATGCTCCTCAACGTCTGGGGTCTGATCTGGCCCAATCAGAAGAAGATTTTAGGGCTGGTTCCGGCGACCGATGAGCAAAAGGCGAGCGCCCGCAAGGTGGCCTTGTACGCCTCGCGCACCAACTTTCTGCTGTCCATTCCCATGCTGATGTGTATGGCGGGCCCGACACACGGTCTGCCTTTCTAAATGCCCAAGCCGCCGCTGGCGGAGCCGCGGCCATCGGTGCCTGTTCCAGAGGATATGCTGCAGCAGGTGTCCGCCGCGCTCGCCGAGGACATCGGCCGCGGAGACTTGACCGCGGCGCTGATCGCTCCGGAAAGGCCTGGCTGCGCAACGGTCATCACGCGCGAAGCGGCCATCCTTTGCGGCATGCCTTACGTCGAGGCCTGTTTTCGCCAAGTGGATCCGCAGGTGCGAATTGACTGGCGGGTAGGTGAAGGCGACAGCATCCAACCTTCGCAAGTTTTATTCGCCGTGGCTGGTCCCGCCCGGGCACTGCTCACCGGCGAGCGCTGTGCCCTTAACTTCCTGCAACTGCTGAGCGGCACGGCCACGGCAGCGCACCGCTATGCGGCGCTTCTCGTAGGCACCCAGGCCAAGCTGCTCGATACCCGCAAGACCATCCCGGGATTGCGAACCGCGCAAAAGTACGCCGTCCGTGTCGGCGGCGGATACAACCACCGCATGGGTCTTTTTGACGCCGTTCTCATCAAGGAGAATCACATCTGCGCGGCTGGCTCCATTGCGCTGGCGGTTGCCGCCGCCAAACGCCTCTCGGGCCAGGTGCCCATCGAAGTCGAGGTTGAGGACTTGGCGCAGCTACATGAGGCCATCGAGTCTCTCGCCGATATCGCCTTGCTGGATAATTTCTCGCTGCCGCTGCTGCGCGAGGCGGTGGCGCTGAACGCCGGCGCGCAAAAATCGCTCAAGCTCGAAGCCTCAGGCGGCATCACAATAGAAACGATTCGCGAGGTCGCCGAGACCGGCGTGGATTTCATCTCGGTGGGCAGCATCACCAAGCATGTGCGCGCCGTCGATTTTTCTATGCGATTCGACTGATCGCGCGGTGGATCAAACGCTGTTGGCGGCTTTGAGCACCCGCTGCGGCTGCGACACGCCATAACCTTGTGCGTAGTCCACGCCGAGGCTTTGCAGCATATTGATGATTTCCTGGTTTTCCGCAAACTCGGCAATGGTCTGCTTGCCGGTCAGGTGACCGATTTCGTTGATGGAGCGCACCATCTCGCGATCAATGGGATCATGCAGTATCTCTTTGACGAAACTGCCGTCGATCTTCAGGTAATCGACCGGGAAGTGTTTCAAGTAACCGAACGAGGACAAACCCGTGCCGAAATCATCAAGCGCGAATTTGCAGCCTAATTCCTTCAGCGCTTGGATGAACCGATTGGCCTGAGAGAAGCTCGCGATGGCCGCGGTTTCAGTGATCTCGAAGCAAATCTTCGTGGCGTCCAATCCGCTGCGGTGAAATTGGTCGATGACATAGGGCAGAAACTTGTCGTCGCCCAAGCTTTGTCCCGACAGATTGATCGAGCACATGGTGAGTTTTTCGCGCTCATCGGCTTCCGACACCAGCCAGCGGAAGGCATTTTCGATGACCCAGCGATCGATGCTCGGCGTGATGCCATAGCGCTCAGCGGCAGTCATAAAGTTGTCCGGCCCGACGATCTTGCCGGCTTCATCGCGCATGCGCAGCAGCAACTCATAGTGAGCACCGGCTTCGGTTTTCTGCAGCGGCATAATGGTCTGGCGGAACAGTTCGAAGCGGCCCTCTTCCAGCGCATTGTTGATGCGCGCGGCCCACTGCATTTCGCGCCGCCGGCGCATCAAGTCGATGTCGTTTTCCTCGAAGCTGTGCACGCGGTTGCGGCCCGCTTCTTTGGCCGCCTGACAGGCGCTGTCGGCGGCACTCAATACGGCTGCCACATCGGCATTGTCCGCGGAGATCGGCACGACGCCTATGCTCGCGCCCAGGCGGAAGGTGCGCTCTTCCCAAGTGAATTTGAAATTACGAACCGCTTCGCGCAGCGCCTCTGCGGTGCGCATCGCCTCATCGAGCGAACAACTCTCTAGAAGAATCCCGAATTCATCGCCGCCCAAACGGGCCAGTGTGTCGCGCCAGCGAACCTTGGATTTCAGGAGCGCCCCAACCTGACCCAGCAGCGCATCTCCCGCACTGTGGCCGCAGGTATCGTTGACGATTTTGAATTGGTCCAAATCAAGCACGCATAATGCGTAAGAGGTCTCGCGCGCCTTGGCGCTCTTCAACGCGCGTTCCATGCGATTTTCGAATTCGCGCCGGTTCACCAAACCGGTCAGCACGTCATGGCTCGCGTGGTAGCTCAGGCGCCGGTTAAGTTCCCGTGCCTCGCTGACGTCGTGAAACACCAGAACTCCGCCCGAGACCGCGCCGCTGCCATCGCGTATGGGCGAGGCCGTGCTCTCGACGTAAATTTCGTTGCCGTCGCGGCGGATGAGCAGCATCGGCCGCACCGATTTGATCGAACGCGTGCGCCTTATGGCGACCGCCAGCGGATTTTCCAGCGGTTCGCAGGTTTCCTCGTGGAAGGCTCGAAAGATCTCCTCGATGGCGCGGCCCTGACTGTCCTCGAGCCTCCATCCGGTGAGCGCCTCGGCCACCGGATTCAGATAATCGATGACGCCTTTTGCATCGGTAGTGATGACGCCATCTCCGATGCTCTGCAACGTGATTTGTGCGCTCTCTTTCTCGCGAAACAGCGCCTCTTCGTAGAGCTTGCGCTCGGTGATGTCCAGTTCGACGCCCACCAGGCGCAGCAGCCTGCCTTTGTCATCGACCTTGGCCTTAGCGCGGCTGATGACCCACCGCCATTCTCCAGTCGCATGGCGCATGCGATGCAAGCTCTCGAATATCGGCGTCTTGCCCGCTACGTGATCGCGGATGGCAGCCTGAACACGGGACATGTCATCGGAATGCACCAGGGTGCGCCAGTCGGGCGCCTCTCCCACATCGTTTTCATCGTAGCCCAGCATTGCTTTCCACCGCGGCGAGAGGTACACACGGTTGTTCAGCGTGTCGAAGTCCCACAAGCCGTCGTTGGCACTGTGTATGGCAAGTTCGTTACGTTCCTCCAAATCTTCGAGGTGGCGCTGAATGTCGATCCGCTCGAGCCCCGTGGCAAGACTGCTGCCGACTAATTTCATCAAAAGATGTAATTGCACATCCCAGTTATCGCGCGGCCGGGCGTTGGCAATCCCTAACAAGCCTGCAGGCCGGCCCTTGATGGTGTAGCCGATGATGAGCACCGAGCCGATGCCTAAATGATTCCACAGTGCCGCATCGATGGCTTGGTCTTCGCGCGGCTCGCTCGTATCCCGCATTTCTGACACCCGCAGCGGCGCAAGGCGGGATTGCAGCCACGGCAAATTGTCCATCGACGATCCGCGCAGCTGTTCAGGATTGCCCGTCGCCATCAAGCCGCGCGCTACTTGCACATCGCCGATTTGGCCCAGTTCAGGATCAAGCGCGATATGAAAGGCGGCATCGACTCGGGTCGCTTCCCGCAGCAGCTCTAGATTCAGAATGATGGTATCGAGGGCCGTTGCGGCCGTCATTGTTTGGAAATCGACCGCGATTTTAGTGCAGATTACATCTAGCCCGCCGTGAGTTCGCGGGCCGCGTCTCGGCCAAGTTTGCGGCGACAATATGTCCGAGGCGGTTAAATCTGGATGGCGGGGATCGTTTGGAGCTATTGCCATGCGCCTTCACTGGTCCCACGAAAGATAGTTGCAGTTGCAGATCAATAGTTTGCCACTCAATGCGGCGCGAAACTCGAATGCGTCACACACTTCCCCGCGCCTTCTCCCAGAACATACACCCGGATTCTCGCACAAGTTGTGAGGAATACAAGCTAAGCGTTTGTATTAATAGGGCTTCAGCGCAAAACCGGTTGCAGCTCGTTCTCGATGTCAAAAGTAACCGTTAAGCAGCAGCCGCCTTGGCAATTTCAAATAGGCGTGTAAGCCTCTGTTCCATATCGGCTTGTAGCCGCTCGAGCGCGGGGCCATCCAGTGCCTTGCTCACATAAACCGGCTCGCCGACCGCGATCACGATGCGCGAGCCAAGCTTCGGTATGACGAAGCGATCCCAACTGATCTTCCACGCGCGCGAGGCAAAATAGCTCAAAGGGATGATGGGTCTCTGCGAGAGTTGGGCCAGCAGCAATGCGCCAGGTTTGAACTTCCACGCAGGACCCCGTGGTCCGTCCGGGGCGATAACCGGTGAGATGCCCTCGTGCACCAGCGCTTGGTAAAAGTCGCGCAGTGCCCGCGCACCGGTGTGCGAGGATGATCCGCGAATGACTTCCCCGCCGAGACGCCGCACGATCATGGCGCCGAATTCACCATCCACCGATGGGCTTACAAGTACGCCCAATTTCACGCCTGCCTCGCGCTGTTCGAACAGATACTTGGCGCAAAACAGTTGATGCTGATGCCAGTACACGGGAATGAACGAAGGGGCACTTGCGAGCGCCGCGCCGATGTGCTCGGCACCGATGATGCGCTCACGTTTACACCAGCCAATCACGGTTCGCATCAATGCGAGGACGATGGGCGTTGCGCATTCATACAGCCATAAACGCCACTTCGTCAGCTGACGACCGGAAGGGGTCTGCCGATCGTAAATGGTGTTGCGAAGCCCGCCCTCTTCTCGTTTCTTTTGCACGCTCGTATTGTCGGGAAGCGCCCCGTGCGGCGCAATGCCTAAGTTACAATGGCGGCATGCAAACAACGGCACTACCACCGGGACCCGCCGAAGGGTTCGATATTGGCGGCAGCGAAGAATCACTGCGGCGCTTGCAAGATTATTTTGCTCGATTCGGCGATGTTTACCGCGTTTTCGCGCCCGCTCGTGGAGTGTTCAACTTCGTCATCAATCACCCGGACGACATCAAGCGCGTCTTGCTGACGAATCACCGCAATTACACCAAGGGCGAGGGCATGGACCGGGTCAAGATCCTGCTGGGAAACGGCATCATGACCAGTGAAGGAGCCTTTTGGCGGCGCCAGAGGCGCATGATGCAACCTTCTTTCCACCGGCGCGTCATCGATCAGTTCAGCACCCTGATCGGCGAGGTCAACGAAAAATTTGCGCAGCGCTGGGCCGAGCACTCCGCGCGCGGAGAACCGGTCAATGTGTCGAGCGACACCAGCGAGTTAACCCTAGAGATTGTGCTGCGGTCCATATTCGGCAGCGACTTGCAACGCTTGGAACAGCAAATGGGCGCAAATCCATTCGAGGTCGTGGCCAAGCAGCCGAACCGCGATTTGAAATTCGCCTTCCAGTTTCGCTCGTTGGGCAAATTAGTCGACCAGCTGATTCAAAAGCGCCGTCATGCCCCCGAGGAACATTTTGATTTCTTGAGCATGCTTATGCTGACGCGTGATCGAGAAAGCGATGAGCCCATGTCCGATAAAGAGCTCATTGATGAGGTGCTGACGCTGATCGTCGCCGGCCACGAAACCACCGCTGCGGCACTCACTTGGACCTGGTACTTGCTGGCTCAACACCGCCAGATTGCCGAGCAGCTCGAGGCCGAGGCCGACCGGACCGAAGCGGGCGTCATGGCACTCAGTGCCGCCGAAGCCATGTCACTCACGCACCAAGTGCTGCAAGAATCCTTGCGGCTGTATCCGCCGGGGTGGCTCATCAGCCGGCGCGCCATCGAGGCCGATGAACTCGGCGGATTTTCGATCCCACCTCGCACCGATGTGTTCATCAGCCCATACATGCTGCATCGGCATCCTGCATTTTGGAGCGACGCCGAAAAATTCAAGCCGGAGCGTTTTGCCGACGCCGATGCCAATGAGCGGCACAAGTTCGCTTATATTCCTTTTGCGGTGGGCCCGCGTCATTGCATCGGCGAGAATATTGCCATGTTCGAAATGCTGGTGCACCTGCGCACCATGACGCGCCGTTTTCGGCTCAAGCGCGCCACCAGCGAGCCCATTGAATTCGAGGCGCAAATCAACCTGCGGCCCCGCTCCAACCTCATGATGACGGTAGAAAAGCGATGACCGATGCCAGTAAGCTGGAAAGTTTAATCACCCTTGTGGACGTGCTGGAGGCGAATCGAGAGGTCGACCGCGCCGTCACCTACGTGGAGGGGGAAGATAACGAGCGACGCGTGTCATATAAGGATGTACATGCGCGCGCGCTGGGAATCTTGTTTCATCTTCAGGCTGCCGGAGCGCGCCGCGGCGATAAGATGATCATTTTTCTAAACAACAACGAACAATTCCTGGACGGGTTTTGGGCTGCAATTTGCGGCGGCATCGTCCCCGTGCCCCTCGCCGTCGGCATCAGCGACGAGCATCGGCACAAGCTGCTGCGGGTGGCCCGCAAGCTGAACAATCCGCTGCTGTACACGGATGCAAAGAGCTTGCAGCGCCTGCAAACGCTCGCCGCAGAAGTCGGCGAGTCGGATTTATTTGCTCAGCTCAAGTCACGCGCTTTCCTGGTGGAATCGATCACCGACATCTCCAAGGCGGGAAAGCTCGCCCGTCCTGCGGCCGATGACTTGGCGTTCATTCAATTCTCGTCGGGCTCCACGAGTGAGCCCAAGGGTGTGATGTTGAGCCACGGCAACTTGATTGCCAATATTCAGGGCGCGAGCGCTGTCGGAAAGTACAGCTATCAAGATAGCTCATTGAGTTGGATGCCTTTGACGCACGACATGGGCCTGATCGGCCTGTACCTCATGCAATTCGCGAATCGGGTGCATGTCAATCTCATGCCCACAGAGCTGTTCGTGCGCCGTCCGCTACTGTGGCTGCAAACCGCGGCGAAAAAGCGCGTAACTGTGACGTGCTCGCCGAATTTCGGCTACCGGCATTTTCTCAAAGTCTTGGGCAATCGGCGCCTGGAAAACACCGACCTATCGTCCATTCGAAGCCTGTACAACGGCGCCGAGCCGATTTCTGTTTCGCTATGCAACGAGTTTATGAACGCCCTCGCCTACACCGGACTCCGGCGCGAAGCCATGTATCCAGTGTACGGACTGGCAGAGGCTTCCCTCGCAGTCTCTTTTCCGGTGCTGGGTGCCGACTTTCGCTGGATACGCCTCAACCGCCACCGGCTGGGCGTCGGGATGCAGATTGAAATGAACCCGGCAGAGGCGCGCGATGCGCTCGAAGTCATGTGCGTGGGATATGTCGTACCGAATACGGAACTGCTGATTGCCGACGGTGCGCGCGCCGGCCTACCGGACGAAACAGTCGGGCATATTTTAATCCGCGGCGCCAGCGTTACTCGCGGCTATTTCGGCGATCCCGAAAGCACCGCGGCAGCCATCGATGTGCACGGATGGCTGGACACGGGCGACCTGGGTGTGATCCATGAGGCGGCGCTCTATATCGTGGGGCGCGCGAAGGAAATCATTTTCGTCAACGGACAAAATTATTATCCGTATGATTTGGAAAATATTGCACAGCGTGCGCCCGGTCTTGACCTCAACAGGGTAGTGGCAGCCGGCGTGAGGAAACCCGGATCACAGGGCGAGGAGCTGGTCTTGTTCGTGCTCCACCGCGGCACGGCAGCAGATTTTCTGCCCACTGCCAATGCCGTCAGCCGTCTGATCAACGAACACACGGGCCTCGAGGTCGCGCAAGTCATACCCACGAGGCGCATTCCGAAGACCACCAGCGGCAAAGTTCAACGACACCTGCTGGAGGAGGCTTACATCGAAGGCGAGTTCGATACAGAACTCGCGGAACTCAAGGCCCTCAAAGACGCTCACGGCGATTCTGACCGCGAAGCTGGCGCGGGGCTCGAGGCGCGCCTTCAAGCGCTGTGTGAGTCCGCATTACCTGGAAAAAGGATCGATGTGTCCGACAACTTGTTCGAGATCGGCGCAAGCTCGCTGAAATTGATCGAGATACACGAAAGTATTGATCGCGATTTCCCGGGACTGGTCGATTTAACCGAATTATTCGATTACCCCACGATTGCGCAGCTGGCAAAGCATCTGGAGTCCAAAATCAAGGCGCCTTCCGCGCGCTGAAGATCCCCTCACACGGCAGCGTATAACGGCTTTTTCAACCGCCACCGCCGATACGACCATAACCAATCGGCGGGACTCTTAAGCACGTCCAGTTCGCACGCGCGCGCATAGCGCTCGGTCATTTCGTTTGGACCCAGCTGCTCTTTTCCGTCCCACAGGGGGCGAAACTCGACTTCGTAGCGGCTTCGCCGTACGCGTCGAACATGCGCATACAACACCGGCAAGCGCATGGCGCGCGCAATCTGCTCGGCACCGATATAAAACGCAGTGTCTTGCCCTAAAAATTGCGTCCAATAGCGCTGGTCGGTCGACACCGGCGCTTGGTCGGCGTTCATGCCCACCGCGCGCACCACGCCCCGGCGGCGAAAGAAATCCGCCAGCAAATCTTTCGCCGGCACCAGACGGGCGCCGAAGCGGGAGCGCACGCCGAGCATCAATCGTTCTGCCCACTGATCATTCAAAGGTTTGTAGGCGGCATCCACCGGGTGACCCAGTTGCAACGTGACCCCATGCAGCAGCCATTCCCAGTTGCCCAGATGCGAGGTCATGAACATGATGGACTGGCCCGCCTCTAAGTACTGGCGCGGCAGTTCGCCGTTGGTGACGTACATGCGCCGACGCATTTCCCCCTCCGTCATCGATACCGACTTCAGGACCTCCACCAGAACGTCGCAAAAATTCCGCAGGAATTGCTTATGGATGGACTCGCGTTCCGCAGCGCTTAAGTTAGGAAAGACTTTTTCGAGCTGCTCGCGAATGACGTGCTGGCGATGCCGCACGATGAAGTAGGCGAGGAAGTAGAGGAATGCGGAAAACGCATACAGCGCGGCCCAAGGTAGGCGTGACAAAAGTTTGATCATAGATAACAGCGGACTGCGTCGTGCGCGGATTTTAACACATCGTTTATCAACGGATTTACAGCCGACAACAGTGAACAGCGGTATCATAGGCGGCGTGAGCAGCGCTGAATTCACCCTGCCTGGCCAAGAGCCTCCCGTCTCGGGCGGCACGATGAAAGTTCGCATACTGCGCGCCGGGGCCGGATCTTACCTCGAGAAAGAAGACCGGGTTGCCGTTGAGGCACCCCTCGAGTACATGCTGCATCATCCGGCGCTGGGATTGGAGGCTGTTTCGTTCGGCACCACCATGCGAACTCCCGGCGACGACGAAAAGCTAGCCGTGGGATTGTTGTATGGCGAGGGCATCGTCAATCAAGCATCGGACATCGACGCGGTAGAATCCAGCACCCGCCGGCCCAATGTGGTCAATGTCCGATTGCGACCCGACGTGCAAATGGAAATCCAAACCGCCACCCGGCGCTTTTCTGCGGGCTCGAGCTGCGGGGTATGCGGCACGACCGGACTCGACGCCGCCATTGCGCGGGCGGCGGCCATACGCATCGCCGACACCCGTGCCATCGATTTGGCGCTGTTGTTCAGTTTGCCTGAGCGCATGCGGTCGGCCCAGTCGAAATTCGGCGATACCGGCGGCATACATGCTGCGGCACTATTTGATTTTGCCGGCAACCTGATCACGACGGCCGAAGACGTGGGACGCCATAATGCGATCGACAAGCTGGTCGGTGAACTACTTATGGCTGGCCGCCTGCCGCTCAAGGAACACATTATCCTATTGAGCGGGCGGGCGAGCTTCGAGCTGACTCAAAAAGCACTGCGAACCGGAGTCGCCATCCTCGCCGCCATCGGCGCCCCGTCGAGTCTTGCGGTCAATCTCGCGCTTGCATCGGGCCTCACTTTGGTAGGCTTTTTGAGAGAGAAACACTGCAACATATACTCAAGTCCGCAGCGCTTCACCGGCAATGCCGAGTACTCGAGCCCCAACGGGTCGCGCGCTTAAAGCTTCGCCGGTTCTTCGGGGTGGGACTCGCCGTGCGACAAGGAGCGACGGGCTTTCGGCGGCTTTGGTCGCGATTTTATCTTGGGCCACCACGGCAGCGCCTCGGTCATGACCAGCACCTTGCCGGGCGCTTGGGCTGGTCTATAACCGGCTAAATTCGCCAGAATTTCGCGCCAAGCGGATCCTGCAAGCGCTGAACATAGGCGCTGCACCGCGGCGTCAGAAAGATTCTCCTTCAAGCAAGCGAGAAAATAATTTTCCTCGACCAAGGGCGCAAAATGCAGTCCGAACTCCAGCGCGGCCGCTTCCACCCCAATTCCCGCATCGGCTATGCCGCTGGCGACGCACAGCGCGACGGCCACATGCGTCTGCTCGGTCAGGCCGTCAAATCCTGGCAGATCGCGCGCTTCGATCGAATGCTCATGCATCAGATGATCGATGAGCATGCGGGTTCCGGACCCGACTTGTCGATTGACGAATCGCAAATGGTGTCGGATGACATCGGGAAAGGTGCGAATGAGCGGCGCATGCTCCCGGCGCACCATTAAGCCTTGCATACGCCGCGAGCAGCCGATGAGCTTGTGCTTCCCCGGCTTGAGCAGGGGTTTCAAGGCTTTCGCAAATACCGGCGCTGCGCCGCGCAAAACCGGCACGTGGAACCCTGCCACCAGGCACTGTCGGTGGTTTAAGCCACGCAGCGCATCCTCACTGCCCTGGAAGCGAATATTCAAGTGCAGGTCTGCGGTCTCCGCGGCATGCTGCTGCAGCACCGACAGCGCCATGTCGTGGCTCGCCTGCACCGTGAGCAGCTGATGACGCTGATCGCTCGCCTCAGCGATGACCCGCACTAGGTCCAAGCGCAGGGCTTCAATGTGCGGCTGCAGGCGCGTGCGCGCCCGGCGTTCGGCCCACAAGAGTCTTTCGGCAAACTGTGTAGGCCGGGCTCGATGGCCTTGTGACCAGACGATGAGCGGCTCGCCCAGCAACTGCTCCCATTTTCGCAGCGAGCCCCAAACATGCCGATACGAACAGCCCAACGACTGCGCCGCTTGTCGAATCGAGCCGTCTTGTAGCACAGCGGTCAGCAGATCGAAGAGAGGATTTGCCAGCGTTGCGCCGCGTTGCTCGCCCGGTTCCCAACCGTAGCGCAAGTGCAAACCTAAGGCGGGCTCGGCGTTCCTAAAAACTTTGCTGTAGCGCATGCCTTCGCCCTTACGATCGACGTTTTATTGCGCTGATTGTAGCAGGCGGCGCATACCACTTAGCTTATGCGTGAGGGTCATCCGCATCCGGATAGAACAGTTGCTTGCCATTGATCTTGTAGCCGCCAATGGCACGCTGGCCCTCCGGGGAAACCAACCAGTCGATGAACCGCTGCCCCAAGTCCTTCTTGACGGTCGGGTGCTTCTTAGGATTAACCAACATGACGCCGTATTGGTTGAACAAGTGCTTGTCGCCTTCGACTGCAACACTCAAGTTAGATTTGTTCTTGAACGCCAACCAAGTCCCGCGATCTGACAGCACATAACCGTCGGCGGCCGACGCCATATTGAGGGCGGCGCCCATGCCCTGCCCCACCTCTTTATACCAAGTTCCTTCGCCCGCCGGCGAGTCGATGCCGGCCAAATGCCAAAGCTGCAGTTCGGCGAGATGGGTACCGGAGCGGTCCCCCCGTGAGATAAACGTGGCGTGCTTGCGCCGTATGGTCGTCAACGCGGCGAGAACATCATGCGATCCTCTGATCGCGGCAGGATCGGACTGCGGTCCGACAAGAACGAAATCGTTGTACATGACGGGGTATCGTCTCACCCCAAATCCTTCTTGCAGGAATTTCTCTTCGGCGGACTTTGCGTGGACGAATACCACATCCGCATCGCCGCGGCGCCCGGTGTCGAGCGCCTGCCCAGTGCCCTGCGCAACGACTCTGACGGCGATGCCGGTTTCGGCCTTGAACAATGGCAGGATATAACCGAATAGCCCCGAATCTTGCGTGGAGGTCGTCGATGCAACGACGATCACCTTTTGTTCATCGGTAGCCGCGCCGGCCAAACCTGCGACTGCCATGAGCAGAGCTACGCAATTGCGCGAGAACAATCGTAGGTCATGACGACTCATACCAATAGATCTCCTGCGAGGAATTTTCTAGCTTCGTCGCTTCTCGGGGACGTAAAAAAAGCAGATGCCGCACCGGTCTCCACCACGCGTCCCTTGTGTAGTAAAACCACTTGTCCCGCGAGACGTCGAGCCTCTCCCAAGTCATGCGTGGACATCACGACTTTTATTCCAGTGGCAACAATGTTTTGAATCACATCCTCGAAGGCCTTGGTGGCGGCTGGATCAAGGCTGGCGGTCGGTTCGTCGAGAAACAGGACCGAGGGATCGCGCGCCAGCGCGCGCGCCAAGGCAAGGAGCTGTTGTTCGCCGCCTGACAGGCGACGCGCCGGGCGCCCGCCCAAGCCTTCGAGCCCCACCAGCGCCAGTAATTCTCTCACGCGACCATCATGACGTAAGCGCGGGATGGAAGCGGCGTTCAATGCATAGCGGATATTGCCGGCAGCCGTGCGTCTGAGCATTGTGGGGCGCTGAAACATGAATCCCCGTCCCGCTGTCGGATAGACGCCACCTCCGTCCCACGTGACACGCCCGCTTGAAGGTGCCAGAAGTCCCATGCCAATCCGCAACAGGGAAGTCTTCCCCGATCCGTTCGGCCCGATGAGCACAGTAGGCGGGCCCGCTTCAATAACCAGGTTGATACGATCGAGAATGGGGACGTTGTTCGCGGTGTAGCAGATATCGTCGAATCTGATCGGGAGATCGCCATGCGGGGAGTGCGTGTATTTCACTACATCGGAGGCGACAGCGGGAAATCAAAACCGTGATCGGCCAGTATTTTCTGCCCGGCGGGGGACAGAATGTAAAAAGCAAATTGCGCTGCGTGATCCCGGTTGCCTTCCTTCAAGGCAGGCAGACCATAGTTGGCCTCAACTACCAGGTTGCCCGGCGTCGAGGTATCGCCCTTGATGGAAGAGTCAATCATCGGCTTGAACGGAAACCCCATAGGTGACTAGTTTACCCAACCAATCGTTCGCCCGCTCGGCGTGCCATCCACACGGCCGCGTTCACCACGACGATAATCGCCATCAGGACGATCCCCAGTCCGACGGCGAGGGATAGATTTCCCTTGGAGGTTTCAAGCGCAATTGCCGTGGTCATGGTGCGGGTAAAGCCATCGATGTTCCCGCCCACAATAATGACGGCGCCCACCTCGGCCGCTGCCCGCCCGAAGCCGGCAAGCAGCGCTGTTACGAGACTGAAGCGCCCCTCCCAAATCAGCGTTGCCACCCGCGCCAATGCACCCACATTCATAGCGTTCAGTTCATCCCGGTACTCGATCCACAAATCTTCAATCGTTTGGCGTGTCAGTGCCGCAATAATCGGCGCGACTAAAATAGTTTGCGCAACAATCATCGCTGATGGAGTGAATAGCAGGCCGAGAAAGCCGAGTACGCCCGATCGGGAAAGGGCAAGATAAACGGCGAGGCCGATGAGGACGGGGGGTAAACCCATCATCGCGTTGAGAGCGACAATGATGCCGGTCCTGCCGGGAAATTTACTCAGTGCGATTAGGGCCCCAGCAGGAATGCCAATCAATGCCGCACAGAAAACCGCGCTTGAGCTGACAATCAGGGTGAGCTTTACGATCGCAAACAGGGCCGGGTCCGCGCCGAACACGAGCTGAAACGCCGAGCCTTGATCCGGCATGATATCGCCTTCGATGAACCAGCAATCAATGAGTGTGAGCGAGGCGCGGTAGCCGCCCGCAAGCTGTGTTAGAAAAGCTGTAAAAGAGGCTGGAACGTAGCATGCAGGTTAAGGCCCAACAATATGCACGGCCCTGCATATGTTGCGCAATTAAGCGGCAATTCGACCCTCAGGCGCTAATCATCCGCTTGCAAGCGTTCGTTGCCGACGAAGCATTGAAAGTGGCGCCCGACAGCGCGGCCGAACAATGCCATCCCGATTTTTTTCGCAACGTCGTAGCCCATGCTAGAAACGCCGTTGCGCGACACGACGATCGGTACGCCGCACTGAGCGGACTTGATGACCATCTCGCCCGTCAGCCGCCCGGTCGTAAATAGAGTCTTGTCGCCGCCGCGGATGCCATGCAATGCCATCCAGCCGCTGATGGTGTCGAGCGCATTATGCCGACCCACATCTTCAACCGAGACGAGCAAGCTATCGCCTTGGAACAGGGCGCAACTGTGCACCGAGCGGGCATGCCGGTGAATGCTATCCTGCTGGCGCATGGTGTCGAGCAACTGCCGCAGGGTGCTTGCCCGGATTCGCGCCTCGTCAATGCGCGGCAACTTGACGGCATCCACTCGCGAGATCAAGCGCGCATAGATCGATCCCTGGCCGCTGCTGCCCGCGACGATTCGCTGCGATTCGGCAGCGGCGCCGCGCACTGGCTGTCGGCTCGTCACTTGGGCGACGCCCAAATTCCAGTCGACGGAAATTGCTTCAATCGCGGCACATTCAATCAGCTGCTGATTACAAAGAAATCCTAGCACTAAGAGCTCGGGAGAAGCGCCAAGCGTCGTCAGGGTAACGAGCTCGCGGCCGTCGGTGAAGACGGTGAGCGCCCGTTCAGCCGGAATGATTATGGCCCGCCGGATCCCCAGCTCGTCCGTGATTTCAATCTCGCGCACCGGTTCGCAAGAGGCTGTGGTCAATCTCGGCGCGTGTAAAATCGGCGGCAGGATGCGCGCTTGCGGCTGCACGATAAACGCTTCTAAGCTACCGTGCTCGATGGCAGGCCCCCACCCTAAGCGGTAGTAAGATCGGGCGCAGGGTAAGCAAATGACCATTCATCCACACGATATTACCGGACTGGTGCTCGCGGGCGGCCGCGGCTCTCGGATGGGCGGCGTCGATAAAGGGTTGCAACTGCATCTAGGCATTCCGCTCGCCCTGCACACACTTAATCGGTTGAGGCCGCAGGTCGGGGCGTTGATGGTCAATGCCAATCGCAATCTTGCCGCGTATCAGGCCATGGGTGCGCCTGTGTGGCCCGATGAAATCACGGATTTTTCCGGGCCGCTCGCCGGAATGCTCGCCGGCCTCGCGCATTGTGGCACGCCCTATTTGGCGACTGTGCCATGCGACACGCCGAACTTTCCCCTGGATTTTGTCGCGCGGCTTGCGCAAGGCCTCGACACCAACAAGGCCGAGATGGCTACCGTCTATACCCACGAGGATGGCAAGCTGCGGGCGCAACCGGTTTTTTGTCTCATGAAAACCTCGCTGCGCGATGGGCTCAAAACCTTCATCGACAGCGGCGAACGCAAGACTGGCCTGTTCGCCGCAAATCATCACAGCGCCAAGGTCGTGTTCGACGATGCTACCGCATTCGTCAACGCCAACACGTTAAGCGATCTGGCGCACTTGCAAATCAATCCTCCGCCATAGCCGGTTCTAGAATCTGACCGCCGCCAAAACTCAGTTGAGCGGGTTTCGTACCGCCCAATGTCACGCGTATCGCGCAGTATTTGAATTCTGGAATTTTGCCGAACGGGTCGAGCGCCGAGTTGGTCAGCTTGTTGATGGCCGCCTCGTAATAGCAGAAGGGGACGAAAACAGCGCCGTGCGGCGAGCTCTCATCCTCGCGCGCGTAAAGGGTGACCCTGCCGCGTCGTGATTGAATCGTGACGAGGTCGCCCGGTTTCGCGCCCAACGCCGCCATATCGACTGGGTTCAGCGATGCCACAGGATCGGGCTCAATCGCATCGAGCACGCCGGAGCGGCGCGTCATGCTGCCCGTATGCCAGTGCTCGAGCTGTCGCCCCGTGATGAGCACCATCGGATACTCGGTATCCGGCCGCTCGTCCGCCGGAATGATGTCAGCAGGCACGAAGCGCGCTTTGCCGGTCGGCGTCGGAAAAGAATCAACGAACACCACCGCCTCCCCGGGATCGCCTTCCTTCTCGCAAGGATAGGTAACGCTGTCTTCTGCTTGCAGCCGCTCCCAAGTAATGCCGCCGATGCTTGGCATGGTGTGCCGCATTTCATCGAACACGGCCGCCACTGCCTTCTCGCCGGCGCCATAATTCCAGGAAAGCCCGAGCTGGCGCGACAAGTCGATGATGATCTCGAGGTCTTGGCGCGCGTTACCGGGCGGATTGAGCGCCTGTCGCCCGAGCTGCACGTAGCGGTCGGTATTGGTGAATGTCCCGGTCTTCTCAGCGAACGAGGATGCCGGCAGGATCACATCCGCCAGATAGCAAGTTTCGGTTAGAAAAATGTCCTGCACCACCAGCATATCGAGCTTGGCGAGCGCCTCGCGCGCGTGATCGGCATCCGGATCGCTCATCGCCGGGTTTTCTCCCATGATGTACATGCCTTTGACGTTTCCGGCGAGAATTCCCTTGATGACTTCGACCACCGTGAGACCCGGCTTCTCATCGAGCTGTTCGATGGGCACGCCCCACGCCTTGGAAAATCGCTCGCGCGCTTGAGGATTGTCGACCCGCTGATAGTCCGGATACATCATCGGAATGAGCCCGGCATCCGAGGCGCCTTGTACATTGTTCTGCCCACGCAGGGGATGTAGGCCGGTTCCGGGCCTGCCGATCTGCCCGGTCATCAATGCCAAGGCGATCAGACAGCGCGCGTTATCGGTGCCATGGATGTGCTGGCTGATGCCCATGCCCCAGAGGATCATCGAGGCAGGACTGGTTGCGTACATTCTCGCCACTTCGCGGATGGTCTCCGCAGGCACGCCGCAGATCGGTGCCATCAGTTCTGGACTGTAGCCTTTGACGTTTTTTACGAGCTCGGCATATCCGAGCGTGCGATCGGCGATGAACCCCGCGTCGACCAGATTTTCTTCGATGATCACATGCATCATCGCGTTCAGCAGAGCAACATCGGTATCGGGTTTAAATTGCAGGTACCGATAAGCGGTGCGCGCCAAATCGTTGCGCCGTGGGTCGATGACGATGAGTTTGGTGCCGCTGCGCATCGCATTCTTGATGAACGTCGCCGCCACAGGATGATTCACGGTGGGGTTAGCGCCGATCAGAATGACGACTTTTGCTTGCGTGACATCCATGACGGGATTGCTCACCGAACCGGAACCGATTCCTTCGAGGAGGGCCGCGACACTCGAGGCATGGCACAAACGGGTGCAGTGATCGACATTGTTGCTGCCGAATCCCAACCGCACGAGTTTCTGAAATAAATACGCTTCCTCGTTGCTGCCTTTTGCCGAGCCGAATCCGGCGAGCGACTTAGGTCCAAAAGTATCGCGCAATTTGCGCAGAGTTGCGCCGCCCAGCGCAATCGCTTCTTCCCAAGTGGCCTCCCGAAACACTTCCAAGACGTTGTTCGGATCCATGATGAAATCACGGCTCTTCGGTACATCCGAGCGCCTGATCAGCGGCACCGTGAGGCGCTGCGGATGACGGGAATAATCATAGCCGTAGCGGCCCTTTACGCAGAGGCGAGAATGGTTGGCAGGGCCGTCGCGTCCTTCGACATAGAGAATCTTGTCGTCCTTGACGTGATAGGTGAGCTGGCAACCGACACCGCAATACGGGCACAGTGACTTGACCGACTTATCGGGAATGCTCAGTGCGACCTCGCGCGCCGGCATGATCGCCCCAGTCGGGCAGGCCTGCACGCATTCGCCGCACGCCACGCAGGTGGAAGCGCCCATTGGATCGTCCATATCGAACACGATTTTTTCATTTTGGCCTCGGGAGGCCAAACCGATGACATCGTTTGCCTGCTCATCACGGCAAGCCCGCAGACAGCGGGTGCATTGGATGCAAGCATCCAGATTTACCGAGATCGCCGCATGCGACAAGTCCGCTTGCACGGCGCGACGGGGCGCAAAGCGCGGCTTGCCCACGTTTAGCTTCTCCGCCCATTCATCGACCTCGTTGTGACGCGTGTACTCCTTTTCAGGCATGTCGGACTGCAAAAGCTCGATGACCAGCTGTTGCGACTTTCGCACTCGATCGTTGTTGGTGGTGACCTCCATCCCGGCCGTGGGCGAGCGGCAGCAAGATGCGGCAAGCACCCGCTCCCCTTTGATTTCAACCATGCATGAGCGGCAATTACCCACTGCGTCCATGCCGGGCATATAGCAAAGACGGGGTATGTCGACACCCTCCCGATCAGCGATCTCGAGCAGCGTGTCGGTGCTCGCGGCCGTGATCTCGCGGCCATCCAACTTAAATTTCACGCTGAGTGCTTCAGCGTGGGCGCGTTCGGCCCGGTTGAGGTCGTTCATGGTCCCTTAACTCACTTCATCGGGGAAGTATTTGATTACCGTATCGACGGGGTTCGGCGCGGCTTGACCCAAGCCGCAGATGGACGCATCGCGCATGACTTGCGAGAGGTCTGCCAGCAGAGGTTTGTCCCACTTGTTGTTGGCGATCAGCATATTGGCCTTGGCGGTGCCGACCCGGCACGGTGTGCACTGACCGCACGACTCGTCTTCGAAAAAACGCATCATGCTTCGAGCTGCGGCTTTCGCCGTATCCTGGGAAGAGAGCACGATCACGGCGGCCGATCCGATGAAACAGCCATAGGGCTGCAAGGTATCGAAGTCGAGCGGGATGTCGCCCAGCGATGCAGGCAAAATGCCGCCCGAGGCGCCGCCCGGCAGATAACCGTAAAACGTCTGGCCATCCTTCATCCCGCCGCAATACTCATCGATCAGCTGGCGCACCGTGATACCCGCCGGTGCGAGCTTGACGCCAGGATTTTTCACACGCCCGGAAACGGAGAAGCTGCGTAATCCTTTGCGGCCATTGCGGCCCTGTGAGGCAAACGACTCGGCGCCGTTCTCCAGTAATTCCCGCACCCAGAACAGTGTCTCCATGTTGTGCTCGAGCGTCGGGCGCCCAAACAATCCGACTTGGGCGACATAGGGCGGCCGCAAGCGCGGCATGCCGCGTTTTCCCTCGATCGATTCAATCATTGCCGACTCTTCGCCGCAGATATAGGCACCCGCGCCGCGCCGCAATTCGATCTTCGGTAAAGGGGCCGGAGGGTCGTCTTGCAGCTTGGCGAGTTCAGTTTCCAGCAATGCTCGGCAGCCGTGATATTCATCGCGCAGATAAATATAAATCGCGGAAATGCCCACCGCCCAGGCCGCGATCAGCATGCCCTCCAGGAATCGGTGCGGGTCGCGCTCCAGATAAACCCGATCTTTGAAGGTACCGGGCTCGCCTTCATCGATATTCACTGCCATCAATCGCGGCGCCGCTTCGCCGCGCACGATGCGCCACTTGCGGCCCGCCGGAAAGCCGGCTCCGCCCAAGCCGCGCAGACCGGAGTCCTCCATCGTTTTCAAAACGCTTTCCACATCGCGGCGATGCTCGATGCAGTCTCTGAGCACCGAGTAGCCCCCCGCCTTCATATATTCTTCGAAGCCGATATAGTTCTTAGGCTGATCGTACAAATTCTGGGCCTGAACTTCCTTGCTCACCGATTCCAAGGTGGCCGCTGGAACGGGCTTCTGATGCACTACGGCCACCGGTGCCTGTTCGCAGCGCCCGACGCAAGGCGCGCCGACCACGCGGACGTCGCGTCCGAGCAGCGCAGGCAATTTCTCCAGCAACTGTTTTGCGCCGCCCATCTCGCAGCTCAGCCCATGGCACACCCGAACGGTCAATGCGGGCGGCGCCGGCAACGAGCCGTCTGCATTTTCCTTTACCACGTCGAAGTGATGATAAAACGTCGCCACCTCGTAGACTTCCGTCTGGGACAATCCGAGCAGTCGTGCCAACGCGGCCAAGTGGGGCGCCCCCAACTGGCGATAGCGGTCGTTGATCAAGTGAAAATATTCGATCAGCAAATCGTGCCGGTAGGGCTTCGGACCTAGTAACGCTTCAACCTCAGCCAAAGCTTGGGGCAGCACTTGCCGGCCCCTCGGTGCCTGCCGCTTTCGCTTTTTTGTGGCACCCGCGCGTGCCAGGGGAATCACCGGACTCGTCACTGCTCAACTCCAGTCGTGAGGGATCGTGTCAGTATCGTATCACCTGATATATGTGTCCATTTGATTCAGCGGAT
>JALYIT010000073.1 GCA_030775645.1 Pseudomonadota bacterium | reverse complement strand
TATGCACGTTGAAAAAATCACCGGGGCGCATAGCGGCGTAACCGCTGCCCTGCAGATAAGGATCGGGCAACAACTGCCAAACTCCCGTGATCTCGGAAAGCAAATATAGAAAGGATGCCGAGTGCACCAAGCTCAGGAGTTGCAGGCCGCCGTCGCGCAATTGAACGACCGAACGCATTCTCAGGAATCGCTCACTCCCCTCATTCTCAACGACCATCCACTGTCCCCGAGCGATTCCGGTCATTTCCGTAGACAGCGGATCCAGCAAACCGGGGGCGAACAGCCCGTCGATCACAACGTGTCGGAACGGGCTGGCGCTCTGGTATGCGCCCCGAAGCTCCTCCATGGGAGCCGGAAGCCGGATTTGGCCGGAGAACAAGTCTTTGATTTTCGCGTTTGGATCTCGAGACATCGGTTTAGTGCTTCGCGCTTGCTGAAGATACCGCGCCTGCTGAAGATACCGCGGCGTTGACATTGCTACCACATCTTACACTCCATGGCTTAAAATCCGTTGTAATTATTTCAACGCGGGCCTCCTCAGACTCTCGCGACTACGCAGTACTTCACATCCTGAGGTGAAGCAATTGGTATAGTAGGAACCATATTGCAAACTCCTCAACGACCGCTAAGCGCCGTTCGTCATCAAATACGGAGGATCCGCGAAAGCAAGCTAGCAAGGAATGCCGGTTGGATGTTTTTAGGGCAGGGTCTGTCCTTTGCCATCCAGGGTCTGTATTTCATCGTTCTGGCGCGACTCCTCGGTAGTCTTCAATATGGCGTGCTCGCCGGCGCCATCGCACTCGTTGCAGTAACGAGCCAGTTCAGCACGATGGGCTCCGGCCTTTTGCTTTTGCGCTATGTTAGCGGGGATCACAGTCGATTCCGCGAGTTCTGGGGCAACGCCCTCATGTCCACGGCCCTGTTTGGGTCCCTCCTCGTCGCCGGCCTGCATATCACCGCCCGCTGGACTATCGGGAGAGACGGCGCAGCTATGGTCGCAGTGCTCGCCATCGGCGACTGCTTGTTTGCACAGCTGACTTCGATTTCCAGTCAGGTGTTCCAAGCGTTCGAAAAGATGCGCATCACCGCCATGCTCAATCTTCTCTCGAATGCTTCGCGCTTGGCGCTCGCTTTCTCTTTGCTGGTTTTCTTGCACCGCACATCGGCGTGGCTGTGGGCGGTCTCCTCGCTTATTACCTCAGGGCTGGCGGTCTCAATTGCAGTGACGACGGTCACGATGCGTTTCGGGCGACCCATTTTCAAGCCGCGGTTGGTGTTCAATCGCGCGCGCGAAGGTATCGTGTGGGCCATCTCGGGCACGACCACGAGCGCTTATAACGACCTCGACAAGGTCATGCTGGGCCACTACGGAATGACCGTCGCCAACGGGATCTACTCGATGGCTTACAGGATCGTCAATATTGCCACTATGCCCATCATGTCGATACAAGCAGCGGCCTTGCCGCGCTACTTTCGAGAGGGAGCAAAGGGAGTAACCGCCACCGTGCCTCTTGTACGCAGGATCTTGAAGCGGACCGTTGTAATCGGTCTCCTCGGAGCAACAGCGATGTACGTCACGGCACCTTTGATTCCGCATCTCGTGGGAAAGGATTTCGGCGAGGGTGTGGACGCCTTGCGCTGGCTTTGCGTGATTCCCATATTACGCTGCATTCATGTCGGAGCCGGAGATGCCATCTCGGGCGCCGGGTATCAGAAATTCAGGCTAGCCTCTCAATTTGGCGCCGCGTCGTTGAATCTGGTGATGAACCTGTTCCTCATTCCTCTGTACTCGTGGCGCGGCGCTGCGCTGGCAAGCCTCGCCACCGACGGGGCTCTCGCCGTCATGAATTGGACGATGCTTTCTCGGCTGAAGAAAAGGGAGCTGAAACTACAATCCGCCGGCATTGTGAATCCGCTCGACCACGCACGATGACGTCACACGTCCACACGTCCGGCGAGAACATCGTCGTAATAGGACTCTAGCTGCCGAGTGCATTCTTTGATATCAAAGCGCTTTCGTATGAAAATAGGCCCCGCAGCCGCCATGCTTTCAGCCAGCTGGTCGTCCGACAGCAATCGAGTCAACGCCTCGCTCAAACCCTTCGTGTCGCGTTCCGTAAAGCCGAATCCGGTTTCACCGTCGACGATCCCCTCCCCCATTCCCCCTCTGGCGGACGTCACCACCGGGACGCCCTTAGCTTGCGCCTCGAGCAACACGATACCCAAGCCTTCCGCATCTCCGTTCGCGGCCGTAATGCTGGGCAAGCAAAAGGCCCTCGCCGCATTCAGCTCCGTTTTCACTCCGTCGCTCGAGAGGAACCCCTTGAAGCTAGCGCTTACGCCCAGCTGTTTTGCCAGCGCTTCCATGGCAGATCGTTGCGGGCCATCTCCAACGATCGTCACCTCGCTGCCGGGCACCCGCTCCTGCACGACACGCATCGCCCGAAGCAAAAACTCGCAGCCCTTTTTCTCCACCAGCCGCCCGACGAAAAGGACTCGACGCGCTCGTGCGCTGATCGGGACCGGACCTTGCTCGAAGCCCGAAAGATCGACGCCGATGTGAATGACCTTGATCTTCTCCGCCGGGATCCCAAACTCCACTGCTCGAAGCTTGATCGCCTGCGAGACCGCGACGAAATGAACCTCTGCATTTTCGCTCAACCTCTTGAGGCGCCGCGGATACGCGCGCATGAAAACGCCTCCGTTGCCGCTTTCCCACCACTCTTGGTATATGTTGATATCGAATCCATGGAGGGTGACGACCATCGGCACACCGAGCGCCTTGGCGATCGGATGAGCCAAGACTGCGTCCATTCCAAAATGCGCGTGCAGTAGAGCCGGCCTTCTCGAAAGAATCCGCGACAGGTCGGGAGTGATCCCGAGTTCTTTCCTGAGCTTCAATATCAGCCGAACGACCGGGCCTGGATCATCCGGCTCCAACGTAATCACATCCAGCCCTTCCAAGGACAGCTGTCTGCACAGCCGTCGACCCACGAGCACCGCTCCCCAACGCGTATATGATTGGATCTGAGCTTTGATGAATGTTTCGGAGATTGGCAGCAACAGGCTGCGATACACCATGACGGTACGCATCAATAGTTCCAAGCCCTACGGATCACCGGGTCCTAAAAGCGGGCATAGAGGGCCGGCAGTTCTCGCCAAAACGCTTCGACCTCGACTTGAATCCGATCGGGATGGAACATCTCGGCACGCTCGATTCCATCCATGGAAAGTCGAGCGCGAAGAGCTGCGTTCGCACAGACGTCAAAGAGGCGCTGCGCCATTTCTTCGACGTTTGTCGGATCGAAATAGAGCGGCACGTTGCCGCCGACCTCGGGGAGCGACCACGTATTGGAGCTCACAAGCGGCGTCCCCGAAGCCATCGCTTCGAGTACCGGAATGCCGAAGCCCTCCATCAGCGAAGGTACGAGAACGCAGAGCGCGTGCCGATAAAGACTCTGCAGCTCCATCTCGCTGAGGAACGGCTCGACGATCAGCGAATCCCTGATGCCAAGATCATCAGCCATCGATTCAAAGAACGCCGATGAAGAGGAAACGCCCGCCATGCGGAGCATGATGTTGGACCGCGGGTCCAGCGCCTTGTAGCGCGCGAATGCTCGAAGTGCACGAGGCACGTTCTTGTGCGCTACATTTCCGGTCACGATGAGGATATACCGAGCACGCTGCTGCGACGGCACCACTCGGTCGCGGATGAACCAAGACGGGCCCACCGTGCAATGAATGACACGCAAGTTGCTTTCCGGATACCGCAACTTGACTTGATCGGCCGTGTATTTTGAAACAGTCAAGATGAGCGACGCGCGACGGATGGCCTGCCGCAGAAGCATGCCTCGATAGGCGTCCCGCAGGCGCCGGTTAACCGACGCGCCTGTAACGCTTTCCAGAAGGATCAAGTCGTGTACGACCGCCAGGAGTTTCGTCTTTTTGGGAATTATGAGAGGCGCGGTGTTGTAGGGCGCCAGAAATATATCTGGCTTGATCTCGGCCAAAAGGCGCGGAAGCGACGTCTGCTGCCACACCAGGTACCGCGGGGTACCGCGCTGAATCAGCGGTAGGGAGGTATTCGACGGTCCGCTCGGCGCCAAGCCCGTGAACAAGTGCCCTACGGTTCCGAGTAAGGTCCGGAGTTGAGCTCCCTTGCCGGTGCCGTAATCCGCTTCGATGAGCGCCTTGGCGTCGTAGGCCACTTTAAGCGGGTAGGCAATCCTTGGCACATAACGATCCGTATGAACAACACTCGAAGTGGACATTTCTTGCTTCCGCACAATCGACCTCTGCTCAGACTATCGACCGCCGCCCACCTCCAAGAGATCAATACTGAAGGAAGCTCCTCCTAGGATAGAGCATACCAAGCAAATCGGTAAAGCTGGGCCGCCGCTGGGGCGCTTGAGCACTCTAAAAAGGAGGTATCGCGGTCGCTACGCGGTGGCGCCGGCCGCTATTCGATCGGGCCGTCGCGCAGGGCGGTCCATTTCGCGGGCCCGCTTGGCCGATTCAGAGGGTACCGAAGAATACAACGGTACCCTCTGAAATCGCCTCTACCAGACCCATTAGCGGTCGGTCGGCCTCCGCAGAAGGAGGCCATATCTCAGTTGATCATTGATGCAATCGAGAATTTCGCCACCGCGTCGGCGGAAAATAGCCCGTAATGACCGTTGGGACCGCTCAGGTTTGGCTCGTCGAACAACTCGTAAGCAAACGCGAGCTGCAACTTGTACTTGGATGCGACGGATTGGAGCTGCGCGATGAACTCACCCATCCACACCGCTGTGCCGTTTGGATCGGGGGTAGCATGCGATACCTTGTAATTAAACTCGGTAATCCATACTGGCGGGCCGAACGCGGCATGCTTAGCGAGGACGTTCGCATTGTTACAACCCGCATGTTCGATGTTGCCTTGATCCGAGTACCAATGAAACCCCGTAACGTCCCACCGCACCCCATCCTCCCACAACATCTGGAGGAATCCGTAGTGACACCATCCCGCATCGTCCACCACGACTTTCGCCGAGGAGTTCGCCGCATGAATGCCATCGACCAAACCGCGAATCGTTCCGCGCGCCTGAAGGTAGCGAGCCTGAGAGTACTGCGAGCGAGCGGACCCGTCGCCGTTCATTCCAACCCAGTTGTCGAGTTCGTTACTGGCCTCAAAGAACTTAAAGGCATAATTGTATTTCGCCCCCTGCGCGACCGCGAACGTATATGCCCGCGAGTAATTTGCGGCCTCGTCCATGTCGGAATCAGGTTTTATGCCAAGCGATTTCAAAATATTGATTCCGTGGGCCGCTGCAGCGCTGATCAATGCAGCGCAATTTGTGGATTGGCAAGAAGTACGATACCAAGTCATCTTCGAAGCACGGAGGAGACGCATTTGCTCGTCAAGTGAGTTCTTTACATACGGATATTCGTGTTCCATATCGCTGTGGTCGTTGTGCCCGACCGCACCCCAAAAGGCGCTGCAAACTGGGCTGCTCAATATGCCAATTGCAGCCACTAGGAAGCCTATGGATCCGGTCCGTGTGATCTTCATATTAATAAAAGCCATGTTTCCTCGTTTCCGCGCGGTGTGCTGGGTTAGATCGGTCTGCAGCTCAGGACACAGTGTCCAAGAGCAAACAGCGTTTGCGCGATGGAATATCGACGTTTCGAGACGAGGTTTCCACTGTCTCCGACTTGCGACTGTTCGATATCGGGGATCGTGAGTTACAGCCCATTTCATCGTGCTGCACGATTTCGGGACGTCTGGCACCGTCATCGGGCACGGCGCTTCGCGCTCGAGCGCCGCAGTGCGATTTTTTTTAGAGGCCTCCGACATCCCTATCGAGATCCGCATGAACTACCCGACTGAAGGTACTGTTCTCGGTCGGCAATCGCGGGCACAATCCAACTCATGCGGGGAGCACGCCCTCATTCAGGTACAGGCAACAACATCCAGAGGACAACATGCCGCCGATAAAGAAAGCCATAAAATCCATCCTGCCCGCCGCGATCGTTCAGGCCATCCGCAGGCACAGGGCGAAACGTGACGAAATCCGACTGAAGCGGATTTGCGCCGAATATGACGGACTCACGACACGCGAGGTATTCACGAAAATTTACGAAGACGGAGTATGGGGTGTTTCTAAGGACCCATCAGATAGGTACTTTTCCGGTTTGGGTTCCCGCGACGAGGTCACGGCAAGAACGTACGTCGAGGCTGTGCACCGGTTTTTATCTTCTTTCGAAAACAAGCCTGATGTCGCAGACCTCGGCTGCGGCGATTTCTCCATCGGATCCAAGGTCAGGGCGCTGTGCGGACGTTACACGGCTTGCGATATCGTGCAGCCGCTGATCGATGCCAATAAAGAGAGATATAAATCCCAGGCCGTTGATTTTCGGGTATTGGATCTCACGCAGGAGGACCCTCCGAAAGCCGATATCGTCTTTATCCGGCAGGTTCTGCAACATCTGTCCAATGATGACATTCGCAAGGCGCTACCCAAAATAGAGCGCAGCTACAAATATCTCGTTCTGACGGAGCATCTACCCGGCACCGATGACTTCACACCCAATCTCGACAAACCGGCGGGACCCACCACGAGACTGCGCCACAACAGCGGTATCGTTTTGACGAGCCCGCCCTTCAATCTGGCGCCCAAGGAACAGAGGGTGCTCTGCCAGGTAGCGGGAGACGGCGCGGTGATCAAAACGACGCTTTACACGCTGTCGTAGCTCGAAAACGGCAGCAACCCAGCCTACAAGAACTTCACCGTCACGCTCGCACTCGCTAGCTTGTCGTCATAGTGGAACCGAGCAATATCGGACGTACGCTGCTGCAAGGCATAATTGAACTTGAAAATCAGAAAATTACGCGGCGTGTAAGTGAGCCCAGCCTGCTCGCCGGAGAGATGGTCACGGCGTGAAAGAAAGAGAGCCACGCCGGCACCGGGCCCCGTGTAATTCTGCTTCTCCGATGAGGCTTGGAGCGACACTGTCAGCTTCTCCGTCGGTTGCCAGGTTGGCGCGATACTGAACCCGGTCGAGACGAAATAGAGCGATTCCGCATCGAGATAGGCGCTGATCTGCCGCGAAGAATTAAACACCAATCGCGTCTTCGGCGAAGGCTGCCAGGTATAGAGCGCGCTCCAAACGTCCCCCTTGAACGATCCTACGTCGGAAAATGGATAGTCGCGCTTCTGATATCCCACGCTCGCTTCCAGTACGCTCTTGGCACCGATCGGGATACTGGCTAGAAAGCGTGCGGTGTTGGCTCGATAGGTGCGGTTGAACGGAAGACCCTGAAATGTCACGACGGATTCGCGCGGATAGTCGCCGGTTGCATACTCGTAATTCAAGGCCAATGTCGTCTCGCTCGACGCCACGTAACGCACGCCGATATTGCCCGAATTGCCGCGAAAGTCGTTCGCCTTCTGTGTTTCCGCGCTATTGCTCGCGCGTCTCTCGGCGGCGCCGCCGAAGAGCATCCAGTGGGGCCCGAACTGGCCGGCCGCCTTCCCGTAGTATTGAATCGTGTCCACCAGGTCCCGGCCATAGACAAACGTGTTTTGAAAATTCGCCAGCGCTCGGCCGTAGACGGCGCCGACCTGACCGGTCCACAGCCGGCCCGCCCGCCAATCCCACATCAGGTCGGCGGCGCCAGATGTATTGTTCAGCCTATCGTTATCATGGTAGCTGTTGTTGCCGGCATGCGCGTCGAATAAAATTCCCTGTCTTCCAAAAGTCCACTGGCCCTCCAGTCCAGCCATTACGCTGTTGATTCGATCGGAACGAGATGCGCCCGGTCCGACAAGACTCGCGAGATACTGAGAACCGCTTGGCAAGCGGAAAAGGTTGTCATCGGACGCAAATTGCTCGGTTGCAAACGCATCGAAGAAATCTCCCTCCTCCGGCTGGTGAACCGCGGCGGCAACCACCGGCGAGATCCACGTCAGGCCCAGATATCCGAGGATCAGGGCAGCAGAATGCAGGTAGCCTTTGAATTTAGTCATATCGATTTCCTGCAGTGACTATAATGCCAATCAATTACGTAAGGAGCGAGTGAAGCTGATCGGCCGCCTTATTCCAAGTGAAAAGCTTGGTCCGGATAAAACCCGCTTCGCGCATTTCCGAGCGTAAAGTACCCGAAGAAAGCACACGACGCAGTTGCTGCGCGATATCGGCCGGGTCGTCCGGTTCGAAATAAAGCGATGCCTCGCCGCAGACTTCTGGCATCGCCGATCGATTCGAAACCAGGGTTGGACAACCGCAGTGCATGGCCTCGAGAGGAGGTAAACCGAAGCCCTCGTAGAACGAGGGGAATACGAAGCATTGGGCGTTCTCGTACAGCGAACGCAATTCCCCGTCGGTGACGTAGCCGGCCAGAATGAGGTTTTTCGCCTCGAGCTCCACACCGGAAAAAATCCGGCTATTGCTTCCGCCCACGGCAACTATTTTGATGTCCATATCGGACAAGAGAGCGGCCGCGCGTATGATGGCTGAAAAGTTCTTATTCGGGCTGCGACTGCCGACAGCGAGGACGAAGCGCTCATCCCTCAACTGAAGGCGCTGCAACACAGTGTGGTCCGCGGGGACGTCCAATATGTGTTCACCGCTTTCGGAGATAATTTCGACCCTTCTCCGGATGCCAGGGAACCAACGAATCAGTTCGGAGGCTGAAAATTTGGAAACCGTCGCTACTATGTTCGCCCGGCGCATCAGTGACCCTATGAGGAAAGTCTGCCACGTGCGAAATGTCCATTTATAAGAAGAACGCGTAGCATTCACTCCCGCGTCGTGCAGTACCACTAACTGCGATCTGTGCAGCACAGGACCTGTGTTGCATAGATTCAGCAGCAAATCTTCACTGCAATGGAGCGGCAGCTCCACTTGCTCCCAGGCATGCCCCTTGAGGGATCCCACCCTTTGAAACGGCAGAGCCACGCCCTCGACGCTGCTCACTTGCGAATTTGCCGGCAAGACTACGCGCGTGGCTCCGCTGACGGCGTATCTCGGCGACCATGCGCGCAGTAACTCCCGCGCAAAACGATCGACCCCTGTGGCCGGCCTCGTTAGGAATCTTCCGTTAATGGCAATGCGTGATCTCACAAGCCTCTCGTGGAGATGAACATACGGACCGACATACAGCTCACGACCGCTCGCGTGTCGAGTTAAACGACCCTTAGAATCGGCGTTTGCGGGAGATCTTGGAATTGCGGGGTGCGCTGCGCGACTCGGGATAGGGAGCCGCTGATTATTCCGCAGATCGTCCAGATCATTGGCATCGCAAGGTCCGGCACGCTGATGAGCCAGCCTACGAACAAGGCGGTGAGCGCCAACCCGAGCGCTCGCACTTCTCTAACGTCGGCTGCGAGCGCTTGGAATATCAATGATCCAAAAAAACCAAACAGGCAGACGAGCCCAAGAATGCCCGTACTGGCCAAGAAAGTAGTAATGAGGCTGGACGCTCGCGTGCTGCCGACACCGACACCCAAACCCCACGATTCGACAAACGTTTGCAAGGCCAGCATATCTTCTCTTATGCGCAGTTGACCGGATGACGATGATAACTTTTGACTGACGTAATTCGAGCCGCTCAAATCATGGTAGCCGAACGACATTGCGATCAGGACAGCGACGATGAGGGATGCCGCAAGACACAATGACACGGCCGTTCCCATGCCGAGGCCGTGGCGCCCAATATGAAATGCAATCCATACACCCGTCAGGGCCAAAAGCCCAGCATAAGCGGTGCCTGACGTCGATACCAGCAGGCACAAAAGAACGACCGTGCCGATTTTCCGCGCATGCATGCCCAAAGCGAATAACGCGAACATCCCCAAAAAATGCATTGCAAACATGCTGGGCTCGAGGAATGTCGACGACATGCGTCTAGCCGAGCCGAATGCTGTCTGATTGAACTCCTGCGCGACGCCGAGATTTGAATTGATCACCATATCCGGCCACGGCAGATGCGCGAAATTGCACACGACTTGGTAAATACCCAGGCCCGCAGCCATGGTCGTCCCGATGGCCAGGTAGCGAATGCATTGCGAAGCCGTCACTGCGCCTCGATGAACCGCCGCGGCTACGAGGGCGAAAAGGACGAAATTGGAGATCACATACATCGCTTGAATCATGTTCCCGCTGCTCCCGTGCAGCACGATGCGGGTTGCGCCTCGGGGAGACAGCACATGCACGAGGCCGCCGAATACTCGCGGCAGCATGAACGCGCCGACGACGGCAATTACCGTCAAGCCCAGCATGAAAAGATGAGAACCATTGAGTCGAAAGCGAGTGGCAAACTCTGTGCGCGGCCGGAACACATGCATGAAGAATTGTGTCAACCCGACCGGCAGCAACAGATAGGCCGGTTGCATTCCGATATTACGCCCCGCTCCCACGAGCAATATCGGCGAAGCTGCCTGAAAAAAAGTCGCGATCACGGTCGCGGCCACCCACTGACGCTCACCTCGGCAAGCCCAGACGAACAGCCATAAGAATAGGGGCGCGAACCAAGTTACCGACATCGATTTATCCCTGCTCTTCCAGACTGCGTGGATCCGCTACATAGGCGTGCGATTGCTCGTGCACCGCAAGCCCACGTGGCCGACCGTCCTGTAGAAGATCCAATAGATGGGTCGTTTTGGACGCCCAGCTTTCACGCCCGGCCTCCTGACGACCGAGTTCAACCAAAGCGGTATCCGCCGCCTGCCTGAAGGCGCGCCGGACTGCCGCTTCATATCCTAGATCATTCTCCGAGAGCGAGAGGGTCGAAAGCACACGCCGGCTCAGCTCCGGCGTAGCCGTGGCGGCAACCGTAAGACCCGCCGCAGCGTACTCGTACAGTTTCATCGGGCTTCGCCCTGCATTCGCAGCATGTGTCGAGAGCGGCAGCAAACCCACCGAGCACTGGGCCAGAATCGCGGGAAGCTTCGAATAGGCAATCGGACCCAATGGCGTGATGTTGCTCATCTTCATGTTCATCGCAGCACGATCCGAGCCGGGCCCGATGAGGATGAAATTGATTTCAGGCAGGCGCAAAGCAGCGGCGCTCAGCGCGTCGCTACCAAAACGATCATCGAAAGAGCCGACGTAAACGGCGCGGGTCTCGCGGACACCTGGAAGCTGGATGTCCAGGGCATGGGATGACGCCG
>JALYIT010000072.1 GCA_030775645.1 Pseudomonadota bacterium | reverse complement strand
TCTTGAACCTGCTGGCGGTCAATCGTTGGAGGAGGAGAAAGCGCGAATCAAAGTGATGAGGGCAGCGCCCGCAGCAGCAGCGATCAACAGTGCTTTCACAGGCTGCTCCCGCGTATACGCGACGATTGAATCTTGAGTATCCGCCGCAAAATCTTTGGCCTTCTGCGCGGCATCGCTAACCGTGTCCATCATGCCTTGCGCCTGATCGGAAGCTTTATTAAGAGTCGAGCCAGCCCCGTTGCGTAAAGACTCGACTTTATTCGAAGCGGATGACGCTGCTAAATTGGCTCCCTGCTTCGCGTCGTGTATTCCGCTTTGTATTTTATCCGCCGCCTTATCGGCAAACGCTTGCCCTTTGTTGGCGAAGTCGTTGTCTTTTCCTGGAATATCCATTGAGTTTTCCCCCTTGTTAATGAAGGGGTTTACCATGTCACTCAAAGGAGCCGGCCGGCATGAGCGAACTGCCTCGAAATAGATGTTCCGATGCCGGCGGCGGTTGTCAGGACCCTCCGACATTTAGCACACCGGATCAATCCCAGAGTTTACGACGCTCCTTGAGGCCGCTACCTGCAAATCGTTGCTCAAGCTGAAGGCGGGTGACCTGCTCGGTGTTTTGCTCTTACGGCATGGTCGCCTGCCAGCCGATTCAGGAGCAGCAAGGTTGTACGTCGTGAGCGTAGGGGATTACGAGCTGCTTTGTCGTGCGACAGAAGGCGGCGTTAAAAAATGTATGCCACTGCGCCAAATGTTCGCACCGACTGTGCCGCGGCCGCGTACCTTGGCTGTTCGACAGGCGTACTTATTTCCAGTGTGGCAATCACATTTGTCCAGCGGGCGGAAATGCCGCCCCCAGCAGAACTAGCTTCATCGCGGTGATAAAAATAGTAGGAATTGTTCCATGCGATGGCGGTATCCGAGCGGACGTAGACCCGTAATGATTGAATCCGCAACCCGATCACATGAAAGACATGAGCGAGCTGCGCGCTGACTTCCGCTCCTGAATCACCGGACAGAGTTGCAGGATCGAACGCGGCACCAAATCCAACGCCGCCGAAGGTAAACCGTTGCAATACCGGTAGAACCGCCGAGGTCACCTGCCCATCGATATCGAATTGCAAATTCCATGACCGACCCAGCGCGTAAACCTGCTCGCCTTGCATTAAGTATTTCGTATAGCGCGGGTCCACATCCGCGTTCGCGCCCTCATTGATTCTGCTACCCAGAGCGTCCACGCCTCTCTGCGCGCCGACGTAGATCCGGCTAGGAAGCAAATCCTCGCTACGCGCCAGTGTCAACCCGAGCGAGACATTGCGCTCGTGGTCCTCAATGTATGCCGGACCGCCGATGCCAATTACTGAACCATTGTCCGCGCTCACCGCAGCGTTTAGAGACAAGCCACCGTCGCCGACGGTCCGCACCTTCTGCGCGACGCCCGCACTGAAATGCGTGTCGCGAAAGTGGCCGTCGAATTCTGGAACTGCAGTGGAACCGCTGACGTCGGCAAAAACCAAGGTATTGTCGAAGCGGCGTGACAGCCGCGCGTCTTCGTATTGATAACGATCGGGACGAGACGAGACCGCGCCAGTGAGGCTGATCTGCTCTTGCAGACCGAGCAGGTCGTATTCCGATAGATCCGCTGTTAATAACTCCCGGCCAAGATTGCGGGTTCCGCCGTTGCTCACCTCCACTTTGCCAGCGACGGCCTTGTAGTCGACGCGCAACACGAGCAGAAAGTCATTCGTTGCATCGGGCCGCTGGTCAAATAGCGGCCGTGATGTGATCCCCGGAAGCTCGCTAATGCGGCGTAGCGTAGATTTCACCAGCTCTTTGCGTAAGGGATGCATGCCGTGGAGTTCTCGAGCGAATTGATCAATTTGACTCCGGTAGGGCCCGGCGTTGCCGCGAATTTCCACGGCGCTAATGGTCGCTTCATGGATGACGAAGCGCGGATTGGATGATGTGACATCCGGCGCGGGAACGGACACGATCGGAGTGACATAACCATCATGTGTATAGCGGCTACGGATGGCGCTGCGCAGCGACTCGAGGACGGCCGCAGAGGTGGGCTGTCCTACATGCACGGCGATATCGGGCGCGAAATCGCGCGTCGTATACACCGAGCTACCCAGAATGTAGGGACCGCTGAACAAAGCGCTGCCGGACTCGGCCCAAGTCACGTGAGCGAAGAGGACCATGGCACCGAGAATCGTGAAAAGTAAGTGTTTTGGCATAATCCGCAGATCGTCTGCAGGGGCACAGTTTTCACTGTTGACTGAACGTAATCCGTGCGCTGACTCGCTTTATTTGACGACCACTGGGTTGATCGTGACGAGGCTCACGGTGATTGTGAGGGCGCACTCACTACTATGAGATCCAAAATGGAGCATCCCACTATGCGAGCACATGGTTTCAATCTTTTCGCGGCGCTAAGCGTCGCGCTCGGACTCGGGTGTGTCCATGCTAATGCAACGGAAGTTACAGTTGTCGCCAGCCATGGCAATGTGACGGTTACCCAAGGCGATCACCTGGTGGCCGTCAGCACATCGACGCATCTGACCTTGCCGGCCCAGATTCGGACAGGTGCCGATGGAATGGTTGATCTGAAGGACAGTGATTCGCTCGTCCACATCGGCCCAAATTCGACCGTCGCGTTGCCGGACACAGGACCGCCAGGAAGCCTGGTCGATCATTACCTCCAGAGCGCCGGCTCCGCGCTCTACAACATTCAATCCCGGCATGGACGACCCATGTCGGTCGAGACGCCTTATCTGGTCTCTGTGGTGAAGGGGACGGTTTTCACAATTGCGGTAGAAGAGAGCGCGACCAAAGTCACCCTCATGGAGGGATCGCTCGATGTCTCCGCTCCCGGGCTGAGTCAACATGTTTTGCTCAAACCTAATCAGTCAATCCGGCACCGCCTCGGCGATAGTTCGCTTGTAGTGATTCCCGTTGAAGCAGTGCCAGGTACTATCAAGAATAGCAGTGCTGATGAAAGCGTCCCTGGGGCCGATGAAGTTCATGCAGCCCAAGTAGCCATGGTCACGCGCGATCTCTCTGGGATCGGTGCGACCGTGACAACCCGACACGCGCTGCTAGTGACATCTGCGCCCCCTGTCCCGGCCCCGGTCTCCGGCACGGCGTCTAGCCCTGGCAGTGGAAGCGCTAGCGGCGTCGGTTCGACGGCCTCAACCGGTGGCGCCTCCAGCTCAACCGGCGCGGGATCTACATCGGGCTCAACCGCGTCAACTACTTCAGGTTCGACCACCACCACCGGCTCAACATCCACGTCGGGAGCGACGACCGGATCTGGAACCTCCGGCACCGCAAGTTCCCCAGGCACGGGTGCCACATCGGGCTCAACCGCGTCAACTACGTCAGGTTCGACCACCACCACCGGCTCGACATCCACGTCGGGAGCGACAACCGGATCTGGAACCTCCGGCACCACTAGCTCCACGGGGTCAGGCTCGACATCGAGCTCTTCCACATCAAGCTCATCAGGTTCCTCGGACAACTCAGGATCCATCGGCTCTGGATCGACCTCGACGCCAGTGGTTGGTTGTAACGGCAAGACCAATGGAACGGGCCTCGGGAACTGCCGCGGTCACGTTAAGCATTGAACAAGACTTGACTCGTGTCAGGATCCAGCAAGCGCGACCGCGGCCGCCGATTCCTCCCGCTCGTCCTCACTGCCCTGTGTGCATTCGGCGTTGGGGTGTTTTGTTATCTGACCGGAGTCCTAACGCCCCTCGACCGGGCTTTCATCGAAAGTAGCACTCGGGTGTCTTCTAGGTTTGTCGGCTCGGATGCCGTCATTGTTGAAATCGATGCCCGCAGCCTGCATGACCTCGGCTCTTGGCCATGGCCACGCAGCCGTCACGCCGCCTTGATAGATACCTTGCGGCATCTCGGCGCACGGCGCATATTTATCGACATCGACTTCAGCGCGGAATCGAAGTCCTCCGAGGATGATTTACTCGCCGATGCCCTTTCACGCGCGCAAGGGCTTGTGGTGTTGCCGGTATTTTGGCAACCCTTGAGCGTCGATTCCAAGCCACTCCTATTGAGCGAACCATTACCTGCATTTCGCCGCTTCGTGACATTGGGTTCGGTGAATCTGATCCCGGACGTCGACGGCTTGGTCCGCGACATTCCGGATTTAATTGGCATCGGCTCCCCGACATCGCCCCCCGTTTGGGCCAGGCTCGCGGATGTGGAACCACGAGGGCCATTGACGTTGGATTACCGCATTGACGCCGCCTCATTTCAGAAGTACTCGTTCAGCGATCTGCTGCGCGGAACTATAGCGCCGGACCTGAATGGAAAAACCATCTTCGTCGGCGCCACTGCGATCGAATTGGGGGATAACGTGACGGTGCCGGTGTATCGCTCATTGCCCGGAGTGGTGGTGCAGGCCATTGCGTACGAAAGTGGACGACGGGCGCCGCTCCGCCATCTGCGCTCTGACGCGCTCCTCGCGGCCCTTGCCTTGTGTGCCGTGCTGTCTGCCTACACCATGGCACGGGGATCCTGGCGTCGGCTGCCTTGGGTCATGGGGATTTGGGTCGGTGGCGTGTGGTGCGCAAGTTTCTGGCTCTACGATCTCGGGAATCTGATTCCTATGCCGGCGACGTTCGTCGCGGTTATCGTATGCAGCTTCGTGGGAGCGGCGCTCAGCATGCTGTACACGGAAACGTGGCGTAGCTGGCGCGCCCGCCGCCAGCTGAGGCATCAGGACGCGCTGCTTCGGCAGATCGTAGATAGGTCAGTGGATGCACTGCTGACGCTGGATCCGAGCGGTGTCGTTCGAACCGCAAACGAGGCGGCCTGCGCTCTTCTTGGAAAGCAATCTGTCGTCGGCTTGCCGTTGCGCACTCTTGCGCCGCAGCTCGGCTATATGCTCGATCACTTTCTTCCGAATCAGGAACTGCTGCGCGAGCGCCTCGAACTTGCACATGGGGAGGGCGGGCAGACGCCGGTTGAGGTGTCCGCGAGGCGGCTTGAGTGGGAGGACAGCTACGTCACTGCGGTTACCATTCATGACGTGAGCGCTCAGCGTCGCCGTGAAGAAGACCTGCGGTACACCGCATTGCACGACAGTCTCACGGGATTGCCGAATCGATTGAAATTGGCCGAAGTACTGGCGGCGACATTGGAGGGCGCTACGGCAGATGCGCCGTTACGGCTTCTGATGCTCGATCTCGATGGTTTCAAGGAGGTCAACGACACGCTTGGTCATGATATGGGTGACGCGTTGTTGGTGGAGCTTGGCAAGCGATTCATGGATCTTACTGCGCAGTGCGCGTGCGTCGCCCGCTTGGGCGGTGACGAATTTGCCATTCTCTTGACGGAAACTCCAAGCGGAGGTCCCGAGAGCTTCTACGCGCGAGTGCGCCAGACGGCATCGGCGCCCATTATGATACGGGGTATCCCCATTGCTCTTGGAATCAGCATAGGCGTCGCGACGGCGCCATTGAATGGCAGAGACGCCGAATTGCTGCTCCAGCGCGCCGACTTAGCATTATACGCAGCCAAGCGCAATCACACCGACATAGAGGAGTTCGACTCATCGATGGACGCGCGAAGTCCGCGCAGGTTACAAATGCTGACACTTCTGCGCTCGGCAATACAACAAGATGAGCTACATCTCGTGTTTCAGCCGAAGGTTTCCCTACAGATGCGGGGCGCTCCCGAGGTGGAAGTACTATGCCGATGGAATTCGCCAGTCCTGGGACATGTATCGCCCGCCGAGTTTATTCCGCTCGCCGAGGCAAGTGATGTCATTCGCCCATTAACCGAGTGGATGGTTGAGCGCGCTTTCGCACACTGCAGGGGATGGCATGCGCGGGGCCTGCCGCTGAAAGTGGCCATCAATCTGTCGGCTAGGCACCTTCAAGACGAGCAGCTTCCTGTTTGGCTCGGGGCCTTGATAGCCCGCAGCGGCGTTGGTGTGGAATTTCTCGAGCTCGAAATCACCGAAGGCGCGATCATGCGTGACCCGGATCGGGCCATGAGAATCCTTAATACGATTAAAGCGCTGGGTATCACGTTGTCGATCGACGACTATGGCACCGGCTACTCCTCCTTGAGCTACTTGCAACGTCTAGCGGTTAATCGGCTCAAGATTGACAAGTCTTTCGTTGCTGGTTTGCTCGCCAACAATCGCGATCAGCTCATTGTAAAATCAACCATCGATCTCGCGCATGGTTTGGGGCTTGAGGTCATCGCGGAGGGAATTGAAACGCCCCAGCAATATGCAGTACTTCAGCGTTTAGGATGCGACTACGCCCAAGGATATCTCATCAGTAAGCCCATCCGCCCAGAAAGCGTTCTTGACTGGTTCTCTCACCAGAGCGAGCAAGAACCGCTAGTTGCAGCAGCGAGCCGGTGACGCCGACCTTTGACCGCGCTTTTGCCTCTGGTGATTTCCTGACTAAACAGGCTCTTCCGCGGGACTGTAAGGGGAGTCCACAACATTCAGCCGATTCTTTGAGAAGCGCAGTATCGCTGTCTCCGACCGAAACAGTGCGCGACCGATCTGCAGCAGCGGCGCTGTTGCGACAGGTTTAGGGAAGGACGAAAAATTTAAGTGTATAAGCGCCCACGCTAGCCTTGCGCTGCTCCATACTTCGAGTACTCGGGGCGCCTGGATGACCCCAAAAGACGGCTTTTCCTACATGGGCTGTCACGTGACAGCGGGACTTTGCATCGCAAAGCGGCCGGATACTAATAATTTGAATAAGTCCTACAACAGTTTTTGCTCAATAATAAGCACGACCATCCGCCACCCGCTGCAGCCCCCCACGCAGTACCCGACGGGCGGGTGACGAATGATTGGGCCCGAGGAAATCCATGAGCGCTTTTCCGTTAATCGCGCTTTCTGCGATCACTTTAAACGCCACCAGTGCAGGGGTTGCCAAAATAACGCCCGCAATGCCCCAATAAAACCCGCCCAGCCATAACGCAAGAAAAATAAGCAACGGATTCAGTTCGAGGCGACGCCCCACCAACATCGGTTGAACCAACTGCCCCTCAATGAAGGTAAGTAGCAGATAGCACCCGACGACCGCGGCGATCGGGTTGAAAGTGTTGAAGGTCACTGCTGCAACCAATGTTAATAAGACCAGTGTGGTAATCGGTCCGGCATAGGGAACAAAATTGAGCACTCCAGCAATGACGCCCCACAAGTAGGGCGTCGGCATACCGCACAAGTACATGCCCACGCCTGTCGCGATCCCCAAGCCGGTGTTGATAAGCGCCGTTGTGACATAGAACCGTCCCACCTCGGCTCGGACCTTTTCGATGATGTGAAGCACGTGGGCCGCATTCAAGTCACTTACGAATGCAGCCGTCATGCGCGCGAGCATCGGGGGGCCCCCTGCTAATAAAAACAGTGTGAGAATAAAAACGCTCACCACGCTGACCAGGATGCCTCGGGTGACATCCATGAAGGCGAGCGGCGCGCTCATAGGTTCGCTTGCTGCCGGCGCGAGCGGAACCGGCGATACGCTCGGCGCCGTCGCACCTACCGTAGTCGCGCGACTGCGTAATTCTTCGATATGGGAGACAAATTTCCCCACTGGTGCCAATTTTCGCTGCAGGAGCTTGATGGTCTGAGGTGCGCCCGTATACCAGTTTTGACAGGGGGTCCACATCGCATCGCCAATGCCGACGCCGATGCAGAGCACCGTCACCAACATGACGGACGCACCAACACTGCGAGGCACCTTGAGCTTGTAGAGCGCCTCGACCGGTCCTGATAAGACGAGCGCGAATAGCAACGCGAGCGCAATAGGAATGAACGCTGCATGGGCGACATACAGGAGGACGCCCACGGCGCCCACAACGAGCAACTGGGGGGCCGTAAAGTGACTGAATCGAAGGGGAACCGCAATCGGGCTCGACGTTAGTGGCTTCTTCATCTGTTGTTATTTTTATAGTCGTTAGTAATCGGTCCTCAAACGTCCCCGCGGCGGGAACAACGTACTGGCCCGTTGGAGCGAATTATCCTCTCTGCCCGGGCACTAGTAAACGCCTTCGTGGCAGATTGCCGTCGCTCATAAGCCGGCGCTTTCTGCTTACTCTTTCCTGTGTCCGCGCGCATCGCCAGCGCGTGTCAGGACGGTGAACAAGGTCTCAGCCGTCTGTTGCTTATGTCCAATTCAGCGCCTCTCTTGTTCCAAATCCCCGACTTTGGGTGTGTATCATTCGCCTCTCATAGTTCCGCCGAATAGACGCACTCCGCGACGGGATAGGACTGAATAATGTTAAGAACCCTTTGGCCGTCGACCCTCCTTTGTGCCTTCGTTTTAGTGGTCGGCTGTTCATCGCTACCTCCCGCTGCTACCTACCCGCGGCAAGAATCGCACGCCTTGCCCCCGCTGCCAGGAATTCCAAACCAGGGTTTAAAGAATGCCGCATTGGCACCCGACCAATCAGCTTTCAGCATGCTAGCGAACGGAATCGATGGCTTGGCGGCGCGCTTGGAACTGATCGGCGCGGCTAGACAGGAATTGGACCTGCAATACTATATCTTTCGTGGGGACGTCTCGGGAACCCTCGTCTCGCAGGCACTGCTTCGTGCCGCCGATCGTGGCGTACAGGTGCGGATATTGGTGGATGACGGTGAATCCGTTGCCGGTGACGAACGTCTCTTTGCCTTGGCGGCACACCCGTTCATTCAAATTCGGGTGTTCAATCCCTTCAACTACCGCGGGCACAACCGAGCAGCGCGTGCACTGGACTTCGTGTTTCATAAGAAGCGCCTCGACCACCGCATGCACAATAAGCTGATTGTCGCTGACAACGCCCTCGCCCTGATCGGGGGTCGCAACGTGGGCGATCAGTATTTCCAAATTGCGCCCGACTCGCAGTTCGGCGATGACGACGTCGCGGTTGAAGGTCCCCTGGTGTCGCAGCTTTCGGGCGTGTTCGATGAGTTTTGGAATAGCCCGCTTTCGATCCCGATCGGGGGTCTCGAACCCGAGCACGCGTCCCAACAGGCGCTGGAGGCGTTTCGGACGTCAACACCGGCGGTGCGCGCACAGAGTACCTTCGACAGCGATTTAGCCAAACGTCTCGCGAGTGGTGAGCCTTTGGCGGGGGCAGTCGAAGGGCGCACGCACTTGTCCGTCGCGACGGCGCAGGTAATCTACGATAGCCCCGACAAGGGGCGCGTCCTCGCGGGCGCCGCGCCGAGAAAATTGATCTACGCCGAGGTAGAAGCCCGCGCCTCGGACATGACTACAGAATTGCTGATGATTACCCCGTACTTCGTCCCTTCCCCGAAGCAACTTGACCTCTTAAAGAGCGCGCGCGGACGCAACGTTCATGTGAGAGTGTTGACCAATTCCCTCGAAGCCGCACCGGACGTAACTCCGCACGCGGGCTACTCACGTTTCCGACCTGCGCTTCTCGGGGCGGGGATGGAGCTTTTTGAAATCCGCGCGCGGGTCGAAAGTGCGAAGGGCACGGGACAGCCGACAAAGCTGTCAAGACGCGGAAATTATGCCCTCCATGCAAAGCTATACGTTTTTGATCGTCAATCGTTATTTGTGGGATCACTGAATTTCGATCAACGTTCGGAGCATTTGAATACCGAGATTGGTCTTCTCATCGATAGTCCCGAACTGGCCGTCGGCGCCGCAAAGCGGTTCGAATCGCTGACACAACCTAGCAATGCCTACGCAGTGAAATTGGAGGGTGGTGAGTCCGCTGCGTTCAGACACCTCATCTGGGTAACGGAAAAGGACGGCGTGACGACAGAGCAATCCGTTGAACCCGCGCGTAGCGGTTGGCAGCGCTTCAAAATGAGAGTGCTCACTTGGTTGCCGCTCGATAAGGAATTGTAGTCTTGCGACCTAACGCCGCGCCGTGAAACATTGTTTTTACTGGAATTGGGACAGATCCATTCTGTGTCTAACGACTTGCATCTGGTATTGTCGTACCTTCACAGAACTGCTGCGGATATTACGCTCTTGAAGGAGCCGCCACAAAACGCCGTCGTCTGCAATCGTCTGGCGCGGATCCCATACCGGCAATGCCAAATTGTGATGCCGATTTCAACACTGGAATCCTCGGTTCGCGATAATCGGTGTTGGTTGATGACGCCTGGCGGTCGCCGGAGAGGAATGCTGGGCAATGCACCGTCATGCCAAGGGGGCGATTGATGTTGATTTTCACGCGGCGCTTTGGCGAGGTCATTCATAATGGCGAGGAAGTCACGGTGACCGTAGTTAGAAGTGTCGACCGAAACCCGCCAAAGGTAACGGTTCGCTGTGGATAACTTTCTCCATGATCCATCGGCGGAGACAGATAACTAGGATTACCGGCGCGAGGCCGTTGCCGAACGCTGACGGTCACTTCTTGCGCTGGTGACATGCAGTCCTTCGAGGAAATGCAAATCGAGTGCCGTTTCACCGTCGGGGGTGCCCGTCCAGCGCAAGGTCAAAGCTTGCGGATTCGGAATCATCGGGAAAAACAAGCTGCCGGTGCGAGTCTCCCCAGGTCCGAGCGTCAAGGGAAGCGGGAGTCGGCGCCGGTCGAACTCTT
>JALYIT010000071.1 GCA_030775645.1 Pseudomonadota bacterium | reverse complement strand
TCGAACTTCGATGCGCGGCCGACTGACGATTGGTCGATCCTGATCGTTGGGTCGTGGCGACCACGATGACCGGCAAGCGCGCTGCGAAGACCCTACAAACCCTCGTTTCTGCCGTTTAATACGCCTTTAAATCCGAGGCGCGGTTACAACAACGGCGCGGGATGGCCTTGCACATATTGTCCGTCAGCCCTAGACTACTAGACATAACAAGTGCCATTCATTGGCGGCGGGATGAACAATTCGAACCGACCTGGGCTTGCCTAGGCAGCTGCGTGCTTTTGTAGACGCGGAGCGGTTTGGCTCGCGGAGAGATTCGATGATCGTAGGGATACGCGGATATGGTTGCGCTTCAACCTTAAAAATCGCCCAAACCTGGGCCGAGCTATCTATCACCGTTTTTTTGACAGTCATCTCAAAGGCGCTGGGGATCGGATCGGCGCTCGCACCTCCCCAAAACACATTTATATTTCCATACTCACCAGGGAGTCCTGAATGAAAAATCTACGACTTGTCGGGAGCGTCGTGCTCCTCGCGGCCACTATGAATGTGGCCGTGGCGCAACGAACGGATACAGCCGATACCGCCGCTGCGGTTTCCGGGAATGAGCTCACTGAGGTCATCGTCACTGGAACGCGCCGTCAGGATCGAACCGTCGCCGAATCCGCGGCACCGATCGACGTGATCAGCGGCATCGAGTTGCAGACTTACCCGGGCGCCAGCATGCTCGATACATTGTCCAATCTGGTGCCTTCTTTCATCGTTGGGCAGAACGCCATTTCCGATGCGTCCAGCTTCGTCCGGTCCCCGTCGTTGCGCGGCCTGCCCTCGGACGAGATGCTGGTCATGCTCAATGGCAAACGCATGAACCGCTCGGCGCTGGTGCAGGTTTACCAAGGCGGCGAGACCGAATTGGCCTTCGGTTCCCAAGGCCCGGATCTGAATTCGATTCCGTCGATCGCGGTCAAGTCGCTCGAAATTCTGCGGGACGGCGCGTCCGCGCAATACGGCTCGGATGCCATTGCCGGCGTGCTCAACTATCAGTTTAGAAACAGTCCCAGCGGCATTCAGATCGATGGACGCTACGGCAAATACTTTCCGAGCAACAGTTGGCCCCGTGATGGAGGGGATGGCCAGCTAGCGGCCAATATAGGCTTGCCCTTGGGCAGTCAGGGCTTTGCGAACTTAAGCGTCGAGTGGGAGAGGAATCAACAGACCGTTCGCAATCCGACCCGCCCGTCGGCCCTCGCGTTCGCTCAAACCTTTCCTGCCCTTGCTCCGCAATTGCCGCACTACCCGGGCCCCGTGCAGCAGTGGGGAACGCCGCCGTCCGACGCCGTTAAGACATTCCTGAATTCCGGCATCAAGCTCGACAATGGCGATCAGATCTATTTTTTCGCCAACTACGCCAACATTCAGACGAATGAGAGTTTCAATTACCGCTTGCCGAAGACCGTTTCCGACTCTTTCGGCAATACCTTTGGCAATCATCCGTCGTTTAACAACATCTACTTGGACCCCTGTACGGCTGCGCTGACCGGATGCCCGATTGGTGGCTATATCAACGACTCGAACACGTTCAATTTCAATTCGATTTATCCGGCAGGCTTTACACCGCGCTTCTACGGCGTCACTCAGCAATTCTTCGGCGCGGCGGGCTACAAAGGCACGAACCGGTGGGGCATTAACTACGATCTGTCCGGTACGCTCGCGCAAAACTCGTTAGCCCTTTCTTTGAAGACTTCGCTCAATCCGTCATTGGGGCCCCTGTCGCCAACCAGTTTCTATGACGGCAAGTTCATTCAAAAGGAAAACAATTTCAATCTCGACTTGAGTTACCCCTGGGTGGTTCCGGGAGTGGCCAGTCCGGTTTCGATAGCGGGCGGTCTGGAATGGCGCGACGAAAACTATCAACAGCTCCTCGGCGATCAAGCTTCCTACGCGGCCGGGCCCTATGCCTCACAACCGCTGTATAACTGCGCGGGCACGGTGTGTACGCCGACTCCTGACGGCAAAGGTGGGCAGAAGACCGCTTCGCAGTCCACTGCGTCGAACGGCTATGGCGGCATTTCCACCCCCGTTGATGCTTCCGAAGTCAGTTACGCCGGGTACCTGGATATTGAAGCCGACGTGGTCCGCAATCTCACCTTGGGTCTCGCAGGGCGCTTCGAGCATTACGCCTCGTTCGGCAATACCGAACTGGGGAAATTTCAGGTTCGCTACAAAGCCCTCGACTGGCTTGCCTTGCGCAGCACGATCAGCACCGGCTTCCACGCGCCTACGCCCGGTCAGTCGAACGTGCAGACTTTAAGCACGACATTCTTGCCGGGCACCACGACACAGGTGCAGATCGGGACTTATCCCGTAACCAGCGTGGATGCCAAGTACTACGGCGCGGTGGCGTTGAAACCGGAAGAATCGACCAATATCAGCGCCGGTATTGTGCTGACCCCGATTGACAGGCTGTTGGTCACCATCGACGGCTACCAAATCAAGGTTCGCAACCGCATCGGCATTTCACAGCAATTCAACGTGACTGCGGCGGATATTGCGAAGCTCCCCGCGCTGGCCTACGTGGGGGCCGGTGGTACCGTGCAGTACTTTACTAACGGCTTCAGCACTAAAACCAAGGGCTTGGATGTGGTGGTGAGCTATCCATTCTCCTTCGGTGCCGCCGGGACCCTGGACACGGCCTTTGCGTATAACTACAACAAGACTGATGTCACGAAGTTCGACCCCAACGTGATCAGCCCGGCGCGCATCATCGATATCCAGCACTATGCCCCGAATAATCGCGCCAACTTCAACGCAAGCTATGGCTTGGGGCCGATTCGCGTCGTGCTCCACGAGAATTATTACGGCACGTATCGCGACGAGAACGACTATCCGGGCCAATTATTCTCGGCAAAATACACCACGGATCTGGAGTTCGGGTATCAGGTCTTTAAGAACTTGCTGGCGGCCGTCGGCGCACGCAACATTTTCAATGCGTTCCCGGACAAGATCGCCAACACCAAAGCTTCCCGCATCTATCCCCAGACCGGAGGAGAATCGGACGGTGAATTTTACCCTCGGACGGGAGGTCCGTTCGGCTTCAACGGTGCATTCTGGTATGCGCGGGTGAGCGCTTCTTTCTAATGCGCGATGCCGCGCCGGTCCTGCGTGGGACTGGCGCGGCTTTGGTGCTCCTACTTCATTGCACGGACCCACGCGGCAAACCCAGATATTGCTGCGGTTAATGGGTCCCGTCAGACAAGACTGTCAGCCGACTACCGGAACGCTGTCACGATAACGGCGCGATCTCCGTAAGCGTTAGATCCAGTCGTTGCGCTTTCCCCGACTCCGTTAAGTCCTAGACTGTGCCATGGCCCCCACGCGCATGCTCTCTTGCTTGCAACACTTCATCCTGCTCGGGTTTGCGGCGTTGATGCTCAACGGCTGTGAGACCGAGAGGGTTGAGGCGAAGCTGCAGCGCTCGAGCGATAGGGTCCAGGAAAAACTTCAGCCCACCGAGCGGGCCCTGCAGCCTACGGTGAGTGCCATGGAGTGCGGCGGCGGAAGTGTGTCGGCGGCCATTGCGGCTTGCAGGGCAGAAGGGGGCCACACCGGACATTGCGCCATCGTTGCTGCGAACGCGGGCCTGTCGGGTGCGACTGCCTGCTACACCTACGCCGCACAGGTTAAAAATCGCCGCGAGCAATTGGTTGGACAAGAAGACCAACTGGATGCTCACATCCGTTATCTGCAAGATGTGAATCAAGACACCGAGCGGTTGAACACCCAACTCGGCAGCAAAATAACGGAAGTGACCGCGCGAACGGACACGGCAGTGGATTCCCTTGCCAAGGGCGAAATGACCCAGACCGAGCTGGAGCAGTTGCACGCCATTCTCGATCACGAGGTTTCCGCCGCCCGGCATGAGCTCGACACGGTTTCGCGGGAGCTTCAAGCGGCGCTGCAATATCGTTCACGGCAGCCTTCCGACGCGGCAGTCAAGCTGGACGCGGAAATTGCGAGACTGCAAGAGCTGCTCAATCAGGCACAGCGCGACACTGGCGCCTTGGCCCTTCAGCGACAACGTATATAGGCACATGCCGGGCCAGGCGTCATCGGTCGGCAGCTTCCGTTGGGATTTCGTCCCGCTGAGCGTGGCGCTATTGCTCGGCGGGTGCGTGTTCGACCAGTTGCAGCGCTCGAACGAAGACGATATCCAGCGGGTGGAGCAAAAGCAGGCCACCCTGCAGGCCGAACAAGACAGGTCGGCCGTACTCACGCGGCAAGAGGATCTGCTCGTGGCTGAGTTGAGCGAACGGCAAATGTCCCTGGACGAGCTCAACGCCCGAGTGGAGAAACTCCAAGCAGAAAACGGGCGTGCGATTGCCGATAACGAATCGAAGCGGCTCCAATACCGGGACTTGATTGGGCGCCTGCACCAGACCAATCAGCGGCTCGCCTCCCTTCAGCGAGGAACCGACGGATCAATCGAAGAACGGCGCCAGCGAATCGATTACTTGAAGTCACAAATTAAGGCGCAGCTCCAGCTTCTGTTGCACTGATGTGCGAAATTAAGATCGCAAAGCTGCGGCAAGGCCTCCTTTACCTCATGAGCTTTGTCGCCGCCGGCGCTCCAGCACTCTGCACCAGCCACGCGGCAGAAATGGCCGTGGATCCCGGCGCGTTGGAAACGCTGCGCAAGCAAGGTGTGAATTTTCCGCCCGGGGAGGCCTTCCCTTCGACTGTAACTGCATTCAAGACCTATTTGAGGAACAAGGATGCATACGCCGACTACCTGACCCGCGAGGAGTTTTTGCGCTTCAGGCAGGTTCAACAGGAGAAATACGCCGGCATCGGCCTAGACCTGGAGAGGGACGCGCGCGGCGAAGTCATCTGCTATCCCGATCGCCTGGGACCGGCGGCAAAAGCCGGCGTTGCGGCCGGCGACCGGTTGGTGGCGGTGGACGGGCAATCCATAGAAGGATGGGCGCTGCCCTCGGTGGTCGCAGCGGCTGCCGGCAGCCCTGGATCGGCGCTGGCTATCGAAGTCGCGAGGGGCGACACTCGCCGGCGTTTCAACATCACCCGTACGCAGCGCTCGGGCCCGAGCGTATCGGCGCAGCGTCGGGGCGGGCGCGCCACCTTGCGCATCGCCTCCTTCACTCCCAGTACGCGCCAGGAACTCGAGTTCGAACTGTTGCGCCTTAAGCGGGAAGAAACCTTGATACTCGACTTGCGCGGCAATCGCGGCGGGGATCTTAATTCGGCGATTGATTGCGCCATGTTGTTCTTGAATCAAGGCGAGGGCGTGGCGTCGGTGAAGCGAAAAGATGGCGTTCACCCTTTTGTGAGCCCGATCACCGGTCGATGGCACGGCCGGACGGCGCTGCTGTGGCAGGATGAAGAGACGGCCAGTGCGGCCGAAGTCTTTATTGCCGCGCTCACGGAAAATCGACATGCAACCTCAATGGGCAGGAAGAGTTTCGGTAAGGGCACCGAGCAAGACTTGTTTGTCTTAGGATCGGGGGCCGCCCTCATCGTGACCACCGGCTTTCTCGTGACGCCGAGCGGTCACGACATCGACGGGTATGGGATAGAGCCGAATAAACCGCTCCGGGTGGGCACGGAGCCGCGCACTTGGCATTGATCGGCCGCATCATTCACGGCAACCTTCGCATCATGGGGCTGATCGGAAAAGGCGCGATGGGATTGATGCTTTTGGTCGAAAACGTCGAACTGCCCGATCGGAAGTACGCCGTCAAAGTGTTGCGCAGTCCGATCACCACCACGCCTAAGTTCCAAGACCGATTCAGCGAGGAAGCGCGCAATCAGGCCGGGCTCGATCATCCCAACATCGTACGGGTTCACGACTACTTCCAGGAGGCGGGGCGCTACTTCCTGGTCATGGATTACGTGGACGGTCAATCGCTGCAGAAGCTGATCAGCGACCGCGGAAAACTGGAAGAGCACAGGGCGATCGAAATCCTCGACGGGGTCCTGCAGGCCCTGGAGTGCGCGCACAGCCACGGCATCATTCACCGCGACGTCAAACCCTCGAACATTCTCATCGACAGAACCGGGCGTGCCCGCTTGGCCGATTTCGGAATCGCGGTGCGAGCCGGCGGAATGCGTTTGACGGGCACCGGCATGATGGTGATTGGCACCGCGGAATATATGAGCCCTGAGCAGATTCGCTCGCCGTTACAGATCGATGCCAGAAGCGATGTGTATTCCTGCGGAATCGTTCTGTTTGAAATGTTGACGGGCGATGTGCCTTTCCGCAGTGACAGCGATTACGCGATTTCTCAGCTACAGGTATCGGCCACGCCTCCGGATGCGCGATCCGTCAATCCGGCGATCTCCAAACGAGTCGCGCGCATAATCGCCATGGCGCTTGCCAAGGATCCGCGCGATCGGCCACAAAACTGCGAACAATTCCGCCGCCTGCTCGCGGTCACGGTCGATCAGCCCTTCGCGTGGAAGCCCTTGGCGTGGGCAGCGGCGGCGGCAATCCTGAGTGTTGCGGCTTATCTGTCGGCGCCTTACTGGCTACGCTCGATATCCACATCGCGCTCATCGGCTCTGGCGTCCGATACGGCGCAGGCGGAGCAGAGCGCGGCCGCGGCCATTCAGAGCATCGCGCTTCTGTGCCGGGAGAACGCCGTCAAACTAAAGAAAGAGGAAGGCAAAAGGATGGCCGAACAGATACCGGATTCCGCCGTTGCCGAGAATTTTTCCAAGCAGATCGAGGAAGCGCAAAGGAACATGGCGGACTTTGCGCAGCAATATAGCGTGAGCATCGGAAAGCTGGCGAAGCTCGACGAGCCCGCTCTAAGGCAAGCGTTGCAGGCCGGCGCCAAGAATTCAGAGCGCGCTGACGCTGTCAGGTACATTGAGCGCGATGCCCGGTCCAGGAAAACGGCGCCTCTTGATATCGACTCGAGCAGCCTGGCGAAGAACTGTGGGGACTCGGCGTTGTCGCGATGATTCCGAGAAGGCGTTTAATCCTCGACCCAAAATTCATTAGGACGGTGAAAGCTGCGAGCAGATACCGCCCATCCTCAGCAACCCTGCGAGCCGTAGCTGTCGACTCCCTGTTGAGTTCCTGCCAATCGAGCACGAACGCGACGCAAGTGAGCACGGCCGCTTCAGCAACATCCACCCCCGCAAGCGTGGTGCTTGCGTCGGCGCGCAGTTCGATCAGAGGCCCTGCGGCGCGAACGAACCCGTAGTCCACTCACAGTCAACCCATCAATCCGTTTGCCCAGAGCAGCAGCGCGTCGTGGTCGCTGTCCCTGTCCCTGATCCCGTCCCGTTCGCGCCCGCGTGCGAGTAAGGACTGTGTCGGATAAAGCCCACAACAAGTGCCACCATTTCGGCCGTCCAGAATGACCTTCGGGTCGAATACAGTCTCATGCGCCCGACTGATTCAGAGAGTGATAAACCCGCACTTTTTATGGCCAGCAGCCCGCCTGAATTGGCCGCCCGCGACGAGCGGTTATATCGGCTGTTGGAATCGACCAGCGACGGCATTTTCGAGGTTGACGCCGACGGTCGGTGCACCTATTGCAATGCAACCGGGGCCAGCCTACTCGGGTTTGAGCCTGTCGAGCTACAAGGCGTGTTCTTACACGACGCCATTCACCCGGGAGGCAAATTCTTAAGCTCAGCCGAATGCGCTATCTGCCAGGCGGCCAAAAACGCTGTAGGTTTTGAGTTTGGTGGGCCTGTGCGCCGAACACATGGCATGTTGTCGCACAAGGACGGGCGTGCGATGCCGGTGTCGTATTCGGTGGCGCAGATTGTGGTTGACGATGGCCTGCAGGGTTATGTGATGACTTTTTACGATGATGCGGAGCACCGTCGCTTGGCGGCAGCGCTACGCGATCGCACGGCGGAGCTTGCGGAATCCGAACGGCGCAAGACCGAATTCATCGCAACCTTAGCCCACGAGCTACGCAATCCCTTGGCACCCCTGCGTGCGGCGCTGCAGATCATGCGCAAAGCGAGCGACGACGCAACCTCAATGGCGCAGCTGCGCGCGATCATGGAACGGCAATTGGGGCAGCTCGTGTATCTCGTGAATGATTTGCTGGATATAGCGCGCGTGAGCAGCGGTCAAATGACGTTGCAAAAAGAGCGGGTCGCCCTGCAGGACATTCTCGAATCCGCGATGGAGGCCAGCGGTCCGCTGCGGCTGACGACGAATAACGCGATCACTCTGGAAGGGCCGATCGAACCCCTCTTTCTTCAAGCGGATGCGACTCGTCTGACGCAAGTCTTCACCAACATTTTGAACAATGCCGCGCAGAACAGCGCCGCCGGCGCCCCTATCACTGTTCGCGTCGAGAGCGACGGAACCCAAGTGCGCATCGACATCGCGGATACCGGCGTCGGGATTGCCCGAGAGGCCTTAAATCGCATCTTCGACATGTTCACGCGGGTGGGACGTGATGCTAAAAGCACCCACGCGGGCTTAGGGATAGGACTCAATCTCGCTCGTCGCTTGGTCGAGCTTCACGACGGACAATTGGTGGCCTCCAGCGAGGGGCTCGGCAAAGGCAGTCATTTCCTCATCTCCTTACCGTTACCGGAAGCCGCCCTAGGAGAAGCGACGACGAAAGCAGCGCCCGACGAGGACAGCCGAACTCCTGGCCGGGCATTGATCGTCGATGACAATGTCGACGCCGCGGTGACGTTGAGCTTACTGCTGCAATTGGGCGGGCATACTACGGCACTCGCACACGACGGCCCGGAGGCGCTCAAGGTGGCCGCCCAGTTTAAGCCGGACATCGTCTTGCTCGACTTGGGGCTTCCCGGCATGGACGGTTACGAGGTGGCGCGGGCGCTTCGCCGCATGCCGGAATTGGGTCGCCCGGTGTTGGCGGCGGTCACCGGGTGGGGTAGCCCCGAGGACCGGCTGCGCACAAAACAGGCCGGCTTTGATGAGCACTTGACCAAGCCGGTGGATATTTCCATGATCGAGCTGCTGCTCACCACAAGACCGCTTGGCCGCACGGGTGATGATCGCAGCCCGCCCGTTGAAAACGGGCATACTCTCGATGCGCCCCCTCAATAGGCCTCTCCCAACCTCGGGCAGGGTTTTGGTAGCGTTCAGGTAAAAATCTCCTGTATAAGTCACAAAGCGGTTGCCCGGGAGACCGATTTGTCGGTGGGATGCCGGTCGCGTGGCAAGTAGCGGCCTGGGTGGGAGAAAAAAAGTTGCAAGAGATCCAGGGAGAACTCCTCACGCTGGCGGACCACGTGCGGGATGCGCGGGAGGCAATCTTGCTCGAATGGCATCGCGCCGTGAAGCGCGACCCCAATCTCACGAGTGGTGATTCGCTGCCACGGGCTGAAGTGTTCGATCACATCCCAGCGTTATTAACTGCATTTGAAGTCAGCTTGCGCCATGCCGCAGCACCCACAGCCCCGGTGGGAGCGACCGTTGACGCCGCTGCGCAGCCGGCGGCGGCGCATGGCCTGCAACGCTGGCGGCAGGGCTATGATTTGCGGGAAGTGACTCGCGAATTAGGTCAGCTCAATAAATGCGTCATCTTGGAATTGGATCGTTACGGGAAGGGGTCCGGCATGTCAGCCGATGCCCTATCGCACGCACGCGAGGTGTGGACCACGCTCTGCGGTACCGCGATCGAGGAAAGTGTCACCCAATATTTTGCTCTTCAACAAAAGGAGGCAGCAGGCCACGTCGAGGACTTGGAGCACGCACTTGAGCAAATCCGCGAGTTGGAGCGTGAGCGTGGCGATTTGTGGCGCGAAGCCGCCCACGATCTGCGCGGCAATTTAGGCGTCGTTGCGCACGTCGCCGTTGGCCTAACCCGGCACGGACAGCGCGATGACTCGCGCGAGGATTTCGTGCGTATTTTAACGCGCAACGTGACCTCGCTCCATCATCTGCTGAACGACGTCACCAGCCTCGCACGCCTGCAGGCCGGGCGTGAGAAGCGGGAGATCGAGCCCATTGATGTGACGACGATCTTGGAGCCTTTAAGCGAGGGGATTCGTCCGTTGGCGGAGCAACGCGGTTTGTATTTGCGGTGCGAGGGTCCGGCTGGATTAGGCGTGGACAGCGATGCGGTGAAGATTCGTAGGATCGCGCAAAATTTACTGCTCAATGCGGTGAAATACACCCGCCATGGCGGCATCAGCATGACTTGGGGGGATAGTGGGCCCGATGACCCGAAACGCTGGCTGCTAATTATTCAGGACACAGGGCCTGGATTTCACACCAGATCGGACAAGCCTTTGGCTGCGGCGCTCGCGACCGAGGCTGACTCTTTGGCCCCCAACGTCCTCTCCATTCCACGCCCCGCACCGAGCGGCTCAGGCAAATTTTCCACGCAGTCGGGTTCCACCCGATCTCTGACCGGGGAAGCGGGAGAGGGGATTGGTCTATCGATCGTCAAACGGCTGTGCGAGATGCTGGATGCAAAAATCGAAAAGCAGTCGATAAAGGATCAGGGCACTACGTTTCGAATTTCGTTCCCGCGACGCTACGCAAGCTAACACCAGCGTAGTCATATAAAGCTAGAAGCCCAACTGATACTTGATTGACCTTGTGATAGTCCTGCGCGCTGTGGTCACGTTGATGGCGATGGCTCCGGGAGGTGGCCCGGCTGTTAAGTTTAAGTGCCTGGACTGACGCGGTAGATAATTAGCTCCGAGAGTGCGCCGTCTGGACAGCATAGCTGTTGTTATCAGGCATCATGGACATCGATGCCGACATCTAAAAGAGCCACCCCAGCCCGAGTCTTGGCAGACGCGGCAGTTTACGGTCTGCGCTTTTTGCGCGAACACTTGTGGCGGATTGCGCTCTGGTTTTTGTGCCTGCTGCTGCCGCTGTGGGGATTTGCCGCACTGGTGGGTGAAATGCACGAAAAAGAGGTGTTTCCCTTCGATGCGCCGTTGCTGAACTGGCTGCATGGGCTGGCAACGCCGGCGCTCAATCACTTCTTCATTCTGATCAGCCGTGCGGGCTATCGTTGGGGTGTGTTACCCCTCGATGCCATCATCCTGATGTTGCTGGTGGTGCTCAGGCGACTTCGCGATGGCCTGTTCTTCGGCATTGCCGTCATCGGGTCTGCGGTCCTAAATATCGTCGCCAAGAATCACTATGCGCGCCTGCGCCCAGACCTATGGCTGTCGATCACGCCTGAGACTACCTACAGTTTTCCTAGCGGCCACGCGATGGGCTCCATGACGCTTGCCATGGCAGTGATCATGTTGTGCTGGCCGACACGGGCGCGATGGCCGATCTTGACTGTCAGCGTGATTTTCGTATTGCTGGTCGGAGTTTCACGTGTCTATTTGGGGGTTCACTATCCATCAGACATCCTGGCCGGATGGACCGCGGCGATTGCATGGACGTTTGGAATGTACAGCTTGGTAGATCGAAAGGCGCCGCCGCCGCCGCCGTCGGCGGCGCCCAACAAGGATGCGGTCGGTCAAACCTGATGCCGTTAACCTGAAATCCTCATTTCTGTCGATTTAGGCAGCTTTCCCAAAGGCGGCGAGAGCATCGCTTGCGCAAAAATGTTCCAGCACGTTTGTTGTGTGCATGGAAGCCCGCGCGCGATGGCCGTATATTTTCTTCTTCTCAAAACCTTCTCCCGAACCAAAGGAAGTCGCATAACCCACGCCGCCGCATATCGCGCGGGCGAGCGCATTCGCGATGAGCGAACTGGTGAGTCCTACAACTATTCTCATCGGCAGGATGTCGTTGCCAAGGGCATCGTGCTTCCTAAAGAATTGGCAGGCATGATGGATGCGAACTGGGCGCGGGATCGGGCTACGCTCTGGAATGCGGCCGAGCGCGGCGACCGCCGGAATCTTAGGCTCGGCAGGGAAGTGCTGGTTCTCCTGCCTCCGGAACTCAACACGGCTCAACGCCACGCTTTGGTGCATCGTTTTTCGCAAAACCTAGCCAATCGATATCAGAATGCCGTTGACTTCGCGGTGCACGAGCCCCGCCCCGGCAGCGACAAACGCCATCATCATGCTCATCTGCTTATGACGACCCGGCAGATCACTCCGGAAGGCTTAGGCGAGAGAACCACGCTGGAGCTCGGGGGTAGAGAGCGGCACGCGCGCGGACTCGTGCGGTCCAACGACTTATTCCTGATACGCGAACGTTGGGCACGCGTCACCAATGAGGCGCTGCGCGACGCGGGTTTGAGGGCGCGCGTTGATCACCGCAGCTACCAGGACCAGGGAATTGACCGGGAACCCAGACCCGTGATTCCGCAGCGCATCTATTACCAGGAAAAAAGGCAGGGCTTGAACACTCCTGCCGGCGATGACATCCGCTCGAGATATCGAGAGCGCGTCGAGGCTCGGCGCATGGGGCGCGACGCGCTAGAACAAGTCGTGAAAAAGCAGAACGCAGAAGCGCATCAGCGGGCCGGCGCTAGCGCCAAACAGAATGCAGCTACCGAGAGAGCGTTAGCTCGCGGCGCGCTGACCCGAGAGGAACTGAATGCCAAGCGGCGAGAGCGGTATCGAGATAACGCCGCTGAGATAAACCGAAGCCAGCGCGAATACCGAAAAAAGATAGCCGAAAAAGCACCCTCGAAGCACGCGTCAGGGCCCGCTCGCGATCGGGATAAATCCTCGAACGCCTGGCTGGCCTACCGGGAGCGCTTCGAGAACGAGGCGGCGACTCCGGATAATTTTGTCGGTAAGTGGTTGGAGTTCAAGCAGCGGCTGCGCAAAGAGGAGGCTACGCGCACGCAAGGGGTAGGCCGGGCTCTCGATTCCGGAGCCGGGGGCACCGATTATCGAGAGAGCGCAAAAGAAGGTAAAGACACCGACCGGGGTCGCGGGATGGATTATGAATAGAATCTACCTAGGCACCCAAGGCGAAGCCGAATTTGGCATTGCCTCCAACGAGGCTCATGTAGCTGCAGCGCAAACCGGCTGCTTGCATTGCAACGAAATGATTGACGTGATTTGCATTCATTGCCAAAGCGGGACTGATACCCAAAGCGGTGATTCGATGCCCCGCTTCACGGTGTCGAACATGTGGGCAATCGATAATGCCCTGGCCGCGCAACTCGAGGTGTGGCCATACTTCAAGCGGATCGAGGTGGGCGGTGCGGCAGGCGATTATGCCAATCACTGCCCGCATTGCGGCGCCCCTCAAGAAGACTATCTGCTGCACGATGAGCCCGGCGACGTGTTCTTTGGTCTTTCGAAAGCGAGATCGCGAGGCATTGAGTTCATGCCGCTGGCGGGCCTGGTGCAGCTAAGCGGCGACTACACTTGCGAATCTTGATTCTCACCAATAAGCGCAGCAGCTGCAGACGCTGTCAGAGATGGATTACAAGGAGTTCGACCGCCGGTGGATATTTCTTACCGCGGCAGGTCTTCACTATGAACAGCTCCTAAATCTGGAGAGAAGTTATGCGCGTGAAATTCGCAATTGCCGCCGCGGCCTTCAGCTTGATCGCCGTAGGTTGCTCTCAAGAAGATTATCCGCGGCCTATCTCGCCTGCAACGCCGAATGCGACAGGCATGCCGACACCGCCGCGTTCATCGATATCACCGCACGCCCAACGCGCCGCCAAGTGCAACGACTCCGCCGTCGCAGCGCCCTGCGCCTGATTCCCAACGCTAGCGCGTTTCTCGCAGCTCTAAGGCGCGCTTATCCCGGCTCAATATCCATAGCGCCCCGGGCAAGGCCGTGAAGTCTGAAATCAAGGCCAGGACGAAGGCTGATGCTGCCACGATGCCGAACTGGCGCATGGGCGGCAGGTCCGAGAGCGAGAGTGCCAGAAAGCCGCTGGTGTTGATGAGTGTGGCGAAGAATATCGGGCGTCCGGCGGTGAGCATGGCGTGCTTGAGCGCGATGCCCGTGCCGCCGCTCGAACGGCCTTCCTGCAAATGATAGAAGAAGTGCACCTGATCGTTCTCCGTGGCGCCGAGAACAGTGGAACCGATCAGAATCGTGGCGATATTAAGCGGAATGTGCGCCACGCGCATGACGATGAACACAGACAGAATGGCAAAAAATGACGGGATCATGGTCATAAGCCGCGCGGCGGGACTGCGGAACACCACGAGAAACGCGCAAAAAATTACGCTGGCCGTAATGGCAAAACTTTCGGTAAGCGTGGGCAGCAAGCGTTCGGTGATGTCGCCGGATAGCACGCCTTTGCCTGCCAATTGACCACGCACGTTGTGAAAGTTGGGATCGCTCGCCTTCGCCTCGTCCCAAGTCTGATCAATGAACCGACGCATGGCGCCCGCAGGTCCGAAAAGTTCGCCGCGCCCGCGGATGCTCAACCGTACGCTGGAGAGATCGGCGACATCGACATAGTTACGCGCACTCGGTTCGGTCAAGAGAATCTGCTCCAGATCCGCGGCGAGCTTTCGCCACTCCTCCGGCGAGGTGGGTAGCTGATCGGAACTGGATCCGATATAACGTGCCCATCGCAGCACGGAAGTGGGACCATCGACAGCATTGGTTCCCGGGTGCCGTTCGAGCTTTTGGGCGAGCTGATCGACGCTGCGCAGGAACTCGGGATCCAAGGCATGGCCCGGTTGGGTTTGCAGCCACAAGTCATCGACGTCCAAGCCGTTGGATTCTTCGAAGCGGCGCGTATCCTGTGCCACGCGCTCATGGGGATCGACGTACGTGAGCGCGTCGGTCTCGAGCTGCAGCGGCGCGAGCTTGCCGGGAATGCCAAACAGCGCGGCCGCGCCGCACATCATGACAGAGACGGCGCCCGCCACCAGCCACCAGCGGTAACGACGCGTCGCCGGCACCAGCACGTCCACTACTGCGGTAAACCACTTGCCTTCAGCTACGGCGCCGCAGTTTCGCGGTGCACGGAGCAACGACTGCAGCGCCGGAAACAGCGTGAAACAGGTCATCCACGCGATGATCAACCCGGCCGCGGTCCACAGTCCCATTTCCCGTACGGGGCGAATGTCGGAAACGGCGAGCGCCGCAAAACCCACGGCAGTGGCGAACATCGAGGCGGTGCAGGGCAGGAACTTGTTGGCAAGCGCGCGCGCATGGTGCTCAAGAGGACTCGCGCCCTCTTCCGGCTCGATGTAGCGGGAATGGATGTAGACCAGAGTGGCAGTGGTCGTGACCATGATGGTCAAGGGCACCAAGGTAGAGACCACGCTGTTGGTCCAGCCGAACAGATCCCCCAATCCCACGCCCATTGCAACCGTAGAGCCTAGCGTCAGAATGATGGCCGCCAGTGCACGCCACGAGCGATAGACGATAAACACCAGCGTCACCAGAAACATGCCGAACAGCGGCATGAATTTGCGCGTAGAGGCGCCGGTTTGCTGCTCCAGCCAAGCATCGAGCCAGGGAGTGCCGACGCGACGCACTGCCGTGAACGGGTTACCGGCCGCATCGAGCGGCAAAACCAGCGCGTCGATGGCCCTCAAGGCCTGATCGCGCTCTGCCGGTGTATTCACATTTAGATCGAGCGCAATGCCGAGATAACGATCCCCCATCAATCCGGCGCGACGGAACAGGGTCGTGCCAGTGGCGAACTGTCGCAGCTTCTCAGCAGCTTCGGGCGTGATAGTTGCGGGGGGCTTGCCGCGAAAGTAAATCGTCAGAAGGCTGTGCGCCTGAACCTTCGGCATTTTGTCGAGCGCGAGTTCCAGATCATGGGCGCCTTGGAGGACAGCAGGACTGAAGCGGTCGGGCGCTTCGAGCATGATGAGTGCTTGCTCGCTTTCGGGAAACACGCGTTCGAATTCCCGGGTCGCTTTCGCCACGGGATCGCCGGAGACGATGAGTCGGTCGATGGAAGAATCAGTCGGGATATGCGCGGCGCCGTAGATTCCCGCAAGAGTCAGAAGTAAGAAAGCGCCGACAATCGAGGACCGCGCTTTAAGCACCTTTTGGAATAATTGCAACATTCGAGGTGAGACGAGCATGCTCATCGCTTAGCGCCTACCGACTTGAGGGAGGTAATGATAGCCTGTCGCCATGAGTTCACTCATGTTGGCTGCAGTGGCAACGTTGGTGTTTTGTGCGCCGGGGTATCCGGGAGGTGCGGGTGACGCGCAGCCCTTCGTCGATCAATTCGCCAAGGCCACGGCGCTGGCCGCCGGCTGGAGTCCGGACAGTCTGGCCGCCATTTATGACCCGACCGAACAGGGCGGAATTGCAAAACTCAGCGACAAGGACTCGGTGCTGACCTTCGTGCCTTATGCCTTTTATGTGCAGCATGGTTCTGCGCTGCATTTGTCGCCGCTCGTGCAAGCGGATGTGGTCGGCGTCGGCACGCAGGAGCGGTGGACTCTCGTGGGCATGGCGGGAGGTCCTGTGATGGATGCCTCATCGCTTGGCGATTACACCATATTGAGCACCGCAGGTTACGCGCCTGAGTTCGTGCGGCACGCGGCATTGGCGGCGTGGGATTTGTCAACAAATGTCAAAATCGAGTCGACCGGCCAGATTTTAAGCGCCTTGCGCCGCGTGGCGTCGGGTGAGCCGGTGGTGGCGCTGCTCGATCAAACGCAGGCGGCGGCGCTCCCGAGCTTGCCTTTCGCCGCTCAGATAAAGACGCTAGTGCAATCCCCGCCGTTGCCCGTGGCGCTCATCGCGGTGGTGCACTCGCGCCTGCCCCCGCCGCGCGCCAAAGCAGTTCAGACTGCGCTTCTGAAATTAAAATCTGAAGAGGGCGGCGCCGATGCTCTGTCGGCGCTGCGTCTTAAAGGCTTTACGTTGCCGCAGCTGCCGGGCAACAAGCTCAAGCCATGAAGCGCTGCCTCGGCGTGGCCGCGTTGGCCTTGAGTGTGGTGGCGTGTAAGACCACGCCGCTGCGCATAATTACCGCGCCTTCATCCCAATCGGTGGATGAGTTTGCCGCGGCCATCGAGGCCGACGCACGGCGCAGCGATACGGAGACTGATCCCAAGGTGCGCGATCAATTGGCTGCGGACGCGGCCGGCGCGGCGCAAGCTTGCATTTCGCGGGCACCACAGTCGGCGGCGTGTCTTTACTATCGCGGGATCGCGCTCGGCCTCGACGCGAAGGCGCATCCCTTGCACGCGAGCGAGGCTCTGAAATCCATGCTTGCCTCGCTCGACAGCGCGGAAGCAGCCGACGCCACGTACAGCCAAGCGGGCCCTGCTCGCGTGAAAGCGCTGGTGCTGACCAGAGCGCCGGGCTGGCCGCTGGGACCGGGAGATGCGGAGGCAGGGTTGGCCGCTGCGCGTCGAGCCGTGGCACTGGCGCCGACGTATCCGCCCAACTTCTTGGCACTGGCAGAGGCACAGGCAAAGACCGGCGATAGCAGTGGTGCGCGTGCGAGCTTTGAGCGCGCGCGCGGGCTGGCCCAAACGTCGCCGCCGGGAGCGGATCGGGACGCTTGGCTGCGCGAGGCGGAGCAGGGGCTGGCCAAAAAATAGCATCAGGGAGTCAGGCATTGTAGGCTGTCGCTGGGGAAAACGAAGTACGGGTGCTGGACATGGCAAGGCTGACTAAGTATGGGTGGAGCATTGCGGCGGTGCTGGCCTCGACAGCGCTGTGTGGATGTAATGGCGGAGGGGCCACTCTCAAAAAGCAACGCAACACGGCGATTGTCTCAGCAGCTGAGCAATGCAAGAGCGACTTCTCCACGCCGGATCTAGACCCTATACGGCATAAGGTCGAGCTGTATCGAGAGTCGACGGACGCAGGCGTACCATTCGAGATCGCATCGAACGATGACTTTCCGACCGACACTGAGCTGCCGGTGATCGCGAAGTGGGCCATGCTGCGGGACGAGTGCATCCGACGCACCTCGCAGGCGTCGAAGCCGTCGGTAGACGCGAGCGCGATGCAGAGCGCGTTCATCAGGCAGCGCGAGTTTTTATACAATCAGGCGGCAGAACATATCAGTGGACTGATCGTCGCCCTTCACCAGAAAAAGCTCACCTATGGTGAGTTTGCCCATAAGCGCTATCAAATCAATCGAACAGTTTGGATGTTGGCGACCGCAGCCGGAGACGTTGCAATTGTGCTGCCGGCACGTGTCGCCAAAATGTTCGATTTAGATTCGAGCCAAAATTCAGTTTTATTTTGACTCTAGTGAGGGCGTTCGTCCTCGAGCTGCTTTCGCAGCGTCAGCCGCGCCTCGGCAGCAAGGCCGGGCGCAGCGCCGCCGAGCAGGGCCGAGAATTCAGGCGCTATGCCGACACTGCGACGGCGAACAGCAATCAATGACATGAAAGGGTGCCTTGGTACGCCGGGTGTTGCAACACTCCAATCGGCACCACGCTCGGAAGCTAGTTTTGTAACCGCAAAAGACGAGCATCCGGCACCATCGCAGGCGGGGCGAGCGCCGACGCGGTCCGAAGAAGACTTAAGCGAAGAAGGGGTGTGGGGGTCCGCGAGCACCCCTGCGCTCGACATGAGCTAAGGCTGTGCGTAAGTCGGCGTCGGACAACCTTAGCCCGAACTCATCTGCCAGCACGCTGCGATACTCCGCCTCGCCTTGCAGCGTTCGATACTCCACCTGTCCCGATGCATGCCGCACGTTAAACCGAGCATTGAATAGTGTAAGTCTTGTTTTGTTGGGTCCCGGCCGTGCTGCGATCATGTTATTCACATATGGGCTTTGCGGATGGCTGCCGGTGAACCAGTTGGATATCTCGTATTCGGCATCGACCCGCGGCAGCGATACTACGCGGTATATATGCTCCCACTTATCTCCGAGCTTGGATTGGAGCGTAAGCTCTTCTCCCATAGTTATAAAACGCATGAATTCGTGAGGTGTGGCCTGCTCAAGTAGTGGCGAGAGCTTGAGCGCTGCGGTCGGCGCCAGGTTGCCGAAGCCTACATCGGCGAGAAACGGACCCTCGGGAAGGTCGACTCGCAGCACTATGTGCAGCATCGGGCGGGGTGTATCAATTTCCAATCCACGCACAACACGCGCCTGCAGGCTTGTCACCCTATAGCCGAGTGATCTCAGTCCCGCTCGAAACAAAATGTTCTGCTCAAAGCAATAGCCGCCGCGTCCTCCCGCAATCATCTTGGCCTGTAGCGATGCTAGATCCAATTTTGGCGGCCGGTCCAGGAGCACGTCTATACTTTCATAGGCAATCGCTTTGGAGTGTGCGGCGATCAGCGCCTGTAGAGTCTCTAATGTTGGAGCACGGGAATCGTCGTAACCGATACGGGACAGCCATGCATCTTGATCAAATGCCTCGTCGGGCATTGGGAACTCCATTGCCGTCAGCCGATGCATACCATGCCACGTCGAACGTTGCGTGTATAGCATCGGTGAGCGCCGTGGCGATGCAGCGTAGCGGCACGACCGTTGCCCTGACTTCCAATGTCGACGGAGCGCAGACGGGCACTTTGAAGCTGACACAAAACGCTTCCGGGCCACAAGCGGACAACGGAAGAGGCAGGAAAATTTCATCCATTTCTGTCATCGATTACCCAACACGTGCCCCGGACCCAGTACATGCTGGAATCGCGCGAGTGGACGTCATTCTCTCTTGGCCCGGACTCGAATGCTTCGAGTCCCTCTTTTTAAAGTCACGATTGCGACCTATTGTGGGCGAACCGTGACAATTACTCGACGAGGACTCGTTCAGCGTGCGGCGATGGCGGCGACCGCGCTTTGTTCACAACCGATCGCAACGTTCGCTGGCACGCATAAAAAGACGGTTATCGGATCGCGAACGTGCCATCTCGCTCGACCCAGGAGCGGTTCGAGCCCTGACACTAAGTTGACCGGCCAACTCATTACCCCTGCGGTACCGGAATATAATTCCGCACGGTTGTTGTTCGATCGAGCTTTTGATCGACATCCCAGAACGTCAGGCCCGCCCCACGACAAAGGTCGTTTGAAGTCTCGAATCCCCTGCGGTTTGGCACCCCAGCCCATTACACTCCGAAACACAAAATCGAACCCGAAGGTTCGCGTGCTGAGCAGCTTGCGCACGCCTGAACGACCGTATTGCGCACCTAGTACTCGTTGAAAAGTTGGCGCCGGCGATGAATCGCCAGTTCGTTCAAATCAGCAAGTCTTTGCACAGCAGCCACTCGCTTTCGAGGGGCGCTAATATGCGTAATACACTTATTGTGGTTTGATGCCAGCAGCTTTCACGATCCGCGCGGCTCGTTCACTCTCGCTCAGCACGAAGCGAGCGAACTCAGGCTGGGTCATGCTCATCGTATCGGCCCCGTGTTTTGCGAGCCAATCGCGCAAATCAGGCGTGGCCATCACCTGCGCGATGTCTTTCGCCAGTTTATTGACCACACCGATAGGAGTGCCCGCCGGTACCCACACTCCGTACCAGATCGGGTAGTCGAAACCAGCCACGCCGGCCTCGGCGATCGTCGGAACCTGGGGGAGCAAGGACGAGCGGTTCTTAGTCGTCACGCCTAGCGCAACGAGATCACCCGAACGGATGTCGATAAGAGCGCGCTCAATGGGCGCCATCATATAAGTTCTGCGACCTGCAACCGTATTGGCGATGGTGTCGGCGATCGCTTCGCCCTGCACGGCGGGGATGTGTACCGCCTTGATTCCCGCCGCTTGGTTGAATTCCTCCATTCCCAAGTGCGTAGCAGTACCCACTCCACTTGAAGCAAACGTCAGTACACCCGGTTTTGCCCTCGCAGCCGCAATGAGCTCGGGCAAGGTAGCGATGCCCGCAAGCCTGCTTGCGACTATCACGTAGGGCTGGCTGGTGAGCGGAACGACCGGGATGAAATCCTTCAACGGGTTGTAAGGGAGGTCGTTCCGTAGTGCGGCGCTATAGGCTTGCGCGCTGGTGCTCACGAGCACTGTGTAACCGTCGGCCGGCGATTTTGCGACCAGCGCAGGGGCCGCCGTACTTCCCGCGCCCGGATGGTTTTCCACAGCCACCGGTTCGCCCCACAATTCAGAGAGCTTTGGGCTGAGGGCGCGTGCCAATAAATCAGGCCCACCGCCGACACCAAACGGCTCGACCAGCCGTACGGATTTGTCTGGGTACGCGTGGGCAACCACCGCAGAGTCCGCCGCATCTGTCATGGTCGTCCCGGGGTAGCGTGAGATTTTCGTAGCACCAGTCGCGACAGCCGGACTTGTGACTTGTATGCAGCAAGCAGCGGACAGCGTGCTCAAGAGTAGCGGAATGGTTCGATGCCGCCAGTTCATTTGTCCTCTAGTGTGCTCTCAGTCCCGGACCTCTGCTAGATTGTGGGTTGCCTTTCCGCCTCAGGCCCCACTGGCGTAGGCCAGCCTCAAGGGAATTGGACATACTTCTTGATTGGGCATCTAATTCGCCAACACAGTGCATCAAGACCTGTGGCGAAAAAATGTAAGGCAAAAATAGAAGGAATTCATATGAAGAACAATTCTCGGAGATATTTAATGGGATTGCTTCTGCTGAGTAGCGTCGCCATCGCGCACGCGCAGCAGACAGGGGCGACTGAGAAAGAAATCACAGCTCTAGAAATGAAATGGCTAGAGTCACAGAAGACGAACAATGCCGATCTGGCTGCACCACTGTTGGCTGACAAAATGATTAGCACAGGCAGCGATGGGAAGGTCAGCGACAAGGCAAAGACATTAGCAGATGCCAAAGCAACCAAGTACACGAGTGTCGATGTGAAGGACCTGAAAATAACGGTATTTGGAAATACGGCGATTGCTAGCATGATTTTCGATGCGAAGGGCACTGACGAAAAAGGTAAGCCGATGGACGTGCACGCACGTTGGACGGATACCTGGGCAAAGATGCCGGACGGAAAATGGCAGTGCGTTGCGTCTCACGGCTCGAGCATAAAGACGTAAAAGCTCAGACTTGATGTGACAGACGTCCGGTTGGATCAGCTTTTCGGCTCACAACCGGATGTCGAGTCACTCTGATTTGTTGCTCCGGTTCCCATCGCAAGTCGCAAAGCCCGTGATCCATAGAACGGACAGCCGCGAATGTCGACTCAGGGCACCAAGCGGCCATAAGCAATCCGTCCGACTTCGGTCGGTCATTAACACCGACGCGTTTCCGCGAAGCGGTCGTTCATTCTGGATGCCACGCGGGCTGCGCCTGACTGCTTCAATAGCAAGAAGTAACGTTCCTTGTGTCTATGCTGCAAACTCTCAAGAAGATTGTGTTCCATCGGATTGCGTCGCTTTATCGGATATCATCAGCGCGACGTAGCATCACGCGCGGCGCCTGAAAGCGCGGGTTACGGCAATCGCCGAGCACAGGAGTCAGCATGAGTCAGCACGTCATACCTCGGGTCAATGTCAGCGCGCTGTTTTCTGAAGACGAGGCAGCACGGTCTGACGTCGATAGCGCGATTCAATCTGCCGCAAAGACCTCGGGAATGATGGTGGTCACCGGGTTGCCGCAATGGGCCGTGCTAGACGGGCCGGGTCGTCGTGAACTGCTGAAAATCTTTTCACTTCCACCAGTCGAAATCCGCAAACTCTGGCGATGGAGCTTTGACCCGGAGCGCTGCAATGTCTATCGGGGCTGGTTCCCATTGCAGGCTGGTCACGCGACCTACAAAGAAGGCATGGATCTCGGACCGGACGTTGCCTATGGACCCGGGGTAGTTGATGATCGCGATCCGTTGCGCGAAGCAACGCCAATGCCGCCGCAAGCGATGCTCCCAGGGTGGCACACTCGCGTGCGCGGGTACTACCTTGCGATGACGAGACTCTCAGTTGCCGTGATGCGTTCGATTGCACGCGCATTGAGTCTTCCCGAGAGCATCTTCGACAGCGCGTTCGAGGGTGGTATTTCCACCTTGCGATTGACTCACTACCCGGTCAGGTCGAACGCGTCTTATGAAGGCGGCGAACACTCGGAAATGTGGACCACGCACCGGGGTGAGCCGCGCTACATGTTGGGCCGTGCGCATGTCGATTCCGGCTTCATGACGTTGTTGGCACAGGATGGTGTCGGCGGACTGCAGGCACAGTTTTTGGATGGGACGTGGATCGATGTCCCACCGGAGGAAGGTACGTTAGCTGCCAATTTTGGAAAGGTGCTGGAGCGTTGGACTTCGGGCGCAATCAGGGCAACGGTGCATCGCGTTCTGGGAGCGGGGATCGAGCGATATTCGATTCCGTTCTTCTATGAAGCCCGCGTTGACGCCGTTATTGCACCGCTGCCGATTCCGGGTGCCGAGCAATTCGATCCGTTCTACTACGGCGATCATCTGTGGGAAGCGGCAACAAAGTTCGTAGAGCAGAGAGGGATCGCTCATCTGCGCAAGCCCACTGGACCTCCGAGGCCATAGGCCACGGCCCGGGTTCCTGGCAAGTGCCAAGCGGAGGCACCGGTCGAGTTTCGCTTTTAACGAAGTCGCCAAGTCGTTGCCGCCGTTTTCGCGGCTCGCAAGCCGGCGAGCGATCCGCCGCCAAGCGCGCCCAACCACGCCGGCGAAAGCGCGAGCTCGACTGCGCGCCGGCCAGTGCAATCCCGACCACGCCCAGGGTATAGCCATCGCTCAAATAACCGGTCGTCGCGCCTAACGCCAGTTTTCCAATGGACCCGACGGAAAGGAGCGTCTTCAAAGTCAACGAGACTCACGCAGCGCCTGGGTCCGAAACCTCGCGCAGGCGAGCCATGAAATGACGGCGGTACCAATCGATGAATTGCAGCGTGCCCGCCTCGTGAATGGTCGAGTACGGCGCGGGATCGTAGACCGGAGAATTCACGCCCCGCTGATTTTCCTGACAGACGCGCCGGTCTTCATCGTTGGTGGCCCGCCAAATTTCAGTGAGTCGCTCCACATCGTAGTCCACGCCCTCCTTGGCATCCTTGTGCACCAGCCACTTGGTCGTCAATTGCGTTTCTGTCGGGCTCAAAGGCAACACACGGAAGGTGGTAGCGTGATCTCCCATCACATGATTCCAGGTCGAAGGATAGTGGAACATCAACAGCGAACCGACATTCGCTTCGGTCACCGATTCGCTCAAAGGACGCCGCACGGCCGCGGTTCCGTCCATGGTAAAGCTTACTGCGGCGCCCAGAAGCGGCATGCGCACCAGGCGCGATTGGCCACTCGCCGATAGCTGAAAGCGGCTTGGCAGTCCCTGAGATTCCCATCGCTGCCACTGCTCGCCTACCCCCGGACTGTTGGCCGCGGCGCCGATGCTGACCACCGTAGGCGTTGATGGATATGTACGGCACAGCTCGGGGTGATTCGATGCGCAGTGATAGCATTCGCGATTGTTTTCCCAGACCAGCTTCCAATTCGAATGCTCGGTGATGGTCGATTCAAACGCCACCTTCGCCTCATTCAAATGATGCGGCAGAAGATAGGGCTCGGCGAGCTTCGCGAAGGTGTCGAAGTCCGGCGCCACCGCGCTTAGGCACACGAAGATGTAGCCGCCGACATGCGCGCAGTGCGCCGCTTTCAAGCCATGTTGAGCGCGCTGAAAATCGCTGCCCATATCGCGCGCCGCAATAAACTCCCCGCTGAGCTTGTAGGTCCACTGATGGTTAGGGCATACGAAGCAAGTCAGCGTGCCGCGCTCCGCCGGGCAAATCCGCGATCCCCGATGACGGCAGGTGTTGTGCAAGGCGCGAATCTCCCCGTCGCGATCGCGCACAATGATTAGCGGGTACTCGCCGATTTGCACGGTGAAATAATCGCCTGCGTGCGCGATCTCGCAGTCATGTCCCACGAACAGCCAATCGCGATACCAGATTGTTTGCAGCTCGAGGCGATAATCGGCGGCACTGGTATAAAAGGCGCGAGGCAGTGCCCTGATCGGCTGATAGCGGCCAAGACGGGAAAGCATGGCTTGTTGGATGTCCATTGCCCCTTGCGTGTCGGTCGCCGCCCCAATCACCGATACTACCGTATCAGCGATTCTCTGCGAGGCATTTAGCTCCGGGGCGCCTGGTTGATTAATTGATTTCCGCGCCCAATATCTAAAGCCGCCGAACGTCTACTTTGGTGTGAACTCAATGAATGCTTTAGCTGCAACCAAGGTCGATCAGGACCGGCGGATTTCCGAGGTATTTGCGCGCGAAGCGACCCGGCTCGGTCAATTCATCCGCAGTCGGGTATCGGACGTGGGCGTTGCAGAGGACATTCTGCAGGACGTGTTTTCGCAGTTCATCGAAGCCGAAAGGCTGGTGCAACCGATAGAACAAGCGGGCGCGTGGCTCTTTCGGGTCGCCAGAAACAAGGTTACGGATTGGTTTCGGCGCAAGAAGCCCCTAATCCGTGCGCCAGTCGAGACCCACGACGAAGACTATTCTTGGGAAGACTCGCTCCCCTCGCCGGACGAGGGTCCGGCCGCACTGTACATGAGAGAACGATCGCTGCAGGAATTAGTCCAGGCACTCGAGGAATTGCCCGAAGCACAGCGCGATGCGTTCGTCGCCCACGAGATCGAAGGCTTGAGCTTCCGAGAGCTCGCGGAGCTTTCGGGCGAGAGTGTGAGCACACTGGTGTCGCGCAAATACGCGGCAGTTCAATACCTGCGTAAGCGCCTGCGGGCCGTTTACGAGGATGTCGACTTTACTATAGGAGAAGGATCGTGAAGCCGCTGCGGACGTTGAGAGCCATCAAAATAGCGATTTTTGTCGTAGCCGCACTTGGAGTTGCCGGCGTTGTCGTGATGAGTCTTTGGAACTGGCTGATTCCGTCGATATTTGGCGGGCCCGCACTGCATTTCTGGCAGGCAATCGGCCTCTTAGCGCTCACTCGAATCCTTGTGGGGCGGTTCGGTCGCAACCCTGGCCCTTGGGGATGGCGGCGACGTATGAAGCAGGATTGGCAGCGCATGACCCCCGAGGATCGCGAGAAGCTGCGCGAAAACCTCTACAAGCGCTGTGGTGGAAGGAGCATGCCGGAAAGCGGGCCTAAAGTTTAGCGGCGCGCGGCGGTGCGTCTTGCTAAGCCCACCTCACGTGGCACACCGCCACCGGAATCTGCGATTGCATGCAAAATTCCATCCAGCGCTGCTGATTGTCTTGCAATCGATCGCCTGGTCCTTTCACTTCGATCATACGGTAGCGATGTTCTTCCGGCCAGAACTGCACCAGATCGGGTAGGCCGCTGCAATTTTCGTATAAGTTGCCAAGCAGCCGCTCGAACATCATTCTCAAGTGTGCCGGCGGCAGGCAGGCGAGTGCGGTATCGAGAAGCTCTTTGCTTAATAGGCCCCAGTAAACGAAGGGCGATTGGATGCCGTACTTGCGATCGAATGTCCGTCTCACCGCATCCTGATATTGGTTGTTTTCGAGGCGTGCGAGGCACTCGTCGAAGAGACTTGCGCGCCGCGCTCGAAACGTCGGGCTGTGAAGGTCCGCCGGTCCAAAATGAAAGGGATGGAAGAACGCGCCGCTCAATGGTGCGAAAATGGCCTCCCAACACAACAATCCGAACAGCGAGTTCACCAATGTGTTCTCGACGTAGTACACGGGCGAACCCAGTCCCGCGAGGTGTTCGCGCGCCACTTCCTCGATCCGCTTCTGCACGGGCCGTGGGACGACCAGATCCATGCGTTCAGCGCGGGCAGTGCGGTGCGCTTGCCGGCGCGGAAGATTAAGATGTCGTTCCAGCCTTGAGATAATTCGGCCAAGTCTCTGCGCTTCAGCGGCGCTCTCGGGCTTGGATGAGGCGGCGAGGGCAAGTTCGCGTGCCTCGTTATGGCGCCCGGCCAACTCCTGCGTTCTGATTGCGCGCAGCCGCGCGCCTGGATAATTGCATTTCAAGTAAAGCTTAAGCGCGGTCTCGCGTTCGCCGTTGCGTTCGTACTGTCGCGCAACGGTAAAAACGAGCTTCGCTCGTCGGCTCTCCAGCCACTCGTGATTCAAGTTCGTTGCGGGCAGCCGAGCCAATACCTCTTCCAGGCTCGATTCTTCTTGTAGCCGGCGCCGGCACTCATAAAGTGCAAAGAAATCTTCGATGTCTTGGCGGCTATGAAATGCCCTCGAAGCGGACGAAAGACGCACCGCCTCGTATTTATAAATGCCCAGATCCGCAAGCACGAATTCCGTCCAATCCTGCTTGAAGTTGCCGAAGAAAAGCAGTCGCAAGCGCGTGCACAAGGGTGTGACAGACACAAAATAGACGCGCTCAGCCGCGCTTCCACGCCACTCCTGGAACGGTCGAGCTTCATGCCGGCTCTCGCGCAAGGCTTCCAGCGCTTTAGCCTTCGATATGCCGCACGGAAGATCTTGGAACATTGTGGCGACTTCGTCGCGCCTCGCCAATTTAAAAAGCTCATCGAGGCTGAGGACAGGATTCGGATCGACCCATTGAAGACTTACGAGGGGGCCTACGGCATGCTCGATTGAGCCAATCTCTACGTACGAAACCCTCGATGCGCGAAAATGCTGGCCCTTACGCATGATCAACCTCACGAGCAACGCCTGCGAAACCAAGGGCAGCGCGCCGAAGTCCTCGATAAAGCGGCTCTCAGCTTCCGGCAGCAAATCGGCGTATCGATCGAGCAGCCAGTGCAGGGCGGAGCGAAAGTTGAATAAGTAGTAGAGCCCGGAAGGGAGATCTTGCAAGCTTGAGATCCGCGTACTCATGCTGAGCCAGCATACTATCCGATCATTTCATCCGCGGTAGCTCTCGCAGTGCCTCATGAATCTCTGCAGCGGCTCGGAGAGTAGTTTACTGCGGTGGTGAATTATCGACGTTCTGCGAAAGAGGCGCGGCAGGGCTGTGTTGAGCACGCTCAGCCGGCGGGCGGACAGCAAGTCATGGACCACGGCCCGGGACAAACAGCTCACCCCAAGGCCTTCTGCCACCAAATTCTTGATGGCTTCGGAACTACCCAATGTCATCGCCGGTTGAATGTTCTGCAGATAAGGCAGAAGGGCTAGCTCCACAGCCTCGCGCGTGCCGGAGCCCGGTTCGCGCAACAGCCAAGGCGCTTGCCGCAATTGCTTGATTGTCAGTTTTGCCTTGGCCAGAGAATGAGTAGGGGCTGCCACAATGATCAGCTCATCCTCAAACCAGGGAATTATGCTGATGTCTGGCTGATGGCACGGGCCTTCGATGAAGCCCAAGTCCGCAGAAAATTCATTCACCGCTGTAACGACATCCAGAGTATTGCCGATTCTCACATCGAGCGTCGCGGTCGGGACGAGCTGGCGAAACTGCGACAGCAGCTTGGGCAGAATGTAGTTGCCAAGGGTGGTGCTGGCGAATAGGCGCAAATTGACGGTGAGCCTGTGATCACCCGATGCGAAGGCCATCTCAACGTTTCGAGCGCCGTCCAACACGGCAAGTGCCATGGGCAACAGTGCCCGGCCATTGTCGTTGAGCAGTAAGCGCTTGCCAACCCGATCAAAAAGTAGCGCGTTCAAGTTGTGTTCGAGTTCCCCCAAGGCTGTGCTCGTGGCGGACTGCGATAACGGCACGCTCTGCGCGGCCGCGGCGGTGCTGCCCGTGAGGGCGATAGCACGGAAGATATCCAACTGACGCAGCGTGATTCGCATCGGGATGGATGTTAATAGATAAAATAGATTAATCATAGTAGATTAATCTGTTTTACTAATTAAACTCGCTGCTTGATAGTAAGGACTGGCATTTTCAGATCTGGAGGCGAGCGTGCGGCCCTCGGCGAGTTTGAAGCTGGTTCCTGGCCTCGCTCTGATTGCGGTGTTGGCGCTCGTGGCCATCTTATTGGGCCAGGCCGCATGGTTCCAAAAAAGCGGCATCAGCGCGCTGACTTTAGCCATTATGCTCGGCATGATTGTCGGCAATACGATTTATGCCCGAGTCGCAACCGTAAGCGCCCATGGTGTTACCTTCTCGAAACAGACTCTGCTTCGCGCAGGAATCATCTTTTACGGATTACGATTGACCTTCCAGGACGTCGCGCATGTGGGGCTCGCGGGCGTGGTGATTGATTTGCTGGTCTTGACCAGCACGTTCGCCTTGTCGTGGTGGGCGGGGACTCGACTTTTCCGGTTGGACCGTCAGACGGCAATATTGATCGGAGCCGGCAGTTCAATTTGCGGCGCCGCCGCAGTGATGGCCGCGGAGCCCGTCGTCAGGGGCCGCGCCGAGCAAGTCGCTGTCGCGGTGTCGACCGTAGTTGTCTTCGGCACGCTTGCAATATTTCTGTATCCGGCGTTATACGAGCTGAATGCGCGCCACCATTTTCTGAGCATGAGTGCCTCGGCGTACGGGATTTTTGCGGGCTCGACCATTCACGAGGTTGCACAGGTGCTCGCCGCCGGCCGGGCGATCACGGATGGGGCAGCCGATACCGCCGTTATTACCAAGATGGTGCGCGTCATGATGCTGGCGCCGTTCCTGATTCTCCTGTCGACCTACTTGTCCCGCCACCCCGTGGCGGCAGAAGCGAAAACCGCAAGCGGCGCCGCGACTAGGCGCATTGTCGTACCCTGGTTCGCGTTGTGGTTCGTTGCGGTGGTGATGCTCAATTCCCTCATCGCTCTTCCGCATGATCTGAAGGCCACAGCGATTGATCTTGATACATTCCTCTTGGCCATGGCCATGGCCGCGCTCGGGGTGACCACCCAGATATCGGCCGTCCGCACTGCGGGGATCAAGCCGCTGGCGCTCGCGGCGATGCTGTTTGGCTGGCTGATCTTCGGCGGTTTCGCGATCAACGCGGGGGTTTCCGCGCTGTTCGGCTGAATGTGCCGCTGCTATGGGCGGCAGAGTCGAGTCCTTAGCTTAGCCGTCACATTCCTAGTATTGTCCGGTAACTCACTGTCATTTGTAGAGGGATCGCGATGAAAGAAATCATACTCACCGCTTCGTTGTTGCTTGCGTTTGGCGCTCATGCGGCGAAACTGCCGTGTTCCATTCATCCCAAGAAGGGCCTTGCGGACGTCGAACTCGCGGGCCTCGCCAAGGTCAGCCGCGCGGAAGCCGAGAGCACCGCGCTTCAAGCCGTCAAAAACAGCGCAGCTTCGGTCGCCAGCGGAGAACTCGAGGCCGAGGGCGGGTGCTTGATTTATAGTTTTGATATCAAAGTGCCGGGCAAAAAATTCATCACCGAAGTGACCGTCGATGCGGGAACCGGAAAGGTTCTTTCAAAGAAGCTCGAGGGCCTTAAAGCGCAAGCGGCCGAGGCAGCTTCGGACGCCGCGGCCAAAAAGAAATAGCATTTCATCGATGAATTCGCGGCTGCGCGTTGGCTAACCGTAGAGTGCGGCATGCTCCTTCTCGTAAGGAGCGTACGTTTCTTTCATGGTCGCCAAGTTGAGCAGCATTTGTGCCACCTTCCGTTCCGTGCCCGCGGCATACAGCGTCGAGCGCACCCACATGCTTTCGGTGCGGCGGCTGCCGCTTAGAGCCACGACCTCGCGCTCGATGTCGTAAGGCTGTGCCACCAGCACCGGGCCATCGAGCAGGCGGATCTCCTGATCGGCGAAAAGGCCTACCGCCGGGCCGCGGGCTTTAATACCGTCGTCGCGTGCGCTGTATTGCATCAGCACGCTGATCATTTCGAGCGGCACGATCGGCCGCTGCCAGACATGTTCTCTACTGCTGTAGAAAGTCGAGGGCTCGGTGATTCGTGCGAGTTTTTGCGCAAGGCTGAAAGGGTAGAGCGCCCCCATGTGCTGATCTTCGTCCATGCACACGGCAGTGCGCGACGTGCGCATCCCTACTCTCACGTCGGCGAGGATGACCGGATTGGCGAGCGAGGGAAGCGCGCTCAATCTCTGATCGAGTGCGGAGCGCGGAAAGTCGGGGCCCGTCGAGGCCGTGCCGCGCAAGATTTCATCGCCGTTGGCGCGCAGCATCCAGATCTCCGCTTGACCGCCGCTATCGGGCCGGCGCAGGAACGCTTTGACTTCCTCGCCTGCGAACACGGGCGCGCGGTAGTGCGCCGAGAGGCAACCGTTGCTTAACCAACGCTCGCCCCACACCGCGAACCCCAGTGGCGCGAACTGGCTGAAATGCGTCGGGCCCTCGATGGTCGCGCCTTTGAAGCCGAGCTTTTGCGCCGTGGCGTCGTCGTGGATCGAGGTATGGCCGTCGTACTCTTGCGTCGCCAGCATTTGCTTCGGCGCACGCAAGGGGCCGGACAAGACTCCGTCTCGCTCAGTGATAATCGTATTGAAAGCGGCCATGATTTGCCCTCAAGGTGCACGTATATGATTGAGTTGCCGCCGGGTCGCAATACAGTACGACTTATTCCGTGGATATGCACAGCAGCGGTGCGCAGCGTGCGGTCACACGCGGATTTAGAGAGCAAATGGGTCCGACTCGATGGCGTGATAATCCGATGCCGAGAAGTGTGTGACGAACTCGTCATTTATGACCGTCAACCAAGGGGTGCGGCAGGCGTTTTCACAGGTACATGGCGCTCAAATGAGCCGCTGCGTACCGAAAATGGTTTGCCTATTTGGTTAACTCAATGTTCAACATTTCAGGAGATCTCATGATAATCAGATCCAAAGCGCTCATCGCAGGCCTGTGCTGCGTGTTGGGCTCCTCGCTGGCGCTGGCACAAACCGTCCCCGATCATCCGCGCGTGAATGAGGTCAATCAACGCCTCGACAATCAGCAGGCCCGCATCAATCAGGGTGTCGCGAACGGTACGATTACCGGCAAGCAGGCTGCGCGCGACGAAGCACATATTGCCAACATTGCGAAGCGCGAAAGCGTCGATGAAGCCAAGCATAACGGGCACTTGACCAAGGGCGAACAGGCTCGCTTGAACAAAGCAGAGAACAAGAACAGCCGCCGCATTTATAGGCAGAAGCACTAGCCCCGACTTAGATCCGTGTTCGCGCCACAGGCCTCGTGCCTGTGGCGCGTTTCACGGGCATTTGCGAATTCAACGCAAGAATTTCGCGGCGCTCATCGCTTAAGTTATGCCACAGCGAGCATTGCCTCGAGCCGGTGACGGATCAGCCCTTCCGCCTGCGTCATGATGCGGTCGATGAGTTCCTTACAGGTCGGAATATCGTGGATCAGTCCCACCACCATGCCGCAGGACCAGGCGCCCGCGTTCATCTCGCCCTCCTGCATGATGCGCGGATAGACGCCGCCCACTTCCGCCGCAATGTCGGCGAAGTTTAACTTGGGTCCCAACTCGCGCTCTTTCACCAACAGCCGATCGACTGCGGTATTTGCGAGCACGCGCTCGGTATTGCGCAACGGCCTCATGATCAAGCGCGTGTCGAGTTCCGATGCGGCGACGATGGCTTCCTTGACATGAATATGAATGGGCGCCTCCTGAGTGGCCATGAAACGCGTGCCCATGTTCATGCCGTCCGCGCCCAATGCGAGCGCAGCGACCAACGAGCGGCCATCGGCCATGCCGCCTGAGGCGACGAACGGAATCGTCAAGGCTTCCGCCGCGCGCGGCAGCAAGATCATGTTGGGCACATCGTCCTCCCCGGGGTGTCCGCCGCACTCGAAGCCATCGACACTCACCGCATCGCAGCCGATCGCTTCAGCCTTCAGCGCATGGCGCACCGAGGTGCATTTGTGGATCACCTTGATGCCGGCGCTCTTGAGGGCCGGCAGGTACTTCTGTGGATTATTGCCCGCGGTCTCGACGATCTTAACGCCGCTTTTGATGATGGTTTCGACGAAGCCTGGATAATCTGGCGGCGTCACGGCCGGCAGGAAGGTGATGTTTACGCCGAACGGCTTGTCCGTCATGTCGCGGCAGCGGGCGATTTCCAGTGCGAGCTTTTCCGGAGTGCGCTGCGTCAGTCCCGTAATGATGCCAAGGCCACCTGCGTTCGACACCGCCGCAGCAAGCTCGGCGAAGCCTACAAAATGCATGCCGCCTTGGATGATGGGATGCTGTATGCCGAGCAGCTGCGTGATCCGGGTTTTCAGAGGTTTCTCCAGGGTTTCTTGGTTGAAATGTCCCGGGGGTTTAGCATGCGGCCGGCCCGCCACGCAATGGCGGTGTTGCGCGCCGCGTCTGCTATCGATCGCGAACGAACCTGGACAGCAGCGAGTCGTAAGTGCTGGGGGAGACGGGCCCGACTCGTATCCACTCCAGGGTCAGGGCCTCTCCCTCGTCGGCATTCGAATCACGCGCTTGCCCCATGCGTTCCACCAGTCGCTGCATCTGAAACTCACGGCGCAAGGTCTGATCTTCCGGGGGTGTCGCTGCGCCGGTCAGGATTTCGCGCCGTATGCAGAGCCTGCGCAACGCTATCTCGAGAGCTTCAACATCGACTTGGGTGGCGGCGTGCGCTTTCCCCCAGGCATCTTTGAGCGCCGCCAAGCCACCCTTCGGCCACTGCGTCACGCCGGCAATGAAGGTCTCGGCGGCTTGCTGGCGTGATTCGCGGTCGGAGGCAGCGGCGTCCTGGGCCACGGCCCAGCCATAGGCGTGTATAAGGCGGGCGGCCTCAAACAGCTGGGTGATGGATTGCTGTCGCTCGCTTGCGCGATGCTGCGAGATCTTCGATTGGAAGAGTTTGACGGCCCGTTCGAAGCGATCCTTCAAGGCCCGCTCGCCGCCCCGTGGCAGTTCGCCCAAGGCGTCGAAGGCGGCGCGCCACTGCGGGACTTTTGCCAGGCGCTCGAGCAGGGCAGATCCGGACAATGAAGCGGATTGTTCGAGCTCCTCACAAAGCGCGACCGCTTGTTTCTTGTTCGCTTCGAGGCCGGCTGCGTAATCCAAGTGCGCTTGCTGACGTTTTTGAAAGACTGCATCACACTGTGCCCGAAATTCATTCCACAATGGCTGCTCTTGATCGCGCTGCACGGCCCCGATCTCCTTCCACAACTGTTGCAGGCGCTTCACGCCATCGACGGCCTCTTGGCCTTCCGCTTTGGTGCTCAAAAGTTGCGCGCGCTGGATGAGGGAGCGCTTTTTGTCGACGTTTTGCGCATACCAAGCATCGAGCCTGGCCTGTAGTCGATGCAATGTGGCATCGAAAGCCTCCTGCACGTCACGATTGGCGCCCCGGTCCACGGGCATATGCCGGCGAAATTCTTGCGGCGCCTCGCGCAGCACCGTGGCCACGGTGCGCCAGTCGACATCCTCGCCGCTTTGGGCGCTCTCGAATGCGCGCAGGCGTTCGAGCACGCTCTTGCGTTTTTCGCCATTGGCCTGCCGAAGCTTCGTTTGCATCTCGAAGTATTCGCGGCACGGTTGGTAGGCAGTCTGAGCGGCTGCGTGAAAGCGCTGCCAATCCGCCTCGGAATCGCTGACGATCCCCTTGCTCACAATTTTCCAGTCCTCTTGCAACTGCTTGATTCGATCCGCAAGAGCCCGGGGCGCTTCCTTGGAACCAAGGAGTGATTCCATCTGTTCGATAAGTTCCGCGCGCTTCGGCGCGACGGCAAAGTCCTTCCACTGCTTGAGTTCGGTCAGCTTGCTGTCAAGCTGGTGCACCTGGCTTGCAAGATGGGCAGGCACTGCGGGCAGGGTGGGCAGTTTCGTTTCGATCGCGTGCCGAAGCCCCGCCGCGCGTGCAGTGTGGCCCTCGCGCAGGGCGACATTAGCGCCGCCCAGAAGACTGCGAAGCTGCCGCACCGCGGCTGCCTCGGCGGCCAATTTTTCGGCACGCTCTTTTTCCTCAGCCTCGCGTTTTTGGGCCGCTTCTGCCGAGGCTTGAGCAAGCTCTTGGTCGCGCCGCTCGGCTTCGCGGGCGGCTTGCGCAATCGACGCTTCCCGAGCCGCTTTCGCGGCCGCCTGATGCGTTTCCTCCGCGGCCTTGTCGGCAAGCTTGCGCGCATGTTCTGCGATGATTTCTTGACAGCGTTCTATCGCTTGTTGAGCGCGCTCGAGAATCTCCGCTGGCGCTTGCGACTCGAGCGATCGCCAGCGTCCGAAGAAGTGCTCAAAAGTAGGTTCGTAAACTGCGTCATAGGTGCGATGGCTGTGCCGCTCGAGGGATGCGCAGGCGGCATCGACGTCGATTTTGATTTGGGCGATGCGCTGCTCTCCCGCGTGCAGCGCATCGCATTTCTGCTTGATAATTTTATAGGCGCTCTTGTCCTTGCCGCGCAACTGGTTCAAGAGCTCCTTGAGTTGCGCAGGATCCTCGATGCGTTGTGCTGCCAGTTGGCGTATCCGGCTGGTGGTTCCGTTGATGACGAGGTCCGCCACCCGGCGCGCGTCGTTGATCGAGGCCATCGCTTGGGGAAGGAACTCTGGATTATGGCAAAAGCCGGCTACTACCAGCGCCGCGTCTGCGTCATCGGTGCTGACGAGAAAATTGGCAAGATCGATTGCGCCCGTATCGATCAGTTGCGCCAAACGTTGCCGCGCTGCCCGTTCGAGTGCGGGTGACGCCGGCTGACCGCCCCGCAAGCCCGCCAGTTTTCGCAGATCCTCTCCGTCCGGGAGCTTGAGCATGGCGGCATCGCGCAGCGACTCATCGCCTTCCGGCGACCCGGCGCCCAGCGCCGCTTGCGGATCTTCCGAAGCGGTGGAAGGCGGGGTTCCTGCGCGTAGGAAACGCGACAGCGGTTTCACCAAGTGATTGAACGCCATAGGAAATATCTGAGCCACGTCGAATCTGAGGTGAAAATTATATCGCTGCGGCACCCGGGTGTGCGGAAATAAAGCGCAAGGCTCATCTGGCCTTACTCATCATAGCGATGATCGACGCGCGGCGCGCCGCTTTAGGAACGCGGTCGGCTCCGGCTCGCATGGTGGGCGAGGCGCTTTCGTTAATCTCTCGTCTTTAGTACAAGGCGGATTCGGCCTGTAACGGCAGGCTGCGGGATGAGCCGCCGACCGACACCGTGTAACGGCCCGGCAGCCAGCCCCAAGCATCTTTCTTTTCGTCGAATACGGCGAGGGCGAGCGGTTCCATTGAAATCGACACGCTCTTTGCCTCGCCGGCTTTCAATGTCACCCGTTGCCAGCCGGCGAGACGGCGGAAGTGCTCGGCGCTCGCGCTGGGCAAGGCGACGTACAGCTGCGCAATCTCCACGCCGTCGCGGTGGCCGGTGTTCGCCACCGTGAAACTCACCGTGCGCGTCTTGGAATCGACCTTCAGGTTATCGTAGTGGAAGGTCGTATAGGAGAGGCCAAAGCCAAAGGGAAACTGCGGCTGCTTGCCTTCCGAGTCGAACCATTTGTAACCGAAGCGCGCGCCCTCGCTGTAATCGGCGGGAAAGGATTGTTTCTTTGGCGCATCTTGCACCCAAGCCCCTTCGGCCGGATCGGGAGCGGAGCGGCGGCGTAAAGCCGAAGAGGTGGGGGTGGGGTAGATCGCTTTCGGTTTTCGGAAAGGTGATCGCCAGCTTCGCGGACGGCACCACGGTGCCGAACAGTAGATTCGCGATGGCCTGGCCGCCGCCGATGCCGGGATACCAGGCTTCCATGACTCCCGCGACAGTGTCTATCCACGGCATCGACACGGGGTTTCCCGTGATGAGCACGACCACGGTGCGGGGATTGGCGGCTGCGACCGCCGCGATGAGCTCATTCTGGCGGCGGGGCAGCGACAGCATGGGCGCATCGCCTTCCTCGCTCATGTATTGATCTGCAAACACGATGGCGATGTCCGCCGCTTTGGCGAGCGCAACGGCGGAGGCGGTATCCTCCCCTAAATCGAATTTTACCTGCGCGCGGTGCGCATGCTCGGAGATGTAGCGCAGCGGCGCGGACGGAAAGTAAACGGCTTTGCCCCATTGGGTCGGGGTCGTCGGATCGATGGCATTGCCGCCCGGGGCATCGACCTGCGCCGAACCGCCGCCGGACATAATGCCGATATCGGCGTGGGCGCCGATCACGGCGATGGAGCGCGCGGTGTCGGCATCGAGAGGCAGAACCCCGCTGTTCTTGAGCAGCACGATGCTTTCTTCGGCGATGTGCTGCGCATCGGCCAGCCCTTTAAACGGGTCTACCACCTGTCGGGGAAGCGGCGGATGATCCACGACGCCGGCAGCGAACATCGAGCGCAGCAGCCGATGCACCATGTCATCCAGGCGCCGCCCCGGGACCCGCCCGCTGACCACGGCCTGCTTTAGCGGCTGACCTAAGTATTCCTCACCGGGCATCTGCACATCAAGTCCGGCCATCACCGCCTTTTCGCTCGAGTGCGTGCCGTCCCAATCCGAAACCACGAAGCCGGGAAATTTCCAGCCGTTCTTGAGCACGTGGGTGAGCAGCCATTCGTTCTCGCAGGCCCAATCGCCCCGCACCTTGTTGTAGCTGCACATGACCGACGCGGGGTGTCCGACGCGGATGCCGATCTCGAAGGCCAGCAGGTCGCTTTCGCGGGCTCCCTTTTTGGAAATTTGCACATCGACGACGGTGCGGCCGGTCTCTTGGTCGTTCAGGGCATAGTGCTTGATGTCACCCATGATGCGATTGTCCTGCACGCCACGGATCAGCTGGCCCACCATCATGCCGGCGAGCAAAGGATCCTCTCCGGGGTACTCGAACAGCCGGCCGTTGCGCGGCTCGCGTGCGAGATTGATGCCGCCGCCGATCGACTGGTTGTAGCCTTGAGCACGCAGCTCGCGGCCGAGCACATCACCGTACAAATGCGCACCGTCCAAATCCCAGGAGCAGGCGGCGCCCAGCACCGAGGGCAGCAGCGTCGAATAGCGGCCTTGCGGCGCGGACATGCGAACGCCCACCGCCGAATCGGCCTGCTGCACGGCGGGAATGCCGAGACGCGGGATTCCTAATATTTCACCCGCTCCGCCGTTATTGTCTGGCGGTACCGGAGCGCCTGCTTGCAGGGGGCCCCAACCGATGCCGTGCACCAGTTGAATCTTTTCATCCAGCGTCATCTGCTCAATCACGAGATCCGCCCGTTGATCCGGATCGAGCGATGCATTCATCCAAGGTTGCACCAGCGTAGGGGCCGCCGCGCCGGGCCCCGCCAGGCTCCAGGCCGCGTGCGCCGTGAAAAGCAATGCAATCGCCAGCCTTAAACGACGCGGCATGGCGATCCTTCGAGTGATGCACTAATGGCGCAGCTCTTCGGCGACAGGCTCGGCGATGCGTTGGCGATTGAATGCCGCCGCGAATTGCTTGAACCACAGGCCGCTGCGCTTGAGAATGCGCGCCTGCGTCGCATAATCCACGTAGTAGATACCGAAACGCTTGCTGTAGCCCATGGTCCATTCGAAGTTATCCATCAGCGACCAGACGAAGTAACCGCGCACATCGACGCCTTGATCGATGGCATCGGCAACCGCACGCACATGCGATTCAATGTAGGCACGCCGTTCTTCATCGTGGATTGCGCCCTCGATCAACGTGTCCTGGTAGGCTGCGCCATTTTCCGTGATGTAGAGCGGCGGCAGATCGTAGTCCAAGTCGAGCCGGACCAATAGATCCGTCAGAGCGGCCGGCGCGACCTCCCATCCCATGTCGGTGACAGGTACACCAGGGCGCGCGGGAGAGAAGGGCCGCGCCGCGATGGAGACGATGGGGTTGTAGTAATTGACGCCGATAAAAGCCAGCGGCTGAGCGATCAATCGACCATCGCCGCCCTGCGCCGTCGGCGCATCGTTACCCAAGTACTCCACTATGTCCTCGGGATAGGCGCCGCGCAGCAGCGCATCCATGTACCAGCGCACCAGCAAGCCGTCCTCACGCGAGGCCAGCAATTGATCGGCCGGTGAGGAACTCGCCGGAAACACGGGCGAGAGATTAAGCACAATGCCGACATCGAGATGTTGGCGGGCGCTGCGCATGGCCTGCGCGGCCAGGCCGTGACTCAACAAACAGTGATGTGCCGCTTGCGTCGCGACGGCCCGATCTTTGAGGCCCGGGGCGAAAATGCCGAGTTCATGACCCAGCGTAGCAGTCACCCAGGGTTCATTGTGGGTGGCGAAGGACCATACCCGATCGCCCAACTCGTTCGCGATAATCGCCGCGTACTCAGCGAAACGATATGCGGTGCTGCGATTTGCCCAACCGCGTTGCCGGCTCTGCAGCGCCGCGGGTAAATCCCAATGATAGAGCGTCGCAAAGGGCTGGATGCCGCGTTTCAGCAACCCATCAACCAGACGGTTGTAGAAATCCAAGCCGGATCTCAGCGGGGGTCCGAATCCCAGCGGTTGAATCCGCGGCCAGGAGATGGAGAAACGGTAGGCCGCAACCCCCAATGCCGCAATCAAATCGAGATCCGCCTCGAGGCGATGATAGTGATCGCATGCAACCTGGCCGTCGGATCCGTCGGCGATGACCCCGGGCATGCGGCAGAACTGATCCCAGATCGATTCACCCTTGCCGGCGACATCGGCAGCACCTTCGATTTGGAAGGCGCTGCTTGCGACGCCCCAAAGGAAGTTACTGGGGAAGCGACCGGAGAGTGCGCCCAGGCTCAGATCACTCATGGGCGGCGCCGAGTCTCGGCGCATCGGAAGCTGCGCGCCGGGTTGAGCGCGGCTTGGCGGCATGATCCGGCGGCTGCGCCCCAGGGCTCCTGCCCGTCGATTCGCGCACAACCAGTTCCACGGCCGGGGCCGCCATGCGGGGTCTGCGCCCTGCGATCAAATCGAGAACGGCTTGCGCAGATCGCTCACCGAGCTCGCCGATCGATTGGCGCACGCTGGTGAGCGGCGGCAACCGGTAGGTGGATGACGGCAAGTCGTCGAAGCCGATCACCGACACGTCATGGGGCACCGAGAGTCCCCGGCGGTATAGCCCCAGGCAGGCGCCATAAGCGGTTTGATCGTTTACGCAAAATAGCGCCGTGAATTTCGATTTTGAGTCGATGAGTTGCAGGGTCGCGCGTACGCCGCCTTCCTCGTGCCAATCGCCCACAACGACGAGCTTTGGGTCGAACTCGATGCCGCTGTCGGTGAGCGCCTGCTTGTAGCCTCGCAAGCGTTCGATGGCGTCCGGATGATTCTCGGACCCGTTGATGAACGCAATTTGCCTGTGTCCTAAGTCCACCAGGTGCCGTATCGCCAGCATCGAGCCTTGGGCATCGTCGACTTGCAGACTGAATAAGCGGGAAGTGCGCACGTTGCGCCCGGTGATGACGATGGGCACGCTCTTCGCGTAGCTCTTGAGCTTGGCATCGCTCAAGCGGCCCGCAAATACGATGACGCCGTCCACGCCGCGTGCAATCAGTTCCTGCACGCAGCGGTCCTCGTCCTCGATACGCCAGTTGCCGCTCATGATGAGCGGCGCATAGCCGCGCTGTCTTAATCCCGCTTCGATTCCACGCAGGCCTTCGCCATAAAAAGGGCTGTCGATGGCTTGCGCGACCACACCGATGGTGGAGGTCTTTCCCAAGGCCAGGCCGCGCGCCGCCGCATTGGGCCTGAAGTCGAACTTGACGATCGCCGCCTCGACCGCACGTTTCAAGCCCTCGCTGACATTGACGGTTCCATTGATAATGCGCGACACGGTACTGGCGGATACACCGGCTTCACGCGCCACCATCCGCAAGGTGGCGGACTGCCCCGGACGCGGGCCGCTTTTGCCGGGAGTGGGAGCGGGAAACTTGGGCTTCATCGTAAGACCTTGGGCAAGCGCATCGGTCCAACCAACATGCCTTCCAACTCCTCGAGCGACCTGCCGCGCGTTTCGGGCGCGAGTGCGCTGAGGAACACGAATCCGACCGCCGCCACCAAGCCGTACGAGAGAAAAGTGCCACCCGGACCGAAGGCGGCAAGTTCCGCGGGAAACACCAGCGTAATGGTAGCGCTCACCAACGAATTCCAAAAGCCCACCACGGAAATCGCTGCCGCCCGTTGTTCATTGGGGAAAATCTCCGACAGCAGCACCCACATCACCGGACCCAAGGAAATGGCGAAAAAGCCGACATACGCGATGATGGCGAAGAGCACGATGCGTGCATGGCCGAAAGGAGCGCCGGCTGTGGGATCGTGGCCCGCATAAAACGCCCAGCTGATGGTGAGGAGGGATACGGCCATGCCCGCCACCCCCACGCACAGCAGAGGTCTTCGCCCCGCGCGATCGATGAGCCAGATTGCCACGAAAGTCATGCCGACATTGACCAGGCCCACCAGCACCGACTGTGCGAAAGCGCTCGACAGCCCGCCGCCCGATTGCGCGAAAATCGTCGGCAAATAGTAGAAAATGGCATTAATGCCCGTGGCTTGCTGGAAGAACGCAATGCCGAAGCCGAATAGCAACATGCGCTTGAACCTGCCGCTGAGGAGATCGCGCAAGCCGGCGCGTCGCGCACGGTCGACAAGGCTGGCTTGAATCAAGTCCATTTCAGCTTGAGCGTCGGTTTGCCCGTGCACCGAGGCGAGCACCGCTCGCGCATCGGCGCTGTGCCCTTTGCTGATGAGCCACCGCGGGCTCTCCGGGACAAAATACAGCAGCAGGAAATACAGCGCGGCCGGAATGCTCTGCACTCCGAGCATCCAGCGCCAGCTCTGTGCGCCCAGCGACAAGAGAAAATAATTGGAAAAAAAAGACACCGAGATGCCAATGACGATCATGAGTTGATTGATCGAGACCAAGCTGCCGCGCCGGTGCGCCGGAGCGATCTCCGCTATGTACACGGGCGCAATGAGAATTGCCGCACCGACGCTCAAGCCCCCCGCGATGCGCGCTGCAATAAATAAAGGGAAGCTCGTGGCAAGCGCAGCGGTGAGTGAGGAGGCAAGAAACAACACGGCAGTCAGGAGCAAAACGGCTTTGCGCCCGAAGCGATCGCTCAAGGGTCCGGCGCTCAAGTTCCCCGCCATGGCGCCCCAGCCCAGGCTGCTCACGGCCCACCCCAGTTTGAGCGTGCCGCCGGCCGAGCCTAAATCGAAGTAGTCGCGGATGAAAGGCACTGCGCCCGAGATCACCGTCGCATCGAAGCCCACTAAGAACCCGCCCATGGCCACCGTGAGGGCGATGCCGAACAATTTTAATGGGTTGCCCATGACGGCTGCGCCTTCGGCTCTTCTAAGTAGGCGTTCGAATCTAACACCGCCGCTAATCTTGGCGGTATGTCCCGCTCCGCGACTCATATATCTCCCCACGACGCGAGTCTTCAGGCTCGCTCCTGCAACCGGTTTCAAGAATGCTGCTTGTAGAGGACGCCTACTGTCAAGCATGTTTGCCATCATTTTCATTAAACATTGCATTTTACGGTTCGCGGCCTCTTGCAATTTGCAAAACACGTGGGCAGTATAAACCTGCAACCGGTTTCAGAAACCGGTCGCAAAAGAAACGATGCACTGACGTCGGCTAGCAGAAAACGTGTGTTTTTCCCGGGACGCCGGCAAGGGGAGAATAAATTGAAGAAGTCGAGCCTTGCGCACGCCCGCATGAAGGCGCATCAGCCACTAGCGCAGTTTTCAATGAAGCCGCTCGCGGTGCTGATTGCGATGTACTGTTCGGGCGCGATGGCGGCGGGCGCCAACGATGCTGCCCCGAACGATGCTGCGACCAGCGATGGCTCGCCTGAGCAGACCGCCTTGCAGGAAATCGTGGTCACGGGATTGCGCCAGTCATTGATCACTTCCGAGACGATCAAGCGCGACTCGCCGGGCGTGGTCGATGCCATCACCGCTGAGGACATCGGCAAGTTCCCCGACACGAACCTGGCCGAGTCCATCCAACGCATACCAGGCGTCACCATCGATCGCATGAACAATGAAGGCTCGCGGGTGACCGTGCGCGGTTTCGGCCCCGACTTCAACATGGTGCTCTTGAACGGCCGCTCCATGCCGGGCAGCGTCATTCCGGGCGTGAATGCCACCCGCGCATTTGATTTCGAAAACATTTCCGCCGATGGCATTGCCGGCATCACGGTGTACAAGACCGGCCGCGCCGATGTACCGAGCGGCGGCATCGGCGCCACCATCAACATTATTACCGCACGTCCCTTTGATTACAAAGAGATGCGGGCCACCTTTCAGGCCAAGGCCACCGACGATACGTCGACCAAAGTGGGAGCCAAGGTAACACCGGAATTCTCCGGATTGTTCAGCGACACGTTTTTCGACAATCGCGTCGGGGTTCTCCTGAACGGCTCCTATTCGAAGCGTAATAGCCAGGAGCAGCTGGCTAACATCGACGGCTGGCTGGAGGATCAGTTCGCGCCGGGCGATCCTCGCATCACCAGCAGCAATACGAATCCGGGGGGCCATAACTGGGCGCCGCGAAACGAGGGCTGGGGCGTGGTCGATCATGAACGCACCCGCGTCAATGGCCAGGCGGTGCTGCAATTCAAGCCAGTCGACTCGCTCGTAGCCACCGCCGACTACACCTATACTTATTACAAGGACATCGTTAACCGCCATACCTTCGGTGCCTGGTTTGATTACGGCCCGAACCCGACCAGCGCCACGATCAACTCGCATGGCACCGTCACCAACCTAGTGGATACCGGCAGCGACCTGTCCTATTTCGCCGCATCGGATGATTTTCTCAATCAGAACGGTTCGGGGGGCCTGAATGTAAAATGGCAGGCCACCGACAACATCGCGATAGAATTCGACGGGCATCATTCCTTTGCCAATTCCGGCGGCGGTGCCTACGGCAATAATAATTTCGGCATCATCGGCCAGAATCCGCAGTTATCGCTCAACAAGTACTTCTCGTTGGGCAGCGGCACGATCCCGATCACTTCCTGGACGTACAAGCCACCGTACAACACCAGCAACCTCGGCACCTCAACCATCGATCCCCTGTTCGGCCAAGCAAACAACAATGTTTTCAAGACGGTGATCGATGAGGTGCAACTGTTCGCGAACTGGAAGAACTCTTCGCAGAGCGGCCTCACGGGCATCAAGGCCGGGATCGACTTGAAGCGCATGACCACGGAGGCGGAATCCTTCAACAGCGGCAATTTCCCGTGGGGTTACTACAATCCAGCCTATGTCGGGCTGATTCCGGCGAGCGCCTTCACGAAGGTGTCTTCCTGCAGCATCCTGAAATCCTTCTCGGGCGGCGGCTGCGGCATCGCTGTGCCCTATTTCTACAGCTTCCCGCTGCAGGCCGCGATTGCGGCGACGCAGCCCGGCGGCGCTCCGGGGGACGGGAACTTCCCGCCGTACACCTTCGCGCAGGCGAAGACCCCGACTAATGACGATCACATTCGCGAAAACACGCCGGCCCCCTTCGTGCAGATGGACTTCGACACCGAATTCGACGGTATGCGATTGCGCGCGCTGGCTGGTTTGCGCTACGAGCACAGCACGGTGACCGCCCGCAGCTTGCAGAAGGTGCCGACCTCGATTTCGTGGGTGAATCCCACGGAATTCACCACGCAGTACGCAGCCAACGCCACCTACAGCGATGTCGGTTCTTCTTATAGCGAGTTCTTGCCGAGCCTCGATACCAGCTTGCAGGTGCTGCCCGATGTCTTATTGCGCGCCTCATACAGCAAGACCATCACGCGCTCGGACTTGACTTCCATGATCGGCACAACCTCAGTGACTAACGCGCCGAAACCGGGCTCGCGCACGGCCACCGCGGGAAATCCCGGATTGCTCCCGTACGAGTCGAACAACTTTGATCTCGCAGCCGAGTGGTACTACGCCAAAGGGAGTTACGTCTCCGCGAACTGGTTCGTGAAGAACGTTACCAACTTTTTGACGCAAACCACGACCCAACGACCGCTGTTTGGCATCACCGATCCGAACGCCGGAGCAATCGCCAAGCAGGCTATTGCCGAGCTGCAAGCTGCGGGGAAGGCCGTGTCGGCTCAGACGATTTTCGCGCAAATGCTGACCGACCATCCCGGGCAGCTGACTTTCCCGGGGCAAGCCGGCGATCCGCTGGTGATCTGGGACATCACTGCCCCGTCGAATGCCAACAGGACGCAGCTCCACGGCTTCGAGTTCTCCGTGCAGCAGTTGTTCGGCGACAGCGGTTTTGGCATACAGGCCAACTGGTCGCTGCCAAGCGGTGGTGCCCAGTTCAATTCGCTCACTCTCGGTTCGCAGTTCGCGCTGCCTGGCTTGAGCCGCTCCTATAACGTGGTGGGCTTCTTCGAGAAGTGGGGCTTCCAAACCCGTGTGGCCTACAGCCATCGCGGTGCCTTTCTCGCGGGCGTGGGGCAAGTACAGCAAGCCAACGAGCCGGTATACACGGCGCCCTACGGGCAGCTCGACATGAGCGCGAGTTACGACTTCAACAAGCACCTGGGCGTGTTCTTCGATGCCATTAATCTGACCTCCGCTTCGCAGCGACAATACGCGCGCTACCGAGAGCAGTTCTATTCGGCATCCGAAGGCTTCGCCCGCTACCAAGTCGGCGTCCGCTTGTCCCTGTAGGTCCGGCGGTTCCAAGGTCGTCCGTCCCCCACGGCGGCCTTGGAACTTGCCGTTTTAGCTTGCGCAAGGGCTAACTCACCTTGCGCGATAGGGTTTTGAGCAGCATCGCGCGAAGGCGCTCGGCCTTCTCGGCCGTCAATGGTCCGAACAATCCTTGAGTCTCGGCGGGCAGGTGCGCCAAGGCCGGCTCCTCGGATTGAAAGATCAAGTAATCGAACACTGCCCGCCAGCGATCGCGTTGCTCGGGTGGCAAGCTTTTGATGGTGAGCAAACAATGCAGCAGGCTGCTCGAGGGGGAATCGAAATAATCGGCGACATCGCGCCACCAATAATTGACTAGCACATTGAACTCATCCAGCGCCTCGACGTGGTGCCACCACAGGGCGGGGACATAGACGGCATCGCCGGGCTCAAGCTCCGCGACCACAGCGAATTTAAGCGCTTCGGCAAAGCGCGGGAAACGAACGAGATCCGGGTTGCGAATATCGACCAGGCTCACCGGCTGGCCCGCGGGGGTCAGGTCCAACGGCCCGACGTAAAGATTGCGGATTTGCTCAGGAGGGAACATCGTGAAGCGGCGCCTGCCCGCCACGACGCACGCCAGATTGTCGGTGTTGTCGAAATGGGCGGCGATGCAGGTGCGGTTGCCGATCCAGATCGATTCCAGCACCGACGGAGACGTGACGAAGCGGCGCAGGTGATTTTCCGTGGTAAAGCCCGGCAAATAGATCGGCAGCGACACGGAGCCCGAGTAAAGGGCAGGGGCCGCGTTTTGGCCGAGCGCCTCGCAGAGGCGGTCGAGCACATTGCTAAGCAACGCGCGCTTGGACTCGAAGTTAAAGCCATTGAGGGCCTCGTTGTAAAAGAACCGGCCTTTGATGGCTGCGGGCGCCTCGAATAAAGGCGCTGGGTGCCCGCCGTCGAATCTCTTAAGATAGGCGCTCATAACCTTAGGCGATGTACGGCCCGCTGCGGCGGCGGGCCAGTGCCGCACCAAGCCGCGCAGGATCGCCGGCCGGCCGCGGGGTTTTATGGAGTTATCAAACAGGTCCGCATCGGCTTGCCACTCCGGCGCGGGGGTCGGCTGTGAAATCATGCGCGGATTGTAGCGGGCCCTTAAGGCCAGGAGATAAAGGGTGAGTAATTTAACGGCAATCAGCAACGATACCCACCGCGCATTGCGCATTGCGGCGGCGCGCGCCGCCGCAACCTACGCCAATGTCAATATCGTCAGCGTGATCCCGCGCGAATTCGCGAGGCTGCTGGCGAACTATCCGATCTTTTTCGGTAAAAGCTCCGAAAACGGACAGTTCGAGCCGGCGGCGCTGCTGGGTTTTCAGCGGGGCGAGAACCTGTTTCTCGTCGATGGCCTGTGGGACGCTCAATATGTGCCGCTGCAAATCCAGCGGCAGCCTTTCGCGCTGCTGCCTCGGCAGAGCGTCGAGCCGGGCGCACCGCCCTCGCTCGATGTTGCGCTCGACATGAGCAGCCCCCATATACAAACGCAGGAAGGTGAGCGCTTGTTTCAGGCCGACGGGCAGCCGACGCAGTATCTGCAAAACGTCACATCCATGCTCTCGGCGCTGGTGACCGGCTCGCGGGAAGCCTATGCCTTTACCGCAAAACTGGTGGCCCTCGACCTGATCGAACCGGTGCGCGTCGATATCGAGTTCGTCGACCGCACGGAGACTAAATTGGAGGGCTTGTACTGGATCGCCGCCGCAAAGCTCAAGGCGCTCACGGCGGCGCAACTGGCGGAGCTTCGGGATCTCGAGTATTTGGAGTGGCTCTATTTCCAGATGGCCTCGGTGGCGCATGTGTCGGGACTGGTCTCACGCAAGAATAAGCGCATCGCGGCGGGGAGCGCTGCACCCGGCGCTGCGCCGCCCGGCGCGAACGGCAATGCGGCGAGTAATGCCGCGCGCTGAATCGGCGCCGCTGCGCAGCATCCTCATCGTCGGCGGCGGAACGGCGGGATGGATCACCGCCGGCGTGCTTGCCTCGCGTTTTCCGCGGCGCGGCGCGGAGGGCATGTCAATCACGCTCATCGAAGCGCGCGGCCTGCCGCCGATCGGCGTGGGCGAGGGCACCTGGCCCACCATCCGGTCGACCTTGAAACAGATCGGCGTCAGCGAAACGGATTTTCTTCGCGAATGCGACGCATCTTTCAAGCAAGGCACCCAATTTTCCAACTGGGTGGATGGCGCCGATGCCGACCGTTACTACCATCCGTTCACGCTCCCGGCGGGCTACGAAGAAAGAAACCTGGCGCCGTATTGGCTGGAGGAGGCGAGGAGTCAAAGCTTTGCCGCCAGCCTGTGCTTTCAAACGGCGCTATGCGATGCCTCGTTGGCGCCCAAGCTCGTCAGCACACCGGAATACAGCGGCCTCGCAAACTACGCGTACCACCTGGACGCCGGTAAGTTCGCGCCCTTCTTGCAAAAGCATTGTGTCGAACGCCTAAGCGTGCGCCACGTGTACGATGAAATCGTACGCGTGCACTCCGATGAGAGCGGGGACATCGCGTCCTTGGACATGAAATCGGGGGAGCGCATCGCCGCTGATCTGTTCATCGATTGCAGTGGCTTTTCTTCCCTGCTGATCGGCAAGCATTTCGGCGTGCCCTTCTTGTCACAGCGCGATTGTCTCTTCATCGATCGAGCTTGGGCGGTGCAGACTCCTTATGCTGCAGAGGATGCCGCCATCGCCTCGGTGACCAAGTCGACGGCACTGTCGTGCGGCTGGGTATGGGACATCGGACTCAGGACGCGCCGCGGCGTCGGTTATGTTTATTCCAGCGCGCACATATCGGACGATGCGGCGCTCGAGCAATTGAAGCGCTACTTGGAGGCTAAGGGCGATGCCACTGCGGCCTTGAGCTTTCGCAAAATCGACATTAACGCCGGTTACCGGCAAGAGTACTGGCGGCGAAATTGCGTTGCCGTCGGCTTGTCGGCCGGATTCTTGGAGCCGCTCGAAGCTTCGGCCATCGTCATGATCGAGTTGTCGGCCAAGTCCATTGCCAATCTCATTCCGGGCTGCGGCGACGGCATGCAGCGTGCGGCGCAACTTTTCAACGAGACTTTCCGCTATCGCTGGGAGCGCATCGTCGATTTTCTCAAGCTGCACTACGTGCTGAGCAGGCGCACGGATTCGCCGTTTTGGATCGACAATAGACGGCCGGAATCGATTCCGGAATCTTTAAAGTACAGCCTCGAGTACTGGCGGCATCATTGTCCGTGGCATGAAGACTTCCCGCACCGCGAGGAGGTTTTCTCCGCGGCGAGTTACCAGTACATCTTGTACGGCATGAGCTTTGAAACTCAAACACCAGCATCATTGCTGAACGATCGGGATCGGCTGCTGGCAAGGGAGACCATGCAGGAGACCTCGCACCACGCGCGCGGTTTGCTGGCTTCGCTGCCTGCAAACCGCGAGTTGCTGGCAAAGATTCGCCGCTTCGGCCTGCAAAAAATCTGACGCTTTGCGCCTAAAGGGGCTGCGACTAATTGCCCCTGATGAAAATGGGATTGTCGAGCGTTCCCTGGATACGGAACGGGAACAGCAGCTTGCCATCCTTCAGCTTCCCGCCGGCGAGGCGCGCGAAAATATTGGTGATGAATCCCTGGGATGCGATTTGCGCCACGCCCTGGTAGTCCAGTTCGTCGGAGCCGGTCAGGCTCATGCTTCCTGAGCCATCGACATCGACCCCATAGCCGTCGATATCGATCGCCTTGCTCGAGATGCGATCGTGATCCAGTTCGAGGTCGGTCGATATCATGTTGAAAGAGGACGGATCGTCCTTGGCGGGCCCCAAATCGTTGTAGTGAGCCAGCTTCTTCAAGTTCGCGTTCAGCTTTAGACTGGGCACCTGGCCATTGCGCACAGTCACCTGTCCGCTGCCGCGCAGCCCGTCCAAGGGATGCTCGGTATGCTTGATTTCCCCATCGATCTTCAACTGACCCTCCATCTTACCCGTCATTTTCCCACTGGCTTTTGGAAAGGCGTTCAAGAGCTCGGCAACCTCAATTCCCTTCAGGGTTGCATCGGCTTTGAAGCTCGCGTTCTTCCCGGCGAATCTGATAGAAAAGTCTCCGTCGGCGTGTCCGCCATAGGTCTCCGCCTTGAGGCCGTCGAATAGAACCTGTCTCGCCAGCAGCCGAATGTTGGCACTTAAGTTTTTCGCTTCGATCGATCCAAATCGAAGCAACCCCGCCTTGAGCCAGCCCTTGCCATCCAGTGATTTCGAAAAAGGATCGGTGATGGCATCCGCATTGACATTGTCTAATTCGGTCGTCAGATCCCGGGCTTCGAAGAACACCGGTCCTGGTGAATCGTTGGCCAGGAGATTCGATAGCAGCACATGTGCGCGCCTTATGCTAACCAGCGGGACCACGCCGAGCACGGGAGAGTTCTGCCTATTTTTCGCTTTCGGATTCTCGAAATTCCATGGCCCATCGGGGTCCGAAACTAAATTCACCAGCGGTTCCTCCAGCACGAGCGAGATGATGACGATCTTCCGATGCAGCAGCGCCCAGCGGTCGAGCACCGCTTCGATGCGCGCCACTTTCAGAACGTGTCCCGGCGGAAACAAGGGCGGGTTCCTGATCCCGAAATCCTCTGCATGGACCGTGAGCTTGGGATACAAGCTGACCCGCAGCCGGCCAAGTTCCACTTTCTTTCCTGTACTCGCTTCCAAATAAGCAATGACTTGCGGCCGGTAGCGATTAGCATCCAGCAGCATGGGCAAAACGACAGCGGCCACGATCAGCAGTACCGCTACTGACACCAGAATGATCGCGGTCTTGTGGTGGATGGCTGCACTCATCCACATACCTTAGCTGAATTTCATCGGGGCCGGCTAGGAGCTCGCGAGGCAGCGAAGAAAAGCAAATAACCTACAGCGCCTGCGTAAACAAGGAGGTAAGCTCGCACCTCATCAGCAGTAAGCGAGGCCGACATGGATAATAAACATCCGAAAAGCGAGAATCCCGCCATGAAAGAGCATGCCGCTCAGGATAAGAATCTGGCAGCCCGTCAGAAAACGACCGAGGCAGAGAAGGCCGCCCGGCAACATCCGCCGCATGCAGGCACGCCAGCTCCTGTTCCGAAGCCCAAATAGCGGCTCGGGCCGCTAGCCCGCGCGATCGCTGTTCGCCATCCGAAAATTGGGCTTAGCGGCCTCTGTTTCAATTGTTCAAACGAATTACATTGGCATGAGTTTTCGCTGACTCATAACCGGCGTCCGCTTGGTCTTTGCATGACTTTAGCGCCATGCCAGTGAGGGCTGAGCACTTTTGAATCGCCACGTTATGATCGCCATCAGCTTGCGCAAGGGCCACCTCATATGACGCTTTCGCGCTGTCGCCCTCTTTCGCCGCATCCTTCTTGGCATCCGTCACTTCGGTAGAGGCCTGTTGCTGCGCAATTGCAACATCCTTGGCGACAGCCGCTGAGGACTTTGCATTGTCGCAGCCGCAAGTCAATACAACTGTCAGTATCCCAATCACCGGTAACAGAAGCTTTTGCATTTCAGTGTCCTATTAGAGTAGAGGGTTTTCACGCTCAGGCCCTGGTAGACGCCTGAGGCTGCTGCATTGACATCGGTGCGCGACCGAAAAGTAAATTTCGACGACGGCCTCACGATAATCGGCAGGGCCTCACGATGGCGTAGGACAATTCCATTATATGGGGTAGGCCATTGGCACCGAACCGACACCTGTGCGCTTGGCTCACTCGCCGCGCGGCGAGACGCCTTTTTGCGGGCAAACGGTCTGTGGTGAACTGGTGGTAACGGCGGACGGATTCGAATGCGCGACCGCGATTTGGTAGCAATCGGCACTAATCCACACGATCCAATCACCGCTCTCGGTTTTATACTGATCGCCGGCGTGGTGCTGACGCGGCCACCACTCGTCCCAAGTGGCTGACACTGATTGCGCGGGGTCCTGCGGCTGATCGCGGCGAATCTCAAACGCTTTTATGGCACGGTGCGCTTCCGCCGCCCAGTTCACTGCCGATCCGCCTCCGGGCGTAGAGGAGGATCCGAGCATTAAAGATGAGCTACCCAAGGGCGGTGCGAGCGGTGTGCGGATATCGGTTTTTGCCATCGCGCTGTCAGTCTTCGGACGGGGATAATTAAATGCGTCGGCACGCACCTGCGGAACTCGCACCGCAGGCAGGTATAAAAGCTCGAGGGCCTGCTCCGCCGAGACCCCGTAGTGTTGGGTTCGGGATGCCATCACAATCAATGCCAGCAACCCGAAGTGCAACGCCAACACAACGAAAAGCGCGATGCGCCGCGATGTTCCAAAGGCATTCGGCTTGTCCATGTTCACTTCATTAGACCGGCGCGCGGGCGCGGCCCCCATATTGACTCGTCGGCGCCGATGAGGTTCCCGGAATGATCTTCGGAGCGAGTTCGCTCAAATTTTTCAGCTCCTTAATTAGGTCATCAGCATGGGTGCCATGATGCGCCCAGAGGATGGCACCCGCCGAATCGCCTGCTAGAATGATAATTCGCGCCGCGTAAGCCGCCATATAGTGAAAATGTATGTCTAGTTCGCTCGTAGGCGGCGTCGATGCTTAGCCGTGTCTTTCCGTTCCGCACGATCGCGGCGTGCGCACCTGCAGTTGGGTTTGCATTAACCTTCGCTTTCGTATCTGCGCGCCCGGCAGAAGCTGCGGACGGAGCGCCGCCGGCCCCTGCTGCCGAGGTCGAGACCATCGTCGTCACGTCCGAGAAGCTCACTGTCGAAACCTTGATCGATCGCAAGGTCTACAGCGTGGCCTCGGATATGCAGAGCTCCTTCGGTTCCTTGAGCGACATCTTAGGTATCATTCCTTCGGTTGACGTCGATCCGGATGGTCTCGTGTCGTTGCGGGGGGACAGCAACGTACTCATCTTGATCGACGGCAAACCCTCGACCCAGTTTTCCGGTCCTTCGGCAGGGGACAACCTGCAATCGATCCCGGCCAAGGACATCGAACGCATCGAGATCCTCACCACGCCGCCCGCGCAGTTCAAGGCTGACGGTGCCGCCGGCGTGATCAACATCATCACGCGCAAGAGGCGGCCGCAAGGGCTCGCCGGTTCGCTGCAAGGCAGCTGGGGCAGCGAAGGCCGCTATGTCACCGGGGCGAGCGGCAGTTACAGTTCCGGGCCGTTGGCGGCTTCCATTACCGCCGCTTATCGACATGACATCCGGGAGCGGATGATCCAGTCGGACGTGAAGGCCCGGGATCCGGTGACCTCGCTGGTGAGCGACAGCAACAGCACCATCAACGAAAGAATTCGCCGCGAGGTGCCGAGCGTGGGAGTTACCGCTGAATATGCATTGAACGACCGGCAGTCGATCACTGTCTCGTTGAACTGGGCAAATCGCGGCGGCCTTCGCACTTATACGGAACTCAACGACATTGGCACGCAGGCGGGCGTGCTTTCGGCTTCATCGCGGCGATTCAGTTCCGGGCATGATCCGGAAAACGACTACGACCAAAAATTGGTTTTTTCGCAAAAGCTTGGGCGGCCGGACGAGACGCTGGATTTTTCCCTGCATCGGTCCGTGTCGAAACAGCACGAACATTATGATTACACCAACGACTCCTTCATTCCGCCAGCGGGCACATTCTTAAACAATTTGGATTTCCACGAAGACAAGAGCACCACCGAATTTGGCGCCGACTATGCGCTGCCGCTGGCCAAGACGCGCTCGCTAAAATTGGGCTATGCCTTCGAGCGGGACGACTACCGGAACAACAATGTCGGCAACAACGTAGACCCTGTGACCGGAGCGCAGATGGTTGACCAGAATCTCAACAACTATTTCAAGTTTCGGCAACAGATCAACGCGACCTACGCGAGCTACCAGGCGAGTATCGGTGCTTGGGATTGGTTGGGCGGACTGCGAGCTGAACATACGACTACCGATTCGCAGCAGGTGACCACCCACATCTCGACAAGGGGTGCCTACTTCGATGTCTATCCAAGCCTGCACGTGAATCGCAGTTTGTCGGATGAATCAAAACTGGTATTCGGCGCCAGCCGGCGAGTCGTGCGGCCGGATCCGGATAATTACAATCCGTACGTCGATCGGGAGTACACGCCCAACCTGCGTGCCGGCAACCCCGGCCTGAAGCCTCAGTTCACACAGTCTTACGAAGTGGGTTATGGTTATGAAGGCCATGGTTTGAGCTACGGCGTCACCGGCTACTATCGGCGCAATCGCGACAGCGTGACTGACGTGACCGAGTATTTTGGCAACGGCATATCGCTCACTACCAAGACTAATCTGCCGAAAAGCGACTCGGCCGGGTTAGAGTTTACGTCCAACGGGCGTCTGATCGCCAAAGTTAATTACAGTATCAGCGGGAACTTATTTTACGGTCAGATTGACGCCGCGGCGCTCGGGCAATCGGCACTTCAGTCGACCAGTGGGGTGAACGCGAAAATCAAGCTGGATTACCGGCCGACAGGCGACGACTCTGCGCAGATCACGGCCACTCGCACCGATAAACGGCTGACCCCGCAGGGTTACGTGAGCGCCATCAATCTGGTGAATCTCGGCTACAAACGCCAGCTGAAAGCGGATTTGAGTGCAGTGGTCACGGCGTCGGACATCTTCAGCGGCCAGCGCTATCAGCGATTTGCGCGCACCCCGATATTCACCCAAGAATACCGGCGCATAGCTCGGGGTCGAATAGTCTACGTCGGGTTGGTTTATTCCTTTGGGTCTTCCAAGAAGGACAAGCAGGGTTTCGAATATGACAAACCGGAATGAAGAGTGGCGCTGTCAGCTGACCGGTGAAAGCGCATCAATCGCCGGTGCCGCGGATTGCGGCTTGCCTCGCACCGTCAGGGGCCGGGACTCGGATTGTCGGGGCGCGACGGAATTGCGCGCAGGTACTCGTAGATCGCACGCAGGTCGGGATCCGACATCTTGCCGAACGACGTCCAAGGCATGACCTGTAGGATGCGGCCGGAGCCGTTCGGATCATGGCCGGTCTTGAGCACTTCGCGAAATTCAGGGAACGTCAGGCCCGCCGGGAGACCCTCGGAGTTAGGTGTTATGTTGGGCGAGGTGAACGGTCCGAACTGGACACCGCCCGCGAGGTGTTCCTCGGAGTTTATGATTTCTGGCTGACCTTGGTACGGATCTCCACCCGGTGCGAATGACGGATGTGTGTGGCAATCGTTGCAAGCGGACTGGGCGTTCACGATGTAGCTCCCGAGGCCGATTAGAACGCGATTCTTGCCTTTGGTGTCAAGCGGCACGGGGGCGATCTCATATCCAATTCGAACCTTCGAGTATTCTCCGTCCGAGGCACCGTCTCCGTCAGCGAGAGCGATTCCGAATGTCGTGATTACGCCGGTCAGCGCAAGCGGCCAGCCAAGTTTTCTACCGAGCTTATTTTTCATGGTGATTGCCTCCTCGTTATGGGGATCTGGACGATTGCAACGTCAGGAAAAAGTCGAGCACGGCGCATCCGAGCGATCGCGGACCGGCACGGGGCGGCTCTTTAGTGCAGATACGGCGGCCGCAGCTTCAAGCTCCTCGATGACCGTCGATCCGGCGGCGTCCCGAAGAACAGCTTCGCCCAACGTCTGGGCGGCGCGACGATAAGTCGAATCACCCAGCAACTGTTGGATCGCTGAGCGGATTTGGGCGACAGAGGCCGCCGGCGAAAGCTCGAGGCCAGCGCCGCGCGTGGCGACGCGCACCGCGTTGTCGTTCTGGTCGCGGCCCATCGGCATGCAGAGAAGCGGTACTCCGGCGGCGAGCGCTCGCATCACGGTGCCGTGTCCAGCGTGAGTGATGACCGCGGCTGCGGCGCCGAGGATATCGCTATGCGAGGCGCTTGCGACGACTTGAATATTTTCGGCACCGGATACCGGCAAGTCTTGAAGGGCGGGGCCGAGCGTCACGGTCGCTCGAACCGGCAACGACTCAAGTGCGGTGATCGTTCGTGCGACGGTGGCCAGCTGGTTCTGAAAGGTTGTACTGAAGGCTACGAGAACCAGAGGTCGTTCATCATTCGTAGGCCACGGCGATTTCCATGGCGCAGACCAGCTCGGATCCTTCAATTCCGGTCCCACGTAGCGGATGCGCTCGGGTAGGCTGTCCGCCTGGAAATCGAAGGCACGACTCGTCAACAGTAAGTAGCGGCTGGCCACCGCGGCCTGCTGGCCGACATCGGCGATTGGCGCAAGCGCGAACTGGCGGCGCGCCGCATTGAGACTAGAAAGCCCCACGTTCAGGAGGGCACGGCCCGCGGCTTCAAATTGCGCGATCCGCGCGCGCTCTTCCGCAGTGCGCGCTGGCGCAAGCCCGCTCCCGGCCGGCGGCAAACCTGGAATCGGGAACAGCGAAAGGTTCGCGCCGAGCAGCACAAGCGGCGTGTCGCGCGCCTCGGCCGCAAGCATGGCTCCGAATAGCATCTCGCTGCTGACAAGAACGTCCGCCCGACGCCGATCGAGTTCACGCGCTACATCGCGGGCATAGTGGAGCGCCGGGCCCAACATCAGGCGGTCGCGCAGCAGCGCAAACTGGCCCGGTGCGTCCGCGGCCTCATGGTCGCGCAGAAAATCAGAGTCTCGATGGCGCGTGTGTCGCGACGGCGCATCCGTCCATGGCAGGAATTCGACGCCCACCTGGCGGGACTCCGCCTCTTGACATGCGTCGCCGATCCAGCGGACGCGATGGCCGCGTTCTACCAGCTTTCTAGCGACCTCGAGCGTCGGTGGAGCATTACCTCCGCCTTCCCAGATGGCGAAGAGGAATTCTCGGGGGTTGGGACTGAATTTCATGAAGCTCTCCTGATCTAGTTCTATTGAGTCATGGCGTCGGACGCGGTTCCAAGCGGCCCGTTCAGGGCGCTGATCATATCGATGATGAGGGTGACGACGGCATCACGGCCAAACTTACGGTCACGACGCAACAACTTCCACGTATACACGTCGGTGAGCACCACGAGCGCCGCGTGCCGGCGGCCGCGCGCCGCTCGCGGCAGCCGCTCAAGCCACGGCGCAAACACGCGCCCCAGCCACTTCCGGTGTCCGGCGCGGCCTATATCAAGCACCGTGTGGATTGCCGGCAGTCGTTCCTGGGCCAGCAGGCGCATCACCATGTCTCCGGTGACCTCGTAGTCATGCACGACAGCGCGCACAGCACCGCGCAGGTCGCCGACAGGATTTCCGCGTGCCTCACGTATTTGCTCACCGAGCGCGGCGGCGGCCGCTACCAGCAAACCTTCCTTGCTGCCGAACTGGCGTATGACCGTCTGCACCGTCAAGCCGGAATTCGCGGCGACCTCGTCAAGCGTGATCTCCTCGAACCAGCTGTTCTGCAAGCCTGCGACAAAGGCCGCAATGATGCGCCGCGGGGTCTGTGCGGCGGCCTGAGCACGAACCCCTTGCCGGTAGGGTCTTTTCCTCTCGGTGGTGCGTTTCGACATTTTCATGTTAATTACAGTAACATCAATATTCAAACCACGCAAGATGCGGTGCGCGAGTTCCAGTTTGGCAACCCACATTGCTTCATTCAGTTGCTGGTGTCCGACGGGAACAACGTCGTGGAATGGAGCATCGAGCTAGCCTCGCCGGCGCACCTCATCCGTTCGGGCTGGAATCGCATTACAGTCAAGCCGGGCGAGAAACTGACGGTGACGATCAACCCCAGTCGGGCCGGGGATAATGGAGGGCGATTTGTGTCGGCGCTTCGCGATGACGGACGACCGATTGGGCCAGCGGGCGGCACCCCATGAACTCGGCGCTGCGAATCGCGGCTGGCATCCTCTGCGCGCTTTGCACCATCGCCGTGCATGCAGAAAGGAATTCAAAGCAGCGCGTGGCCGCCTTTGCCAAGTTGCCGGATTGGAGCGGCGTATGGGAACGATTCAACGTCGGACCCTCGGATGCGCCAAGCGATCCGAAGGAACTGACGGAGTTCGAGGCGGCCTACAACGATCTGCGACTGCCGTATAACACCGAATGGCAGGCTAAGCATGATGCCGAGGTGCTGCATCGCAGGCACGCGGCCCAGCCGCGCGCGCTCTGCCAGCCTTTGGGCTTCCCGGAAGCAATGATCTTCCCCTCCGATATGATGCAGGCACTCGTGGCGCCGGAGGAGACCACGTTGGTGTTTTACAGCGGCGGCGTGCGCCATATGGCGTGCGCCATATCGCGACCGATGGACGGCGCCATCCATCGGAGGACGAACGCTGGGGGACGCTGTGGGGCGACTCGATTGGACATTGGGAGGGAGAAGTTCTGATCGTGGATACGGTTGCCAGTAACGCACCCCTACTTGGGTTAGACGGCCCAGCCTCGCTGAGCGATCGGGTGCATATCATTGAGCGGATCCGCGCCCTCGACAAGAGTACCTTAGAGGACCAGATGACCATCAGCGACGAAGTGGCGCTCGCTAAGCCGTTCAGCCTGACACTTCACTACCATCGAGTGCCGGGCATAGCCCACATCATCGACAGCGACTGCGCCGATGATCGCAATCCCGTCGTCGATGGAAAGTACACCATAACGCCGCCGAAATAAGAAATCGCACCTCTACAAAAGCAACCGAATCAACCCAGCGGATTTACGGTCGCAGATTCTGCTCGTCTCCACGGTCCATTCTTTCTTTGAAGGTCCCCAGTTTTCATTTTGTACAGCGACAAACTGGGCAGGCAGTTGCGGGCGCGGGCCCCGTTGCGGCGCAGCCGCGCTACGCGACATAGCGCTCAATAACATCAAGGTCGTCATCGACGCGCTGATGAGCACGCCGACCGCCGTGACCATCAGAATCGCGAGCATCACGTTGCCCTTGAGATTCTGCGCTGCAAAAGTCCCGAAATGCCTGATTTTGTTCATACGCTTAAATCCGTGCGTTTTAACCTGTCTGCCGACGGGAGGCCGGCATTGGTATATGCCAAATTCGACTGCAAAACCAACCCTATTGGGATGGATTCGTCGATTTCGGGGACGAACTCGATGTATGTCCGTTTTGGGTCCTGCGCGCTTGGGTTTCCATAGGGCATGACCCGGTTCCATGCGAGACACATCCTTGAAGCTCCTGATAGTCGATGATGAGCCCCTGGCCCGATCCGCGCTGATTCGGCTTTGCGAA
>JALYIT010000070.1 GCA_030775645.1 Pseudomonadota bacterium | reverse complement strand
CGGGAGAGTTCTCACTGGGGAGCGATTTCACGGCCGCGCAACATCGGGCCCCAGTCCTATCTGCCGTCCCAGCTTCACCCAGCGCGACTCCCGGACCATCTCAAGCCGTGCCGCCAGTTCCGCGCGCCGCGTCTCGGCGGCTTGGGCCCATAGAGTTCGTTCGCGAACCGTGGCTTCGGCCGCATCGAGCAGGCTCACGCAATGCGCCAACTCCTGGCACTTGGCTTCGAGGTCCGCCGCGGCTTTTCGCGCCCATTCCGTCTTGATCCGGTCCTCTTGTTCTAGCTGGGCAAGCTGAGCCTGGTAGCCGGCGCTGAGCTCGGCTGCTTCGTTCTGTAACGCGACAATACGCGCTCCCGCGCTCTTCAGATCCGTATCCAAGTCTTGCGCCCAGAGATTGCGTTGTTCGAGTTCTCGCGTCTGCTGCCGGAACAATTCGAGCAAAGTGTCCCGGTCCGATGCGATGGCGGCGAGCTGCTTTTCGAGAGCCTGAATGTGCAGTTCGCGCTCGCGCAGCAGGTTAGCGGCTTTGGGAACATAGATGAACGATTTTGGCTCGGGCAACGGACCTTTGGAACAGAGCGCGATGAAGAAATGCGCCGTATCCGCGCTGCCGGCGCCGCGATCGATGCGTGTCTCGGCCGGCGAGAAAGTGGCCGGCGGATGGAACGCGAACGACTCCACGCGATTCTGAAGCAGCAATCGTACATTCGGAAAAACCCGCTCCAGTTCGTGCACGAACTCGGCGGCTTCAAACTCGTGCTCATGGTAAGGATTCGGGCCTGTGCCCGCGCGGCTCTCGCCGTAGTAGCGCTTGTTCGGCGACGACACGATCAGCAAGCCTTGCTGCGTTAACACGCGGGCGCACTCATCGAGGAACGCGCGATAGTCCAACAAATGTTCGATGACTTCAAACGCAATCACAACATCGAAGGATTCGGGCGGGAAGGGAACTGACGCGCAGGACGACTCAACGAAACGTAAACCGCGGATAGGGTAGTTCGCGCTCGCATATTCGATAGCCTCCGCGGAAATGTCCACGCCAGTTACACTCGCGGCGGATTGGGCGAGCTCGGCCGATCCATATCCGGTTCCGCAGCCCGCGTCGAGCACGCGCTGGCCTGTAATGTATTGCCGAGCGAACGCATAGCGCGCTATATGCTCGCTCCAAAGATCGTCGTTCACTTGGCCCGGAACTACCCGCTCTCCGGTGAACTCAACCAACGGCAGGCTCCGCGTGGGACAACACCGGCGGATCGGCGCCGAGACAACGATTCAACGCGACGCGGCACGGCAGATGAATGTGCCCGTAGACCTCGCCCTCGGAGTGACCCATTTGCAAAACGAGGGCATTATCCACCCAATCGCAGGTGCGGTAGGAATGCAGCGTTCCGTCGGCGATGGCGGGTGAGAAGGAAAATGCCGAGGGGTACAGCTCAGGGAGCTGCACTTCAAAGTCGACGGTGTAGAGATCGCCCGCATTCATCGCAGGCAGATCGTACGCCTCGCGAGCCGTATTGGTGCCGGCCAGATCCAATCCAATATGATTGCGCATCATGAATCCAACAATGGGCAGAGCAATATCCTCGAGCGCTCGGACGCTGATGCGCACCACTATGGTCGAAGACGGTTCCAGGACGTAAATCGGCTGTGCCGCGGCATCGAGGACGGCGATTCCGATTACCTCCGCGCGGCCATCGCCGAAACGGTGATCGACGTTCGGGAGAGTGTCCACGATCTCGGGCGCTTGCACCCGCTGGTGTGGAACACCCTGCGCCTTGCGGTGCGAGGTTGCGAGATACGTGTTGTCTTTCTCGGCCATCGCCGCCATGTATCGAGTAACCACCGCGTCGGTATTTCCGATCTCTTTGATGCGGCCGGCATTCAGCCACATACTGCGGTCTCCCAGCGCCTTCACCTCCGCGATGGCGTGCGAAACAAACAGTATGGTGACGCCCGCCGCGCGCATTTCATGCACCTTACGCAGGCAGCGCTGCCGGAAGTAAATGTCGCCCACCGATAGCGCTTCATCCACCAGCAGGATCTCGGGCTCGACGTGAATGGCGACGGAAAAAGCCAGGCGTACGGCCATGCCACTGGAGTAAGTCTTCACCGGCTGATCGATGAACTCGCCTATTTCGGCGAACTCTTCGATGTGCGGAAATCTTTCGTCGATTTCTCGGCGTGACAGACCGAGAATAGCGGCATTCATGTACACATTCTGGCGGCCGGTGAATTCGGGATTAAAGCCCGCTCCGAGTTCCAGCAAAGCCGCCACGCGGCCTCTGACCACGACGTCGCCCTGGGAGGGATGGAGAATGCCCGCCACCATCTGCAGCAGCGTGCTCTTGCCGGAGCCGTTCTCGCCAACAATGCAAAATGTCTCGCCGCGCTGAATTTCAAAGCTGACATTGTCGAGCGCCGAGAAATCGTGGTGGAAGGAAATTCGGTTTAAAGTCAACAACTCTTTGAGGCGGGCGCTCGGCGAGGGGTAGATCGGATAGTTCTTGGAAACTCCGTGGAACTCAACGATCGGTTGCGGCACTAAATCGAATCTACTGGAGGCAAAAAGGAAGTGTCAAATGCTTTGGTTTCAGGGCGGCCGCCAACCCCCGCTTGCAAGCCCAAAGGCCGTGATGCGGTGGGTACACCGTAAAATGGGGAGTCAACGTCTCTCGCCCTAGGTTTCGCCTTAGGTCAAGCGCGTCGAGGAAGCCGGTAGCCGCCCTGCAGGTGTTCGCAGTCGATAGAGACCTCCTTTTTTACTCGACCTGGCTGACTCTCATGTTGCCAACCATCAATTATTAAATACCTCTAATCTGCGCGCGTGTCAACCATTTTAATTGCTTAGGCCGCTCTCGGTTGACAGACTTTTGCGCCTCTGCCAACCTTGGAAGAGCGTTGCCGGTGTAGCTCAGGTGGTTAGAGCGACGGTCTCATAATCCGTAGGTCGCAGGTTCGACTCCTGCCGCCGGCACCATCAGCTC
>JALYIT010000069.1 GCA_030775645.1 Pseudomonadota bacterium | reverse complement strand
ATGCCGAAGGGATGACGACCTTTCCGCGCCTGGCGGGACAACATGCCCCCTATTTGCTCAAGCAGCTGCTCGTGATTCAAAGTGTCCTTCGCACCGCGCCGGTAATGCACGGCGTGATAAAAGACCTGACCAAGGACCAGATGCAATCCCTCGTCGCATATCTCGAGTCCATCTGACCTGTCTTCGCGGAAAGACGCCAGCCGCTACCCTCGCACGCGCCGAGGCGCATTTTTGATGTCACACTCGATTTGCAGCTGATCGAGCCACTCTTCCGCAGAGAGCCGAGTATCGAGCGCCATGCATTGGCGTTTGACCGTCGCAAAGTCACCGGGGGTCAAGAATTTCATGAGCGTGAGCTTCATCCGCCACCGCTCTTTCGTGGCGGGCGCTATGGCCGCGATTGTCTCGGTAAGACCCGCTTCGCGCAAGAACATGGACCAACGCTGTGCGACGTCGAGTTCGAGGAACTCCATTTTGAACGTAAAGCGGCGCAACGCTGCGGCATCGAGGTCTCGAAACAAGTTGGTCGCCATGATGACGATACCATCGAAGCGCTCCATTTTTTGCAGCAGTTCATTGACCCGAGTCACTTCCCAACCAGCGGTCGCATGTTCACGGCTCTGCAAGAAGCTATCAGCCTCATCGAGGAACAAGGCCCCGTCTTCCGCTGCCGCTTCTTCGAACGCGGCGGCGATATTCTTCTCATTGTCCCCTACCCACTTGCTCATCAGGTCCGAGGCAGTTTTGGCAATCAAGGGGATGGCGAGCTGCTGGCACAAGTGCTCGGTGAACTGGGACTTGCCCGTGCCTGGCGGCCCGTACAGTAGCACCGAACCGCGCGGCCGCTTTTTCAAGCACTTCAGGATGTCTTTCGGTGTAAAGCGCCCGGCGGTGTTCAGGTAGTCGAGAGAATACGCGGTCACCGAGGGTTTGTGCTTTTCGGTCAGATCACGTGACAATGCTTTTTGGCTGCGCCTAATGGCCTGCACGACCGCCGCATCGTGATCTGCCTTCGAGAGGGTTCTGGCGAGGCGCACGGCTTTCATGGCGGATTCGAGCTGCGCGCTCGAGACACCGTCGAGTTTCAGAATCTCGGCGGTGGCCGCCTTGGATAACTTCAGCTTCTTCACCCGCAGTTGCACCGAACGTGCATGTTCTGCGCGATCCGCTTTCTTTAAGGGGGCGTGGAACACAAACCGGGCAATCGTATCTTCCGGCAAGCTCGCGATGTCCGATGCGAGCCAAATGGCCGGAACCGGATTTGTCGCGAGCAAGTTTTCATCGAACGGAAGGGCGTCGTCCGCGCTGATCTCCACCCCGAAGAGCGCCCGTAGCATCTGCGAGGGATGAGTTTGGAGCACATCAGCCGGACGCTCGATGATGAGAACCGCTGGATCCTCCCTGGCGGCGAGCAACGAAAATGCGACGAATGTCAGGGAGGGCAACACCGCCCGTTCCGGGTTATCGAAGCGGCGGACGCGAAACGCCTGGCGCCCTGATTTGCCGACGACCTCTTGCAGCAGCTGCCGTTTCTCGAGGGATGGTGCACCATACAATAGGAGGTTCACCCCCGGTTCAGCGTCATTTTTTAATATCTCGGTGGCGAGAATGCGATCCTCTTCGAGGAGGCGCGCCGGGCGACCGGAGCTGCTTTTGCCGTCGAAGGGCTCGAGAAGTGAATCAAACACGGACTCGCCACCCGCGATCAAGTCGATCCAAAATTCCGATACACGCGCGATCTGGACTCTCCGGCCGGCGGCTCGCAGCATCCCGCTCAGGCGCAGCGGCGAGTTAGGGCGCATGGCGTTGCCGAGTTCCTCAGCATTCGTTTTGAACAGCGCAGTCCACAATATTCCGGCAGTCCAGCGATTCTCGGCGAGATGCTCGAAAATGCCTGCGAGTTCTTGCGACGCGGTAGTTAAGAAGGCGAACGCCAGGATTTCCTGCTCGAGAGCCGAGAGGTCGAGTTTCCGCCCCAGCTGATGCAGCCGCGCGGCAAACGGGGAGATGGCTTCGCGGGCGTGGTCGGAGATGTCATCCAGCGCCCCAAGCGTCTCTTGCTTGTCCGATGCGAGGGCCCGAAATACGAGGGAATTGTCAGAGACCCAACCGTGGACCGCATAGCCTTCGAGAAGGAGTTTCGCCTGCTCGGCACTAGCGCGCCCCGAAAAGGTGTGGTTCATTTGCGCAAGCAACTTCATCACCCGGTCCAGCGAGAGCTTTTTCGCGCGCTCGGTCCTTTGGATCGTTTCGACTTCATCCGGCCAGTCGAGCAGGCTGTTCGCCGCCGCGTACCACGCCGAGAAGGCGACTGCGTCGCGGCATAAGTTGTCGGAGAGCTGCGGGTACGCCGCAAGACGCAACAGCCACGAGGCGGCTTGCGGAATGTAAATCGGCAGTTTGGACGACATGAAACGAGCCTCCGTATGTGCGCGGGAACACAGGGGTATCGCGAGGCGCTATATCCGATGTGGTCTTGGAGCGCCGGTCACGCACAAACCCGTGATGCTCATCGGCCCCAAGTGATGATACTTATATATAGTCTATCTTTAAAGTGGTAGCGATGGAAGTAGTAGATGAATACCTTGCCTCGAATGAGGGAGGAAAAGCTTCTAACGAGTCTCGGCGCCGCGATTCGCAAGCGTCGAATGGCTCTTAAAATTAGCCAAGAGGCATTTGCTGATCTAATCGAAATGCACCGCGCGTATTACAGCGCAATTGAGCGCGGCGAAAGAAACTTAACTCTCGGCACTCTCCATAGGGTTGCTAAGGGTCTCGGTGTGCGAATGGCAGATCTTATGCGGGATTGTAATATCTAACGTCTATCCCGCTCCAACCTCGTATGTGGACGAGGGCGTTGACGGGCCGGACCTCGCGCCTTTTTGCGGCGTAATGGTCTACTATCGACAATGAGTCGATCAAATTGGAGTGACGATGACCGCAGGATACCGATTGTATGGCCGCCGGGGCAGCGGCTCGTTCGCAGTTCAAGTTGCGCTCGAAGAGGCGCGAGTGGGCTACGAAAAAGAATGGGTGGAACGAGAACCGGCAGCTGTCGATGCTTATCGACGGATTTTCCCGACCGGTAAGGTTCCGGGCCTGCAATTGCCCGATGGCACGCGGATGTTCGAGTCCGCTGCGATATTGCTGCATCTCGCGTCGGCACACCCCGACGCGCTCGGGCCGGCGCCGGGAACGCCGAGTCATCCTGCATTCCTGCAATGGATGATCTTTCTATCGGCCAATACCTATGAAGCGGTATTGCGCATGTACTATTCCAGCCGCTATTCCGCGCGGGGTGAGAGCGATGTCGCCGCGATCAGCGAGCAGGCGAGGACAGAGTTCATTGTATCGCTCGAGCTCATTGCCCCTTCTCTCGATCCCTATGTATTGGGTCCCATGTACTCGATCGCCGACGTATATCTATACATGTTGGCAACGTGGTGGCCCGACGACAAGGAACAGCTCTTTGCCAAGCTGCCGGCACTCCGTAGGCATGCAGGTCTCGTCTCCAGTCGTCCCGCAGTGGCGAAAGTCGAAGCCGATCACGCGACTTTGGCGTAGATGCTTTTGCGCCGCATCGATTTCTCGCGCACTACATATGGAGTTCGCTCTTCAATGCGGCAAAGCGAGGATTGTCCGCGAGCGGCCGCAGCAGCGGATCCACCTGCATCCGCTCTCGGGGCTCAACGCAATGGCATGGCGAACGTCACGTTCTGCCCTTGCTAGATCACCGAATATGTAGCGGGCCAGCGCTTGGGTCGAATAGGGGCTCGGGTTCAAAGGGTCGTTGGCGAT
>JALYIT010000068.1 GCA_030775645.1 Pseudomonadota bacterium | reverse complement strand
GCCGCTCGTCAGCATGTATTGCTACACCTGTTACCGCTCGACTTGCATGTGTTAGGCACGCCGCCAGCGTTCAATCTGAGCCAGGATCAAACTCTTCAGTTAATAACACTTTTTCACTGAAGCAATCTCGATCCCAAACTCTCACCGTTCATCAATGCTTTTGGCACGAATGAACACTGGTCGTTTGGAACTCGAATCATCGAATTGCACCAAAGGCGCATCGACGCGAGTCCCTGCACAAGTTACCTATTCGAATTTTTAAAGAATATCCCGAAACGACAAAGGCCTCGGGCGAACTTCCAAGTATAGCGCGTTTTCGGACCCCGTCAATCGCCGGTAAGTCTCGAAAAACGCGTTTTAGGTGGAAGGGCGCGCAGTATATCCGGGGGCTTGGGCCTGTCAACCGCTTGACAGATTCATTTGCAATGTCTCAACGAGCAGCGAACATCGCACAGCAGACTGCGTGCTTTTAGGCGGGAGACAACCACAGGCAGCAGCGTTCTCAGGGGCCCGGTGTCGTGCAATGGCACGCTTTTACGCGCTCGCCGGCAATCCCGTGCAAAATGGGTCTGTATTATCGCGCGGCGATCTCAGAGGTTTTTTCAGCGATGGGTCCATTTAAGTCCGATTTTCTGCGCACTTTGAGCGAGCGCGGCTATATCCATCAGATCACCGATGACGCGGCACTCGATAGCAGTGCGCAGTTAGGAGTTATCTCGGCGTACATCGGTTTTGATGCCACCGCCGACAGCCTGCATGTCGGCAACCTGGTGCAAATCATGCTGCTGCGCCGCTTACAGCAGGCCGGCCATCGCCCCATCGTGCTCATGGGGGGCGGGACGACCAAGATTGGTGACCCGTCCGGACGTGATGAATCTCGGCAACTGCTGACCGAGCAGCAAATCAACGTCAATATAGCCGCGATCCGCCGGACCTTTACCCGCTTTTTGGATTTCAACGACAGCCCGTCCGGCGCCGTCATGGTCGATAACGATGATTGGCTCAAAGGTCTGCAATACATCGCTTTTCTTCGAGACATCGGCCGGCATTTCACCATTAATCGCATGCTGACCATGGATAGCGTCAGACTGCGCTTGGAGCGCGAACAGCCGCTCACCTTCCTCGAGTTCAACTACATGATTATGCAGGGCTATGACTTCGTGGAGTTGTTCAAGCGTTACGGGTGCACGCTGCAGATGGGCGGTTCGGACCAATGGGGCAACATCGTGCAGGGCGTGGAACTGGGTCGGCGTATGGCAGAGGCGCAGTTGTTCGGTCTCACCTCGCCGCTGATTACAACCTCCTCCGGTGCCAAAATGGGCAAGACCGCAAGCGGCGCGGTATGGCTCAGCGCCCATCGTCTTCCGCCCTATGATTATTGGCAATTCTGGCGCAATACCGAGGATGCGGATGTGGGTCGCTTCCTGCGCATGTTCACCGACCTTCCGCTATCCGAAATCAGCAGGCTGGAGCAGCTGAAAGATGCCGAGATCAACGTAGCAAAGGCCATCCTTGCCACGGAGACGACTCGCCTGTGTCATGGCGATGCGCCGGCCGAGCTAGCGGCCATAACAGCGGCGCGCGCCTTCGGCGGCGGCGCGGCGGAAGGCTTGCCCACGTTCATTTTGAAGGCCGGGGAGCCGGTTCAGGTCATGGACGTGGCCATCGCGCTCGGAATGGCCAGTTCCAAGAGCGAGGTCCGGCGCCTGGTCGAACAGGGCGGCGTGCGGCTGAACGATCAGCCCGTACGTGAGGCGAATGCCAGCATCAGCGAAGCGGATCTTGATCGCGGGGGTACCGCACGCCTTACCATAGGTAAAAAACGCCACGGCTTGATCCGGCGAGGCTGAGCTTCAACGGAGAACTGCATCATTGACCCCATGGGAGGCGCCGGATAGCCTACGGGCTCGCTGGCCTAGGAGTTATGGTGCCCCGCAACAATCTCCCCTCCTCCAAAATTTCCTCGCGAATCCCAGTAGTTGCAATACGCGCGATCGGCTGCGTCGCGTTATTCGGTGCGGCGGCATTGTTTTGGCGCGTTACCCGGCACGAGACGCCCGATGTCGCGCCACCGCCAGTTCAAATCGCTCAGAACGCAAAAGCCGAGCCCGCCCCGCTGCTCGTTCAACAGGCCAGCGTCGCCTCCATTGTTGAAGTAATCGTCGGCAGGAATGACACGCTGGACGGCATCTTTCGCCGCATGTCCCTGAACAAGTCCGACCTGGCAGCGATCCGGGCCCTACCCGGCATCCGCCAAAGTTTGGATTTTTTAAAGCCTGGCGATGCAATTCAGCTCAAGCATTCGGACGGCGACATTAAGGAGCTGACACGTAAGGTCAGCGAGACCCAAACTCTGAATGTGGTGCGCCAGGAGTCGGGGTTTGAGGCGAAGATCATTCACAAGCCCGTCGAAGCGCGCGTGCGAACCGCCGCCGCCACGATTGAATCCTCGTTGTTTCAAGCGGCCGGCGCCGCGGATATCTCTGACACGGTTGCGCTGAAACTCGCCAATGTGTTTGCCTGGGACATCGATTTCGTGCTCGACATTCGCGAAGGCGATCGATTTACCGCGGTGTATGAGCAAATCTATCAAGATGGAAAATATCTTCGCGATGGCGAGGTGCTGGCGGCCGAATTCGTCAATGGCGGCCGGATCTATCGAGCGATCAGGTTTGTGTCCGACAGCGGCAATGCCGGCTACTACACCCCGGCCGGTCTGGCCATGCGCAAGGCGTTTTTACGGGCCCCAGTGGATTTCACGCGGGTCAGTTCCGCCTTCAACCCCCACCGCCATCATCCTATCTTGAACACCATTCGCGGCCACATGGGCACTGACTATGCTGCCCCTACTGGCACGCCGGTGCATGCCGCGGGCGATGGCCGCGTCAGTTTCGCTGGGCAGCGCGGCGGATACGGCAAAGCCATCGTGCTCACCCATGGCGGCGATGTGTCAACCCTGTACGGCCACATGTCGCGCTTTGGACGCAATATGCGAGCGGGGACGCACGTGCAGCAAGGCGAAGTGATCGGCTATGTGGGAATGACCGGCCTCGCCACCGGGCCGCACTTGCACTACGAATATCTGATCGGCGGCGTGCATAGGAATCCGCAGACAGTCCAATTGCCGGGCGCAGAGCCGCTGCGTGCCGATGCGCTGCAAACATTCCGCGCACAGGCTGCGCCGCTGATCGCGAGCCTGTCGCCGCAGCCCTTGCCTGCTACTGCGCCGCCGGCGGCCGGCACATTACCCGCAGCCGGTACGCCACCAGCCGTCGCGATGCCAAGCCTTGCGGGCACTGCAGGCGCAGCGCCCTTCGAGCCGCACGCTAAAGCCGCCGTCAATTAAGCTCCTGCGCTATGGGGTTTTATCTTGGTTTGATTTCCGGGACCAGCGTGGATGCCATCGATGCGGCGCTGGCCGATTTTGATGCGGCACCCCTCAAAATCATAGCAACCAGCGCCACAGCGTTCGAAGCTAACCTCAAGCGCCGAATTACGGCCCTGATCGAGAAGGCCGACAGCGTTGCGTTGGACGAGGTCGGTGAAATCGACGTCGAGGTCGGAAGAGCCTTCGCGCAGGCGGCGCTGAGTTTGCTGCAAAGCGCCGGCGTCGACATCGGTCGAGTATCCGCCATCGGCAGTCACGGTCAGACCCTGCGCCACCGCCCCGACTTGCCCGCGCCATTCTCCTGGCAGATCGGAGATCCGAATACGTTGACCGAAATGACGGGCATTAGCGTGGTTGCCGACTTTCGCCGGCGCGATGTGGCGGCCGGCGGTCAAGGCGCGCCGCTGTTGCCGGTATTCCATGACCAAGTGTTTCGCAGCAATGACGAGGACCGCGTCATCGCCAATTTGGGCGGAATTGCCAATATCACCATTCTCACGCGAGGTCAGCCGGTCACGGGTTTCGATACCGGACCCGCCAACCGCCTGCTCGATGCCTGGATCTCATTGCACGAAAATAAGGACTACGATGCCGGCGGTGCATGGGCAGCGACCGGCGAAGTCGATGAATCGCTGCTCGGCGAGTTGCTCGCAGAACCCTACCTTTGCCTCCCTCCCCCCAAGAGCACCGGCCGCGAGCTGTTCAATCTGCCTTGGCTGCAAAATAAGCTGGGCCTCACTTGCCGCCAGCCGCGCGACGTGCAAGCCACTTTGCAGCAGTTCACGGCGTGCTCGCTCGCCGCAGCGGTCAATCGTTACGCACCCGGCGCGGCGCTGTATGTCTGCGGAGGCGGCGCGCGCAATGCCGGTTTAATGAAGGCCATCGCTGCCTTGATATCGCCGAATCGCGTTGCGAGCACCGCTGCGCTGGCCTTGGATCCGGATTACGTGGAGGCGGTCGCCTTCGCGTGGTTCGCCAAGCGCACGCTCGGGGGACTGACTTCCAGTTCCGGCAGCGTAACCGGAGCGAAGGGTGCCCGCATACTCGGGGGTGTGTACCGCTACGCCTGAATGCTGCGCGCCGGCCTAGTTGAAATTGTCATCGCTGAACGGTCACACTCGAAAACCATGAACGACGCCGACCTCCAAGTACCGCAACTCTATTTCAATCGCGAATTGTCATTTCTCGAGTTCAACCAGCGTGTCCTCGAACAGGCCAAGGACCCCGGTATTCCCTTGCTCGAGCGCGTGCGGTTTTTGTGTATTTCATGCTCGATTCTCGATGAATTCTTCGAAATTCGCGTAGCCAGCCTCAAAGAGCTGCTGGAAGCCGGCGCGATTGCCAGCAGCCCTGATGGATTGTCGGTGCCGGAACAGCTCAAAGCCATCCGCGTACACGCAGTGCGTCTGGTCGACGAACAATATCAACTGTTGAACGAGGTGCTGCTGCCCGAACTCGCGAAGAACGGCGTGGTATTCGTCGAGCCGGAAACCTGGACTCCGGCGCAGGCAAAGTGGATCGCGGAGTATTTCACTCGTGAAGTGGAGCCGGTGTTGAGCCCGCTGGCGCTGGATCCCGCGCGGCCGTTTCCGAAAATTCTCAACAAGAGCTTGAACTTCGCCGTTGTGGTGGAAGGCGAGGACGGGTTTGGGCGCAACAGCGGCCTGGCGGTGGTACAAGCGCCGCGATCGTTGCCGCGATTGATCAAATTGCCCGACGCATTGGGCAACCGAAATTTCGTATTCCTGGGCACCATCGTCGAAGCTTTCGTCGCAACGCTTTTTGCCGGCATGAAAATGCGCGGCTGCTATCAATTTCGCGTCACGCGCAACAGCGATCTTTTCGTCGAACAGGAAGAAGTCGATGACCTATTGCGTGCCGTCGAGGGAGAACTAGCCTCGCGGCGCTATGGCGATGCCGTGCGCCTGGAGACGGCACACGACTGTCCCGAGGAAATTCTCGCTTACCTGCTGGAACAGTTCGGACTCACCGCGGACGATCTGTACAAGGTTTCCGGACCCGTCAACCTGAACCGCTTGATGGCCCTTTACGATCTGGTGGATCGCCCCGAACTCAAGTATTCGGCTTTCACGCCGAGCATTCCGGATCGACTCAAGGTGGGCGGCGATATTTTTGCGACGCTGCGCGGCGGCGACATTCTCCTGCATCACCCATTTCAAGGATTCGGTCCCGTGACCGACTTCGTCAAGCATGCGGCGAATGATCCGCAAGTGCTGGCGATCAAGCAAACCTTGTATCGAGTCGGCAGCGATTCGGCCATCGTTGCCGCGCTGGTGGATGCCGCGGCCGCCGGGAAAGACGTGACGGTGATCATCGAGTTGCGCGCACGCTTCGATGAAGAAGCGAATATCGAGCTGGCCACCAAGCTGCAGGAGGCCGGGGCGCACGTCATGTACGGGGTATTCGGTTTCAAAACGCATGCAAAGCTGGTGATGGTGGTGCGGCGCGAGGAAAAGAGCCTGCGGCGCTACTGCCACTTGGGCACGGGTAACTATCACACCAAAACCGCACGGCTATACACCGACTACGGTCTGCTAACTGCCGACGAGGCGATCGGCGAGGACATTCACGAGATATTCCTGCAGCTCACAGGGCTTACCCAAGTTCCGAAGCTGCGCAAATTGCTGCATGCGCCCTTCAGTTTGCATCAGGCGCTGCTGGCCAAGATCGAACGCGAAGCTGAGCATGCGCGGGCCGGCAAACCTGCCCGGGTCATCGCCAAACTCAACGCGCTCACCGAACCGACGGTCATCCAAGCGCTGTACCGCGCCTCGCGCGCCGGCGTCAACATCGACTTGATCGTCCGCGGCGTTTGCTGCCTGCGTCCGGGCGTGCGCGGTGTATCGGATCGGATCAGGGTGCGCTCCATCGTCGGCCGCTTCCTTGAGCATTCGCGCGTCTATTGTTTCCAAAATGCGGGAGCCCAAGAGGTGTATTGCGGCAGCGCCGACTGGATGGACCGCAATTTATTTCGCCGCATAGAAATCGCATTTCCGATCGAAGAGCCGGAACTCAAGGCGCGCGTCGCCGACGACCTGATGCTTTACCTGGAAGATAACATGCAAGCCTGGGTGCTCGACTCGGACGGCCACTATCACCGCCCCACCGCTGAGGGACACATATCGGCGCAGGCGCGGTTGATGAGCCTGTACGATGAACGTGTCGCCCTGACTGAAGGCTAACCCAGAAAGCTTGGGGCCTAGAGGATGCTCAGGCGAAAGCCCGCCTCTTTCAGATAAGCGCGCTCTTGCTCCAAATCTTCGAGCGTCAAAGGATGTTCCTTCATCCAGCGCTGCGGCAGTTCCATCGTGATGCCGCGGCCTTTGACGGTGAGGCGAACCTCCGGCAGTGGTTGTGGACTTCGTCCCCGGTGCAGCAGCACGGCGAGGCGCAAGAGCACGATTAAGAATTCGGCGAGGCGGTCCCATGGCGGCAGCAAATCCTCGAGAGACTCGAAGGACAACTGACGCCGATGGCCGCCCACCAGCGCGGCAAGCAATAGCTGCTCTTCGCGCGGGAAGCCCGGCATGTCGGCATGCTCGAGCAAATACGCGCTGTGACGGTGGTACTTGGAATGGGCGATGTCCAGGCCCGTTTCGTGTAGCCGCGCCGCCCAGCGCAATACCGACTCCGCCAGCGGATCTTCCAGCCCCCATTCGGATTCTACTTGTTCCAACAGCCCGACTGCGGTGGACTCGACGCGCTCCGCTTGACTCTCATCGATGTGGTAGCGCTTTTCCATGGCGCGCACACTGCGCACCCGCGCATCCTCATCGGTGAAGCGGCCCATCAGGTCGTACAGCAGTCCCTCGCGCATGGCGCCTTCCGCCACGCGAACCCTATCGATGCCGAAGCTTTCCACCACTTCCATCATGATCGCCAAGCCGGCCGGAAATACCGGCGCGCGCTCGGCGTCGACTTCAGGAAGATCGAGATCGTCCACGTGTCCTGCTGCAATGACCCTATCGGCCAGCATGTTCAGGTTGTCGAGAGTGATGTGCGGGGATACAGGACTAAAGCCGCGCACCACATCGCTGATGACGCGCACCGTGCCGGAACTGCCAAAGGCCTGCAGCCATCCCATTTTGCGAAACGCTTCCTGAACCGGCTCCAGTTCCAGCCTGACGGCGGTACGCGCACGCTCGAAGCGCTTCGCGGAGATCCGTCCGTCATCAAAATAACTCGCGCTCAAACCGACGCAGCCCACCGACAGGCTTTCGAGCAACAAAGGCTCAAAGCCTTCGCCGATCACCACTTCGGTTGATCCGCCGCCGATATCGATCACCAGCCGCTTGTCCGGACTCATGGGGCTGGTATGCACAACACCCGAGTAAATCAGCCGCGCCTCTTCCAATCCCGAGATGATTTCAATGGGGTGGCCGAGCGCCGCACGGGCACGTTCCAAGAACCAGCGTTTGCGTTTGGCGCGACGCAAGGCGTTTGTGCCAACGACCCGCACGCTGTCGGCGCGCATGGCGCGCAAGCGCTGGCCGAACCGCTCGAGACAGCGCAACGCGCGCTCCGTTGCGGCATCGTCGAGCCGGCCGCTGTCGCCTAGACCGGCGGCGAGGCGCACCATTTCGCGCAGACGATCCAAGATGACGAGTTGGCCGTGCGAGTAGCGCGCGACCACCATATGAAAACTGTTGGAGCCCAAATCGACGGCGGCGAGCACGTCGGGCACGACCACCCTACCGCCGCTCATCTACACGATCAGCATGCAGGAGCAGGAGCCGCCTAGGCCGAGAATGAAGAGCCGCAGCCGCAAGTGGTTTTTGCGTTGGGATTGCGAATCACGAATTGGGCACCCTGCAGATCTTCTTTGTAATCGATTTCCGCACCCATCAAGTATTGGGCGCTCATGGGATCGACAAGGAGCTGTACGCCCTGGTTCTCGACGCAAAAATCGCCGTCTTCGATTTTCTCATCGAAGGTGAACCCGTATTGGAAACCCGAGCAGCCGCCGCCGGAGACGAACACGCGCAGTTTCAAGTTGGGGTTGGCTTCCTCGCGAATCAGCTCGCCCACCTTGCCGGCCGCGGCATCGGTGAAAACCAGCACAGTTGGGCCAGGGGGAAGACCCTCGGAGGCGCTCATCGATTCGGAAGTCATACTCATCAGGGCATTCTACTCGGCACGCCGCGGCCAATCAAAGTTAAGAACCGGGTTTGGGACTTACGTCCGCCTGGGCAGCAACCGAATCGCGCGACTCGGGCCCCGCTTTCGCTCTATGGATCAATTTCCCATTTATTTGGGCGCCGACGGCGGTTTCAATGGTCGTGTAGTAAACACTGCCGAGAACCCGCGCTTTGGGGCCCATTTCAACACGATCGCCCGCATCGATATCGCCCTTGACGATGCCGTTCAACACGATATTCGTAACCACCACGGAGCCTTCGATACAGCCTTGTTCGCTCACCGACAAGGTCGCGCCGCTGCCCGGCTCGCTTTTGACGTTGCCGTTGATATAGCCGTCAAGATGCAGGCCGCCGACGAATTCAACGTCGCCATTGACGCGGCTCTTGGCGCCGATCAAGGTGTCGATTTCCGCTTTAATCGGTTTCGGTCTGAACATCTGCGTCCCCCCTCAAGCCATCGCCATTCGCCTCGGTTTCCACCGACATCCCCTGCGCCTTCCAGACAAAGGCTTGCCGGAAGCTATGGTTGATGTCTTTGCCGCTGTGGATCTCGACCCCGACGCGGGTGGGTTCGAAGCCCAGCGGCAATTGTATGGGCTCGTTGTACTCCTGAAAGTACTTCAAAGAGTATGCCAGGCCGACTCGATGGTTAGGCGAGACTTGCGAATACGTCAAACTTAAGGGCTTGCCCTGGAGCAGTCCATCAAGCGTGATGGTCGCGCGGCCTGCCACTTCTTTGTCGGGCTTTCCGGTCTGCATCAGCACGAATTTAAGGTGATACTGGCCCGGCGGCCCGTCCGGAATAATTTGCATCTGCTGCACTTTGACGTGGATCAGGGTCTCGGGCTGGACCAATCCACGGTAAAAGGACAGATCCTGGTTGAGCCGCGCTATCTGGCTTTGCATGTCCCCGAGGCTGCGCTCCACCTGAGCGTAACCTTCACGGTCGACGCGTCTCGCCGTTTCGGCGGCTTCAAGTTGCCGGCGTTGATTTTCATTCTCGGCCTCGAGCGTGCGTATGCGCCGGCTTGCCGAAAGTGCACCGCGAACCGAATCCACAACGCGAAATCCTGCCTCATAACGTCCAAGCTCGAAAACCGCATACAGCACGGCGATGCCCAGCAGCACGGCACTTGTCCAGAGCAACGCGCGGCGTCTCGGCGCGTACGGACGCACGACCAACTTGTTGAACGAATCAGCCATATCGCGCCATTATAAACCTCACGTGGCCATCTATTCTCAAGCACAATACCTTCATGCTGTGGCTTAAGGCATTGCACGTTATCGCAGTGATTACCTGGTTTGCGGGACTGTTCTATCTGCCGCGCCTGTACGTTTATCACGCCGACGCGACCGATCCGATCAGCACGCAGCGCTTCGACATCATGGAGCGGCGTTTGTTCGCCATCATGACCATTGGCGCTGCGGCCAGCATTTTCTTTGGCGTAAGCCTGCTGATCGCATCGCCGGGGTACCTTGCGATGGGATGGCTCAAACTCAAGCTGCTGTTCGTGGCGCTGCTGATCGCCTACCACATGTACTGCTACAAGCTGCTGCGCGACTTTGCGAACCGAAGCAACAAGCGCAGCGCAAAGTGGTATCGAGGCTTCAACGAGGTGCCCTCTCTGCTGCTGATCGCTATCGTGATTCTCGCCGTGGTCAAGCCGTTTTAAAGCCGGCCGCTTGGATTTGCGGCCACCAATCAGGATACGGCGGCAGCCCGCCGGGAAACATGTATTTTCCCAAATCGTGCAGCGCCCGCACATAGACGCGCCGCTTGAAGTACACCACCTCGCGCACCGGCGTCCAATAGTCCGTCCAGCGCCAGCGATCGAACTCCGGCGATGCGGTAATATCGAAACGCAGCTTGGATTCATCGGCAATGAGCTTCAACAAATACCAGCGCTGCTTCTGGCCGATGCAGCGGTCGCGCACGTATTGACGCGGAAGCCGGTAGCGCAGCCAGCCCTGAGTCGAACCGAGCAGTTCCACATCTTGGCGCTCCAAGCCGATTTCCTCTGTGAGCTCCCGATATAGCGCATCCTCGACCTGCTCGCCGCGATTGACGCCGCCTTGCGGAAACTGCCAACCCCGCCCCCCGACGCGTCCTCCAAGGAACACCTCGCCCGAGCCGCGCGTAAGAACGATGCCCACGTTCGCGCGGAATCCGTCTTTGTCTATGTAGTCGGTAGGCGCTCGGATCATGTTATCAAGCCCCGACCTGAACACGATTCCGCCCGAGCGCTTTGGCCCGATACAGCGCTGCATCGGCATCGGCGAGCAGGTGGTCCGCGAGCGCCTTAAGATCCAAGTCGTCACGCCCCGGTGCAACCGTCGCCACACCGACGGACACGGTCAAGCTGCGCGAGATTTGCGAATTGAGCGAAAATGACTGCGCCGCAATCACTTCTCGAATCCGCTCGGCCAGCCTTGCCGCATCGGCAGCCGTGGCTTCGGGCATGAGGATGGCAAGCTCGTCGCCGCCGAATCGGGCCGCTGTATCCATGTTGCGAATGTGCCCCTCGATGCGCTGAGCAACCTCCTTCAGTGCACTGTCGCCGGCCAAGTGTCCGTAACCGTCGTTGATGCTCTTGAACTTATCGATATCAATCATGAGGCACGCGATGGTGCCGCCGCGCCGCTGCGCGCGTGCCAACTCTTCCTTCAGGCGCTGCTGCAAGTAGCGCCGATTGTGCCAGCCGGTCAGGAAGTCGGTAATGCCGGCGCGCAGAAGCCGTGCGCGATTGACCGCGTTTTCGATGCACACGGCAGCGACCGCACCCAAATGCGCGAGGAAATCCGTAGCATGGTGGCGCGTGAAGCGCGCCAGGTCGCGGCTGCCGAAGCATAAGACGCCGGTGGCCCGATCCTTGCGCGGCAGCGGCAACAAGGCCGCGCTCTTCAGACTCGGCATGCCCGGAAACAGCAGGTGATGATCGGCGCCTACGAAGGGCCCGAGCCACGGCTTGTGCAAAACGGAAAGTTGCGGCGCCAGCCCCACCAGGGAATCGACGAAAAAAATGTGTTTGAATTCCTCAGGCCGATCGCCGCCGGCGACCAGCAAATGCCGCACTTCGTGCTGCGGATCGAGCAGCACCACGCTCACCGCATCGAGCGCGTACGACTCGCGCAGACCGTCAACCAAGGCGTGCAGCAGCTGCGACAGTGTGTCGGCGCGCAACAGCGTCAGTTCTCGCGCCTGCGTGCGTTTCATGATGGTCTCGTTATTCGAGGCTTCGGCGGTCATTTCCGCCAGCCGCTTCTTTAGCTCTTCGTTTTCCCGACCGAGGTCATCGAGTTCAGGCATTTTCTTTCCTTTTAGCCTGCACGCGCCGCCGCGCGTACGTCCAGGTACGCTCTGCCGCGATTCATCAATGCGGTGAACTCGGCCGCATTCTTGGTTCGCACCGTGCTCACCAAACGTTCCACGGCTTTCTGAAGTGCCAGGAGCGATTCGCTGCCGTAGTCATTGGAACTTTGAATCTCAAAATACAGTTCCGGGCTCTCGGCCGCCACCCGGCTCGCCACCTCCAGCTGTGAATCGAACGTCGTACTGGACAACTTCGCCAGGCGCAGGGCGGCTTCGCCGCTGTCGGCGAGCGCGGTAAAAAAGACAATGTTCAGCGCATGCGATAGGCCCAGCACATAGGCGATTAGCCGATCGTGCTCATCGAGATCCATGACGACACGTTCGGCCATCGTAGGGGCGAATAATTCCTGCGCCTGCGCCAGGGCCTCCTTGTGCCCGAGATCGATGAAGATGACGTGCCGGCCCGACAAGAGCTCCGTGTCTGGCCCGAACATCGGATGCACGGAGGTCACTCGGCAACCGGCCTTCACCAAGGCTTCAAGTCCCGCCCGCAAGGGCGTCTTAAGCGATCCTAAGTCGAAGATCAGCCCGCGCGGGGCCCGGCGCGCCAGAATCTGCAGCAACTCCGCCGTGGCCGACAGGGGCGTTGCGAGCACGATCAAATCGAATTCCAGTGCGTCCGTCTGCCAGTCAGCCACGAAGTCAAACCCGACAAGAGCCCCCTTCGGATCGGCAATGGCAACGCGAAAGCCTTGCGAGGCGAGAAACTCGGCGAACCATCCGCCCATTTTTCCGTGACCACCGATGACCAGGGCACGCTTGCCGCTGCCATGGGCCTGCGCCGCCACGCGAGCCTGCTCCTGGGTGGCGAGCGATGATTGAATGAGTTGCCGCAGCAAAGATTCCGCCAAGTCCGGCGATACTCCCAGCCGTTCCGCGGTGCTGCGGCCCCGCAAAATGACCTCCCGCTCCCGCGCGAAGTCTCGGGTTGCCCGTCCGGTGGCGCGCTTAACAGCCGCCACTTCTTCGCTCAGGGACTTGCGCCGAGCAACCAACTCGAGCAATTGCGCATCGAGCGCCGTGAGCGCAGCACGTAATTCATCCAGATTCATCAAACAAAGCCCCATGTTGCCGCCGGCACGGCTACCATTCTCGTATGGACAGCAGCAAAAAGACATTTTGGGCGGAAACTCTCCCCGACCCCTTGCCCGAAAATCCCTTGAGTGTCGCCACCCAGTGGCTGGCCCAGGCAGAGCGCGATGCCGCTCAGCCAAATCCCAACTGCATGGTATTGGCGACCGTCGACGGCCGCGGCTATCCCTCTGCTCGCGTGGTGCTCTGTAAGGACATTGTGCAGGATCAGGGCCACATCCTCTTCTATACCAACTACCGGTCGCGCAAGGGGATCGAGCTTCAAGGCAACCCTCGCGCCGCGGTCGTATTTCATTGGGACCATCTGCACCGACAGGTTCGTGCCGAGGGCCAAGTCGAGATGCTGGCCGATTCCGAGAACGACGCGTATTTCCGTACCCGTCCTTGGCAAAGGCAACTAGGGGCTTGGGCGAGTCAGCAAAGCCAGCCGGTGGAATCGCGGAAAGCCCTTGACTTGGCGGTGGTTCGAGAAGCGCAGCGTTTTGGGATCCCTTACGAGGGCCCGGGTACCGCGGAACCTGACAATATTTCGGTTCAAATACCCCGCCCGCCGAATTGGGGCGGATTTCGCCTGGTTGTCGATGCCGTGGAATTGTGGGTTGAGGGTGAATACCGGATCCACGATCGCGCCCGCTGGACCCGGTCGCCGGCGCGCGGGGGCGCTGCTCCAAGCCGCTGGTCCGCAACCCGTCTCCAGCCCTGAAGGCTATACTCGATTCATGGCTGAACGCTCGTTCGCGAAAGAAGTGCAGTCTTTGCGCTTGACTGAAGGCGCAGAATTCGATGGCGAAGGCATTCTGGCCGTCACCAAGGCGCTGCTGCAGTCCGGGGTCGGCTACGTCGGTGGCTACCAAGGCGCACCCGTCTCCCACTTGATGGATGTGCTGGCCGATGCCAGCCTCATTTTGAACGAACTCGGCGTGCGCTTCGAGTCCTCCGCGAGCGAGGCGACGGCCGCGGCCATGCTGGCCGCCTCGGTAAATTATCCCATCCGTGGCGCCGTTACGTGGAAATCAACGGTCGGCACCAATGTGGCCTCCGACGCACTTTCGAACCTTGCCTCCGCCGGCGTCATCGGCGGTGCGCTGATTGTGCTTGGCGAGGACTACGGCGAGGGCGCCAGCATCATGCAAGAGCGCACGCATGCTTTCGCCATGAAGTCGCAGATATGGTTGCTCGATCCGCGGCCCAATTTGCCTTGCATCGTGCAAGCCGTTGAACAGGGCTTCGAGCTGTCCGAGGCAAGCAACTCGCCCGTCATGCTGATGTTACGGATCCGTGCCTGTCATGTAGTGGGGCGATTTCGAGCCAAGAACAATCGCACTCCGCCTTTTACGCTGCAGCAAGCGATGGATCATCCGAGCCGAACCTTTGAAAAGATCATCCTGCCGCCATCGACTTATGCGCAGGAGCGCGCAAAAATCGAACAGCGTTGGCCCGCGGCCGTGAAGTTCATTCGTGAGCGCAAGCTCAACGAGCACTTCGGCATGGACAACCCGAGCGACGTCGGCATCGTATTGCAGGGCGGGCTGTACAATACGGTATTACGAGCGCTGGAGCGCTTGGGATTGGCTGACGTGTTCGGGGAGTCGCAGATTCCCCTGTATGTCTTGAATGTCACCTATCCTCTCGTGCCCGAAGAGTTCACCGCCTTTGCCGCGGGCAAGCAAGCCATACTCATCATCGAGGAAGGCCAGCCCGAGTTCATCGAGCAAGCGGCTAGCTTGTTCTTGCGGCAGGCCGACGTGCAGACACGCATCGTCGGCAAGGGACCGCTGCCGATGGCGGGCGAATACACCGGCGCCGTGGTGATCGCCGGCATCCGAAAATTTCTCTCTGAATTCGGCCGACTGCCTGTACCGGCTATTCCGCTTGTGCCGGCCGCACTGCTGGCGCGCAACGTTCCCGTTCGGCCGTCGGGACTGTGTACGGGCTGCCCCGAGCGGCCGCTGTTTGCCTCCATGAAGCTGCTGGCGCGAGAAATGGGGCCCATGCAAGTAAGCGCCGATATCGGCTGTCATTCTTTTTCAACCTTACCGCCCTTTGATCTCGGCGGCACCATCATGGGTTATGGCTTGGGCGCAGCCGGCGGGGCCTCATTCAACGTGCCCAATCCGCGACGCGCACTTTCCATGATGGGCGATGGCGGCTTCTGGCATAACGGACTGACCAGCGGCATCGGCAATGCGGTGTTCAATCGCCACGACGGTGTGACCATCATCGTCGATAACGGGTATTCGGCTGCGACTGGCGGGCAATATATCCCGTCCTCCTCGGCCGAAATCAAAGGCCGACGCGCAAGGAATCGAATCGAGACGGCGGTGCGGGGGGTGGGCGTTGAATGGGTGCGAACCATTCGTACTTACGACATGAAGCAGACGATGTCGATTTTGAGAGAGGCACTGCTGACCAAGTTTACGGGCCCAAAAATCGTCATTGCGGAAGGTGAATGTCAGCTGAATCGAACGCGGCGCGAGGCGCCCGCTATCCAAAAGCAAATCGGCGACGGTGAGCGGGTGGTGCGCCAGCGATTCGGCATCGATGCCGACGTTTGCACCGGCGACCACTCTTGCATCCGGCTGTCCGGTTGTCCTTCCCTTACCCTTAAGACCAACCCGGATGCGCTGCGGCGCGATCCAGTTGCCTACGTTGACAATAGTTGCGTTGGCTGCGGAGTGTGCGGTGAAGTTGCCCATGCGGCCGTGCTTTGCCCCTCTTTTTATCGCGCCGATGTCATTGTGAATCCGACCGTTTGGGATCGGTTGAAAGCGCGGCTGCGGTCTGCCGTGATCAGTTTACTGGCTTGAAAAGAGCAAGACCCATCAGTATGACGATCGCTGCGCTCGGCGGCCAAGGCGGCGGCGTCGTGACCGACTGGCTGGTCCTCGCGGCGCGCAAAGCCGGCTATTTCGTTCAGGCAACGTCAGTACCTGGCGTCGCGCAGCGTACCGGTGCCACCATTTATTACTTGGAGTTCTTCCCGCGTGCAGATGCTCCGGAAGGCCGCGAACCGGTGATGGCACTAATGCCGAATCCCGGTGATGTCGACATCGTCGTCGCCTCGGAATGGATGGAGGCGGGTCGAGCGATCAATCGAGGTTTAGTGACCCAGCAGCGCACAACTCTTATCGCGTCGACTCATCGCGATTACACCATCAGTGAAAAGATGGCGCTGGGCGAGGGCCGCGTCAGCTCGCGAGAATTGTTTGAAATCGCAACAGCGAACGCATCGAAGCTGATCGGCTTCGACATGGCCAAGATAGCGGAAGCCTCGGGAGGCAGAATCAGCGCCGTCATCTTGGGCAGCATTGCCGGCGCGAATGTGCTGCCCTGGGGGATCGAGGAATACCACCACGCCATCAAGGAATCCGGCTTAGGGGTCGAGGCGAGCCTCGCGTCCTTTGAAGCCGGGCGGCAGGCCAGCATCAACGCACAGGCGAGACCGCTTACCGCGGCTGCGTGGCCATCGAATTACGGCACGATCGATTCTTCGGATTACACGCTCGACGCCGTATCGACCCGGCTTAGAGCGCGCATTGTCGACCAATTCCCGCCCATCTTGCGCGATTTGCTGGGCATGGGCGCGGCGCGCCTAACGGATTACCAGGACGATGCCTATACGGCCGATTTTCTGGATCGGATCGAACGAATTTTAGTCCTAGATGCCGCAAGACTCGCTGATCCAAAGCTTACCGCGGCGACCGCGCGCGCCCTCGCCCTGTGGATGAGCTTCGAGGACGTAATGCGCGTGGCGCAGGTGAAAACGCGGCGCGGCCGCATCGAACGCATTCGCCGCGAGGTTCGCGCCAAATCTACGGATCTTGTGAACGTGCGCGAATTCGTCAAGCCGCGCGTCGAAGAGATCTGCGGGACGCTGCCCGCGGGCCTAGGAAGACGCTTATTGGATTCCGCACGCGCACGCCGAACGCTGGCACGCTTCACCGCAGGGCGGCGCATATCTACCTCGACCGTCAGCGGCTTTTTTCTGCTGCGCTGCATGTCGGCCCTGCGCCGATTGCGGCGCGGCACTTTGCGCTTCAAGATGGAGAATGAGCGCATCGAAGCATGGCTTGGGCAGATTGGCTCGATCGCGCCCCGCGACTACGACCTGGCCGTGGAACTCGCCGAATGCCAAACTCTGCTCAAAGGTTACGGCGATACTCACGAGCGTGGATGGTCCTCATTCAGCCAAATTTCGGAACTGGCGCCCAAGCTCGTCGGGAACCCCCAGAGTGCCGCGCGTTTGCGTATACTGCGTGAAGCCGCATTAAGCGACGACAACGGCGTGCAGCTTAAGCACGCCCTCGCGCAATTGGCCGCTTAAGCAGCGAAGCTGCGCCTCTACCTCAGACGGCGCCCGGCGAGTGCGCGTCAAGTCACAGTGTTGAATTTTCTCCAGATGAGACAATCTCTCCGATGGGAGACGCTTTATCGTCTGACATACAGCGGTAACTCATTGATGATGCGATATGACCAGGAGGTCCGTTATGCCAGAAATCCCAGTCAAACGCTTTTTGCTCGCTTCGGACTTCGACCAGACGTTGAGTTTCAACGATTCAGGGCTGGTGCTCAGCGAAATGCTCGGCATAGCCGGGTTTGAGGCGCGTGTTGCGGGTCTAGCCCGAAGCAATTTAGTGCAACAGGGCGGCGAGCTGGCTTATTTGATTCGCCACGATCCGGAGTTTCGCATCGTGCGGCGTGAACACTTGATCGAAGCCGGACGGCGCGTTCGCCTCAAAAGCGCAATTCCCGCCCTCAGCGATTTTTTGAGCCGCGGTACTCAGGGTCATGAGTTTTCGTTTTTCGTCATTTCCGCCGCGCCCCGCGAAATAGTGATTGCCGCCCTCGACGGGGTGATACCTGCGGACCACATTTATGGCACGGAACTGCAGTTCGATGGCGGTTCCGGCGAAGTCCGTGCGATAGATCGGGTGCCCGCCGGCTACGGCAAGGTTTCTGTGATCGAAGAACTCGAGAGGCGGCTTGGGATAACCTCCGATAGAGTGATTTACGTCGGCGACGGGAATTCGGATGTTCACGTCATGTTGCACGTCAACAACCACGACGGATTCACCATTGCGGTTTCCGAAAACAAGCAACTTGCCCGGATCGCCAAAAGCACCGTCTTAAGCGACAGCGCCTTCAGTATCGTCGTGCCCATTCTGGACCAGCTCCTGCATTGGAGGACCGGGGATATTCGGGACCTGTTCGAAACTTATGGCTTCACCCTGGATGAGTGGGAAAAGGATCGGACCGACCGCATGCGAATCGGCCAGCATTTGCACACTTTTTATCCGGCGAAAGCAGCAGCAATATGAGTCATGTGTGGATTGAATCGTTGGGATGGCTGGCGACAGCCGTATTTGTGGGTTCATATTTTTTCGCCCGGCCCTCCTTGCTACGATGCGTGCAGATGGGCGGCGCCCTGCTCTGGATCGGCTATGGCGTGCTGATCAATGCGACCCCGGTAGTCGTCGCCAATGTATTGGTCTTCTCTGCCGCCGCCTGGACGGCAGCGCGCGCAGCTAGGCAGCCCGCGGGCGTCAAGCATCTTGACCGAGAAATTCCCGAATCTGTTTAACAGCGTAGTCAACGTTCCGCGAACGCCTTTTTACCCGGCGTACATGCGCGCCCCGGCGCTGGTTTACGCGGCGAACTGCGTCTGAGAGCCAACGACCGTGCGCAAAATCTTGATGTCTTTTATTTTTGCAGGATCGATCGTATGCGGATCTTCGGCCAGCATGACGAAGTCGGCGAGTTTGCCGGGCGTGATCGATCCTTTGATTGACTCTTCGCGCGTGGCATAAGCACCATTGATCGTGTTGACGCGCAGCGCTTCATCAACCGTGATGCGCTGGTTCGCGCCCCATACTTCGCCGTTCCAGCCGGTACGCGTCACCATTCCTTGAATGCCCATCAAGGGTGAGAACGGGCCGGGATCGAAATCCGAACCGGCCGCCGCAGGCACTCCGGCATCCAGCAGGGTCCTATACGCCATGCAGCGCTTCATCAATTCTTCGCCGTAGAAGTGAAATTTGTCGGGGTTGTAATAAGCGTAAGAAGTAAAAAGCGCCGGCACAGCGCCGATTGCCTTGATACGACGGACCAATTCATCGGTGATCAGCGTGCAATGCGTAATTTTCGGCCGCGCATCCGCATTGGGCGCCAACGCCAACGCGTGTTCGTACGCGGTGAGCACATGATCGATGGCGACATCGCCATTCGCATGGCAATTCATCTGAATACCGGCGCGATGCACGCGCTCGCACCATTTGTTGAGGTCTTCTTGCGTCTCGGTCACGTTGCCTTTGTAACCGTTGGTACCGGGGTAAGGGACGCTGATTGCCATTGTGCGTTCAGAAAACGAACCATCCGCAGTATGCTCACTGGTGGCGCCGAGCCGAATCCAGTCATCGCCCAAGCCGGTCGACATGCCGCCCGTCAACATAGCCTCCAGTTGCGCTCCGTACGCTTCATAACTTACCCGATGCAATAGTGCACCGCGCGAGTGCAGCTGCTGCAACGCCTGCAGATTACCGCCTTCATGACATACGCTCGTCAATCCATAGCGAACAAATTGCTTGGAGATGAACGCAAGACCGTCGCGGTCACGGCGCAGCGCGTCTTCGCCAGTATAGGACATGCGCCTTCCAATCTTTTCGAATACCTCGCGAGCCCGATCGGTAACGCGGCCGGTAAGATCGCCACCGGTATCCCGATCGTAAGTGCCGCCGGCGGGATTGGGCGTTCCAGGCTCAATGCCCGCCATCTGCAGCGCTTTGCTATTGTAAAACGCAGTGTGCCCGCCGCGGTGCTGCACCATGACCGGCAACTCGGTCGATACCAGATCCAAGTCTTGCCGCGTCAAAGCTCGGTTGTCTTTGACTTTTGTATCATCAAAGAAATAGCCTTCTACCCACGTTTCCGCCGGCGTTTCTTTAGCCTTGGCGCGCAGCTTGGCGATGATGCTAGCGATGCTGACAAATTCGACGTCGTAAGGATTGCCGACCAACACCTCGTACAACAACTCGTTGCCGGGGGCGTGATTGTGGCTGTCGATGAAACCGGGCACGATCGTTGCCTGCTGCGCATCGATCGTTTGCGTGCCTTTGCCCGCCAATTTATTTATCTCACCGGTGGTGCCCAACGCGACGAAGCGCCCTCCCCGGACGGCAAAGGCCGCGGCCGTTGGAAACTTCGGATCCATCGTGTAGATCCTGGCATTGACCACCACAAGGTCGGGCGCCGCCCAGTCGCTTATGAGGCTCGCTGCGCGCGAGGCGCGCGCGCCCAGTACGCCTAAGCTGGCGCCTGTCATGGCAGTGAACTGCCGGCGGTTTATAGTTCGAAGTGTCACGGCGGTAACGCTATGCTAGCCTAACTTTCCGCTAATCACGCCTCCTTTTGAATGGCGGCGGCGATTTCAAATGAATGCAGCCGTGCCGCGTGATCGAACATTTGCGAGGTGATGATGAGTTCATCCGGCCGCGTGCGCTTGATAAATGCGCTCAGGGCGGTGCGAACAGTGCTGGGAGAGCCTATAGCCGAGCATGCAAGTACATCGTCCAGAAGCATCTTGGCTTGGGCGGGAAGCCTGCTTTCGTATCCCTCAACGGGCGGTGGCAGCGCTGTGGGCATGCCGCTGCGCAAGTTCACGAAAGCCTGTTGCATCGAGGTGGCGAGAAAACGCGCTTCCTGATCGGAATCGGCCGCAAACACGTTGAATCCGAGCATCACGTGCGGCTTCGCCAGTTGCACGGAGGGACGAAAGCGGCTGCGATAGATCTCAATGGCTTCCAACATGGCGGCTGGCGCGAAATGCGACGCAAACGCAAAAGGCAGACCCAAGGCTGCGGCCACTTGCGCGCCGAAGAGGCTCGATCCCAAAATGTAGAGTGGAACTTCCAGCCCCACGCCGGGAACGGCGATGACGCGTTGCCCGGTTTCGGCCGGCGCAAAATATTCCATCAGTTCGATGACATCCTGAGGGAATTGATTCGGATCGGTCGAGAGAGTTCGCCGCAGCGCACGCGCGGTTACTTGATCGGAGCCGGGCGCGCGCCCCACGCCAAGATCGATGCGCCCGGGGAAGAGCGACTCAAGGGTGCCGAACTGTTCCGCTATGACGAGCGGCGAGTGGTTGGGCAACATGACGCCGCCGGCACCGACGCGTATGGTGGCGGTTCCCGCCGCAACGTGGGCGATGACGATCGAGGTGGCAGCGCTCGCTATTCCGGGCATGCTGTGATGTTCGGCCAGCCAGTACCGGTGGTATCCCCACGCTTCCGCGTGACGAGCAAGGTCCAAGGTATTGTTCAGAGCATGTCTCACGGTCAAGCCCATGGGCACCGGAGACAGGTCGAGAACCGAAAATGGGATCATGGATGTGATGTCTGGGCGGCGCTGCGGACTTACAAGTCGGCAAGCAAAAAGGGCTGGGACCGATGGATACGTTTTTATATGTGATCGCGGCGGCATTCATCGTCGGGGGGCTGCTCGCCGCCATCGTGCCGGCTTTGCCGGGCATCCCCCTGATCTTTGCAGGAATCTGGCTTATCGCCAGTGTGGATCACTACCTCCACTTGGGCTTGTGGTGGCTGCTGGCGATTGCTCTCATCGGCGCCATCGGACTGACGTTGGATCTGCTGGCAGGGGCACTGGGGGCGAAACGCGCGGGAGCCAGCCGGCGGGCGGTGTCGGGTGCACTGGCGGGCACCGTCATCGGGCTATTTTTTGGCCTGCCGGGCTTACTGCTCGGACCCTTCATCGG
>JALYIT010000067.1 GCA_030775645.1 Pseudomonadota bacterium | reverse complement strand
GATAAAAACCATTTGCCAGGCCCGCACATGGCCCACCAGGGGTAGCGTGTAGGTTGCGCCTGCTTGCGACACCGCGCCGACAACGATGCCTCCCACCAGCAATGCCGTGCCTGCCCCTATCGTAATGCCGATGTTGTAAAGCCCGAACGCGCTGCCTAACTTAGAGCGCGGGAAGCTGTCGGTGATGATGGAATACGCGGCCGGCGACAGTGCGGCTTCCCCCACACCGACACCGACGCGCGCCATAAAAAGCTCCGCCGCGGTTCGCGCGAACCCGCACATCGTTGCCATGATCGACCAGATGAATACGCCGGCGGCAATGATCGCCCGCCGGGAATGTCTATCCGACAAGCGCGCAATCGGCAAACCCAGAAACGTGTATAGCAGCGCAAAGGCCAGGCCTTGCAGCATCCCGATCTGCGTGTCGCTGATGTGCAGATCCCGCTTAATCGGTTCAACCAGTAATGAGATCGTAGTGCGGTCGACAAAGGAAAATATGTACATCAGCATGAGCACGGCAACGCTGTACCATGCAGCAAAGGATGACGGGTAAGAGCTATCCTTACCGGACGCCAAGTCGACTCGTGAGCTTCGTTGCCATTGCACCTGCGGCCGTGTCCTTGAGCCGCTACGCGGGTGTCGGCTGGCGTTGAGACTCCGCCATGGCAATGCCGCGATGCTCAGGACCCCAGGCCACCAGCAAAGTGATCACGATGATCACGGTGCCCACCACGCAGGCCATGGCCAGGCCGTAATTGTTGTTATGCCCTTCGGCAATCATGACCTGGATGGGAAGATTACGGGAGGCAACTAGATTGCCGAGTTGATAAACGAACCCGGGAAAAGTAGCGCGAATCTCCGGCGGCGAGAGCTCATTAAGATGCACCGGGATGATGCCCCAGGCCCCTTGGACCGAAACCTGCATCAGGAATGCGCCGAATCCCAGGACCAGCGGCGTGGTTCCAAAGGCCCAGAAAGGGATGATGGGCAAGGCAAGCAATGCCGCGATCATTATGGCGCGGCGCCTGCCGATGCGTTCAGACAACCAGCCGAATCCAATCCCGCCGCAAATCGCGCCGATATTGGCGATTGCCGTCATTAGGCTCGACAAATGCGTGTCGAAGTGGTGCTGGACTTTCAAGAACAGGTTTGGATAGGCGTCTTGCGATCCGTGGCTGAAGAAATTGAAAGCGGTCATGAGAACGATCGCATACAAGGCGAGTTTCCATTCACGACGCAGGACGCCGATCAGCCCGACCGGTCGTTTGCTCACTTGCCGCTCGAGCCAAGCGGGCGATTCATCGACGCCGGCACGAATGAAAAACACCAGGATTGCAGGGACGATGCCCAACAAGAACATGTAGCGCCAGCCCAATTGGTCATAAAGGAAATACGTGGCAATCGAGGCTACAAAATAGCCGCTCGGATAGCCGGCCTGCAGAAGACCGGACACGATGCCGCGCGCTCGAAGGGGGATGGTTTCAAAAGCCAGGGCGGAACCAATGCCCCATTCCCCGCCCATGGCGATACCGAAAAGGAATCGCAATGCCAAAAAAGTGGCGAGCGAAGGCGCAAACCCGGACGCCGCTTCTAAAACTGAAAAAGCCGCTATGTTCCACATCAAAGTGGGTTTGCGGCCAAAACGGTCCGCGAGCCGGCCAAATATAAACGCCCCGATGGGGCGTGCTGCCAACGTCAAAAACACGGCTTCGGAAACATCCTTCACATCCACGTGGAATGTGCTGGCGATGTCTTTGAACATGAACACCATGAGAAAAAAATCGAAGGCGTCCAAGGTCCAACCGAGGTAAGCGGCCAACACGACATTCTTTTGGCTTTTCGTCCACCGCATGCCGACCCCCACCTGGTCGCTCGATCCTAGCTGCCGCGGCTGCAATTGTCGATATTTCAGGTTCCATTCCGCGGCCGTTCAGCCGAAACTTAGGTTTGCGCAACACCTGCGCCAACGGCGCTCAGCCGTCGGGGGAATCGATGCTGGACAGACCCTTGCATGAATATGCAATGCGCACACTGGATCGCCCGGAGCCATCCGCGCGACTGCGACGTACGGGCGCGGGCCTCGTGTATGTGAGCTGCGGGCTGAAATACGAGCCCGGTCTGCCCTCGCTCATTGACTATTTAACTCGTGCGGCGCTGCTGCGTCCCTCGACCACTTTCCTGGCGCAGAGGGATGCCTCTGCGGGATGGCGTAGGCTCACCTATTGCCAGGCAGCGCGTGATACCGCGGCGGTTGCGACCTGGTTGATGCGCAAGGGACTGGGGCCGGACAGCGCGCCGGTGATGATCCTGTCTGAAAATACCATAGAGCATGCACTTCTGATGCTGGGTGCGATGCGCGCGGGCGTGGCCGTAGTGCCGGTTTCGCCGACTTATTCTTTCGGCCATGAACTCTCACGATTAGGGTACGCGATCGAGTTGACCCTGCCTGCGGTGGTGTATGCCGGTGATGCACATCGTTACGCGCCGGCGCTCGAATATGTAAAAGCTCCCGGCAGACTCGTCGTCGCCGGGAGCGATTTCTCTGAATTGCTGCGAGAGGTTGATGAGGCGGCGGTAGCGGCCCGCCGCCTGCTGATCAACGACGACACGCCCGCAAAAATCCTGCTGACCTCCGGATCCACCGGTCGCCCCAAGGGCGTCATCAATACACACGGCAACATTGCCGCCGCGGTGCAGATGGTTCGCCAGGTCAGCGAGCCGTTCAATCCCGATCGAGTACATACCATCGTCGATTGGCTTCCCTGGCATCACACCTTCGGCGGCAACGCACAGTTCAACGGTGTGCTCGCGCTGGCCGGTACGCTGTACATCGATACCGGCCGTCCAGTGCCCGGATTGTTCGATGCCACCTTGGAGAACTTAAGGGAAATTTCGCCTACCGTTTTTGGCTGCGTACCCGCTGCTTTTGTAATGCTCGCCGCGGCGCTGGAGCATGACGCTGTCCTGCGAAGAAACTTTTTCAAGAATATGCGCGGTCTGGGATATGGTGGTGCCCTACTCCCCCAACCGATTTGGGAGCGCATGCAAAGGGTAGCCGTTCAGGAGCTCGGCGAGCAATTGCCGTTCGGAACCGGCTGGGGCATGACCGAGACCACCGCTACAGGTATCGCCGTTTATTGGAATACGCAGCGCACCGGGCTACTCGGTCTTCCTCAGCCCGGCGTGGACTTGAAGCTCGTGGCCACGGGCGACCGGATGGAACTTAGGATCAAAGGGCCGAACGTCATGAGCGGCTATTTCAAGGCGGACGCCTTGAATGCGGCCGCCTTCGATGAAGAAGGCTACTTTATAACCGGCGATGCCGTTCGCTGGGCTGACCCGCAGCGGCCCATTGAGGGGCTGGAGTTCGCCGGTCGCATCGCGGAGGACTTCAAGCTGCTGACTGGAACCTGGGTTCAGGCAAGCATCGTGCGGCGTGATTTGGTCGAGGCACTGCAGCCCTTTGTGAGCGATGCGGTCATCTGCGCTCCCGATCATCCCTGGTTAGGGGCGCTGGTGTGGACGACGATGCCGGATGAGGAACGCTTACGCAGCGGCCTCGCCGAAAAGCTCGCCGGATTCAATCGCGCGCGACAGGGCAGCGCTGACAGCATCGCGCGCCTGTTGATACTGAAGGAGCCGCCGTCCGCCGAAGCCGGCGAGATCACAGACAAGCGCTCCATCAACCAGCGGCTTGTCATGCAACGGCGCGCGGCTGAGGTGGCGGCATTGTATGCCCAGGGCTCGGACCCGCGCATCGTCGAACCAGCCGGTACGAGGGTATTTTCGTGAACAAAAAGGTATGTGTGATCACCGGCTCATCGTCAGGAATCGGCGCCGCGAGCGCCCGATTATTTGCCAAACGCGGCTGGAATGTCTGCGTGAACTATTCAAAGGATGCAACCGCGGCACTTCGGGTTGCGGAAGAATGCAGAAGCCATGGAGCAGACGTGCTGGTCGAGCGCGCAGATGTTTCCGATGATGCACAATGCATAGCGATCGCCAAGCGCGTCGCGGAGCGCTTTGGGCGGTGTGATGCCCTCGTCAACAATGCCGGCGCGACAAAATTCGTTGATTTGAAAGACTTGGCCGGCCTCGATACCGCGGATTTCCAAAGAATCTATGCGGTAAATGTGATTGGACCGTTCCAAATGGTTCGAGCGTTCGCACCGCTTCTTAGGCGAAACGCCAACGCGGCAGTGGTCAACGTGTCTTCCATCGCGCCATTGCTCGGTGGCGGCTCTAGCATTGCCTACATTGCCTCCAAGGGCGCCCTCAATGCGCTGACGTTGGCTCTGGCCAAGGTGTTGGGGCCGCAAATCACCGTGAACATCGTGGCGCCCGGGATGGTCGACTCACCATGGCTCAAGAACGGCTTGGGAGCGGAGCGCTTCGCAGCCATGGCGCGTAGCTATGAGTCTTCCTCTGCGTTGAACACGCTGGTCTCCCCCGAAGATGTGGCCGAAACCATCTACTTCTTGGGCGCCATTGCATCGAAGACCACCGGCGAAATGCATGTAGTCGATGGCGGGCGGCGGCTGGGCCGCTAGTTATCTGGCGCGCCGCTCAATGTGCACCATCGAAGATGCACGCTTTTGATAAACTCTGTCATTCAAATTGGAGTACCACATGCAGGGTAGATTCGAAAAGCGTGGCGATTTGGGCATAATTTGGATTAATAATCCGCCTGTCAATGCCATCAGCGTCGGTGTGCGCGCAGCCATGATCGATGGTGTTACGAAGCTCCTTGCGGACCCCGCAATCAAAGTGGGCGTGCTTGCGTGCGAGGGGCGTACATTCATGGCGGGTGCGGATATCACCGAGTTCGGTAAGCCCCCATTGTCGCCGGGTCTGCACGATGCGATCGCGACCATCGAGAGTTCCGCCAAGCCCATTGTCGGCGCCATTCATGGCACCGCTTTCGGCGGAGGCTTGGAGGTGGCACTTGCCTGTCATTACCGGGTGGCCGTTGCCAGTGCGAAAATCGGACTGCCAGAAGTTAAACTCGGACTGCTGCCCGGCGCTGGCGGCACGCAGCGGCTGCCGCGGTTGACCGGTGTTGAAGCCGCGCTCGATATCATTGTCTCTGGCGATCCGGTATCCGCCGCTCAGGCTGCCAAAGCCGGCGTGATCGACAAAATAATCGACGGGGACCTGCTGGAAGGTGCGATCGACTTTGCCCGGGGTTTGATCACTCAAAAAGCTCCTTTGCGCAAAATTCGAGATATCAACGTCGATACCGGAAAACTTCCGTCGGGTTTCTTTGACTTCGCCCGCAAGCGCATAGCGAAGGAAAAGCGTTCTCTATTCGCGCCGCAGCGAATCGTCGATGCCTTGGAGGCGGCCGCGACGCTGCCGTTTGAGAAAGGCATGGCGCGTGAGCGGGAGTTGTTCTTACAGTGTCTGCACAATAGCCAGTCCAAGGCGCTGCAGCATGTGTTCTTTGCGGAGCGCAGGGCGGCCAATGTGGCGAATCTTGACAAGAATACAACTAAGCGCGACATCAAGTCGGTTGCGATCATCGGCGCCGGTACCATGGGTGGCGGCATTGCAATGAATTTTCTAAATGTCGGCATTCCTGTCACGTTGCTGGAAATGAAACAGGAAGCGCTGGACCGAGGAATCGGCGTCATTCGCAAGAATTACGACGGCACGGCCTCAAAAGGTAAGCTGACGATGGAGCAAGTCGAGCAACGAATGGGATTGCTGCGGCATACCCTATCGTATGATGATCTTCGCGAGGCTGACCTCATCATCGAAGCCGTTTTTGAAACCATGGCGATCAAGAAGGACGTATTCGGCAAGCTCGATAAGGTCGCTAAACGAGGCGCTATTTTGGCCTCGAATACCTCATATCTGTCCATCGATGAAATAGCCGATTCGACTTCGCGGCCGGGCGATGTTGTCGGCATGCATTTCTTCTCTCCTGCAAACGTCATGCGCTTGCTGGAAATCGTGCGCGGCGCTAGGACCGCGCAAGATGTGCTGCTAACCGTTGTGGATCTCGCCAAGCGCATCAATAAGGTTGGTGTGGTCTGCGGCAACCGCGACGGATTCATCGGCAACCGAATGTTGGGCGGCTATGCATACCAGGCGTCGTTGATGTTGCTTGAGGGCGCCATGCCGGAGCAGATCGATGCGGCCTTGCGAAACTTTGGAATGCCGATGGGCGTGCTGCAGATGAGCGACTTGGCGGGCCTAGATGTAGGTTACAAATCGCGACGGGACCGCGACCCGTCCACCTTTGATGGGCGGGTCACCCGCTCGGCGGACCTGTTGGTGGAGATGGGTCGGCTGGGCCAAAAAAGCCAGGCGGGTTACTACGATTACGCACCCGGCGATCGAACGCCGCGGCCCTCGCCCGTGGTCAGCGAGGTCATCGAAAGGGTGTCAAAGGAGTATGGCATTGCGCGGCGCCAGTTCACCGACGAGGAGATCGTGGAGCGCTGCTTTCTAGCGCTCATGAACGTAGGCTGCGAGGTCCTAAGGGAAGGGGTCGCCTCACGCGCCAGCGACATCGACGTAGTGTATTTATACGGATATGGCTTTCCGGCTTATCGCGGCGGACCGATGTTCTGGGCCGAGAACGAAGTGGGCCTGAAGACGGCGCTGGAGAAACTCCGCAAATACAGTGCCGCTACAGGCGGCAAGTGGCTCACCGTGTCGCCGCTGCTCGAGGAGCTGGTGGCGCAGGGCAAAGGCTTCGCCAGCCTCGGGTAAGAGTGCGCGCGGCTGTTAAGGCGCCGTTTTTTCGGTTCGCGCATCGTTGGCAGCGGCATCGCCGCGTAAGCGCCGCAAACCGCCTGCTTGATCAGCAGAGACAGGATCTGGCGCCGATGATGGTGATTCTTCGTTCGGCGGCGGCCAAATGCGCTGTCGTCAAGAGTTGAGTCTGCCTATTGAGGCATTATCGCAACGCGCCGGCCGCGCAGCATGAACTTTTGAATTTTGCCGGTCGCGGTTTTCGGTAACTCGCTCACGAAATGGAATGCAGTGGGAACTTTAAAGTGCGCCAGTGCAGCGCGGGCAAAATCATGCAATTCGGCTTCGCTGACCGCCGCACCGCCTCGCAAAATCACGAATGCGTGCGGCGATTCGCCCCATTTCTCATGCGGCATGCCGACCACCGCAACCTCAAGCACCGCGGGATGCCTCAGTAACACCCCCTCGACTTCGATCGAGGAGATGTTTTCACCACCACTGATGATGACATCTTTGAAGCGATCCCTGATCTCGATATAGCCATCTGGATGTACGACTGCGCCATCGCCGGAGTGAAACCAGCCGCCGGCAAATGCCACCGCAGTCGCTTCGGGATCATTGTAGTAGCCGCGCATCACGACATTTCCGCGCGCGACGATTTCCCCCATCGTTGCACCGTCCCACGGAACATTCCGCATGTCGGCGTCCACCACACGCGTTTCCCCCGAGGGGATCAATTCGACGCCCTGACGAGCTTTCTGCATGGCGCGTGCTGTATTGGAAAGCTCCGCGTGCTCAGGCAGAGGCTCGCATATGCAGATGAACGGCGATGTTTCCGTGAGACCGTAGACGTGCGTTACATCCCAACCTAGTTCGGATTCCAGGCGTTCGATAGTTGCTGCGGCAGGCGGCGCCCCGCCCGTGATCACACGCACTCCCCGGGGTAATTGACGGCGTTGATCGTCAGGCCCGTTCGCGATGCCGATCAGTACCGTAGGCGCCGCGCAAAGGTGGGTAACGCGCTCGTGGCGCACTTGCTGGTAAATGCCGGCCGCATCGACAGCACGCAGACATACATGAAGTGCGCCTGCTGCCGTTACCGTCCACACGAACGTCCAACCGTTGGCGTGAAACATCGGCAGCGTCCACAAGTAGCGATCTGAGGTCGTCATCGGCCAGTGCACGAGGCTGCCCACCGAATTCGTCCAGGCGTTGCGATGCGTTATCATCACGCCTTTCGGGCGCGCTGTAGTGCCGCTGGTGTAGTTGATCGAGATCAGATCTGTTTCGAGAATTTCTGGAAATTCGCACGGCTCATTGGCTGCCTGCAGCAGCGACTCATAGGAAAGCCAGCCGTCTTTAGTACCCTCCAAGGCAACGAAATGCTGAACCTGCGGCATGCGTGCGCGAACGCTGTCGACCAATCCCAGGTAGTCTTCGTGCACGCATAGCACTTTCGCGCCGCTGTGCGCAGTCACATAAACGAAATCGTCGGCCGAAAGCCGGTAATTTATCGGCACAATCACCGCACCAAGTTGCGGTATCGCGTAAAATTGCTCGAGATGCTGATGCGTATTGGGCGCAATCGTGGCAACCCGATCCCCCTTGCTCACACCGAGACAGGCAAGGGCGGCGCTCCAACGATCGCATCGGTCACCGAACTGGGCATACGTGAAACGCAGATTCCGGTCCACCACAGCATCGCGCCAGCCATGCAGCATGCGTGAGCGGCGCGCGAATTCCAGTGGTGTAAGCGGCGTTTCCATGCAATTTGAAGCCTACCAGATTAACAGCACAATCGAGTTTTTCGATGAGTTCTAACCACGCGCTGTCGGCACGCGCGCGCCTTGCCTACGCACTCGGATGCCTAGGCAGGCTGTTAACGGCCGTTCTCAACAAGGATGGCACGGAAATCGTTGACGTTGGTCAGCGTCGGCCCCGTTATCACCGAGTCACCGAGCGCAGCGAAGAATGGATGCGCATCGTTGCGATCCAGCATATCCTTTGGTTTCAGTCCGAGCGAACACGCGCGAGCTAACGAATCGGGGCTCATGTAGGCGCCGGCGATTTCTTCCTGGCCGTCGACGCCGTCGGTGTCGCCGGCCAACGCATGTATACGCGGCTGTCCCTCGAGGGCAATCGCGAGGGATAACAAAAACTCCACATTGCGGCCGCCTCGGCCGCTGCCGCGTACGGTCACGGTAGTTTCGCCTCCACTGAGCAATATGCAGGGGGAGCCGAGGGGTTGATCACGCGCAGCGACCTGCAACGCCACCGCAGCCAATACTTTGCCGACCTCACGCGCCTCGCCTTCGATGGCATCGCTCAGAATATGCGCCGGCACACCCGCAGCGCGCGCCACACCGGCAGCCGCTTCCAAGGCCATTTGCGGTGTCGCGATGGTACGCACGATGGCACGTGCCAGACGCGGATCGCCTGGCTTGATGGATTCTGCGCCTCGGCTCTCGAGGAGCTCGAGCACTTGGCGCGGCGCTTCAATTCCATAGCGGCGCACGATGGCAAGCGCGTCTGCCGAGGTGGAGGGGTCCGGCACGGTGGGACCCGAAGCGATGTCGACCGGACGATCGCCCGGCACATCGGAGATCAGCAATGTTACTACCTGAGCGGGAAAACAGGCGGCGCCAAGCCGGCCGCCCTTGATGGCAGAAAGGTGCCGCCGAATGCAGTTCATCTCGCTGATTGTCGCACCCGATGCCAGCAGTGCACGACTGACATCCTGCTTCATCTCAAGCGTCAGTCCCCTCGCCGGCAGCGGCATCAATGCGGAACCCCCTCCCGAGATCAGGCACAACACTAAATCGTCCTCGTTTAGATTCTCCACAAGCTGCAGTATCCGTTGCGCAGCACGCATTCCTGCCGCATCCGGAACCGGATGTGCCGCTTCGACAATCTCCACCTGATTGCATGGCACGGCATAGCCGTAGCGGGTAACCACCAGCCCCGACAAGGGGCCCTGCCAAGTGTTCTCCACCGCCCTGGCCATCGCGGCCGACGCTTTGCCTGCGCCCACGATAATCGTTCGACCACGCGGCGCGTCGGGAAGATGAGGCGGAATACAAACGGCGGGCTGCGCGGATGCGATCGCCGCGTCGAACATCCGCCTCAGCAATTCTTTAGGCGGCGGCGGGCGCAAGGGTATTGGAGAGGCAGCCGACTCCGTCAATGTCGACCTCGACCGTCGCTCCATCCTTGATTGAACCAACGCCCAGAGAGGTCCCGCAAGCAATGATATCGCCGGGCAGCAAAGAGACGTCGCGAGAAATAAGGCTGACCAGATCTTGCGGCGGGAAAATCATGTCTGCAAGGCTATAGTTCTGCCGCTCCACGCCATCGAGCCGCGTTATCAATTTTGCAGCAGCGCTTTGCAAGTCCGTGTCAATAACCGGACCGACGCAGCCGAACGTATCGAAACTCTTCGATCGTGTCCATTGCGGAAAATCACCGTTCTCAAACAGCAAATCGATTGCCGTCACGTCATTGACGCAAGTATAGCCAAAGATGTAATCGCCGGCTTTCTCTGCCGGTACATTCCTCGCCTCTTTGCCAATTACGATCCCCAATTCGCCCTCGAACACGATCTTGCCCGAATATCCCAAGGGTCGTCTGATGGGCTGCTGAGTGCCGAGCAAGGAGGTCGCTGACTTGATGAAAAACAAAGGGTGTTGCGGTGCTGGTTTGCCGGACTTGGCGGCCAGTGCATGAAAATTGTTCCACAGCGCCACGATTTTGCTCGGCATGCACGGACTCAACAATGTATACGCGCCCTTAGCAAGCGTGATTCCCGTATTTCGCGGCGCGCCGAACATGTCCCCGTCGTGCTCGACCACGCTGCCGCGCTCCAGAATGCCGAATCCGACACGGTCATTTGCTCGAAACCGCGCCCATTTAGCCACCCCTACAATACCGACTTGAGCAGCGCCGCCATCTCAGAAGGATTGCGGGTCGTCTTGATTCCGCACTCCTCCATGACGGCAAGCTTTTCGTTGGCCGTGCCTTTGCCGCCGGAAATGATGGCACCGGCGTGACCCATGCGTTTGCCGGGCGGCGCAGTTACCCCGGCGATGAAGCCCACCACCGGCTTCTTCATATAAGCTTTGACCCAGCGCGCACAATTCTCTTCGTCATCGCCGCCGATCTCTCCCACCATGATCACCGCATCGGTCTCCGCATCATCATTGAACAGGCGCATCACGTCGATATGCTTCAAGCCGTTGACCGGATCGCCTCCGATACCAACGCAGGTCGATTGCCCCAATCCCAGGTCCATTAGTTGACCTACCGCCTCGTAGGTCAGCGTACCGGAACGGGAAACCACGCCGATCCGGCCTTTCTTGTGAATGTGCCCGGGCATGATGCCGATCTTTATCTCATCGGGAGTAATGACACCGGGGCAGTTGGGGCCCACCAACAGCGTCTTCTTGCCGCGCATGCGGTGGCGCGTCGCGATCATATCGCGCACCGGCACTCCTTCCGTAATACATATGACCAGATCGAGGTCGGCATCCACCGCCTCATCGATGGCGCTGGCTGCGAAAGGCGGCGGTACATAGATCACCGAGACAGTCGCGCCCGTCTGCTCTTTGGCCTCGCGCACGGTCCCATAGATGGGAATGCCTTCGAAATTCTCACCCGCCTTACTCGGATTCACGCCGGCGACGAAGCATTGCTTGCCATTGGCGTACTCGCGGCAAAGGCGTGTATGAAACGCGCCGGTCTTGCCTGTGATGCCTTGGGTCATCACCCGGGTATTCTTGTCGATCAAAATGCTCATGATGGCCGCACCGGTGTTTCGTTTACGGCGGCGACAATCTTTTTGGCGGCATCCGCCATGGTGTCGGCGGAAATGATCGGCAGACCGGAATCCCGGAGGGCTTTTTTGCCCAATTCCTCATTGGTACCCCGCATGCGCACCACCAATGGAACGCTCAGCTTCACCTCTTTGGCTGCCGCGATGACCCCTTCGGCGATGGTGTCGCAGCGCATGATTCCGCCGAAGATATTCACCAAAATACCTTTTACCGCCGGATTTTTCAGCATCAATTTGAATGCTTCGGTAACCTTCTGCGTGGTCGCACCTCCGCCCACGTCGAGAAAGTTGGCAGGTTCTGCGCCGAACAACTTGATGGTATCCATGGTCGCCATTGCGAGGCCTGCGCCATTGACCAGGCATCCGATGTTGCCGCCCAAGGAGATATACGACAGGTCGAACTTGGAAGCTTCGACTTCCGCCGGGTCTTCTTCGTCCAAATCCCGCATCGCGACGATGTCAGGATGACGGAACAAGGCATTCGAATCAAAATTCAGTTTAGCATCCAAAGCCAACACATCTCCGTTTCCGGTAATGATCAACGGGTTGATTTCTGCAAGCGATGCATCGCACTCGACAAAGGCGCGGTACAAGCCTTGCATGAATTTGCAAGCTTGGGACACCGATGCATCCGGTACTCCGATCTTGCGCGCGATTTCCGCGCCTTGGGCGTCGGTTAATCCGGTGTCAGGGTCGACGGCGACCTTGTGTATCTTTTCCGGATGACGCGCAGCGACCTCTTCGATCTCCACGCCGCCTTCCGGACTCGCCATCAGAGTCACACGCTGGGTGGCGCGATCAACCACCATGCCGACATACAGCTCTTTGCGTATGTCCGCGCCTTCCTCGACCAGCAATCGCTTCACCAGTCTGCCTTCCGGGCCCGTTTGATGCGTCACCAGCGTCATGCCGAGAATTTTGGAGGCGAAATCATGGACTTCCTGCAGCGACTTGGCCACTTTCACGCCGCCGCCCTTGCCGCGGCCGCCGGCGTGGATCTGTGCTTTCACGACCCAGACTTTTCCGCCAAGTTCCCGTGCTGCGGCATCCGCGTCGGCCACTGAAAAGCACGCAAAACCGCGCGGCGTCGCGACGCCAAACCTTCGCAGAATCTCCTTGCCCTGGTACTCGTGAACATTCATTGATTTGTACTCCGCATTTACACTCTTCCTTCTTCTAATGTCTTGGCGAGCAGCTTCGTAAGCGCGTAAACCGTATCCATGTGCGGAGTCGGCGTGTTGGTTCGACGTGCCAGTTCCACGACCGAACCGAGAAGCGCGTCAACTTCCAATGTCCTGGCGGCCTCAACATCCTGCAACATCGAAGTTTTGTGGTGGCCTACCTTCTCCGCGCCTGCGATCCGTTTCTCCAGCGAGACGCGGAATTTCACGCCCAATTGATTGGCAACGCATTGCGCTTCCGCCATCATCGCAGCCGCGATGGCGCGGCTTGGCGGATACTGACATATGCCGGCCAATGTCGCTCGCGATAACGCGCTGATAGGGTTAAACGTCAGATTGCCCCACAGCTTCAGCCAGATCTCGGAGCGTATATCGCTCAAGATCGGCGCCTGCATTCCGCCGCCGATGAAACACCGAGCCACCTGCGACACGCGCTCGCTGTTTGAGCCGTCAGGCTCGCCCACCGGGAAACGGTTTCCTTCAACGTGCTTGATGACGCCCGGTTCAACCAGTTCAGCGGCCGGATAGACCACGCAGCCGATGACGCGCTCACACGGAATGTTCTGGTAGATGGCTCCGCTCGGATCGACGCTGTGCACGCGCGCATCCGCAAAGGGGCCCTGATGACCGTGAAAGTACCAGTAGGGTATGCCGTTCTGCATCGGAATCACGACGGTTTTAGGACCGAATAGCTTCGGCACTTCGCCCGTGACCGCTTCCACCTGATGTGCTTTCATGGCCAGCACGACCATGTCTTGGGGTCCGGCCTCAGCGTAGTTATCGGTCGCCTTGACGCGAGGCACCAGTTCTTCGGAACCATCCGCGTTGACCATTCGGATACCGCGAGTGCGCAGCGCCTCGAGACTCGCACCACGTGCAATGAAGGTCACGTCTTCTCCGGCCAGCGCGAGCCGGATTCCGACGTAACCGCCGATTGCACCCACTCCGATGACCGCTACCTTCATGAATGCCTGCCGCGTGACCCGAACAGAGAACCTCAGTCCGCACTGTTTCAGTGTTGCACGCGTCCGGGGGCCGCGTTTCGCTGAGGCCGCGTCCTGCAGGCCGTTTGCAAACCGCCTATTATTCCTTTGGAATCAAGCCGGCGCCGCGCGCCCATTTGTATTTCGCCCCCAATACCGCAACAGGGATTTCCGTGGAGTAGGCATAAGCCGGAATCCCGTGCTGATACAAATATTCCGCCGCCTCTTCGACCTCGACATCCCCGGCAAGCGAGGCGACTACCGGCTTCTCGATGCCCTTCGCGCGCATCTCGGCCACCACTTCAGCCATTAGCTTCGCAAACACCATGGGAGGCGTGATGATGGTGTGCCAATAGCCAAGGATCAACGCGTGGATCCGCGGGTCCTGCAACCCGAGACGTACCGTATTCTGGTAAGTGCTCGGCGGCTCGCCCCCGGTAATATCAACCGGATTTCCGGCGGCGCCGAAGGGGGGAATGAATTTGCGGAATGCCGCGTCCAGGTCGGCGGGCATGGCCATCAATGAAAGGCCGTTATCGACGCATGCATCCGATAGAAGCACCCCGGAGCCGCCTGCGCCGGTGATGATGACCACGTTGTTGCCTTTGGGCGTGGGCAATACGGGGATGCCCCGCGCAAATTCGAGCAAGTCACGCAGCGACCGGGCGCGTATCACGCCTGACTGCTTGAACACATCCTCGTATATTTTATCGTTGCCGGCCAACGCGCCGGTGTGCGAACTCGCCGCCCGCGCGCCCATGCTGGTGCGGCCGGCCTTCAAGACGACAATGGGCTTCTTCTTGGAAACTCGCTTCGCGACCTCGGCGAAGGAACGGCCGTCCTTTAAGTCCTCGCAGTGCTGAGCAATGATGGTGGTGTTCTCGTCCTGCTCAAAAAACGTCAACAAATCATCCTCGTCAATGTCGGCCTTGTTGCCGAGGCCGACGATGGCCGAGACGCCCATCTTGGCGGACCGCGAGAAGCCGATAATTGCCATGCCGATGCCGCCGGACTGCGATGACAGGGCGGCATGTCCCTTTACGTCATAAGCGGTGCAAAACGTGGCGCATAGATTGCTCGGCGTGTAGTAAAAGCCATAGATATTGGGACCCATGAGTCGCACGCCGTACTTGCGGCCGATTTCCACCAATTCCTGCTGGCCCGTAACATTGCCGGTTTCGGCGAAGCCGGAGGGAATCAAGATCGCGCCTGCGATCTTTTTCTCGCCGACCTCGATCAAGGCCTGCGCGACGAACTTGGCGGGGATGGCGAAGACCGCAACATCGATGGGGCCCGGCACGTCTTTGACGCTCTTGTACGCCTTCTTGCCCATGATATTTTCGGCATTGGGGTGAACTGGATAGATTTCCCCCTTGTAGCCGCCGTTAATCAGATTCTTCATCACGGAATTGCCGATCTTGCCGGTCTCGTTCGATGCGCCGATCACGGCCACCGCCTTCGGCTTCATGATGCGGTTCATCTTTTCAACGATCTCCGCCTCACTGGGACGGTCGCGGGGAGGCGGCGGACTGAAATTGAGCACGATGCGAACGTCTGCTGCGGTGGCACCTTTGTCGGTAGCGAACACCGGATTCAAGTCCATTTCCGAGATTTCCGGAAAGTCCGCTACCAGCGAAGAGACTCTCTCAATCATGCCGGACAAAGCAGCCCGATCCACCGGCTTTGAGCCGCGAACACCGCGCAGAATCTCCGCCGCCTGGATGCCGTCGAGCATCGACAAAGCATCCTCGCTGGTGGCGGGAGCCAAGCGGAATGTGATGTCCTTAAGGACTTCCACCAGAATGCCGCCGAGCCCGAAGGCCACAAGCTTGCCGAACGCGGGATCGGTCACGGCGCCGATGATGACCTCCTGCCCGCCCATCAGCATCTGCTGGATTTGAACGCCAAGTATCTCGGCTTTGGCGTCGTATTTGCGAGCATTGCCGACGATGGTGCTGTACGCCTCCTTGGCATGCTCTGCTGACTTTACCCCGACAATGACTCCGCCCGCCTCGGTTTTGTGCAAGATCTGGGGCGAAACAATTTTCATCACCACCGGGAAGCCGATACTGGAGGCAAGTTTTACGGCTTCATCCGCTGAGGTGGCAACGCCCTCCTTCGGGATGGTGATCCCGTAGGCCTCGCAAATGCCGCGTGCCTCGGGCGCGGTCAATGCCTCGCGGCCGGCAGCCTTGGCCTGATCAAAAATTTTACGCACGGCGTTCTTATCGTGTGACATATCGTGGATTCCTCGCAAAACTATGGGAGCGCGGGGTCGGCACAAGGCCGTCGACCTCGCCCGTATCAAATAACTTTTTTCAATCGCAGCGCCGCGACATCGGCGGGCGCAAACCCCAACTCCGCGAGCACTTCGTCGGTGTGTTCGCCAAGCAGAGGTGAGCGCGTGACCTCAGTGGGACTGTCGCTCATCTTGATGGGATTGCCAACGGTGAGATATTTACCGCGTTTCGGATGGTCTATCTCGACAACGGTTCCGGTCTTGCGCAACGAAGGGTCGTGCGCCAGCTCTTCCATCGACAGGATCGGACCGCAGGGGATATCGTGCTCGTTGAGCAGCGCCATGGCCTCGAATTTGGTCTTGGTGGAGGTCCAGGTTTCCACGGCGGCAAACACATCCTTTAGCCGCGGCAGTCGTGCATTCGGCGTGGCGAAATCAGGATCCGTAATCCACGATTCCTTGCCGATCACCTGGCAGATAGCTTTCCACACAGGCGCCTGGGCTATGAAATACAAACAGGCATTAGGGTCGGTCTCCCAGCCCTTGCACTTGACGATGGTCCCCGGTTGGCCGCCGCCTGAAGCATTGCCGGCGCGCGGCACCGAACTGCCAAACTTGCCGTTCGGATACTGAGGATATTCTTTCATCACACCAGTGCGTTCGAGCCGCTGCTGATCGCGAAGCTTTACCCGGCAAAGATTTAATACCCCGTCTTGCATCGCAGCCAGCACCTTTTGTCCGCGGCCGGTGGTTTTGCGCTGGTAGAGGGCCGCGACGATTCCGAGGGCAAGATGCAGCCCGGTGCCGCTGTCGCCGATCTGCGCGCCCGTGACCAGCGGAGGGCCATCATCGAACCCCGTAGTGGAAGCTGAGCCGCCGGCACACTGCGCCACATTCTCGTAAACCTTGCACTCTTCATAGGGGCCCGGTCCGAAACCCTTGACCGAGGCCACGATCATGCTCGGATTGAGTTCCTGAATCCGCTCCCAGGTGAACCCCATACGATCGAGCGCCCCGGGAGCGAAATTCTCCACCAGCACATCGCAATGTTTCACCAGCCTTTCCAAGACTTGCTTGCCCTGCTCACTCTTCGTATCCAAAGTCACGGAGCGCTTGTTATGGTTAAGCATCGTAAAATAAAGGCTGTCCACGTCCGGTATGTCGCGTAGTTGCTCGCGGGTGATATCCCCGCCAACAGCTTTCTCCACCTTGATGACATCGGCACCGAACCACGCCAACAACTGCGTGCATGTGGGTCCCGACTGTACGTGCGTGAAATCGAGGATGCGGACGCCGTCTAACGCCTTGGCCATGAAAGTTCCCTGAAGTCTTACTTGTACATCGTTTGGTTTTTGGTACCCGGGGCGTATTCGCGCGGATCGACCCAGATATTGATTACAGCGGACTTTCTTAGTTTATGCACGGACTCACGGGCACGCTGCAGCGCCGGAGCGATTTGCCCGGGATCGCGGACTTCTTCGCCGTACCCCCCCAGCATTTCGGCAAACTTTCCAAACGGCACGTCGCCCAACAGATTGCCGACGTTGCCGCGTTGTTCGCCATACTTCGCAAGCTGGCCGTAGCGAATCTGATTCATTGCCGAGTTGTTGCCGATGACAGCGATATACGGGACCCCAAACCGATTGGCCGTCTCCATATCGAAACCCGTCATGCCGAACGAGCCGTCACCGTAATAGCACAGCACTTCCTTTTGGGGATTCGCAAGCCCGGCTGCAATTGCAAAACCTGTGCCTACTCCCAAGGAACCGAGTGCACCGGGATCCATCCACTGGCCCGGGCCGCGAGGCCGAACGGCTTGCGCGGAGATGGTTACCACATCGCCGCCATCGCCGATATAAATAGTGTTGTCGGCGAGGAACTCGTTGAGTTCAAACGCAACCCGATAAGGATGAATCGGCACACTGTTCGACTTGAACAAGGGCATGAGCTTCTCGCCCGCGACCGCTTCGGCATCGTTCAGCTGCTTCAGCCACTGCTGACGGGCCTGGCGCTTGTCGCCTTTGATTCGGCCGGTGGCGGCCGCAAGCACGGCTCCGAGGATCGCTCCCGGATCACCCACCAACCCTAAATCAATGTCCCGATTCTTACCGACCGTGCGGTAATCCATATCAATTTGCACCAGCTTCAATTCCTTGCTGATGCGTTTGCCGTAACCCATACGAAAATCAAACGGCGTTCCGACGATCACAAGCACGTCGGCGCTGGCGAAGGCTTGGGTTCGCGTGCGATCGAAATGATGCGGATCGCCGGGAGGCAACAGCCCGCGGCTGGCGCCGTTGAAGTAGCCCGGGATATCGAGTCCACGAAGCAGCGCAATCGCCTCCTTGTGTCCGCGCGCCGTCCATACTTGTTGGCCGTACAGGATGGCCGGCCGTTCGGCATTGACCAACAGATCCGCGAGCTTTTCGATGTCGCGCGGATCGCCGATCGATTTGGTGGACGCGCGATATTTGCCGGGCTGAGGAATGACCGCTTTGCTGATATCCACTTCGCGATCCAGTACATCGCGCGGAATTTCCAAGTACACCGGACCGGTCGCACCGTTGAATGCCTCGCGAGCGGCCATGGCAACCATGTCCGCGACGCGTTCAGTGCTTGAAACGGACGCGGCAAACTTGGTGATCGGCGTCATCATCTCGACATGCGGCAAATCCTGCAGCGATCCCATCTTGTGCTGGGTCAAGGCGCCCTGGCCGCCAATGTGCAGCACGGGACTCTCGGATCGGAACGCGGTAGCAATGCCGGTGACAGCGTTCGTACAACCAGGGCCCGCGGTGGTTACCACACAACCCAGCTTGCCCGTTTGCCGTGCGTAGCCGTCGGCGGCGTGCGCCGCTACTTGTTCGTGACGAACGTCGATGATGCGAATGCCCTCATCGACGCAGCCGTCATAAATGTCGATAATGTGCCCGCCGCACAGCGTGAAAATCGTATCGACACCCTCGTTCTTGAGGGCTTTGGCCACTAAGTGCCCACCTGAGACGACGCCGGCGTCGCGACTCTTGCGCTGTAGCGTGTCTTCGGCCGTCGTCGTGCCCTTGCCGTCTTTGGTTTTGGTCGCCGTATCGAGCATATGTGTCTCCATTCTAAAATTGCCTGCGCGCATTTGTCCGTGAGGCGAGAAAACCCGGCCCGCGTACAACGCGTCCGGGTTTCAGCCCGCGGAATCCGCTCGCTCGGCGAACAGTCAGCCGAACGCGTTCACGACTTAAGGTGTGGCGAGCTTGCCGGATGCCTCGACGGTCGTGGTTCGATTGATGTACGCACTGCGCATCGGCTTGAGGACGAAAAACGCCATCAACGCGGCGACAATATTTAGCGTCGCTGCAGTCATGAACACTGCATGCCAGTTACCCGTGGCCGCTACCAGGAGGCTCGAGAACGGCACCAGTAAGGCAGCCGTGCCTTTGGCCGTGTACATCAACCCGGTATTTGTCGTGGCGTACCGGCTGCCGTAGGTATCGGTAACCGTGGCCGGGAACAAGCTGTAGATCTCGCCCCAGGCGAAGAACACCAACCCGCTCAGCAGCACGAAAGCCACCGGACTGCTGCCGAAGTTAGCCAGTGCTAAGATACCGAAACCCTCGAGTGCGAAGGCAATCAGCATCGTCTGCTCGCGGCCTATGTGGTCGGACACCCAACCGAAGAACGGCCGGCAGAGGCCATTCAGCACCCGATCGAGCGTGAGCGCAAAGGTCAGTGCCGGCAGAGTAAGTCCGATGAGACTGACGGGTATGTCAGCAACCTTGTAGTCCTTGGCGATCGGTGCGAGCTGCGCAACGGCCATCAGGCCGCCGGACGCCATCATCACGAACATAACGTACATCACCCAGAATACCGGTGTCTTCAGCATCTGTAGTGGTTCGGCTTGGATACGGCCCGCAGCAGGCGCCAGCTTCGTGGACGCAGTGAGCACAGCCGGAGGCGGGGTCAGGATCAACCAGCCGAGTACGAAAACCACAGCACCTTGGATGAGACCGAAGGTGAGAAACGTCTGCTCGTAGCCGGCGCTCTTGATCATGTTGGCGATTGGAACGATCGTCGCCGCCGACCCGGCGCCGAAACCCGCCGCGGTCAACCCGGCGGCGAGGCCGCGCCGTCCCGGAAACCATTTGACTGCATTGCCGATGCAAGTTCCATACACGCCGCCGGCACCGATGCCGCCAATGGCCGCGGCGAAGTACAGCATGCTAAGAGAACTGGCGAACGAATTAATCGTCCAGGCGATTCCACACAGCACACCGCCGATGACGACGATCCATCGAGGACCGAACCGGTCGACGAGATAGCCTTCGACGGGTACCAGCCACGTTTCGAACAGGACGAAGACCGTGAAGGCGACCTGGATCGCCGCCTTGCTCCAGTGATATTTGGCGCCGATCGGACCCACGAATAAAGTCCAGCCATACTGCATATTGGCGATCATCACCATGCAGACGATGCCGATGACCAGCTGCACCCAGGGATTGGACAGCGGCGATGCGCCCGCTTGGGATGTCATCGCCTGGTTCGAAGTCGCGTTCATATAGTAGTTCTCCTTAATCGCGTTTTATCGGGAGCAGTAGTTATGATTGAAGCGCAAGACATCTCACTTGAGGCCTACATGCAATTAAAACGCGTCAGGAATTCTTGAGCAGCCTAGGAGGATCCTATGGCGCTCGAAAATGAACACACGGTACTGATGGTTCCAAGCCAGACGCACTCGCAAGCCCCCCAAAACCTCGGGCTTCGCAAGCCCGATCTAGAATTCTCAACCCTTCTTATCATTCTTGGTATACGATATATCAACGCATATTTACTTTGTCAAGCAACTGCCCAAAGACGGAGTGCGGGATGTGGCCGGGCTTCACTCATTACCATCGAAAAGCTGATTCAATGTGCCACGCATACTCCGCGTGAGCCGTAAGCCACGACACAGTTAAGATTGGGAAATTGACAGCCGCAATGCAATATATCTGGGGCTCACTAACCTTCATTAATCAGCGCCTGCTGAAACGCATTTAAGAGGACCAATGAATTCCATTGTGACGCTCGTGCAACGCACTACATCGGCCACTCCGTTGGCTCTTGCACCGCTGAACGCGGTAAGCCTGCGTGACCAGGCGTATGCGCTTTTGAAGAATGCCATCGCCGATACCGACATCTACGATCCTCAGCAGGAGCTGCGTCTCGATGAGCGGCAGCTAACGGCGGCGCTCGGCGTCAGCCGTACCCCGATCCGCGAAGCGCTGTCATTATTAGAGCAAGAAGGGTTCATTCGCACCGTGCCGCGCCGCGGTATTTACATCATCCGAAAATCAAAGCGCGAGATGATTGAAATGATTCAAATGTGGGCGGCGCTCGAGTCGATGGCGGCAAGGCTTGCGACCTTAAATGCCAGCGACCAGGAAATTGCCAAGCTGCGCCACCTATTCGATGAGTTTCAGAACTCACCCCCCTCGGAACACTTGTGCGAATATTCCGACGCAAACATAGCATTTCATACTGCGGTAATCGCCCTCGGCGGTTCGCAAATGATCATCGACGCCACCAAGAATTTGCTGCTGCACGTCCGGGCTATTCGCCGCGCGACCATTACGCAAATGGATCGCGCCGCGCGTTCCATCATTGATCATTTGAAAATCATCGAGGCGCTGGAGCGGCGCGATACCGAATTGGCGGAGACCCTAACCCGCGATCACACGCTTGATCTTGCCGCGCACGTCGATCGGCACTGCGGCTTTCTAGGCTAGCGAGCCCCATTGCCCTAGTGTCGGCGGTGCGGCCGCAGCGTTGCTGCTGGACAGATATTCTGCGCGCTGTGATTCAGGCTCCGAAGCGGCGAACGCATCGGGAGCAACCGCCCGGATGCCCGCCAATGTGTCTGGACTTTCGATCGCTGATGCAAAGGCAACAGTATCCTTCAACACCGTCTTGCCGCTCTCAATGCGCAAGTACACCCGTCCGCTGGCCTGATCGGCAAAATTGACCCGCCGAAAAGCCTTTACGCATCGTTGCAGGAATTTCGTGTTCTTTTCCGGTGCCAGCATTGCTTTATCGGCATACAGAAATTCCGCAGCCGCGGCATCCTCGTCGATGCGTGCATAGCGCTGTATGTCCAGCGTGCCCTTCACATCCAATACATTGAACGTTTCATTGTCGCCAAAGGCGACGGTCCGCGGACGTTCCCCTAGACGCACGGTGTTGTCCAAAAACTCGAACTGCATGCGCTTATCGCTGCGGCGCACCCAAGTAAAGAACACGTCTGGCATGCCTGAATAAGCCTCCACTGCATGCGCCAATGTGTCATCGACCGCCTTGTAACGGCCGAACTCCAGTCCGCGCGTCCACGCTCGCTCGACCAGCATCTCGGGCGGGGTGATCATGAAGAACAAATAAACGGAGTGGCCAAACCGCGTCAGCAAATTGCTGCCCGCCTCGTCGGAGTCCGGCGCGAAGCTGTCGAATCGAAATCGGTCGATCAACAAATGCGAAGTTTGTCCGCGCCGATGCTTGTTTGCCATATAGCGATCAAGCTTTTGATCGACAATTTGCAACTCGTCCGATGTAAAGGCGCCCGCGTACTTGTAGGCGGAACCGAGCGAAGAATAGTCGAGCAGCTGTTTGCGCCAAATGTCCGGACTGATAAGCGCGAAATCACTCCACTCAATGCCAATATCGCCGGCGAGTTTTTTCAGCAGTGGCCGCAAGGTGCTTTTACCCGACGCCGATGGCCCCTTGGTGTTGATGACGACCGGCTGTTCTTGCCTCGGCAGCAACCTGTAACCTTGCTCGCGCACGGCTTGATTCAGCCATGGGTCTAGCGCACGTCCAATACACTCGCTGCCCGCGAGGTTGCTGGTCAGGTCGAATGCCATTGCTGCGATCAGCTCACTGCTACCCCACGCCTGGCCTTGGGTCGCAAACAGCGCGGACAGGGTGCGCGCAACAGACTTGAATGCCGCCGCCTCGGTGGAGTCGCCGGCGGCAGTGGCCGACCGTTCAAATGCGGCGATTTGCTCCAGCCCCCAGCCGCGCCCGAGGCTCGACACTGCGCCATCTATAATTTTTTTGGCATCCCGACGCGCGCGTTCGAAAGCGGCGACGATGGAGTCCATGTGCGGTTCAAGGTACCTGGACAGCAAGAGGCGCGCGATTTCCCGAAAGTTCAAACCCAAATCCCCGATCCGGGTTCCGTCAGGCACCGCAAAGTCCGCGGTAACACGAATCAAAAGCTCGTGCAGGGCCAGCCTTTCAGGACGAAATACCACGAGCTCGCTCAATGAAAAGCCGGTGAGACTGCGCAATTCCACGGCATGGGCAATGCTGGTGAAAACGTTCTCGCTGCGAAAAATCGTGGCTAGATGCAGCAATTCCATGGGCATCTGCGATCGGATGCCCGGATTCCAAGGACCATATTCGCCTTCAGGCGGCATCGTCATCGAGTTTCGCAGTGTCCGGATACACTCTGAGGGCGGGAACCTCGCCGCGCTGCAGCTTTTGCTGCACATCCAGCCAATAGCCGACCGTGAGCAGATCGGCATTCTCCTGTCGGAAACAGCGTCGCGCAAAATCGTTCCTGAATTGCATGCCGTGTTCGAGCTCTTCCGGAAGAAAGATTACGCCCTCCTCGAAAAACCAGTTGGGCACTCCGTCCTCCCCCGGTTCGCGGTCGGCATTGGTGCGGATCTTGACCTCGGTCAATTTCTCCACCGCATCATAATCGAATAAAAAAACGCGGCCATAGCGCCCGACTCCGTAGTTGCGAGAATCCAAGTCTTTGTTGAAAATATCGGTAGCGGCATTATTGCGGATGCAATGTCCGAGACGCGCAATAACGGCGCGCGTCTCGCCCTCATCGGCGCCTTCCAAATACACGGGCAGCGGAATGATCTTCAACTGCACGATCAGTGATCGCAAAAACACGCCATCCTCGACCACCTGCACGCTGCCGGCTGCTTCCGAGAGCAACTCATCCAGCAGCGCTGGATCGAACAGGTTTCGATCCAATCGCAAGTTGAAGTACATGACGTTGTCCAACATGCTCCCAGCTCGGTTGATCTCGTGCACGATGCGGTATTTCTCCGTAACCGCTGCAACGCCGGGGAAGGCACCCCATTTATAAGACTTCGTTGGCTGGTTTCGGATGACCTTCAGATGATAAGCACATGACGAGAAAGTAAAGCCGAGCGCTACCGTACCCGGAACCCCGGGAGAGCGCTGCAATTTTTCCCCGCTGTTCAATTGCGAGGTGATCTCGTTGAGGATGGCGACTTTGCCGAGGTGATTGTAGCCAATGGTCGAGTAATGCTCTCCCAACGGACGGCGCGGCATCAGGCTGAAGAGAAACACGCATGTCTGATAATAGAGTTCGGTGGTCACATGCAGGTTCGCCAAAGTCGAGCTGAACAGATCATGCATGTCGGCAACGCTATTTATCACTGCATCGGCGTAAATGCCTTCCGTGCTGTTGAGCAGTGCCACCACGAGGGGCAGCACCTGCTCGTCGGCAAACACCCAGCGGCCGACGACGAACGCGCTGCGGTCGCGAAAAAATCCCGCTTCCACCACATCGAGCGCTGCGGGCGTGGCGGCGTTCGGTGCCTGATACAGCAGTTCCTCGATCCGTTGCCGAATCTTGCGGACATCGCCTTTGAGATCGCGGTAAGGCACGGAGAAGTTCGGTATCTGTAGCGCTGCGCACAATAACTCATCATCGATGCGGCCGTGAATGAGTAGCCGTCGATGCGCCGACGCCATCGATAAAGCCCGCAGTTTGCTCGGCGGCGGAAACGAATAGGCGACGGGCTTCCATAGTCCGTGGTTGATATTGCGGCGCACCGAATGCGCAAAACTGAAAGCGATATCGGCTTCGTAACGGTCGACGATCATTGCGACGAACAAGCGGTCCAGATCGTCCCACAGGGATGATTCACTGCACAGCGCCGGAAAGTTGGCACCGATCCTCGGCCCGTGATGCGCGATATACCGCGTGTAAAGACCGAGACGTTCTTTACTAATGCTGATGGAGGCGTGCGGGTCCATCGATTCGAAGGCCTGTTTCGCCTTGGCCGAGTACTGGCGAAATCGTCCGTAAAAATCATCGAAGATAGCCAGGATGAGCGCTGCCGCCGCCACGATGCGCTCAGCGTCGCCGCCTGCCGCGGCAAGCCGGCCATAGGCTTGCGTCACTGCAGACGGGTTGACGTCGTCGAGCATGAACTAGCCGCTGTTGCGAAGGGCAGTGGCAATCGCATTAATCGATAATTGTATGCCCTCGCGAACTCGAGGATCCTTCTCGCCTGCCCGATGGCGCTTCAGCAATTCCACCTGCAGCAGATTCAACGGTTCAATATAAGGAAGCCGCAGCCGGATCGAGGCATCGAGCACCGGGTGCTTTTCCAGCAGACGTGTTTGGCCCGTAATCCCCAGCAGATTGTCGTGCGTGACCAGCCACATATCGCGGATCCGGCCGAACAATTCTTCACCCCATGCGCGGTCCTCAACGAGCGTGAGATATCGCGCGGCAATTCCCATATCCGACTTGGAGAGCACCATTTCCAAGTTATCGACGGTGGCGCGAAAGAAGGGCCACGCCTCGAGCATCTCCCGCAGCAATCCGTGGTCGGCGGAACGCAGCGCCTGTCCCACTCCATACCAGCCCGGCAGCATCACGCGTGCCTGCGCCCAGCTGAATACCCAAGGTATCGCTCTAAGATCCTCGATGCGTTGCGAATTGGTACGCGAAGCGGGACGTGAACCGATTTTAAGTTCCGAGATTTCCATCAACGGCGTCATCTGCCTGAAGAACGCGGAAAATCCTTCAGTCTCGTAAACCAGCGCACGATATGCGCGAAAGGCCTCTTGCGAAAGACTCTGCATGGCGGTCGCGAAGCGCTCGGCGCTCTGCATTGACAAGGCGGCGTTTTCCAGAGACGCAAGCAGCGTTGCCGCGGCGATGGAGTCGAGATTCTTGGCGGCAATTTCGCGAGTGCCGTATTTGGCAGCGATGATCTCCCCCTGCTCGGTGATGCGGATGCGGCCACGCACCGTGCCATGCGGTTGTGCGCGGATCGCCGCGAACGACGACCCGCCGCCGCGGCCAACTGCGCCACCCCTGCCGTGGAAGACTTCCAGAGGGATGGCAAATTTTTCGAACACCGCTGCCAGTTCGCGGGTCGCTTGATGCAGGCTCCAAACGGAGGTCAGGTAACCGCCGTCTTTGTTCGAATCCGAATATCCGACCATGACTTCTTGAAAGCCGAACGCCCTGGTAATCGCCTCTGTTTCAGGGAGTGCCAGCCATGCACGCATGATCTGCGCGGCGCCTTCCAGATCCGCGATAGTTTCGAACAGCGGTACCGCCATGATTGCGGCCTTAGCCTTGCCTAGCCCGCGGTACAACCCGGCTTCCTTGAGAAGTATATTGACCTCAAGAAGATCGGAGACATTCTCGCACTTGGAAATGACGTAGAACCTAATGCACTCCACCCCGTAGCGCTCATGAGCTTCCGCCGCGGCGCGCACAATGCCAAGTTCAGAGAGAGTTTCCGCTGAGTAGCTTGCATACGGGCTTGCCAACAATCGCTGGCTCGCCAACTCGCGCCGCAACAATTCGACACGGGCGGATTCCTCGAGCGCTTCATAACCGGATTCGACGCCCGCTACTTTCAGCAATTCGGCGATCACGCGGGCATGCACATCGGCGTTTTGCCGAAGATCCAGTGTCGCAAGATGAAAGCCGAAGGTCTCGACCGCCCGATTCAATCGAGCCAGGGAAGCGCCGCCGTTTAGCCGCACCTGACTTCTCGATTTCAAAGAATCCTCGAGTATTTGCAGGTCGGCACGCAAGCTCGCAGCATCCGGATAGGCTCTCGCCTCGACGCTCGCCGGACGCGGCGGGCTACGTCCTGCGATGCTGAGATACGTGGCGGCCAAGCGTGCATACATGCCTGTGATAGCCCTGCGGTACGGTTCGTCGGCACGCGCGGGATTCGGATCTGCGCCACGTTGCGCCAACTGCGCGAGGGACTCTGAAACGGAGGCGAGTTCGCTCGACAGCGACAGCTCCGCGCCGATTGCGTTGAGCTGTTCCAGGTAATCGGCGAGCAGCGCCTGGCTGGCTCGCCCCAGCGCCAAACGCAACGAATCCGCAGTGACATGCGGATTGCCGTCGCGATCGCCGCCGATCCAGCTACCCAGCCTCAAGAAACTCGTGGGACGAATGCCGAGCGCACGCTCCCAGCGCGCATACAGCGATGGGATAACCGGCAAGAATACGTCTCGCAAATAAGTCAGCGCGGTATCGACTTCATCGGCCACGTACAGCCGCTCGTGGCGCAACGCCCTCGTCTGCCACAGGAATGCGATCTGCGCGACGATCGCCTCCTCAATCACTTCCCCCGCAAGGGTTTCGTCAAGCCCCAAGTCTCGCTGCGCCATCAAGGCAGCGATGCGGTTGCGATGATCGAGCATGCTCTTGCGCATCACCTCGGTGGGATGCGCCGTCAGCACGGGCATGATGTAGGCCCGCTCCAGCAGCGCTGCGGCAGCGTCACGCCCAATTCCTTGCGCCGCCAAAAAATCCAGCGCCGCGACGAGAGTGCTGTCCTTCTCAGCGGCTGCGCCTCGCCGGTCCTCGGCGAGATTCGCCAGCATCGAAAACAACATGAAGCTGCGCACGAAAGCCACGCTCTCATCGAGCGACATGCTCTCCCATCCAGCGGCCAAACCACGCGGATTGGAAATGCCACGATACCGATCGACAGAGGCGGCGCGAATGGCTTCGATTCGATCGAACAGCGCGTTGCCGCCATAGCACCGGATGACATCCCCGAGCAACTTGCCCAGGAATCGAATATCCGCGTTTTGGGTGATCGCAGGTGCGGAAGGTGTCATTTAACGCCATAGTATATGAAGGAGTAGGCGCTCCGTTCACTACCGTATCAGCGATATCCTACAGCGGCGGGCGTAGCCAGCCGATTAAGAGCTTAGCAGTTGCGCGATATAGTCACCCTGGACTAACCCTCGCCTCACGATTAGGTTCGGAGAAATACATGCTTTCGAACACTTGGGCTCGCTGCATCGCATCCGCGTTGATGCTTGCGCTTTTTCCACTCTCTGTCGCCGCGGAGGTGTATGTGTCGGTCAATATCGCACCGCCGGAACTTCCCTTCTATGATCAGCCGCCGATTCCCGCAGACGGGTATCTGTGGACGCCGGGCTACTGGGCTTGGAGCGACGAAATCCAAGACTATTACTGGGTGCCGGGCACTTGGGTGGAACCCCCTCGGCCAAATTATTTATGGACACCCGGTTATTGGGCAGCCTCAGATGGCCTGTATTTCTGGCGCCAGGGGTATTGGGGCCCCGTCGTTGGCTTCTATGGCGGAGTCAACTACGGCTATGGCTACGCGGGCCGTGGATATGAGGGAGGTTACTGGGACCGCGGCCAGCTCTATTACAATCGCGCGGTGGTCAATGTTGGCTCTACGCGGATTAATAATGTTTACAACAGGACCGTCGTCAACAATGTCACCACCAGTCGCGCGAGTTTCAACGGCGGCAACGACGGCGTTCGTGCACAACCAACGGGCGCCGAATTATCCGCGGAGCGAGGCCACCACATCCCTGTCACCTCGATGCAACGTGATCAAGAACAGGCGGCGCGGACCAGTCCAGAGCTGCGTGCAGCTGCCAATCATGGCAACCCGCCGATAGCGGCAACCCCGCGCGCGGGAGATTTTTCAAATCCGGTCCCTGCCCGGCGCGCTGAAAACTTGAGTGCCGAGCGTCCAAATCTCCAGCCCCGCTTGAGCGCACCACGCCCCGGTCCGGATGCCGCCCCGTTAGCCCCCCAGCGGCAGGTCACCACTAATCAACAGGTGACCCCTACTCGAGAGGCCGCCCCTAATCGACAGTTAGCGCCCAATCAACCGCTTGTTCCTAACCGACAAGTTGTGCCCAATCAACAGATCACCCCTGATCGGCAAGTCGCGCCGGTTCGCGAAGTTGCGCCTATTCAGAATGTTCGGCCCCCTCCACCCCAACCCCGTGAATCCGTCCGGGTTGAGCCGCAACGCCAACCGATGCAGGCTCAACCGATGCAGGCTCAACCGATGCGGCCACAGGCGCCGACCGCGCCTCCGAGAGAGCAGCCTCGTCCAACCGCACCGCATCCGGAGGATCGTGAGCACCATTAATCACTATTCGACCGGACATCTGTTCACAACCGAGGTGGATGGGTTTCGCGCGGAACTGGAGTACACCCTGGCAGATGGCGTCATGAGTATCACCCATACCGGCGTTCCGCAGCCTATCGCCGGACGCGGAGTAGCGGCAGATTTGATGCGCGCTGCGTTGAAGGTCGCGGGCGAGCAAGGCTGGTCGGTAAATCCTGTCTGCTCCTATGCAGCTGCCTTCATGCGTAAACAGGAACAAGCCCCCGGCAAAAAGCACATGGATGATTTGCTTGACGAGGCGCTGGAGGAATCATTTCCCGCGAGTGACCCTCCTTCAGTGGGCGCCAGCGATTAAGGCAGGGGTTTCCCCAGCTATTTGGAAAGCATCGGGCGGCCTTCATGGGCCACCAACAAATCATGCATGTCGTTAGCATGCTCTTCTTCAACGACTAAAATGTGCTGCAGCATAGTCCGGGTGCCGGGATCATCCTCGCCAAAGTAGCGAATCAGTTCTCGGTAGTGATCGACGGCGATACGCTCGGCGATCAGATTCTCCTTGATCATGTCGATCAAATTCTCGGCTGTGCCGTATTCTGAGGCTGCGCGGGTGGCTAAGCCGGTGGGGTTGAAATCTGGTTTGCCGCCCAACTGGTTGATGCGTTCCGCGACTTGCTTCATGTGCTCCGCTTCTTCCTTGGCGTGCTGCTCGAACTCATCCTTCACCCCCTCACTTGAGATCCCCTGCGCGGCAATGGCATGCATGGTGTATCGCAATACGCACACGATCTCAGTAGCCAACACCGATTGCAATATCTCGATGGTTCTCTTGACATCGCCTTGATAGGTGAATGTCACGCCGCCGCTTTCGAGGTTTTTTCTCGCACGGTCCCGCAACGTTTTGACATCCGTTAAAAACGGCTTGTTTGTTGACGACTTGTTTTCTGGGTTTGGATTTTCCACTTGACTGCTCCTGAAGCTGCGACGGCGACGGTACTTATACACCGCATTGAGCCGTACATAGGATTTGTCTCCGTCAGACGCGGCGCCAAGCACCTGTCGTCTTGCACCGACAGGAAATTTAAGCGGCGTTCATTGCCTGCTCGAGCGCAATCATCAACGGGCCTAATTTAGGCGGACTGGCCTCAAGTGTCGGCGCCACCCCGTACTGCCGCAGCGTGCTCGAGCACACCGGTCCGATGGAAGCCACGATGCAGCGGTTCAACTGGTCCGCCAGCTGCGCCGCAGCGCCCGTCCGATGCGCCACCTCATACAGGTGATGCACCTGTACAGCGCTCGTGAAAACCACGGCATCTACGCGGCGCTCGCCCAACGCGTCGAGCAGGTCGATGAGCGGTTGCGTGTTGCTGGGCAACGCCCACCGATAGGTTGCGATCTCCTGCACTGCTGCACCCCGAAACTGCAGTGCCGCGGTGAGCGCTTGATTCGCCGCACCGTATCTTTGTATCAAAATAGAGCAATTATTGACCTCGACATTCGAGATCGCGGCCAAAACGGTTTCGGAGGTGAAAGGTGAAGCGGCTCGAATGTCGATTCGAATACCGCGCGCATTCAATTCGCCAACGGGCTTCGGTCCCCGCACCACAATGATGGAGGCAGCTATCAAGCCCTTGAGTTCTTTCGTCAGATCCGCTGCATCCGTAGCAGCGAACAGCGCTCGGGTACCCACACCGGTTTGAAAGATACAGATCTTGAAAGGCTCGATGCGCCATCGCTCAATGAGCCCCTTGACGGCCGCGGGATCAACGTCAGGAACCTCTTCCAGCGCTGGTGCAAGCAGCGGTAGGCCGCCGCGCCGCGCAACCAACTCCGCCAAATGGGCACCGGCGCGCGTTTCGAGGATTGCCACCACTTTAGATTTCATCCAAACGCGATTTCACCACCATAATGGGGGCATGTCGATCCGCCCCAAATTATTCTTAGGCACTGCCCTTATGGCAGCCTTCTCGCCGGCGTTCAGCGAGCAAGTCCCGGTGGATGTAGCGGCCGTTCGACAGGAGTTCGTGGCCGCCATGCAGCGCGTACGCATTCGCCAACCCGATCTGCCGGAGTCAGCGGCGCTGCAAGCGTATGCGATTTACGACTATCTGGTGGCGGCGAGATTGAGGCGCGACCTGACCTTGAGGCCGGATGAAAACCTGGATGCGGCTGCGGACGCATTTCTGCAGGCTCGTTTGGGAAAGCCGGTGACGCGCGCGCTAAGGAAGGACTGGCTTTCGAGTCTGGCTCAACGCCGTCGTTGGGATTGGTTTTTGCCGCGTTCTTTGGATGTCGTTGATCCTGCTTTGGTCTGCGATCGGCTCGAAGCACGCCTGTCTACCAACGACACCCAAGGTCTCGCGGCTGCGGCCCTCATACGGTGGATTACCCCGCAAAAGCCGCCGGCCGAGTGTGCGGACATCTTTACCTGGTTGCGGCAGCAAGGCTTGCTTACCCCGGCGCTTGCGCAAACGCGTACGCGCGCGGCACTGGCGGCCGACAATCCGAAGCTTGCTCGTGAATTCGCAGCGGATGTTCCCATTGGCCTGCGGGCACCGTTGTTGCAATGGTCAGACCTGCTCGAGTCGCCGAGACCCGCACTCACTGTTTTAGCAACCCATCCATCATTGAGCGTCGAACCTGAGGCGTTGGCGGCAGGTTTCGACAAGCTGTCGCGAAGCGACGCCGGATTTGCACTGGACACGCTGCCGCGGCTCCTCGCCCGTGAAGGAATCACTCCGGCGCTGCAAGATCGCCTCCGGCGCGGAGCAGCGCTCGGCGCAGCGTACGGCCGCGACCCACGAGCGATAGCGGCATTCGACGAAATCCCTTTATCGGCGGTGGACAGCCAAGTGCAGGAGTGGCGGGTACGCGCCGCTTTGTGGAATGGCGATTATGGCCGGGCGCTGGCCTGGATACAGGCAATGCCGCCTGCTCTTTCGGCACAGCCGCGTTGGCGGTATTGGCATGCTCGAGCGGTCGCGGCAACAACAGGAGAAGAGGCGGCGAGACCTTTGTTCGGGGAGATCGCAACACTTCGGGACTATTACGGCTATCTCGCCGCCGATCGGCTCAACCAACCCTACAATTTAAACGTGCGTCCCTCGCCGCTGGACGCCGCAGCACAAAGTGCGCTCGCGAACGACCCGGGCATGATTCGCGCGCACGAATTATTTGACTGCGATATGGCCGATGAAGCTGCCAGCGAATGGGCCACGGCCTTGGAAGGTGCGGACTCAGGCTTGAAAGTCCAAGCCGCGGTGCTCGCCTCGCGTTGGGGATGGTATGCCCAATCAATAACCACACTGGCGCAGAGCGGCGAATTCGACGACATTGCTCTGCGCTATCCGCGCCCCTACTTGGATGCGGTGAATCAGGCCGCCAAGCTCGCGCAATTGCCGCAAGATTGGATACTCGCAGTAATGCGACAGGAAAGTTTGTTCCGCAAAGACGCCGTGTCGCGCGCCGATGCCCGCGGCCTGATGCAAATGATGCCTTCCACTGCCGTTGCGGTTGCGCGCCGCTGGCATTTGTCTTTGCCTGGGCGTGATAGCCTATTTGACCCCTCGTCTGCGGTCCCGCTCGGTGCTGTGTATCTGCGCGAGTTATTGGACCGCCACGGGGAACAACTGGCGCTAAGTCTCGCCGCGTACAACGGAGGACCGGCCTCGATCGGACGCTGGCTGCCGCCGACACGCATGGATGCCGATATCTGGATCGAAAACATCCCGTATAACGAGACCCGGGGCTACGTGCAGCACATCCTTGAACACATCGTTGCATTCGCCTCGGTGCGAGGTGCCCAAGCGCCCCGCCTTGCCGGTTTGTTGCCGCAGGTCGAGCCGCCGGCGCCAGTCTTGTGATAGGTTGAAGGCAACAGACAACTTTAAAACCAGATTGAAGGGATCAGCATGCACTCAAATCTCGCGTGGTGCGTGGCCGCGCTAGCCGGTGCGCTCGTGACGAATGCTGCAGTCACAGCAGCATTTGCCGACACGGTAGTTGTCAGTGCCGATCGAATGATCGACGTGCTGACAGGGCGGATCGTGGAACACCCGCAAATCACGATCACGGCTGGGCGCATAGCAGCGGTCGGCATACAAGGATCCGCGGTGGCGGCGGGCGCGCGCCGCGTGGATCTTAAAGGCATGACGTTGCTGCCCGGACTGATCGATATGCACACGCATTTGACTTCTGATCCTCGATTCAGCGGTTATCGCCGCCTTCAGTTCACGGACAACTATTGGACCGTCGTCGGTGTGGCCAATGCCAGGAAAACGCTGGAGGCCGGTTTCACCACGGTTCGCAACGTCGGTTCCGGGAATTACGACGACGTGGCAATCAAACAAGCCGTAGAGCAGGGGATCGTGCCTGGTCCGCGCATTGTCCCGGCGACTTACGCAATCGGTGCAACCGGCGGCCACTGCGACTCCACCGAGCTGCCGCCATCGATATCCGCGCTCAGGCCCGCGGTGGCGAATGGCGTAGAAGAGATCCGCGCGACGGTGCGCAAGTTACGCAAATTTGGCGCCGAAGTCATCAAATTCTGCGGCACGGGTGGCGTGCTCTCCAAAACCGACACGGTAGGCGGCCAGCAGTACGATCTGGCCGAAATGAAGGCGCTGGTGGAGGAAGCGCACATGCTGGGACTCAAGGTCGCGGTTCATGCGCACGGCACCTCGGGAATCAAGGACGCGATCCGCGCAGGCGTCGACACTGTCGAACATGCGAGCCTTGCCGATGATGAGGCCTTCGCCTTGGCAAAGCAGCACGGTACGTGGTTTTCCATGGACATTTACAACGATGATTACATCCTGGCTGAAGGTGAGAAAAACGGCGTATATAAAGAATCGCTCGAAAAAGAACGCATGATTGGCTTAAAGCAGCGCCAAACTTTCCAGGCAGCGGTAAAAGCCGGTGTCAAAATGGTTTTCGGCACTGACGCGGGTGTATATCCGAATGGCTACAACGCACGCCAGTTCGTCACCATGGTCAAATGGGGCATGACGCCGATGCAGGCAATCCAGGCGGCAACGGTGAACGCCGCCGAAGCCTTGGGCCGCGCTCAAGATGTCGGGGCGATTGCCGTTGGGCGTTACGGGGATCTGGTCGCTGTTGCCGGAGATCCCTTTACGGACATGGCACTGCTGCAAAATATTGCCTTCGTGATGAAAAGCGGCGATGTCGTGAAGGCGCCTGCCAACTGACCGTCGGCTGTTCAACTTCCGCCGATCAGTCCGGCAGTCACGTTTACGGCAAACCCCAGGATGGATGCGTTGAAGAGAAATGAAATCAAGGTTTGCGCAATGACAACTTTGCGAATGCCCGCGTTCTCCGTCGACACGTCCGAGGTTTGGCACGCCGCCGCGATCGTGAATGAAAAATACGCGAAATCCCAGAACACGGGCTCAGGTGTGTTCGGGAAATGCAGCGGCCGAGCGTCCGGCTTGACGCTGTAGAACCTATCCGCGTAGTGCGCGGTGAACATCACGGGCACCAAGATCCAGGAATCGGCCAACGTGAGCGCGGCAAGCACGAAATGTGCGGTTCGCACCGATCCGCTGACTTGCTTGATCGTCGCCAGCGGTTCCACGATGGCGAAAAGACTGGCGACGGCGGCGACCAGCACAACCGCCAGAATGAAAGGCGCCGACTCATCCTCTTCGCCGTACCTGATGCAAATTTGTGCCGCGCTCATGCGCGTCATCCAGATAAACACCAGCACTAGAAAAAGCAGGACCCCGCCGTTCCAACACACTAACACGCGGCTCAAGGTCGACCAGTCCCGGGGCAGAAACGAAAACATCCCGACACCGGCAATAAACGAGGCCCAAATCCTCGGATGCATCAGGAAAAGATTCTTCATGGGCAGCGCTGCGAGCTTTTTCTGCACGGCGAAGCGCGGCGCAGGCTACTTGGTTTCCTTGGCCACCAGATATTTGACCAGCTCCACCAACTGGTCGGCTCCGCCAGCCGATTCAGCATGCAGCCGATACTTGCCGTTGACGATGATCGTCGGCGTGCGATCTACCTTATACGCCATGACCAAATCCTGGTCGGTCCGCACCTTAAGATCAGCCGAGAAAGACTTTGATGTGGCCACAAATTTCTCCACCGGCACTCCGGCATGCTGGTTATAAAATTTTGCGGCATCTTCAATGGTCGGCATGCGGCTCTTCAACCCTCTGGTCGAGGAGTCAGTAATGCTCAGATCGCCTCCTTTCCATACCGCATCGAACATGGCATCGTGGGTCTGTTGATCGACTCCCAGCACTTGCGCCGTCACATAAGCGAGTTGAAACATGGGCCAATCTTCTGCCGCATTGAACGCGGCAGGCAGATAGTCGATCACGGCGTTCGCCGGGAGCGATTGCTTGAGCTTGTGCATCGTCGGCTGGAACACATTGCACGCCGGACAGGCGTACGAGAAGACTTCCGTCACTTCCACTTTTCCGGGTGGAACCGAGGTCGGACGCGCAGGCTGCACCAGGAAATAGTTCACCCCCTCCGTCCAGGATTGAGCGCTGCCGGCGGGCGCCGCAACACCCGTCGCCAGCACGGCCGAGAGTAACGCGAAATACAGCGATTTCATCGAAGCTCCTTATAATTTTGCAGGGCGAATTCTAGCACCCCGTACGACGCAATACGCCCGTTCCAGACAGTGGGCTGGCGCTCATGACGGATTGTTAACACGCTTCTTAACACTACTTTGCGCTGGGTGTGAACTGTGGAGCTTCACCGCGATCTACAGTACGAACTGCCCGTGATCGGAGTGTAGTTCAGGGTCGAATCTGGTTATAGTCTGCGGCTCGCCCGGATAACAGGCTGGCAGTGCGTGCCACGGAATGGGCCCGCGTATTGGTGAAGTCGTGACAATCGAGCAAGATCCCCCGTTTCAGCCGCCGCCGCGCGATTCCAGGCCCTTCATCGCCAGACATTGGAAAGCACTCGGCATCGCACTTGTCATCGTCGTGCTGTTGGCGGGGTTCATGCTCTACCTTCGCAGCAAGCAGCCGAGCGCCCCGGCGCCGCGCGGGCGCAATGGGCAAAACGACTCAGTCGCCGTATCCATAGCCACCGCCGTTTCCGGCGACGTCCAGGTCAAGATTCCCGCTCTAGGAACCGTAACGCCGCTGGCGACCGTCACGGTCAAGACCCAGATCAACGGCACGCTGCTGAAGATTTTTTTTACAGAGGGCCAGTTCGTGCATCGAGGCGATCATCTTGCACAAATCGACCCGCGGCCGTACATGGCCGCTTTGCAGCAAATGGAGGGTAACTTGAAGCGCGATCAGGCGCTGCTCGCCGATGCCAAGCTGGACTTGAAGCGCTACGAAGGATTGGTGAAAGAGGATTCCATTGCACAACAACAGCTCGACACGCAGCGTGCCTTGGTCGGCCAGTACACCGGAACCACCGAGGCGGATGAGGGGCAGGTAAATACCGCCAAGGTCAATCTCGCATACACCAACATCCTATCGCCGGTGACTGGTCGAGTGGGTCTGCGCCAAGTCGATCAAGGAAACTACGTGACGCCAGGGGATTCAAACGGCATCGTGCTCATTAATCAGTTGCAGCCCATCACCGTCATCTTTGCCATCCCCGAGGACTATATATCGGCGGTCATGAAGCGCCTCAGTGCCGGTTCAACTCTCGCGGTTGAGGCCTTCGATCGCACCAATGCCACAAAGATCGCGGATGGCAAACTGCTCACGGCGGACAACTCGATCGACGTTACGACCGGCACGATCAAACTGCGTGCGCAATTCGACAATGCAGACAGTGCGCTGTTTCCCAATCAGTTCGTCAACATTCAGTTGCTTCAGGACGTGCTGAAGGACCAAGTCATCATGCCTAACTCAGCGGTACGCCGCGGAGCCCCCAACGGAGTCGCCACGACTTTCGTTTACCTCGTGAATGCGGACCGAAAAGTGAGCGTCCGGCCCGTGACCCTGGGCGTGGTCGACGGCGAGAATGTGGCTGTGACCGCGGGCTTAAAGCCCGGCGAGGTCGTCGTCACAGAGGGTGGCGATCGGCTGCGCGAGGGCGCACAGGTTCAGTTACCCGAGAATACTCCTGGAGCTAAAAGCGGCACCACGCAGCCGGTCGGCAGCCCGCCGGGCGCCGCGCAGCCGGCCAAATCGGATACGCCCGGCGCTGCTGATGCGCGGCGCGGAGAAGGGCGCGGCAAACCGGCGCGGCCGCAATGATGTCGTGAACCCGTCACGCATCTTCATTCTGCGGCCCGTCGCCACCACGCTTTTGATGGTGGCGATATTGATCGTGGGTGCAATGGCATACTTGCAGTTGCCATTGTCAGCACTGCCGGAAGTCGCCTACCCCACCATTCAAGTGCAGACCTTCTACCCGGGTGCAAGTCCCGAGGTCATCACCTCGGCTATTACCGCGCCCCTGGAAAAGCAATTCGGCCAAATGCCGGGCTTGAGCCAAATGTCCTCAACCAGTTCTGCCGGCGCGTCGGTCATCACATTGCAGTTCACCCTTGCGCTTGCGATCGATGTGGCGGAACAAGAAGTTCAGGCAGCCATCAGCGCGGGGCAAAACCTATTGCCCCAGGATCTGCCTGCACCGCCAATTTATGCCAAGGTCAACCCGGCCGACGCGCCGGTGCTGATTCTTGGAATCACTTCCAATACGATGCCGCTCACCGAGGTCGAGGACTTGGTCGACACCCGCATCGCGCAAAAAATATCTCAGATTAAGGGCGTGGGTGTCGTCAGCATCAGCGGGGGTCAACGACCGGCGGTCAGGGTGGTGGCCAACCCGCGGGCCATGGCCGCCTACGGCCTGAATCTCGACGACTTGCGCACCACGATCAACAACGCCAACCAGAACGGGCCCAAGGGCACGCTCGACGGGCCCGTGAACGCCTATACGATCAATACCAACGATCAGATCAGAAGCGCGGAGGATTACGGCCAAGTTGTGGTGGCTTACAAGAACGGCGCGCCGGTACGGTTGAAAGACGTGACCACCCTGGTATCGGGTGCGGAGAACTCCAAACTCGGCGGCTGGATGAATTCTCACCCTGCGCTGATCCTCAACGTCCAGCGCCAGCCCGGAGCGAATGTCGTCGACGTGGTCAACAGAATTCAGGCCTTGTTGCCCGCGCTGCAGGCAGACATGCCGGCAGGCGTCGATGTCGCCTTGCTCACGGACCGCACGACGACAATCAGGGCCTCCGTGGCCGACGTCGAATTCGAGTTGGTGCTCGCAGTGATCTTGGTCGTATTGGTAATTTGGGTGTTCTTGCGCAACATCCCCGCGACGATCATTCCAAGCCTATCCGTACCTTTGTCTCTGATCGGCACGTTGGCCGTCATGTACCTGGCCAATTTCAGTCTGAACAATTTGTCGCTGATGGCCTTGACCATTGCCACAGGCTTCGTTGTCGACGATGCCATCGTCATGATAGAAAATATTTCACGATACATCGAATCGGGCGAAACTCCGCTACAGGCCGCACTCAAGGGGGCCGGGCAAATCGGCTTCACCATCATTTCTCTGACGCTGTCGTTGATCGCGGTGCTCATTCCGCTGCTTTTCATGCAGGACGTCGTCGGCCGATTGTTTCGCGAGTTCGCAGTCACGCTGGCGGCTACAATTTTGATTTCAGCCGTCGTCTCGCTCACGCTGGTGCCGATGATGTGCGCGAAGCTGCTCAAGCACAGGCCGCCCAACGCGCACGCGCAAACGGACTCGGGCAAATGGTTCAGCGCCGTAGTCGATTGGTATGGGCAGCGGCTGACCTGGGTGCTGGATCATCAAAGATTGACGCTTTGGTTTGCACTGGGGACGCTGGTTCTCACCGCTCTTCTCTATATCCTCATTCCGAAGGGCTTCTTTCCCGATCAGGATACGGGCTTGATTCAAGGGGTATCGGAGGCAACACAGTCCATTTCCTACGGCGCCATGGCAAACCGTCAGCAGGCGCTTGCCGCTGCGATCCTCAAGGACCCGGATGTCGTCAGTCTTTCTTCATTCATCGGCGTCGACGGTAACAACGTGACGTTGAACAGCGGCCGCTTCTTGATCAATTTAAAGCCTCGCGCAGACCGTTCCGCGGCAGTCTCCGACGTGATCAGGCGGCTTCGCGATGAGACCGCCAATGTCACCGGCATTACAGTGTACATGCAACCGGTTCAAGACCTGACGCTCGACAACACCATCAGCCGCACCCAGTACCAATTCACGCTCGAGAGCGCGGATTCCGTGGCGCTCTCCGCCTGGACTCCCAAACTGGTGACCGCACTCGGCAAATTGCCGGAACTCGCGGATGTCGTCAGCAACCAAGAAGACAACGGCCTCGCGGTCTATGTGACCATCGACCGCGATAGCGCCGCGCGACTTGGCATCAGCGTGGGCACCGTCGATAACGCTCTTTACGACGCGTTCGGCCAGCGCATCGTCTCAACGATCTTTACGCAGTCGAATCAATACCGCGTGATCATGGAGGCGGATCCGAATTCGTACCGATCGGTAGATTCACTGGCCTCGATCTACGTGCCCTCCGCAGGCGGCGGGCAAGTGCCTCTGTCGGCAATCGCCAAAGTGGAAGTACAAACTCGACCCATCCTAATCAATCATTTGGCGCAGTTCCCGGCGACGACCGTTTCCTTCAATCTGGCACCCAATGCATCGCTCGGAGCTGCAGTGTCTGCCATTGAAAGCACCGAGCGGGGCTTGGGGTTGCCAGGCAGCATCCGCACGACCTTTCAAGGCGCGGCGCTGGCATTTCGCAGCAACTTGAGCAACGAATTGCTGCTCTTAGTCGCCGCCGTGCTCGTGATGTACATCGTGCTTGGCGTTCTCTACGAGAGTTTCATTCACCCCATCACCATATTATCTACCTTGCCGTCTGCCGGCATAGGCGCACTGCTGGCACTGATGCTGTTCGGCGACCATCTGACCATCATTGCGCTGATCGGCATCATTCTGCTCATCGGCATTGTCAAAAAGAACGCCATCCTGATGATCGATTTTGCGGTCGTTGCGGAGCGTGATGAAGGCCTGGCGCCGCGCGACGCAATCTACAAAGCCTGCTTGTTGCGCTTTCGGCCGATTCTAATGACGACGGTGGCGGCCATTTTCGGCGCCTTGCCGCTGATGTTCGGCACCGGCACGGGCTCGGAGCTGCGCCAGCCGTTGGGCGTCAGCATCGTCGGCGGCCTTCTGGTCAGCCAGGTGCTGACGCTGTTTACTACCCCGGTCATCTACCTGGCTTTTGACCGCATCGCCGCGCGAATGCGTGCGCGGTGGGGGGGCGCAGCGCCCGAACCGCCGCTGGCTGAAAGTTCTCCATGAATATATCCGAACCCTTCATCAGGCGGCCGGTCGCGACCACGCTGTTGACCATCGGACTAGCGTTGTGCGGCGGGGCGGCTTTCGTTTTATTGCCCGTCGCACCCCTTCCCCGCATCGACGTACCGGCCATCTTTGTGTCCGCTCAGCTTCCCGGCGCCAGCCCGGAAGTGATGGCGAGCACCGTAGCGACGCCGCTCGAGCGACACCTGGGCGCCATTTCCGACGTGGACGACATGACCTCCAACAGCAACGTGGGCACAACCAATATTCAGCTCACGTTTGGCATCGACCGAGACATCGACGGCGCGGCGCGCGATGTGCAGGCGGCTATTGCGGCCGCGCACGCCGACCTCCCGACCTCTCTCACCCGTAACCCCACGTATCGAAAGCTCAACACTTCCGCGATTCCGGTGATTGTCATCGCCATGACCTCCGATGTGCTCACTCAAGGGCAGATCTACGATGCTGCGGATGCCGTCATATCGCAGCGTCTATCGCAGATCTCCGGTGTGGGCGGAGTCAATGTCAACGGCAGCGCATTACCCGCTGTGAGGGTAGAGATCAACCCGCACGCACTATCGAAGTACGGCATCGGCCTGCAGGACGTGCGTGCGGCCATCTCGAATGCAAACGCCAATGCGCCCAAAGGCGCGATCGAATCGGACGAGCTGCACTTCCAGATCTATACCAATGACAATGCCCGCGACGCCGGACCCTACCGTAATCTGATTATCGCAAACCGCAACGGCGACACGGTGCGGCTCGGCGATGTGGCGACAGTGCTGGATATGCAGGACGGCGCCGTAGAGAACATTCGTACGTACGGACTCTACAATGGCAGGCCGGCCGTTTTTGTCACTGTGACGCAGCAACCCGGCGCCAACGTCATTGAAACCATCGATGCCGTGAAGGCAGAGTTGCCTGTCCTGAAGAATTCGATCGATCCAAAGATCGACCTGTTGGTGAGCTTCGACCGCTCAGTGACTATTCGTGCCTCAGTGCGTCAAGTCGAGCGGACCCTCATGCTCGCAGTGGCCTTTGTTATTTTGGTGGTGTACATCTTTTTGAACAGCTATCGTGCCGCATTGATTCCGGCTGTTGTCGTCCCGGTATCCCTGATTGGCACTTTCGGGGCGATGTATCTGCTGGGTTACTCGCTCGATAACTTTTCTCTCATGGCACTCACGGTGGCGACCGGCTTCGTAGTCGACGATGCGATCGTGGTCATGGAAAACACCACCCGGCATATAGAAGCAGGCATGACCCGCACCGCCGCGGCGTTCTTAGGCGCCAAAGAGGTGGGCTTCACAGTGGTTTCCATGAGCCTGTCGCTGGTCGCGGTATTCATTCCTTTCGTGCTGATTGGCGGGATACCCGGACGCTTGTTTCGCGAGTTCTCGATGACTCTGTCGGTGTCGATCCTGATTTCGTTGGTGATCTCACTCACGACGACGCCGATGATGTGCTCGTTGCTTCTGCAGGGCGCCCGCGAGCGCAAACACTCGCGCTTCGGAAAAATGTTCGAGCGCAATTTCGAACAATTGCGCCGCAACTACACGGCGACACTGGATTGGGCGCTGCAGCATCGGCGAATAATGATTTCTATTTTTTGGGCGATGATCGTGTTGAATGTTTTCCTTTATGTCGTGATCCCCAAGGGATTTCTTCCGCAGCAGGATACCGGTCAATTGCGAGGCGGCATTCGCGGCGATGCGTCGAGTTCATTTCAACTCATGAAGGGGAAGCTGCAGCAAGTAGCGGCCATCATCCAGGCCGACCCTGCGGTAAGTACGGTAACCGGCTCCGTGGGCGCCGGCGGCTTCGGTTTTGGCGGCGGGGGTCCAAATGCCAATGTCACCATCGCACTCAAACCCTTGGAGCAACGCAAATCCGCAGATCAAGTGATCGCGCGGTTGCGACCGAAACTGGCCAGAGTCGCGGGTGTGAACGCGTTCCTGCAGGCGGTGCAGGACTTGGGCGGCGGGGGCGGCCGACAGGCCAATTCCGAATATCAGTACACGCTGCTCGGCGATGATCTGACTGAGTTGCGGACCTGGTCGCTCAAGCTTAGAAACGCACTGCAGGACATTCCGGAAATTACCGATGTAGACACGGATCTGCAGCCCGGCGGCCTCGAGACCGACTTAATCGTCGATCGGGACAGCGCTTCGCGACTTGGCCTTTCCGAGATACAAATCGACAACGCATTGGGCGATGCGTTTGCCCAGGCGCAAGTGTCCAACATCTACAACCCCTACAGCCCGCAGCAATATCACGTCGTCATGGAGGTAGCCCCGCAGTACTGGCAGAATCCGGAAATCCTCAAGGAACTTTACGTCAGCACCGCCGGCGGAGCACCGTCCGGCACGCAACTGACCCAATCGGTAGCCGGCACCACGCTACTGAAGCGCTCAACTGCTGCGTCTCGTACTTCGGTGGCGCAAGATGTGGCGCGAAATCTCGCGTCGAATTCCCTGGCGAACGCCGGGCGCGGGAACACGTCCACTGGATCCGCGGTGAGCGTCGCGAAAGAGACCGTTGTACCGTTTTCGGCTTTCAGTCATTTCACGACGGGCACAACGCCGGTATCGGTCAATCACACCGGCACGTCGGTATCCACGTCGATTGCCTACAATTTGCCGGAGGGCGTTTCCATCGGCACCGCCCAGGCTGCCATCGCAAAGAAAATGCAGGAGATCCACGTGCCGGTCAGCATTCGCGGCGGCGCCTATGGCACGGCCCGTTTATTTCAGCAGACCAGCAGCAACTTTCCATTGCTGCTAATGGCCGCGATTGCCGCAATCTACGTGGTGTTGGGCGTGCTCTATGAAAGCTACAGTCAACCTCTGACCATTCTCTCGACGCTTCCCTCCGCCGGACTTGGCGCGCTGCTCGCACTCATGGCAACCGGCACGGAATTAAGCATCATTGCTATTCTGGGTATTTTGCTATTGATCGGCATCGTGAAGAAGAACGCCATCATGATGGTGGATTTCGCGCTCGAAGCCGAACGCACTCTCGGAATGGATCCGCGCGCGGCGATCGCTCACGCCTGTTACCTGCGCTTTCGGCCCATCATGATGACCACTTGCGCCGCCATTGCGGGCGCGTTGCCGCTGGCCATTGCCACCGGCGACGGCACCGAGATGCGGCGGCCCTTGGGGATCGCCATCGTGGGCGGCCTGATCGTCAGTCAGCTGCTCACTGTTTATACGACCCCGGTTGTTTACCTGTATCTGCGTCGCTACTGGAAACATCTGAAGCAAGGCAAATACTCCGCTCACGCCCCTAAAGGCACTCCTGCGGCGATCGGCGGAGATTTTGGGCCCGCGGGGGTTGCCACATGACGCGATCGCGCGCCCTGTGCCTTGCCTTGTGCGCGGCTCTGACCAGCGCATGCGCGGTAGGCCCTGACTATCATCGCCCGCCGTTTCCGACAGCGGCGAATTACAAAGAGGCCGGCGACTGGAAGCCGAGCGAGCCAAACGATGTGCGGGCTCGCGGACCGTGGTGGCAAATTTACCATGACGATGTGCTCGACGGCCTTGAAGCGCAGATCGACATTTCGAATCAAAACGTGAGGGCCGCCGCAGCAGCGTTCGAGCAAGCACAGGCATTGGTGTCGCAGGCGCGCGCCGGCTTTTGGCCGACCATCACCGGCAGCCTAGGTGCGCAGCGCGGCGGGCCCGGCACGCCGGTCCTCATCACCGATCCCATCACAGGTCGTACAACTTCAAAGCCGTCGAAATCCAAAACCACGCTTACGACTGGCGTATCGGGCATCTGGACCCTGGATATTTGGGGGCGCATACGCCGCAGCACGGAAAGCAACGTTGCCTCGGCCGAGAGTAGCGCAGCAGCGCTGGCGGCCGCGCGCTTATCCGCTCAGGCGGCTCTGGCGACGGACTATTTTCAATTGCGTGCACAGGACCAGCTGCAAAAATTGTTGGACGATACCGTTGAGGCGGAAACGCAATCGCTGCATATCGCCGAGAGCCGCTATAAATTCGGGGTCGCGGCCCGAGCCGACGTGGTCACCGCCCGCACCCAGTTGCTCGGCAGCCAGGCGCAGCAGGTCAATGCGAAGATTCAACGCGCCATTCTCGAGCACGCGCTCGCCGTGTTGATCGGGAGGCAGCCGGCGGAATTCTCCGTGGAGCCCTCCGCCATGCGCACCGACGTGCCGACGGTGCCTGCCGGCGTGCCCTCAACCCTGCTCGAGAGACGGCCGGACGTGGCCGAGGCTGAGCGGCGGGTGGCCGCAGCGAATGCGCAAGTCGGCGTCGCGAAGGCAGGGTATTTCCCAGACTTGACCTTGACCGGACAGGATCAGTATTCGAGCAGCACCTTCAGCCGTTTGATTCGAAGTTCCAACCGGGTCTGGGCCGTCGGCCCGTCGCTCGCGCAAACTCTATTTGACGGCGGCCTGGTCCGTGCGCAGGTCAGGGGGGCGCGCGCAGCCTATGAAGGGACAGTCGACACTTATCGCCAGACGGTATTGTCGAGTTTTCAACAGGTCGAGGATGAGATCGTTACTCTGCGGGTTCTCGAGCAAGAAGGCCTGATCGAAGATGAAACCGTGAAAGCCGCGCGCGAAGCCGAGGCGCTCACCCTCAATCAGTACAAGGCGGGCACGGTTCCCTACAGCAGTGTGATCACTTCGCAGACAGTGCGGTTGAGCGCTGAGGAAACGGCCTTGCAGGTGTTGTCGTCTCGCCTGCAAGCCAGTGTGATATTGATCGAGGCCTTGGGCGGCGGCTGGGACGCCTCGATGGCGGCGGCGAAGTAACGGTCGGCTAAGGTCGCAGCGGCCAGCGCGTCATCCGGTGGGAAGTTCTTCATCCAGCACAGCGGGCACGTGGCGGCGCAGCAGCGCAGTTTGCGCCTCCCATCGCTCACTTGGCGGCAGCTCCTGCAGGTACTGAACTTCACCGGCAATCAAAGTCGCAATCGGCAATCCGTCTCGATAGAGCAATCGATTTCCCGCCAGCGACGGCAGCCTCGAACCGGGCGTCAAGATGCCGATCAAATTCAAAGGGTCCGCGGCAGACAGCGATACGTACTGCTCGGTCGCAGGCTTACGGCGCATATCGCGCAGCAGGCCAATGGCCTCGGCTGTTGCGAATTGCTCGCCGGAGAAACCTGCAACGAAACGTCCGCCGCGAATCTCGCCCCGAGCCTCCAAGCGGCGGCAGCAACTCAAGATCTCGCGCCAAGGCGGCAGCCAATCTGCTTCACGCGTGAGTAGTTTCCAAAAGATCACGCCCCAACGGCGCAGCAGGGTACGCAAAATCTGTTCGACCGCCTCTTCCCGGCGCTCCGTCGCGGTGCTCGAGCGCCGCACCAAGGCCCAACGCCCCGCATCGGCCATTCCGAACAAGGCCAAGCGCCGCTTGTGGCGGCGCGCATAGCTGTGTGGCCGGCTGGCGCGCCTACCGCTCGGCATCAGCAAAACGCGCAAGCCCGCGAAGCTATCCGAATTCACCAACCCCACCGCCACCAATTCGGCCAGCGACTCCTCGATTTCCGCGGGCAACATACCGACATTGTCGGCAATCTCGTCGAAGAACGAGGCCCCCTGTTCGCGGATGAATTCCGCCACCGCTTGCGCCTTCGAGGTCAAATGCGCCGTGTCGGACTGCTCAGCAAACAGCGACCAGCACGGTACATTGCGGCGTGCAAGAAAAACAATGGGTGTGGAGCGAATCGGCGAGGCGCCGCGGCCTGAATCCTCCGCACGCGCACCGCTGCGCGCAGCGAGCCTGGTCCAGATGAAGCGGCCCGCACGGCAATGTTCATCGAGCCATTGCGGCTCGTACTCGGTGATTCTGGATGGGAGCACTTCCGTCTCCCAGGCGCCGGCCGGAGATTCGAATCCCTCGAGCTGCGCAAGCACCGCGGCCAATGCATCCGAGCCCTGCATCCGAGCCGCCGGTGTCACGCGCTGCCATTCGCTCAGGAAACGCAGAAAATCTCGCGCTGCCACCGGCTCGATCTCGGCGCGCAGGCGCTTGACCGTGTAGCGGTGAATGCGCGCCAACAACCCCCGTTCACACCATTCCTCTTCATCGGATTGACCCGTGAATTGTCCTCGCAAGACGGCGCCCTGCGCTTCCACGGAGGCAAGAGCGCCGTCGATCTGCGTTTCGCTGACGCCCAACGAATCGGCGATCTGTGCGGCCGTCACCGGTCCTAACCCTGCCAGGCGTCCGCGGACGATGTCCACCAGCGAGTCATCCAGCGAACCGAATAACGCACGTCTCTCCGCTGCGACCCAGACTTCGCGGTTTTGCAAAGCAATGCGCGAAACCCTGTTTTGCAGGGCGAGATCTTCAATCAGCAGCGGCCAAGCTGGATTGGAACGGCTCTCCTCTTCCGTCATGAAAGTCAGCCACAACAGCGCATCGTGCAACTCATCCGGTGTACCGGCATCCGGCCAGGCTTCAGCGCGCACGCGCGCAATTGCGTCCGGATCGAGCTTGCCGATGTCCGCCGCCTCGCTCGGATCGAGCCAACGCCGGCTCATCACGGCCTGCGTTCGCCGTTCCTCCAGCGGTGCATCATCAAGATACGCATAGGGGCGCGCGGTCAAGGCTTCGAGCGCCAGCGGCGATGGTTCGGTCAGATCTTTAGCGACGACGCGTATCGCGCCGCTCTCCAGCCGCCGCAAAACCGCTTCGAATTCATCGATGTCCATCGCCTCTTCCAGGCAGTCGCGTATGGTTTGCCTGACCAAAGGATGGTCCGGCACTGCGATTTCCCCCGCAAGATTCTCAGCACAGGCGACTTGGTCCGGGAACACCGAGGCGAGCAAATCCTCAGCGTTCATGCGCGCAATTTGCGGCGGTATTTTCTTGCCGCCTCGAAACCGCGGCAACGCGAGTGCCATTCCGGCGTCCCAACGCCAACGAACTTCGAACATCGGCGCCGCACACAGTGCCTGGATCAGCACCTGCCGCACCGAATTCGAGTTCAAATAGCGGGCCACGTCGGCCAGATCAAAACTGTGTGCGTGGGTCAGAGAAAGCACAATGTGATCTTCGGTAGCCGCGGCCTGCAGCTCGAAATTAAACGTTCGGCAGAAACGCTTGCGCAGGGACAAACCCCAGGCGCGGTTCACGCGGCTGCCGAATGGCGAATGAATGATGAGCTGCATGCCGCCCGATTCATCGAAAAACCGTTCGAAGATCACGGTGTCCAACGTGGGCAGGCAGCCGAGGGCTGCCCTGCCCGCGCTCAAGTATTGGACCAGCTGAAACGCGCAAGCCTCGTCGAGCCCTACAGTTTCCGTCAACCAAAGCAGTGCCGCGCCCGGTTCGCGCTCGATGCACTGCTCGAACTCCTTGCGCAGCCTCGACACCGCCGCTGACAGCTCCATGGTACGCCCCGGTGCTTCGCCCAGCCAAAATGGGATGGACGGTGGCTGACCGTGCGCATCTTCGACACGCACTGTGCCGCGCTCGACCCGCAGGATCTTGTAGGAGGTGTTTCCAAGCTGGAAAATGTCTCCCTGCAAGCTCTCGACCGCGAAGTCTTCATTGACCGAACCGACCACGATCGACTCGGGCTCGAGCATCACGCGATAATCCGCATTGTCGGGTATGGCGCCGCCGGAAGTAATCGCCGTCAAGCGAGCGCCCTTTCGCGGCCGCAGCATCTTGTTGACGGTGTCGTGGTGCAGCAGCGCACCGCGGCGACCGCGACGCGTGCTGAAGCCTTCGGCCAGCATGGTTACGCATTCGTCGAATTCCTCGCGCCTCAAATTGCGATAGGGATAGGCTCCGCGCATCAACGAATACAGTTCGTCTTCGGACCATTCGCGCGCCGATACCTCGGCTGTGATCTGCTGCGCCAGTACGTCGAGGGAATTCTCCGGAACCTTCAACTGGTCAAGCTCACCGCGGCGCACCGCCTCCAGCAGCGCCGCGCACTCGACCAATTCGTCGCGCGACAGCGGGAACAGTCTTCCTTTGGAGGTTCCGCCCACGGAATGTCCCGCTCGCCCCACGCGCTGCAAGAAAGAGTTGATGGATCGGGTTGAACCGATCTGGCACACCAGATCAACATCGCCGATGTCGATGCCCAATTCCAAGGAAGCCGTAGCCACCAGCACTTTCAGGTCGCCGCGTTTCAGGCGCTGTTCCGCATGCAACCGACGTTCTTTGGAAAGGCTGCCGTGATGAGCGGCGACGTTCTCCTCGCCCAGCCGCTCGGACAAATGCCGCGCCAACCGCTCGACCATCCTGCGCGTGTTGACGAATACCAGGGTGGTACGATGTTCCTGAACCAACGCCGCCAAGCGATCATAAACCTGAGCCCAGACCTCGCCCGACATCACCGCTTCGAGCGGCGCCGGCGGTACCTCCAGCCTTAAATCGCGGCGGCGAAGATGCCCGCTGTTGACAATGCTGCAGGGCGTCTCATGGACACCGGTTAAAAACCTGGCAACTTCTTCGATGGGCTTTTGGGTTGCCGACAGTCCAACACGGATCAATGCCGCGCCGGTCAAAGCCTGCAGCCGTTCAAGAGACAGCGCCAGATGCGCGCCGCGCTTGTTGCCGGCGATCGCGTGGATTTCATCCACAATGACGGTGCGGCAGGTTGAGAGCATATCGCGGCCGGATTGCGATCCCAGCAGGATATACAGCGACTCTGGTGTGGTGACGACGATATGCGGAGCACGGCGCCGCATACCGGCACGCTCCGATTGCGTCGTATCGCCCGTGCGCACGACCGCGCGAATCTCGATATCGGGCAGCCCCAAGGCCGCGAGTTCCTCGCGAATTCCTTTCAGAGGGGCCTCAAGGTTCCGCTGAATGTCATTCGATAGAGCCTTTAAGGGGGACACATATAGGACGCGGGTTTCATCGCGCAGCGGCGCTTGTAAGCCTTCCTTGACGAGTTGATCGATGGCGGCAAGGAAGGCGGCAAAGGTTTTTCCCGAACCCGTGGGAGCCGCTACCAAGACGTGGCGGCCCTCTTTAAGCGCCGGCCACGCGCACAGTTGCGCATCGGTGGGCGCATCGAAAGTCCGCGAAAACCAAGCGGCGACGGCGGGATGAAATGAGTTGAGTGCGCTCATGTGGTGCTCGACGGGGATGTCACATTCTATCAAGGGAGCGAGGGTGGCGAATACCCCCCGGGGAGCCCACGTCAGGAGGCTGCCACTTGACTGCGTTGTCATGACTGTGTCTTTTACACAACGATCATACGCAGTGTTCCTGTCGATAAATCAAGCACGTGAGGCAGTTTATCAACCAATTAGCGCGTCGAGCGTGGTGCTTGCGCCACGCTTTACGAAAGCTCAAGATACGCAGCGGCGAGCGTGGGGGCGCAATTGGATTGCGCAAAATTTTCGCAAAACAACTAGGTGCATGACTGTATGACAAATCACACTGTGTTCTCACGAGCGGTGTCGCTCGTCCTGGCCATTTCTGCGGCCATCGCAGGCGCGCAGGCATGGGCGGCGGACGCTTCAACGGGACCGGCCTTGGAAGAGATCATCGTTACCGCGCAGAAGCGATCGGAAAACTTGCAAGACGTGCCAATTTCCGTCATCGCGGTGAACGCCCAGCAGATCCAGGATGCGCACATCATAGACATTAGAAGCTTAGCCATCCTAACTCCCGGACTGACGGTCACCTCCCAAGGAAACGAATCTATCACCACCGCCCGTATTCGCGGCATCGGCACGGTTGGCGACAATCCTGGATTGGAATCCTCTGTTGGCGTCAACATCGATGGCGTTTATCGCCCGCGCAATGGCGTGGCCTTCGGGGACCTTGGAGAAATCGAACAGATCGAAGTGCTGTACGGTCCGCAGGGCGAACTGTTCGGCAAGAACAATGATGCCGGCGTCATCAATATCACCACCAAAAGACCTTCCAATACATTTGGCGCAACGGCAGAAATCACCGGTGGCAACTTCAACGATAGAGAGGTCCGTACCTCCGTCACCGGACCCTTAAGCGACATCATGGCGGGCCGCCTCTACGTCGGCTACGAGCAAAATAGCGGCTTTCTGCAAGTGGGGGATGGCGTGGGCCCGAGCACGCAAAACAATACAAACGACCGCAAGGGATACAACGCCCGCGGTCAGCTGCGGATTACTCCCAGCGATGATGTGGACTTCTTGCTGATTGCCGATTATGCCAAGCGCAATGAATCCTGCTGCAGCGCTGTGGTGCAGTACCCAGGCCCATTCCAGAAATTGGTGAACGTATTTGCCTCCACACCGCTGGTGGGCGGCAAAATCGGCGCCCTGGGGGATTCTCCCCTGGTCGGCCAGCCCGGCGTGACACGGCTGCCCAACAGCTACATGGCGTATGCCAATCAGCCTATCGCTCAAAATGTGCGCGACATGGGCATATCAGGCGAACTTAACTGGAATTTGGGCCTGGGGAACCTCACTTCCATCACTGCTTGGCGCGACAATACAGTCGCTGGCGGCAACGATGTCGACTACACCGGTATCGATCTGTTGTCGTTCCCCGCCAATGGCAAAGCCAACTCGAACGATTTCAAGCAATTCAGCGAGGAGCTGCGCTTAGCTGGGAAGCAAGGACCGCTGAATTGGTTGGTCGGCGGTTTCTTCAGCAATGAAATTCTGACCAGCCGGACGCTCGGCGCACTTGGCAACCAATTTGAAGGCTATATCAGCGCAGTCGCATCCGCCTCGGTAGGCGGGCCCTTCAATCCTTTTTTGGTATCGCAGCTGACCAAAAATCCACCGGGCGCGACGTTTGCCGGCACCGGCTACAATGACATCTATCAGCAGACGGCCCGAAGCTATGCGCTGTTCACCAACGAAACCTGGAATATCACCCAGGGACTGGACCTCACAGTCGGCTTGAGAGGCACCGAGGAAAAGAAAACCGCGACTGCAAGTTACAACAGCATCGGTGGCGGCCCGGGTTGCAGCGCGCTTCTCGGCTCTCCTGGAATCGGAGCTCTCGGAGCTAGTGCAAGGGCATTCTTGATTGGTTACGGATGTTTTACCGGGCTCAATCCCTTCTTTTCTGGAAAAGGGTTTGACCAATCCAATACCGAAAACAACCTGTCGGGCACGGTCAAGCTGTCCTATCGCTTCAACGAGCAGGCCATGGTCTACGCGTCGCTCGCCAACGGCTACAAGGCAGGTGGCTACAATCTGGCTAGGACCACGTTCCCAAGGAATCCGGCTTCGCCATCACCCATCGATCGCGCTGGTCTAACCCCCAATCTCGCCACCCACTTCCCGCGTGAAACAGTCGAATCCGGTGAAGTGGGCATGAAGACCACGCTGTTGAACAATACGCTGCGCCTCAACGCCGCGGTCTTCTATCAGAAATATAAAGACTTCCAGCTCAACACGTTTACGGGCGTGCAGTTCGTGGTCACCTCACTGGAGAAAGTGGTGTCCAAAGGCGTGGATATCGATTTCGCGTGGGCCACACCAATCCACGGGCTGACGCTCGCGGGCGGCGTGACGCAGGATCTGACCAATATCGATAATTTCGGTACCGCCTTACCCACCTTCTGTGGGGGTCCCGGAAACACGCAGTGCCTGCGTCGGGAAAATAATCGCCTGTCGTTCGCGCCGCTGTGGTCCGCAGCGCTGTCGGCGGCATATCTGTTGCCCGTATCCAGCACGCTGGGGGTTCGCACCAGTGTCGAGGACAAATATAACTCCTCATACGCCACGGGTTCGGATTTGGATCCGCGAAAAATACAGAGCGGCTTTGGCTTGCTCAACGCGCGCATCGGGCTCGGCGCGCTGGATGAGACCTGGGCGATCGAGGCATGGGGTGCAAACCTTGCGGATCGGTATTATTACGCCGTGGCCTTTACCTCGCCATTCCAATACAACACCATCAGCTCGTACTTGGGCGCTCCGCGCACCTTCGGTCTCACGGCCAGGGTAAAATTCAAATAAGTTAAGCCTGCATATTTGCATCGAACGATAACGGCGGGCCTGAAGCCCGCCGTTTTTTTTAAAGCTGCCGCCGCCTGGCGGCGCTGATATGTAAGCGTGCGGCGCCGATGTGCGGCACACTACCCCAAGGCTAGGGAGTCTTTTTCGGGGAGAATCCAATCATGTCTGTTGGCCCGCAATCACTCGAGGGTGGCGCACCCATCGTCCCAACAACCGCAAGCGTGGCCAACGCCGCTACCGGGGCAAAGTTTGCGCTGTTCCTCCTGTTCGCCATCAATTTGCTGAATTTTTTCGATCGTCAGTTGCTCGGAGCGCTCGGCGAACCGATCCGGCATGAATTTCACTTGAGCGATACCGCGCTCGGATTCTTGGGCACGATCTTTACGATCATCTACGCCTTCGTTGGTCTGCCGCTGGGCGCACTAAGCGATCGGTGGTATCGCAATCGGCTCATTGCCATAGGCACGGCTTTTTGGAGCTTGCTCACGGCGGCAACGGGATTTGCGCAGAATTATGCACAGATTTTCATCGCCCGCCTCGGAGTCGGAGTGGGCGAAGCGACTTGTGCTCCGGCAGGACAGTCTCTGATTGGTGATTTATTCCCGCCCAATCAGCGGGCCAAGGCCATGGGCGTATTCATGCTGGGACTGCCCATGGGCATTTTCCTGGCTTACATCAGCGCCGGGGCAATCGCGACACGATATGGCTGGCGCGCGGCTTTCTGGTTTGCCTGCGTCCCCGGATTAATTTTAGCGCTGCTGGCGCTGCGAATTCCCGAGCCCGTTCGGGGCGCGCTGGATTCAGGACGGATTGTCACCACTGCAGCCAATGCAGTGAAATCCCCTTTCGCCGCCGTTCTGGGCTTGCCGACGATGTGGTGGATCATCATGTCGGGCATTTTTCACAACTTCAATATGTATGCGATCAACTCATTCAACACGCCTTTCTTGCAACGTTTCCATGAAATGAGTCTGCTCAATGCCAGCTACGTGTCCTCCATTTCGGTCGGTGCGGTCGGCGCCATTGGCCTGCTTGTAGGCGGATGGCTGGCTGACAAAATGAGCGCCAAACAACGCAATGGACGATTGGTGCTCTCCTCAACTGCCATGGCCATTGCCGCACCCTGTATTTTCCTGGCGATCAATCAACCCAAAGGCTCCATCACGGCGTACATCATCTTCATGACCATCGGCACCATGACGATGTTCGTGTACTACGCCACCGTGTACACCGCCATTCAGGACGTCATCGAACCCAGGCTGCGCGGCACTGCGGTCGCCTTGTATTTTTGCTTCATGTACATCCTCGGGGCGAGCATGGGGCCGGTCGGGACGGGCTTCTTGAGTGATCACTTTGCACGAAAAGCGATGACGGATGCGGGCGCCACGGGCATGACCGAGGCTTTTAAGGCCATTGGATTGCATAACGCGATGTACGTCATTCCGATATTGGCACTGGCCGCGGCGGTGGTGTTGTTTGCGGCCTCGCGTACTATGGAAAAGGATGTGCGCAAGCAAGAGCTTGCCCTGCAATCCGCGTAAACCTATAGCATTTACGCGGCGGGCAGCAAGGTTTGGCTGAATTTCGCGAGGTGATAGTCCTCATCGCCGAAGCTTAAATCGATCATCGTCAGGCGTTTAAAATAATGACTGACGATGTGCTCATCCACCACTCCCATGCCGCCATGCATTTGCACCGCATTCTGGCCCACCAGCCGTCCCGCCTGTCCTATGTACGCCTTGGCCGCCGAAACCGCCCGACGCCGTGCGGATTCGTCCTGCGAATCCGCATGAACAGCTGCGATAATGGCCATCGAGCGCGACTGTTCCGCGGCGATGAGCATATCGGCCATTTTGTGCTTCAGCGCCTGGAATGTGCCGATGGCCACGCCGAATTGCTTGCGGGTCTTCAAATAATTCAATGTCGTTTCGTTCAGCGCGTTGATGATGCCGACGGCTTCGGCGCACAGCGCTGCAATCCCCCGATCCACGGCGCGCTCGATAATCGGCAGCGCATGGAAAGCTGCACCCAGCAAAGCGTCGGCGCCCACACTGACATCCTCCAACAGCAAGTCGGCGGCCCGCGCCCCGGACTGCGTTGGATAGGCGGCCAACGTGAGACCTGGCGCATCGCGGGCCACGAGGAACAGCGAGACTCCGTCGCGATCGCCCATATTGCCCCGGCTGCGAGCCGATACCAGGAAATAATCGGCAGAGCCGCCATCGAGGACCACAGTCTTGCGGCCCGATAGATGCCAACTTGCGCCGACTTGCCGTGCCGTGCAGCCGACGTAGGATAGATCATAACGACCCGCCGCCTCGTAGGCGGCGAGCGAGATTTTCAGCCGGCCGGCGGCAATGTCGGGCAGCAGCTTTTGTTTCACTGAGTCCGTCGCCGCATCTCGAATCAGTCCACCGCACATCACGACGGTGCTCAAGTACGGCTCGAGCAGCAGTCCCTGGCCGAACTGCTCCATCACCAGCATGATATCGACGGCATTACCGCCCAAGCCGCCGAACTCTTCGGGGAAGGGCAGCGACAAAAGGCCCAGTTCAGCGTACTGGCCCCAGGCTTCGGAGGAGTAGCCCATCGAGGATGCGGCGAATGCCCGGCGCTTGTCAAAATCGTAGTCGCGGGCGATAAAGCGCTGCAGCGTGTCCTGAAGCGCCAATTGTTCTTCGGTGTAGTTGAATTCCATACTTAGAGGCCCAGAATCATCTGCGAAATGATGTTTTTTTGAATCTCGGTTGATCCAGCGTAAATCGTCGTCTTACGCTGGTTGAAATATTGCCCGGTGATGGGCGGCGCATAGGAACGGTAGTGCGCACCGAGCAGCGGATCGGCAACCCAGTCCATGTCGAGCGCCTCTCGCACGTAAGGCAGCGCATCATGCCCGAGCGCGTGCATTTTGAGCTCCGCAAGCTGCTGGATGATCTCCGAGCCTTTTATCTTTAGCACCGAGACTTCGGGCCCCAAGCCTCGCTGCTCGTTCGCAGTCGCCGATAGCACCCGCAGGTTGGTGATTTCCAAAGCCATCAATTCCATTTCAAGCTGCGCGATCCGGTCGCGAAACCGGGATTCCTCGATCAGCGGGCGGCCGTTGCTGAGCTGTTCGGTCGCGATCTGTTTGAGTTTTTTCAGCGCCCGCTTGCAATTGCCGATGCCGGCGTTGCCGCTGCGCTCGTGCGTGAGCAGGAACTTTGCGTAGGTCCAGCCTTTGTTTTCCTCGCCTATCAGATTTTCCACCGGCACCTTCACATTATCGAAGAAGATGTCATTAATCTCATGTTCGCCGTCGAGCATGATGATGGGCCGCACCGTGATGCCGGGTGATTTCATGTCAATCAATAGAAACGAGATGCCTTGTTGCGCCCGGCCATCCGTACTGGTGCGCACCAAGCAAAAGATCCAGTCTGCATACTGGCCCAGCGTGTTCCATGTCTTCTGGCCATTGACGACGTAGTGATCGCCCTGGCGCACGGCGCTGGTTCGCAGCGAGGCAAGGTCGGAACCGGAGCCGGGCTCGGAATAGCCTTGGCACCACCAGTGCTCACCAGAAAGAATCCGCGGCAGGAAATACTCTTGCTGAGCCGCATTGCCGAACGTTTGCATTACCGGCGCCAGCATCTTCAACGAGAACGGATTCTGCGGCGGAGCACAGGCATCCGCGCGTTCCTCTTCAAAGATATGCTGCTGCACGACGTTCCAGCCCGTGCCGCCAAAGGCTTTGGGCCAATTGACGGCGCCCCATCCTTTGCGGAACAGGATCTTCTGCCACCGTACCATGTCATCCTTGGATATGCGCCTGCCTAGTTGCAATTTGCTGCGGATATCGGCGGGCAGCTCGGTGTCGAAAAATGCGCGCGCTTCGTCGCGGAATGTCTCTTCTTCGGGGCTGTATTTCAGGTCCATGTTGTTCTCCTAAGGCGCAGGATCAACCCACGGTGACGACGATCTTGCCGCGCGCCGCGCGCGAGCCAAGTCTTGCAATGGCTTCGCCGCCCCGCGCCAACGGAAAGCGCTCCGTAACCGCGGGCTTGATCGTACCATTGACATAAAGCGCCATGAGCGCGGCAACATTGGCGGCATGCAGAGCCGGAGCGCGATTGGTGAACTCGCCCCAAAAAACGCCCACGATCGATGCACCCTTGAGTAGCGCCAAGTTGAGCGGCAGCCTCGGAATGCCGGCCGGAAATCCGACGACCAGGTGCCGACCCTGCCAGGCGATCGCGCGCAGCGCAGCTTCGCTGTAGTCGCCGCCGATGGCGTCGTAGATGACGTCCGCGCCGCGCGCACCGCAAGCCGCCTTGAAGCTGTCCGTCAAGACCTTCGCGGCGCTCTTGTCCAACGCTCCTGTTGGGTACTGAACGCCATTATCGGCGCCGTGTTCGCGTGCCAAGGCTAGTTTGTCGGCGCTCGAGGCCGCGGCGATGACGCGCGCGCCCATAGCCTTGCCGAGCTCGACGGCAGCCAGCCCGACGCCGCCGCCCGCACCGAGCACCAGCAGCGTTTCGCATTCGCGCAGCTGCGCACGGTCCTTCAGGGCGTGTTGCGAGGTGCCGTAGGTCATGAGCAGGGCGGCTGCCTCCTCGAAGGGCATGCTGTCGGGAATTTTCCAGCAATTGCCCGCTTGCGCAACCGCCTTCTCGGCCATGGCGCCGCGCACGGGGCTGACCAATACACGATCGCCGCTGCGCAGCGTCGTCACCCCCTCCCCTAGCGTATCGATGATGCCCGCAAGTTCGCCCCCGGGAGCAAATGGCCGCGACGGCTTGATTTGGTACAGGTCCTGGATGATCAGAAGATCCGGGAAATTAACGCCCACAGCGCGAACGCTGATGCGCACTTCACCGGGACCGGGATCAGGATCCGCTACTTCCTCGAGCACCAAAGTCTCAGGGCCGCCGGCCCGGTGGCTCATCAATGCTTTCATGTTTGTACCGCCGTGATCGAAGCTGATTTCGCGTTCTCGCGTTCTTGCAGTTCTCGCCACATGATCTTGCCCGAACCCGACTTGGGAAGCGCATCGACAAACTCGATGAAGCGCGGCACTTTGTACGCCGCCATTTGCTCTCGGCACCAATCCATGATGGCCTGGGCCTCGATCTTGCCGCGCCACTCGGCGCGCGGCACGATGAAGGCTTTGACGGTCTCGCCGCGATGCGCATCCTTGGTGCCGATTACACACGCTTCCTGGATTGCGGGGTGACGGTACATGAGCGACTCGATTTCAGTCGGCCATACCTTGTAGCCGGCTGCATTGATCATGCGCTTCAAGCGATCGACGATGAAGAAATAGCCGTCTTCATCCATTCTGCCAAGATCGCCGCTGCGGAAAAACCGCTTGCCCTCGATTTCGATGAACACCTGCGCCGTATCGTCCGGCTTATTCCAATATCCCAAGAACACTTGAGGCCCATGCATGACGATCTCGCCCACCTCGCCCGGCGGCAACTCGCGCAACGTAGTCGGGTCAATGATGCGGGAGTCGACATCAAATATTGGAATGCCCAGGCACTGCTGTTTAGCGTTCTCGGGCGGATTGATGTGCGTGGCGGCGATGGTCTCGGTCAATCCGTAGCCCTCGACGTAAGTGATGCCCACATTCGCCAGACGCTGCGCCACCGCGGCGGGCATCGCAGCGCCTCCCCCGCTCAAGCGGCGAATCGAGGCAAGATCGTACTTCTCGATGTTGGGATTGAGAAAAAAATCCTGAATCATCGTGGGTATAGCCGTCCAGCTCGCCACCTTGTAACGCTCGACGCACTGCGCGGCTGCTTCACGGTCCCAGCGCGGCAAGAGCACCAAGGTGTTGCCGATGAAAAGCGGCCCATTCATTCCGCCCTGCATGCCGGTTACGTGAAACATCGGTGCCACCGCCAGCAAGGTCATTTCGGGTTGAAGAGCAAACCACTGCATGCCGGCCACGGTGGTATGCATCACGGTGCGGTGCGTGTGCATACAACCCTTCGGCTGTCCGGTCGTGCCGGAGGTGTACGGCATCACGCAAAGATCATCGGGTCCCGCAGTCAGCGGGCCCGGCTGAAAATTGCCGGCAAGCACGTCCTTCCAGAGAGACAAGCCGGGCGCCTTGTGCTCGATGCGCGGCGCGCTGATGAAATCTGGGACCGCCAATGTCGTTGCTTCCTTGAGATAATCCGAGTACGCAGCGACGATCACATGCGCCAGATCTTTGCTGTTGAGCAAGGATTCGACGCGCGAGTACAGCTCCTGTGAAACCAGCATGGTGCTCGCACCCGCATCCTTGGCGAAGCGCAAAATTTCCTGGGTCAGATTCATCGGGTTGAGCGGCACCACAATCGCGTTGGCCCGCAAGATCCCGTAGTAGCCGATCATGAATTGGGGGCTGTTCTGCATGAGCAGCAGCACCCGATCGCCTTTGCGGACTCCGCATCGCTGCTCAAGGTAGCCCGCCACGCGCGTCGCTTCGTCGTGAAATGCGGCGAAACTCACCTTCGTGTCGTAGTAGACGAGAAAAGGCTTGTCTGGATATCGCCGCGCCGAAACTTCCGCGTTGTAGAACAGATTCGTGGCAGGCGCGATCAAGTTATGCGCCGCGTGGCTCGGCCAAACTTTAAAATGCGCATTTGGCATGGCTTTCAGGCCTGCGGACGATAGCGGGACAGCTCCAGCTTGGCGACTTGTTCGCGATGCACTTCATCCGGGCCGTCCGCCAACCGCAGAGTGCGTGCACCCGCCCACAACGCCGCCAGCGGGAAATCATCACTCACGCCGCCGCCGCCGTGCATCTGTATGGCCCAATCGAGCACTTTAAGGGTCATGGTGGGTGCCGCGACTTTGATCATCGCAATTTCCGCCTTGGCTGCGCGGTTGCCAACGGTGTCCATCATGTAAGCGGCATTCAGCACCAGCCAGCGAGTCTGATCGATCATAATGCGCGCCTCCGCAATGCGCTCGAGCGTAACGCCTTGCTCAGAGAGCCGTTTGCCGAATGCGACTCGCGTCTGCGCGCGCTTACACATCAATTCGAGCGCGCGTTCCGCAACGCCGATGGTGCGCATGCAGTGGTGGATCCGGCCGGGTCCGAGACGCCCTTGTGCGATTTCAAAGCCGCGCCCCTCGCCGAGCAGCAAGTTGTCTGCCGGCACGCGCACGTTCTCAAAGTCGACCTCGGCGTGCCCATGCGGCGCATGGTCATAGCCGAAGACCGTGAGTGTGCGCAGCACCTTTACCCCCGGAGTCTTCATCGGCACCAGGATCATCGACTGCTGGCTGTGGCGCCCTGCCTCGGGGTTGGTCTTGCCCATGAAAATCAAAATCTCGCAACGCGGATCGCCGGCCCCCGAAGTCCACCATTTGCGGCCGTTAATCACATAACTGTCGCCGTCGCGCACAATGGACGCTTGAATGTTCGTCGCATCGCTCGAGGCGACACTGGGCTCCGTCATCGCAAACGCGGACCGGATCTTGCCCTCGAGCAGCGGCTCGAGCCAACGCTGCTGCTGCGGCTTGGTGGCGTAACGCGCCAGTACTTCCATATTGCCCGTATCGGGTGCGGAACAATTAAATGCCTCCGGCGCAAGGTGCGAGCGGCCCATGATTTCGCACAATGGCGCGTATTCAAGATTGGTCAGGCCTGCGCCATGTTCGGAGTGCGGCAGGAATAAATTCCACAGATTCTGCGCCTTGGCCTGCGCTTTAAGTTCCTCCATGATCTTGGTCTGTTGCCACGGATTACCGGCGCGGCGATTCTCCTCGAGCTGCCGGTGGAAAATCGGCTCGGCCGGATAAACATATTGATCCATAAACGCCGTGACCTGCTGTTGCAGGTCGCGGACTTTGTCACTGTGAGAGAAGTCCATGGGAATCCTTTGAGATTATTCAAACGTCGAATGATTGCTGGACGAGTTTCCAGCCCAACTCGGCCAAAGGCCGAGCTCGGCGGCCCGCTTGCAGCGCCGTTGCGCTCGACGCGTTACCCTGAAGCGCCCGCGCCAGCACACCTTGCAGAATACCGGCCAGTCGAAACATGCAGAATGCCGAGTAATAGGCCCAGTCCTTCGGCGGCACCGACGCGATGCCGCGTAACCTGCAGTATTCGGCGACACATTCAGCCTCCGTGGGAATCTTGTGGGCTTCGGGATCGATTCCTCCCACACCGCGAAATTCCAACGCCGGCAGGTGATAGCGCATGCAGTAATAGGCGAGATCGACCAGAGGGTGGCCGAGCGTGGAGAGTTCCCAATCGAGCACCGCCAAGATTCGCGGCTCGGTGGGGTGAAAAATGGTGTTATCGAGGCGAAAGTCGCCATGCACAATGGCGGTTTGCTCGTCGTCTGGGATGTGCCGCGGCAGCCATTCGATCAGACGTTCCACCGCTTCTATTTTTTCGGTTTCCGATGCGCGGTATTGCTGCGTCCAGCGAGCGACCTGCCGCTCGACATAGTGACCTGGCTTGCCGTAGTCGCTTAAGCCTAGGGCAGTGTAGTCAACCGAATGCAATGCGGCCAAGACCCGAACCATCTCGCGATAGATGTTGCGCCGGTCTTCGGCTGCGACTTCGGGCAGCAGGGCATCCCAAAAAATACGGCCCTCGACATAGTCCATCACGTAGAACGCGCTGCCGATAACACTGGAGTCCTCGCACAGGGCATGCACATGCGCTACCGGCACTGATGTTTTTTCAAGCGCGGCGAGCACGCGAAATTCGCGATCCACGGCATGCGCGGAGGGCAACAATTTTCCCGGCGGCTTGCGCCTCAACACATAGGGCCCTGCTTGCGATCGAACCAGGTACGTCGGGTTGGACTGACCTCCGGCAAACTGCTGCACCTCGAGGGGGCCGGCGAAGCCCTCAATATTCGTTTGCATCCACGCTGTCAGCCGCGCGGTATCGAAGGTGTGCTGCGCCGGGACCTGCCTCAAACCCGCCGCTGGAATGTCCAAGCTCATGTACTCGAGGCGCCGCCATCCACTGCGATGTACTGCCCCGTGACATGCCGTGAGGCATCCGAGGCGAGATACACCGCGGCACCCTGAAGATCCGTGTCGCCGCCGATACGGCCGAGTGGTGTTCTCGCGATGACATCGGTCATCACGGTGTCCAACATGCCGCTGGCCATTTTTGAAGGAAAAAAGCCGGGGCAGATGGCATTGACGCGAATGTTGTACTGGCCCCATTCTCCGGCGAGCGCACGAGTCAGGTGCAGCGCCGCCGCTTTCGAGGCATAGTAGGCGACGGCCTTCATTTGCATCCCCGCGCGCAGCGCCGCGGTCGATGCGATCACGATGATGTTGCCCGAGCGCTGCGGAATGAAGCAGCGTTTGGCAACCGCTTGGCTCAAGGCGAATACACTGGATGCATTCAGCGTCATGACCTTGTTCCACGCCTCCAGCGGATGATCCTCCGCTTTCGCACCCCAGCTGGCGCCGGCGTTGTTGACCAGGATGTTGATTGCACCGAATTGCTGGACTACCGCATCGACCAGGGCCGGCACTTGATCCAGCTTCGACAAGTCGTGGGTCACGGTCAACGCATCGATGCCGTGTTTTTTTAGGTCAGCCTTGGCTTCCTCGAGCTCCGCCGGCTTTCGGGCGCTGATGGCAATCTTGGCTCCCATTTCGCCCAAGCCCTTGGCGATTTGCAAACCTAAGCCGCGCGAGCCGCCGGTGACCAGCGCCACCTTCCCGCCCAGTTCGAACAAGTCGCGCAATCCCATTTAAGCAACCTCGAACAAGCCCGCCGCCCCTTGGCCGCCGCCGATGCACATCGTGACCACCACCAGCTTGGCACCGCGGCGCTTGCCTTCGATCAAGGCATGCCCGGTGAGCCGCGCGCCGCTCACCCCGTAGGGATGACCCACCGCAATCGCACCGCCGTTGACGTTCAAGCGATCGTCAGGAATGCCGAGCTTGTCGCGGCAGTAGATCACTTGGCAGGCAAAGGCCTCGTTGAGCTCCCAAAGATCGATGTCGCTGACCTTGACGCCGGCGCGTTTCAGCAACCGCGGCACCGCATAGATCGGACCGATGCCCATTTCGTCCGGTTCGCAACCCGCTACCGCGAAGCCGCGAAAAATGCCCAGCGGTTTAAGTCCGCGCCGCTCCGCGAGCTTGGCATCCATTACCACGCAGGCGCTGCTGCCGTCAGAGAATTGACTGGCGTTGCCGGCGGTGATCACGCCGCCTGGAATCGCCGAGCGGATCTTCGAGACGCCTTCCAGCGTGGTGTCGGGGCGAATGCCCTCATCGCTGGAAATGGTGACTTCACGAGTCGAGATGGCACCGGTATTTTTATCGATCACGCCCATGGTGGTGGTCATCGGTGCGATCTCGTCCTTGAACTTTCCGGCCGCCTGGCCGGCCGCCGCCCGCTGCTGGCTGCGAACCCCGTACTCGTCCTGCGCCTCTTTGGAAATGTTGTAGCGCTTGGCTACGGTCTCCGCAGTCTCCAACATGCTCCAAAACAACGTCGGCTTGTGCTCATCGATCCAGGGATCGCGGCGCATGTGCGTGTTGACTTCATTTTGCACGCAGGAAATACTTTCCAAACCACCGGCAACAATGACCTCGGCCCCCTCGGTCATGACTCGCTGCGCCGCCAGCGCGATCGATTGCAAGCCCGAGCTGCAAAAACGATTGATGCTCAAGCCCGCCGTGGTGATCGGCAGACCGGCACGCAGTGCGATTTGGCGGGCGATGTTGCCGCCGGTGGTACCTTCGCCGAAGGTCGATCCCATGATCACATCCTCGACTTCGGCTGGATCGATGCCCGCGCGTGCCACCGCATGCTGAACGGAGTGTGCGCCTAACGTGGCACCATAAGTCATGTTGAAAGCGCCTTTCCAGCTCTTGCCGAGCCCGGTGCGCGCAGTGGATACGATGACGGCTTCTGTCACTTTTCTGATCCTTTATATTCGCTTAAATGATTGCCCTCCTGGGCAAGGCGCGCAAGCAGCGGCGCCGGTGTCCAGAATGACTTCTCGGCCTGCGATTGCGCCGCAATGTGGCGCAACGCCCGGGCAACTTCGCTCAATCCCACCTGATCGGCATAGAACATGGGACCTCCGCGCCAGGCGGGAAAACCGTAGCCATTGAGATAAACGACATCGATGTCCGAACTACGCTGGGCGATCTTATCCTCAACTATCCGCGCGCCTTCGTTGATCAGCGCATAAATGCAGCGCTGCACGATCTCATCATTCGAGATCTTGCGCGCCGTGATGCCTTTTTGCTTGCGGTATTTTTCGATGATGGCGGTAACCGCCGGATCGGAAGTGGCAGTGCGCGAACCGGCTTCATAGCGATAGAAACCGGCGCCGGTTTTTTGGCCTAAGCGGCCGGCCTGGCACAAATCGTCCGCAACGTTTGACCAGTCTTGATGAGGGAATTCCGCAGCGCGGCGTTTACGAGCCGCCGAACCGATATCCAAGCCGGCCAAATCGCTCATGCGAAACGGCCCCATCGCCATCCCAAAGTCTTCAAGCGCCTTGTCTACTTGGTCAGGTAATGCACCCGCCATGATCAGATCATGGGCAGCTGCACCATATCGGGCCACCATGCGGTTGCCGATAAAGCCCTCGCAGACCCTGGAAATCACGGCGACCTTGCCAATCTTTTTTGCCAGTTGCATGGCGGTTGCGAGCACGTCTTTTGCCGTCTTCGCCCCGCGCACGATTTCGAGCAGCCGCATCACATTTGCGGGACTGAAAAAATGCAAGCCAATAACGCTTTCCGGACGTTTGGTGAAGCTCGCAATCTCATCCAGATTCAGAGCGGATGTGTTGGAGGCGAGAATGGCGCCTTGCCGCACCACTTGGTCCAACTTTTCGAAAACCTGCTTCTTGACTTCCATGCTCTCAAACACCGCTTCGATTACCAAATCGACGTCTTTGAAGCGCGCGTAGTCGAGTGTCGGGGTGATAAGGGCCAGGCGCTGTTCAAGGGCGGCCTCTGTCAAGGTACCCTTTTTTAGCGCCCCGCCGTAATTGCGGCGGATGGTGGCGAGTCCCTTATCGAGCGCTTCCTGGCTCATTTCCAGAAGCACCACGGGAATCCCCGCATTAATAAAGCTCATGCCGATGCCGCCGCCCATGGTGCCCGCACCGATGATGCCGACTTGGCGGACGGGACGCGTCGGCGTGTCGTTCGGCACGTCGAGGATGTGCGAGGCTGCGCGCTCGGCCTGGAATACGTGTCGCAGCGCCGCGGACTCAGGCGACAACATCAATGTGGTGAAAAGCTCTCGCTCACGTTTGATGCCCGCATCGAAGGGTCTGTCAAACGCCGCCGCGACCGCTTCCACGCAAGCGACCGGCGCCGGATACCGCCCGGCCATAGCTTTGGCGCTATTGCGCGCGAACTGAAAAAAGGCTTCGTGATTCGGCATGTTGACTTTCAAATCGCGCACACGCCTGGCCCCAAGTTTTTCAGCGATAACTCGGCGCGCTAAGACCGTAGCGCTGTCCAGCAAATCCCCTTCAGCGAAGGCATCAAACAACGGCGTACCGCGAAGCTTTTCGGCCGGCACCGTGGCGCCGGATACGATCATGTTCAGTGCGGCCTCGGCACCGATGAGCCGAGGTAAGCGCTGCGTGCCGCCTGCGCCTGGCAGCAGACCCAATTTGACCTCGGGCAGCGCGATCTTCGCGCCCGCCGCGGCGATGCGGTAATGACATCCCAGAGCGAGTTCCAGCCCGCCCCCCATGCAGACGCCGCTGATTGCGGCGATCACCGGCTTCACGCTCGCCTCGACGGCGCTGATCACCGTCACCAAGTGCGGCTGGGTCGAAGCCTTGGGCGTACCGAATTCGCGAATGTCCGCTCCGCCGGAAAATCCGGCGCCGGCGCCGATCAACACAATGGCTAGGACGGACGGATCGGCATTTGCGCGTTCGATGCCATCGACGATTGCCTGCCGGAGTTCCAGTCCTAGGCTGTTCACCGGGGGATTATCAAATTGGATGACGGCGATGCCGTCCTTAATCTCGTAGCCGGCCTTATTCGTGCTCATTAGTAATTCCACTCTGCAGAACTTAGTTCCGTCATTTTTGGCCGACTAATGTAACAGCGCAGAGTGAGGTTTGAGAAGCCAAAGCAAAGGCTGAAAGGAACAACTGGATTCCCATCGGCGGCCAGACGAAGCGGATTGACGCTTGAACAGCGGCGGCCCATGCGTACGCGGGTTCGCGAACGCCTCAGGCCGCCGCGCAATTGTTAAACGACGGCGTGCTTGAAAAGTAGAACCAGATCATTCCAGGCGCGCTCGGCCCCCGCCTCGTTGTAGATGGGCTTGCCATCGGGGCCCATCGGCATGTCCTTGACGCACCATCCGTGCATGCACCCGGCATACACCTCTTGCTTCTGCGTCAAATTCGCCCCCTTGAAGGCTTCCGCAAGCTTTACCTTCGCATCCGGCTGCCGCTGATCATCATTCTCTGCAATCGCAAAATAGTATTGCGCTTTCATCTGCGGCACCTTCAGGTGCGGGCTGTCCGGCTTATCGGTGACCAGACCACCACCGTGGAATGAGGCACCGGCACCGACTCGAGTCGGATTCGCCGCGGCTGCTTGCATGGTCATGGGGCCGCCCATGCAGTACCCAAAGACGCCGACCTTGGCCTTCTTGTTGACCATTGCTTGGGCGTCGAGAAATTTTATGTAGGCCGTCGTGTCCGACATCACGGCTTCATCGGTCAAGGGATCCCGCACCTTGGCGATTTTGGCGCGATCCTCAGGGCTGGTGAAACTCAGATTACTCGGCAGGCCAGGGGCTTTAGTGGTGCGATAGTAGGGATTCGGCACGAGCACGGCATAGCCGTTGGCCGCGAGACGCTTTGCCATGTCGCGCATCGTCGGTCTGAGGCCGAAAATGTCCACGAACAATATCGCACCGGGCCACTGACCCTTACCCTTCGGATGAATCAATGCTGCCTCGCAGTTTCCGCTGGCAGTCGCCACCACGACGTCCGTGTCCACCATGTCCTCGGCCATTGCAGCGGACGCGCCTGTCGCAGCAGTAAGGCCGGCAGCGAGCGATAGAGCCGAAAATTCTCGGCGGGATATCTTGGTTGAGTCGTCGGTCATCTGGGTACCCTCAAGAGAAAAATCGTTTTAAAAAGGCGCGCTGAAGTATAGGCCCATCGACTGCTCCTTGAAACACGCCCGTTGCGCCACGCAGCGGTCGCAAATCTCGCAACATACGGCGATACTGCTGAGTATGGACATATTGAAAGGCAAGACAGCCCTCATCACGGGAGCGGCAAGCGGCATAGGACGGGCGAGCGCGATGCTGTTCGCCGCAGAAGGTGCTGCGGTTCTGGCACTGGACAGAGCGGTGGAAGTGCAAGCCACCGCGGCCGAGATCCGCTCGGCCGGAGGCCAAGCTATCGCCGTGGTCGGAGATTCTTCGGCGGAACAGGATGTTGCCGGCGCGGTAGCCACCGCGCTCCACGAATTCGGCGGCCTCGATGTGTGCTATGCAAACGCCGGGATCAGCGGCGGTCTGGTACCTTTCTTCGAGGAGACAGCCGAGCGCTGGCGGGAAGTGTTGAATATCAATTTGATCGGCACTTTTCTTCTCGCCAAGTATGCAGCGATGCATATGGTCACGCAGAAGCGCGGTTCCATCATCTGTACCGCTTCCGTTGCCGGATTGCGCTCCGGTGCCGGTGGCATTCCTTACAGCGCCAGCAAGGCCGGCGTCATCAGCATGGTGCAAACGCTGGCATATCAGCTGACAGGGACCGGCGTGCGCATCAACGCCGTGTGTCCGGGCCTCATCGAAAGCGGCATGACTCGACCGATATTCGAGCGCGCGCGAGAGCGCGGCACTGAAAACAAAATCGGACAGCTCAATCCGTTGCAGCGATTCGGCGTCCCTCGAGAAATCGCGCAGACTGCACTGTTTTTAGCGTCCGACGCCGCTTCCTATGTCAACGGCCAAGCCATTGCGGTGGACGGCGGGCTGTCCAGCTCACATCCCATTGTCATCGGGCGCCGTTAGCGTCAAAAAAATGCCGCGGCCCTGCTGTCAAGGCACGCGGCACGTCGTTCGAGCAGTAACCTATTGCTTCTTCGTCACGCTCGGCGACGGGGTCGCCGAGGCGGTCTTATTTGCCGCAGCAGCCTTGGCTTTCTCGGCCGCCGCCGCTTCGTCAGCGCGTGCGCCCGAGAGAATGCCTTCCAGGGCATAGTTCCCCTCATGGCAGGCGTACTCAAATATCCGCCCCTTTGACGAACTGAACTCGTATTCCCCGCTCCACGGTCTATCCCATACCGTCGGATCCACGACTGTAAACTGATAAAGGACGCGGTACGGACCGACACGGGTGAAACGCTCGGTCACCTTCAATTCCTTCCATGCGCCATGCAGCGAGGTGGCCTCGGGGAAATTGGTCGTTTCAACGACGAGCGTGGGCCCTTCGTACCATCCAATGGAATCGCCCATCCAGGGCCGCGCACCATCCGTGCGGTGCTTCGCTCCAATGTGAATCAACCGCACGTCGTGGACCATTTCAACGACGATGGCGACCGTGTCCTTGCTCTGAGCAATCTCGTAGTTGTTGTTGTAGAGCAATGGCAGCATCACGGGGCCCGCACTGTAGCCGAATGAGGTAAGACAGCGTTCTCCGAGCGTCTGATTCTCGGGGTTCTCGCCATAGTGCGCACGCACGTACATGTTGGGCACGACGACGCCGGGCTTGGTAGGAGGAAAGTGACCGTCCGGCGGATCAGTGATAAATGACGAGCGGGGCTCGCCATTCACGCGCATGACCGTCGACCCCGGGTCGATCCAGGCTGAATTGTAGCCGCAGCCCGCTCCGCTGAATCCGCGGCCGCACTCATGCGGCAAATCGGTGGTCTTCAATTTCGGGTCGGTGGGCTTGTTGCCGTCGGCCATGAGCTTGGCATCATCACCCTCGACCTTCTTGACTTCCTCGTCAGTCATGACTTTGCGGTTGCCATATTCTTTGGGCCGCTCGAGCACGGTCAGAGTCGCGTTCGTCCAAGTGCCCTCCAAATCCGGCTGCCCATAGGCATTCAGCGGAACTTTGTAAGCGCCGGTCGCCGCGGCAGCCGGTGCCCCGAGGACAGAAGATGCAGCCAGCAGCGACATGACCGCGCCGGCCATTAGGACCGTAGACTTCTCGATATTCATTTCACGGGCTCCTTACGCAAGTCGCCATACATGAGTTCTTCGACGAACTCGACACATTTGAACTGCTGCAATCGAGCATCTTCGCCGAGACGGCGATATATGAGCATGCTCATTTTCCACGGTCTGGTAAATGTCGCCGGATCGGTAATCGCAGCTTCGTAGCGAATAGTATTCGCATTGATCATTGTCCAGCGCTCGACTACTTTCATCTCGCCTGAGTGAAAATTTCCCGCCCGATCGAACCAGGTGCTGTCGTTCTGGCCGGTCACCGTCACCACCAAGGAGTCCCCATCCCACTTGCCGACCGATTGGCCCATCCAGCTGTCGATGGGGGCTGGACCGGGATCGTTGAACAGAATATCGCGCACCGCACCGTCATATTCGTATGCGATCAGCATGGTCTTGGCGGACTGCACGATTTGAAACGGCAAAGACATGTAATTAGCGCGCGGCACACCCGGCAGGTTGCACTTAACTTCCGGATCGCGTTCCAAATAATGCGCCTGGTTTTCCTGCCGTTTGGCCAGCGCTTCCGGGGTGTAGGGTATCTTCCCCCCCTCGACAACCCCCAAGCCGGCCGGCACCGAGCCCACGGCGCCTAGCGCGACAACCGCTTTCGCAGGCACCGGCACCACCGGCCCTGGACGCAATTCCAGCGCAGCCCTCGCAAGATGCGGTTCAATGTCCCAATTGGCGGTATTCATGACCGACCAAACGCCGCTGAAATTCGGGTGTCCCCCGACACGTTCGAGCGCGACCCGATCAGCGGTGCCCGGCCCTTTGGGCGGCGCGGCCGGCGCTGCGAGGCATTGCAAAGTCAGCGCCGCAGAGCCGATTAAAGCCGCCAGGCCCGATATCTTCATTCTTTTATTCAGAAACTTCCCCCCATCAGTTTGCCGGCTTACGCGCTAAAGGCGCTACTTCTCGTTGGGATCTGCCCCATCTTTGGGGGCACCTGTGCCGCTCGAGCCCATGAATACTTTGTGGCCGTCAAGGAAAGTAACGTCGCGGCCATTAGCCTTGCATGCCGGACGGCAGCGAGCATCCTTGGCGCGGTATCCGCGGACGATAATTTCTTCACCTATCTTCAACGAATCTCGCGTCAGGCCCTCGCGCAACAGCGTATTGGGCGTTCCGGCTTCGACCATCCACTCCTGCCCAACGCCGTTAGTGAGGACATCCATATGCACCCACGTGTGCGGATTGATCCACTCCACCTTGGTGACTTTGCCTTGCAACATTATCGGCACATTGCCGTCGAACTCGGCCTGAAATGCGTGATGTGCCCACGCAGGAACGCCAACGACGGCCGAGGCTGTCAACACCGCAGCGAAACTCGCTGCTATACGTGCGCTTAAATGCATATTGAGATTCCTCCAGCCGAATATTAATTTTTTCAGTGCACCCTGAGCATCGTAATCTCTGCCGCCGTCGCCGAGCGTTACTGGACGGCATGCGAAGGGCCCGTATAATCAAAGCTTATAATCCTAAGCTTATAATCGCTTCAGATTGCTGTTTTTGCAATTAAAGTTAGATCACGTGCGGGGAAACCATGATCGAGGGACTGGTCACCAAATTGGCGGAGACGCCGTGGAGCGTCGGACTGCACGAATCCCTGTACATGTACGCGATTACCGAATCGACTCACGTTATGTCCATCATGTTGTTTGTCGGCACCATCGCCATGGTGGATCTTCGGTTATTAGGCGTTTCCTACACTAAAGTTCCGGTTTCGCAAATGCTCTCGCGCATGCTGCCTTGGACTATCGCGGGGTTCGGGCTGCTGATGATTACCGGCGGGATGTTGTTTCTGGCGATACCCGTCCGGACTTATCATAGCCTTTGGTTTAGGTTGAAGTGCCTGATGATCTTGATCGCCGCCGTTAACATTGCAGTGTTCACTTTCAAAGTGGAGCGCGATAAGGCCACTTGGGACTTAGGACGAGTTCCTCGAAACTCCAAGATCTGCGCCGTGATTTCCTTGAGCGCGTGGGCATGCGTCATCGTTTTTGGCCGTCTCATCGCATATAACTGGTTCGACTGCGACAGCATCAACTCGCCGGTAATGGCGAAAATCACGGGATGCCCGATGGATCTTTAGTCAAGCGATGAGTCTTTATCATACTGCTCAAAACATAGAAGCCTCCGCGCTCGGTCAAACCATCCGCGAATCGACGTGGCTGTTCCCTGCGATCGAGTCGACGCATCTGTTGGCGCTGGCGCTGCTCGGCGGCGCGGTGCTGATTCTCTCTTTGTCGGTGCTGGGTATTGGCCTCAAGACGGCGCCGGCCGAGCTCTACAAGAGCGCGCATCGCTATATGGACGGCGCAGTGATCGTGCTGCTGATAACGGGAATATTGCTGGGAGTTTCTGAGCCGGTGAAGCTCTACGGGCGCCAGGCTTTCTGGGTGAAAATGATTTCGTTAGTTATAGCATTGGCGGTGACTTACTTGGCATTTAACCCGCTCATCAAGCGCGGCGCCTCGGGTGGTGGTGTGCGCAGCGTGACCGCACTGACCATGGCGGCCTGGCTGATTGTCGCCATGGCAGGTCGGTGGATTGGATTCTCATGAACAAAATTCGCATTCGGGAGTTGTTTTCCATGCAAAAAGCGCGGGTCTTCACAGGATTTACTGCGGGCTTGGCATTCCTGGTCATTGGACCCTTGGCAATAGCGCAAGAGACTACTCAAGGCGCAAATGGCGAGACGGTTTTTGCCACCCGCTGCAAGTCGTGTCACGAACCAGCCCTAGAACGCGCCCCTACCCGCGCCGAGCTCGCGTTTCGTACCCCCGCGGACGTCGTCGCCGCTTTGACCACCGGGGTGATGGCACCCATGGCGAAAGGTCTATCGCGGCCCGAAATCGAAGCGGTGGCCCTTTTCGTCGCTCCTGGACAGCTCGGAACCGCAGGTGCAGACCAAATGTGTACCAGCAACGGCCCCATTAATGCCGGCGCTTCGGATTGGCCTGCGCTTGGGGTGGATGAGTATTCCAGCCGCTTTCAGCCAACCCCTGGCATTCGCTCCACCGCGGTCCCCCGGCTGAAGCTCAAGTGGGCCTTTTCCATGCCGGGCGGCGGGCAGCCCATCGTGGTCGGGGATTGGTTGTTCATCACCAATCGCGGCGGCAAATTCTATGCCTTGGACGCCAAGTCCGGTTGCGTGCATTGGGCCATCGAGGATGCCTCCTCTCGCACCACTCCGATGGTAATCCGATCGGCGATTTCACCCAGTGGCTGGGCCACCTTCGTGGGTGTCGGTAAGCGAGTGGTGCGGGCGTTCGACGCCCAGACCGGCAAGGAGATTTGGCATAGCGAATCGCTGGAAAATCACACGGCCTCGAATATCACGGGGACACCGGTGATATCGGGAGATCAGATCTTTGTTCCGCTCTCCTCCGGCGAAGAAGTCGTCGCCATGCAACCTAATTATTCGTGCTGCACCTTTCGCGGAAGCTTGGTCGCGCTCGACCTTAAAACCGGTCAGAAGCAGTGGCAGACTTACATGATTACCGAGCCGCTCGGCCCTACCCGCAAGAATGCCAATGACGTGCAGATGCAAGGACCGGCAGGGGCGCCGGTGTGGGCATCACCGACGGTCGATGCAAGACGAGGCTTGGTGTACGTCGTCACAGGCGACAGCTATACCGATGCGCCAACCGATGGCGACGATGCGATCGTTGCCGTGGACATGAAAACCGGCAAGGTGCGCTGGAAAAATCAGGTCACCACCCAGGATAATTTCATCGTCGGCTGCAGCGGCCCCATGAAAGTTGCCAACTGTCCCACGCCCACCGGCCCCGACTTCGACTTTGGCGCCACGCCGGTGCGGGTTGTGCGCGGCGCGAGAGAGGTCCTTATTGCCGCTCAAAAGTCCGGTATCGTCTATGGCATCGACCCCGTGAACGGCCATACCCTGTGGAAAACCCAGGTAGGCGCCGGCTCGCCGCTGGGCGGGGTTGAATGGGGTATCGCCGCCGACGGCAAATACCTCTTCGTGCCTGTTTCCGACATTGGTGAGATTTTCGACGAAATTGGCATCGCGGCAGGCGCGCCGCCCTCGCATGAGTACAAATCCCCGGGCAAGCCCGGCATATCTGCGCTGGATCCTTTCACGGGCAAGGTGGTGTGGTATACGCCTGCTCCCATTGCGCCCTGCCACTACGCGGGGGATCGATCCAAGGACTTCGCCAAGGGCGCCTGCGTGCGGGCGCAATCGGCCGCGCCTGCCGTCATGCCTGGCATCGTATTCTCCGGGACGCTGGATGGATGGTTCAGGGCGTACGACGCCTCGAATGGAAAGATCGTCTGGGAATTCAGCACCACGGCCCAAACTTACAGCACCGTGAATGGCAACCCGGCCCAACCTGGCGGAGGCATAGACGGCATGGGACCCACCATCGCCGGCGGCATGGTCTATACGATGTCGGGATTCAACGGTGCTGCCCGAACCGGCAGCAACGGAATCAATGTGTTATTGGCCTTTTCAGTGGACGGTAAGTAGCGGGGACCGCTATTCGAGGCAGACGACGAGCTTGGCGGAGTGGGTGCGCCAATTGATGGGGATCACGAACGAACGCGCGTGCGGGGTCGTTACTTTCTCCAGATCGTGGGCAATCACGACGGGCACCGAAATCACGAAATTCTTGCCGAAATCTCGACGCGCATTGCCGGAAATGGTGTTGGCCACCTCGCCCACCAAATCCTTGATATTTTCGTCGCTGGTGTCGGTTTCCTGCATGCGCATCAGCAAGACGGTGAGCATGCCGCGCGGCGCGGTAAAATACACAATGCCTTTGCGCGCACCGGTGATGCCGATAACGCCGGTATATTCGTACGCGCCCGGTTTACCGTCGGTTACAAGATAGGGCGATCCGACCGTGGCTGACTGCTGCGCCGAGGTCTCGAAATAATTTGTCGTTCCGTCGATGAAGGTGCGGATTTCTGCTTCTTTGAACATCTCAAGCCTCCGACAGCAGCTCTTCCAACGCGTCGTTGAGCTGGCGGTCGGTAAACGGCTTGCACAGAAATCCGTTCGCACCCTTTTCAATCGCTTCCACCGCCGTGGCTTTGTCGGCCAGGGCGGAAACGACCAGAATCAACACGTTGGAATTAATGGCGATCAATTCCTCCACGCATTGTATGCCGTCCATTTCCGGCATAGTCAAATCCATCGTCACCACATCCGGTTGGGTACGGCGGAACATCTCTACTGCAGCGCGGCCGTTGCTGGCCGCGCCGACCACTTCCAGGCGTTCGATCTGTTGCGAACGCTCTATTCGCCGTCGGATGATGTTCGAATCATCGACGATCATCAGCTTCAGGGGAGCCCTCGGGCCGGCCGCATTGTCCATTACGCTGCTTCCGTATTCCCCGCGCGCTTAGCCGGCGGCAGGCTCAGAGTTAGTCGGGTAAATTTTCCAGGCACGGTGGCCACAGAAACTTTTCCGCCGATCTGCTGCATGAGTCCGGCCATCAAATTCATTCCTACACCGCGCCCGGCGTCCTTGGTCGCAGTCTCAACAGTCGAAAATCCCGGTTGGAAGAGCAACGAAAATACTTGCTTTGCGTCCAAAGTGGCCGCTCTTTCCGGTGTGATGAACCCCTTCTTCAATGCCGCTGCCTTGATTCTTTCCGTCGACAAGCCCTGACCGTCATCCTCGGCAATGAGTTTATACCCGGCATCGCCCAGTTCCTGGAAGATCAATTTCAGCTGGCCCTGAGCCGGCTTGCCGGCATTGTGACGATCTGCCGTGGATTCGATGCCGTGCACAATAGAATTTCGAACCGCTTGGACGGCAATGTCCTTGACTATCCGTCTATATTCGTCCGGCACGGTGTCGAACCCCATGCACTGCAGCGATGCCTCCTTATTGTTTTCGTTGGCCACCCGCGCCGTTAGCTGTTGCAGCATCGAGGGCACGCTACCATCGGACTTCGCGACAATTTCCGACCCGCCCTGCGCGATGACGGCGGTTGCGGTATGCGAATCGGGTTCGCCGTTGTGGGTCGCCGCCACGTGCAGCCGCGCGAGCCGCGAAACCAGGTCACCGACGGATTGCAGGTGCGTGAGCAAATCATCGAGCTTGATGACCAGGGGCAGGAAGTCATTTCCGGACAGATCTGCTTTTTCGCGCAGAATCTTCAAATCATCCTCGAAGGAATGCGCGCGGCTTTCAATTGAGGTCAATCCCAAGGCCGCGGCCTCTCCCTTGACTGAGTGCACTTGACGGAACAGCGTGTCGAGTTTTTTGCGGAACGCGCTTTCCTCACGCGCTGGCTCGCGCAACACTGCGTTTATCATTTTCATGGCGGCGTTCGAATCGTTCAAGAACGAAGCCAGTTGCGCGGGATCGACATGCAATATTCCCAGCAATGTATCAACCTGCGCCTGCGCCTGGGTCTGAGAGGACTGAAGCTCGCGCGCAAGATCCACGCGCGCGCTCACATCCGACACCGAGACCAAAACCTGCGTGATCTTGCCGTCGACTCGCACCCGATGGAAATCGAATTGCAGGTAGCGTGTGGAGACCTCGCCCCGTCCGCTGTCCACGTTGACTTCGACTTCTCCGAGCGGATTGATGGTCTTCACCAAGTTTTCCTTGGTGCGCTCGGACCACAGCACTCCGACAAATTTCAACGCGGTGGATAAGGTCTTTTCCGAGACGATATTTTTGAGCAATTTCTCAAACGGCAGCCCTGCGAAATCGTTGCGCTGAAATAGTGATTCGAGCGCGCTCGAATATGACGCGCCGATCACCAAGTTCTCATCGAGCAAGAACAATCCGTCCTTGACGGTGCGCAATATATCAGCGGTTTGCTGGCGCGCTTCGCGCAGCGAGGCTTCCTGGCGCTTGCGCGCGAGCAGCAGGATCGTAACAAATCCTGCCAGCACCACCGCGATGAGCAATCCAGTGAGCATGACCAGCCGCAGTTCGGTGGCCGACCTTGCGTTGGCGGCTTGCAATTCACCGACGATCGCCGTCAGCTCATTGTCGATCAGCGGTATCAGTCGCTTGCTGGCGCGCGATGCGGCCGTAACGTCGCGTTCCAATTGCTTGCCGGCATCATTCAGAACCGTGCCCGTTGACTCATTGTCCTGGTAGGGAACGCCTTTGAACTTCAAGATTGGCTCGAGCAATTCCTGTTCCTTGGCCCACACATCCCGCAAGGTCGTCGCGTGTTTTCCTGCAATCGGCGCACCGTGGGCCGAGGTATCGCCGGACAGCGAGAGCCAGCTCGAGGAGCGCTGCGCCGTCATATCCTGCAGGCCAGCGTCTAATTTGCTGGCGGAATCCCGCAACTGATCCAAGGATTCTTGAATGTAGCCGCGGTTGGTCAAGCGATCGTGCATCGAATCGAGCGATGCATGGATGAGCGCGGGATTGCGTTGCTGCTGGCCGACAAATTTGAGCGCCACGGTGCTGGAGGCCAGGTCACTGGCGAGCTTCAATCCTGGTATCAGCACCACTGCAACGAAGCTGAGGGCAAGAATGACCACGAGCGCGACGAGCCCGCCAGCGGAAAAGCGCGATGCCCAAGCACCGAGGACACGAAAGTTCATAAATCAATTGCTCCGCTGAGATTTGCTGATTTTTCGGGTTATCAATTCCGCGCGCAAGGCGTCCAATGCATCCAGAAACTCGGCCGCCGAGCCGTATCGATCTTTAGGATTCTTCGCCAATAGCCGGTCGATAACCGGCTGATAAGCCGCCAACCTCTCAGGCAGGCGCGGAACCGGCGCTGAACGGTGGGCCGCGAGGATTTCGGGCAGGCTCTTGCCCATGAACGGCAAGGTGCCGCAGAGCATTTCGTACAGCACCACGCCAAGGCTGTAAAGATCGCCTCTGGCGTCCGGATCCCGGTCTTCAATCTGTTCCGGGCACACATAGTACGGGGTACCCGTGCAATCACCACCGCTCGCCATCTCGCTCGGTAAGAACTGGGTTCTGGCAGAGCCGAAATCGATCAGCACCAAGCGGTTCTCATTGGTCAGCATGAGGTTGGAGGGCTTCAGATCGCGATGCACCACGCGAGCGGCATGCACGATCTGCAATGCTTCGCCGATCTGATGCGCATAGTTGACCGCATCCGCCTCGCTCACCGGGTGTTTCAATCGTTCGCGCAGGCTTCCGCAAGGAAAGTATTCCAGTGCCAGGTACAGATAGTCATCCGTGGTGCCGAAATCGAGCACATTCGCTATGGAACGGTGATTGAGCTTGGACAGAATCTCGCATTCCTTCTTGAAGCGCTCGCGATCGGCCTCCGAAACGACATGTTCTCCGGTGATCGCCTCGATTTTCAGAGCAACCGGCTGCGGGAACTCACTGTTGCGCGCCAGATAGACACTGGCTGCGCTCGACTGGGCGATCTTTTTCATCATCGTGTAACCGACCACTTCCGGCTGGCGCCAGCGCTCGACCGCGGTGTTGGTGGCGCCAGCACTCGGCGGCGGTTGTACCAGCGGCTGAAGGGCGCTGCAAAGTTCGCCGATGATGACCGAATGGATCGGCCAGTAATCGCTTGCCCCCAGCTTCATTGCGCGCGCCGCGCTGCGCTCATTTCCGCCGCGCGCAAAAACGAAAACGGGCAAGCTCGGTACCTGCTCATGCAAACGCTTGAGCGATCCCAAGGAGGCCGCTGCCGCATCCGGCGGAGTGAATTCAACGATAAGCATTACGGCGACATACGCCCGAAGACGCTCGATTGAGATGGCATCGAAGCCCACGCGCGTAACCGTATCTGCATCGACTTTCGGCATTGCGCGACGCACCAGGCCCGCTAGCCGCAATCGTAACTCGAGCTCATCGTGGACAATCAGACAAAGAACCGTTCCTCGGCCGTGTTCGCCCGTCACCGGCGCAGACGCCGTTGTCGTTACGGTCGTCGAGGTCGTGGTGGCTGTTTGAGTGTTCATCTTGCCGCCATGTTATTTAGGCACGCGATACACGATGCGCACTTGCGTGCCTACTGGGATCGCTTTTCCGCCCTGCACGACCGGCTGATAGCGCAAATGGCTTACCGCTTTGGTTGCCGAGGCTTCAAACACCTTCGCTGGTGCGGAATTCAGCACCTTCACGCTTGTTACCGAGCCGTCGGGTGTGACGGTATAACCGAGTTCCACCCAGCCCTCGGTGCCATTCTGCAGTGCTCGCGCGGGATATTGAACGTCGAGCTTTCTCAGTCGCGTCAAGGATTGCTCCGGCATCTGCAAAATCCCGCCGCCCGCTGCTTTCTTTTGGCGAATTCGCTCATTCAGCGCATCCACATCCGACGAAGCGCCGATACTGACAGCCAATTGCGCCAGCCCTTCGGATCTGTCCAGGTCCCCGGCATCCAGCGAGATGCGCGCACGGTCGATAATTTGTGCCTGCACGGCCGCACTGATCGACGCGAGTCCGCTGTTCTTGGGATCCTGCGCCCGCAACTGATTTAAATAAAACAACGCACTGTCATTGTCGGGCTCCGTCAACTTGCCCTGGGCGAGCCGTGACTGAGCCAATTCGAGGTACTGAGGCATGTCGGGCTTTTGCGAGGCTTGTTGATTGCGCGCCAGGGTCAACTCTCGCTGCACGCCGTTTACCGAGCCTTGAGAGGCACCGATGCCCCTCATCTCAGTCAGAATTCGATCGGCTTCGTTGAGGTTTCGCTGTTGAATTGCCGCGCGTGCCATCAGTGTGAGCTTCTTCGACAACTCCTGCACTTGAGCCTGCAGCGCCGGGCCGCCGGCGCCGGCCTGCCTGGCCTGTTCGAGATAATAGACCGCACTGTCGCCACGCGGCTCGATCACATGATCTTGCTGTACACGTGTTTCGACCAGCCTCAGCAGCCGCAGGGCCTCGAGATCATCGCGTCGACGGTGAACTTCATCGCGAAGCTGGGCAATTTTCGCCGCGGAGAGCGATCTGGAGCGCGCCGCCTCGTCAATGAGCTGCGTGGCGCGGTCGAAGTTTTGCGCATTGATCGCCGCTAGAATCTGCGCGGGTCCGAGTTCCGCGCGCACGCTTGCGATTTTCTCATCGAGAGCAGAAAGGCGTCGATCGCTGGGGTCGATGCTGCGAGCGGTCTCCAAGGACTGTAGCGCGATATCGAACTTTCGGTCATCGAGGGCAGACTGCACCCTCGAGATGAGGATCTCGGACAGGCGCTGCAAACCTTGTCGCGCTTCGCCGTTTTCCGGATTAACGCTTAACACCTCGCGGTAGAGGGATAAAGCACTGCCTTGTGCGGGATCGATGTAATGCCTATCGAGGATGGCTTGCTGCGCCTTCTCGATGAGCGCATCCACCTTGTCGTCCACCTCGGACGCCGGTTTGACGGCAGCGGCCGGCGTCGGGGCCCCTTTGGCGGGCACAGGTGCCACGGCAGCGGCAGGCTTGAGGTCGCCTGAGCCGTGACGGGTTAGCACGAAAATTAGCACTGCAGCGGCCAGCGCGCCGCCAATGGCAGCCGGTAGCAGCCACCGCTTCTTGGGAGAAGCGGATACCGGCAGCATAGGTGCAACCGCTGCGGTCCCGTCACCTAGCAATGACACGCGAGAATTCACTTCTTCGTGAGCGCTGTCGAGCGCCGTTGTTAACACACTGCCGACGATGGGTAGTCCTACATGAGCCACCACTTGACGGTGTTGCATCGGAAGGGCCCATGCGGCATCGCTTGCCGCATCATCCAGCGCGACAATCGCGAAACGCGATGAATGCAGCTGCAAGCGCGACAGTACGCTGGCAGGGTCGGGATGATTGCGCGCGTCCCACAGGACAATGGCGGCTTGACCGGACGGCGTTGCATCGATGAGTTCATCGATGGAATCGAGCTGTTTTAGAATCAGGCCGCCGTTTAAGTCCGCACCAACCTGCGGCCACAAGGTGTCATCGCCGGTGACCAGAAGGACGGCGAGTTTTTGCTTTCTGACTGATTGGACCGCCGGACGCTCGGGATCCGGGGCGGCAGATTCAGCTTTTCTCAAACTTGTCGGCATCGTTGTAATCCCACATCGCGCGCCCCAAGATCAGTTTGTTGCGTTGCGATAACACTCACGCACTACGAATATCCAGTTATGTGGCTTTAACACAATAAGGTTCCGGCAATCCAGGGGTTTCCGACATGCCTTGGGTCACACTTGTCGGCGCCCGAGCGCTTCGAATCAGGGTTGCGGTCGAGGCAATCATGAAAGATGAGAACTGCTTCGCAAAGCCGCCCGGTTGCTGCGCACCATGTCGCCCGGACGCCGCGATCGGCAGCTGAATTGGGACATCTTCGCAAAATATTGAGTGTCCTGCGCACCAGGGCGGCAGATATGATAACTCTGCAGAGCAGAGTACTTGACGAAATCGCAGCGAAGTCGTTAGTGTCGATCGATGCCCAATACCACTGTCCACCTCGACTCGCATGCTGCCGCCACGCTGCGCTACATTCGTTCCTCGATGGAGGGGGCGGTGCTGCTGGCAGTTCCGGGCTCGGCCGGCATTGTACTAGGAGCGATCGGCCTGATCGCAGCGGCGTTGTGTTTAGCCCCGGGCTTGCACAAATTTTGGTTGGGCATCTGGTTGAGCGCCGCCTTGATCGGCGCGATCCTTGGCAGCATCTTGATCGTGCGGGAATCCTCTTTGCGCGACTTGCGGCTCTCCGGCACGCCGCTCTTGAAATTCGTTTTGTGCCTCTCTCCTTCAATTGGCGCCGGCCTGGTGATGACTGCGGTGCATTGGTACGGCGGCAACTTGCATGCCATTCCCGGCACCTGGTTGCTCATGTATGGCTGCGCACTGATTGCCGCCAGCGCCGCAACTACCAGAATCATCTCGGCGCTCGGTGCATTTTTCATCCTTTTCGGATTGACCGCTTTGCTGCTGCCAAATGATTTGCAAATACTGATGCTCGGCGCCGGGTTCGGCGGCCTGCATATTGTGTTTGGATTCCTGATCGGACGGATGAGCCATGGCCGCAAAGTCTAACCCGCGTACCGGGATTCAATCTCCGCTCAAGCGCCCGAAGCTCGCTGCGGTGCCGGCGGCTCCGCGCGAGAACAATACGGCGACATTCGACCGGCTGGTCTACGAGCGGGTCAGATTGGGCATCATGAGCGCGCTGGCGGTACGCGAAGAGCTCACCTTCAATGAGCTCAAGGCCCTCTTCGATGTCAGCGACGGCAATTTGAGCGCGCACGCGCGCAAGCTGGAAGAAGCCAAATATTTGACCTGCAGCAAGTCGTTTGAACAGCGACGCCCGAAAACCATGTATCGACTGACGGCGCTTGGAAAAAGCGCTTTGAATCGCTATCTGGATCACGTTGAAGCGGTAATTAGGGCGACGCGCCGCATTTGATGATTTTCTTGGGCCTTTAACTTTGCGTTTTAGAGAACTTTAACATGCACATCGCAATCATCATGGACGGCAACGGGAGGTGGGCCTCGCAACGCGGGCTGCCCCGAACGGCGGGCCATCGCGCGGGGGCCAAGGCCGTGGACAAGGTGGTCGAGGCAGCCGCCCGTATCGGAATCGATACCTTGAGCCTGTACGCCTTTTCGGCGGACAACTGGCACCGACCGCGAGCCGAGGTGGGTGCGCTATTCACGCTACTGCGCCGTTACCTGTTGACGGAGACCAAGCGTTGTCTGGAAAAATCAATCAGAATCAATGTGGTGGGCCGCCGCGATCGCTTGCCGCCGGCGGTTGTGCGCACGATTGAGCACAGCGAGCGCAGCACTTCCCATTGCACGGGATTGAACTTACGGATTGCCGTCGATTACTCGGCGCAGCACTCTTTGCTCGAAAGTTGCCGGCTGATGGCGGCGGAAGGCCGTGTTGACCGTGCGCGATTCACGGAACACCTCGCGGCCATCGATCATTCGGCCACCGTCCCGGCAAACGTGGACCTCCTGATTCGAACCGGCGGCGAAAAACGCTTGAGCGACTTCCTATTGTGGGAATGCGCCTACGCAGAACTTTATTTCATCGACACTTTCTGGCCGGATTTCGATGCCACCGCTTTCGCGCTGGCCCTCGAAGAGTACGGAAAAAGGGAGCGGCGATATGGGAAAATAGGGGCTTCGGAGCAACATGCCGCCCGGGCGAGCCACGGCTAGCTCCAGGAGAGTCCGTGCACGGAAAACCCTATTCTATGCTTTGGATTTTGACGGCAAGCGTCGTGGCATTAGCCCCGATTGCCGCGGTCGCGGACAATTTCGGAAATGTCCGCTATGACAAGCAAAGCGCCCGGTTGAGCATCACGATGCTTTATCGCGGGACGAACCCCAATCATAACTTCTCCCTGAATTGGGACGCGTGTCAGACCGACCCGAACGATAATGAATCGGCAGTAACGGCCGAGGTTCTGGATGATCAATTCGACGACGCTGCCGAGCAGGATTTCAAGAAAACATTCGTTGTGAGTCTGCGCGATATGCCTTGTCCGCGTCCGGTAAAACTTACCTTGAGAACTGCACCGCGCTTTTTCTACACGCTGACAATCCCGTGATAGGCATTCGCGTAGCGCACTGAAATGCGTGTGTTGCTGGTTGAGGATGACGCCATGATCGCTCAGGGCCTGCTGACGGGACTTCGGCAAAATGGCTTTGCCGTCGATTGGATGCCGGACGGCCGCCGGGCAGCGGTCGCATTGCTCACCTCCTGCTTCGACTTGGTGCTGCTCGACCTCGGATTGCCGCATCGCGACGGCATCGAAGTATTGCGTGAGCTGCGCAAGCGCGGGAATTCAACCCCGGTGATCATCCTGACGGCGCGCGACGAAATCCAGGACCGGATTTCCGGACTCGATGCAGGAGCGGATGACTACATCGTCAAGCCCTTCGATCTTGACGAGGTCACCGCCCGTATCCGCTCCGTGCTGCGCCGAGCCGCAGGACGAGCGGATCCCAGCATCCAGCACGGCGACTTGCGCCTCGACCCGGTGGCACGCACGGTTGAACGCGAAGGCGTACCCATCCCGGTATCCGCGCATGAATTTGCCGTTCTGGAAGCGCTGCTGCAGCGCCCGGGCGCAGTGCTGTCCCGCGCGCAGATCGAAGACCGCTTGTATGGGTGGGAGGAAATCGGCAGCAATGCGATCGAGGTTTATATCCACGGCTTGCGCCGCAAGCTGGGGAGCGAGGCGATCCGCACTTTGCGCGGCGTCGGCTACTACATTCCGAAAGCATGAGATCGATACGCGCCCGGCTGCTGATTGCCTTGATCGTCCTGGTCGCACTCATCTCGCTGCTGGCGGCAGCAGTCACCTACCGCCGCGTGCTGAGCGAAACCTCCGTGTTATTCGATTATCAATTGAGACAAATGGCATTGTCGCTGCGCAGTCAAATCTCCTTGGCACCGCGCATCGAAGTGCCCCCCGATCAAGGAGACACCGATTTCGTGGTGCAAATCTGGGATGTGTTCGGCGCGCGCACCTATTTGTCGCGGCCTGGCTTACCGATGATCAATCAAATCGTACTCGGCTACGCCGACCTGTCGTTGCGCGGGCAATCTTGGCGAGCTTATGGACTGCAAACTTCCGATGGCGTGATCCAAATTTCACAGCCGGTGGGGGTGCGCGAAACCCTGGCGCGGGCCGCAGCGGAACGCGTCGTGGTACCGCTGATCCTGTTGCTGCCCATCATGATCGCTGCCGTGGCCTGGATCGTGAGAAGCGGCCTTAAACCTCTGCGCTATGTCACAGGCGAAGTGCAGCGGCGCGACGCGCGCAGCTTGACGGCGCTGACCGCGGACAATCTGCCGGTAGAAATCGAACCGCTGGTGAACGAACTGAACCGGCTCTTGGAGCGGCTGCAGCAAGCTTTTTCTGCGCAGCGTGCGTTCATCGCGGATGCGGCACACGAATTGCGCTCGCCCTTGACGGCGCTGCGTCTGCAGCTTCAGTTGCTCGACCGCGCACCGGACGAGGCGTCGCGCCGTGAGGCTCGTGCCCGCCTGGGTGCAGCGGTCGAACGGGCCATCCACCTGATCGAGCAGCTGCTGGCCTTGGCGCGCAGTGAGCCCCAGGATGCTGCCCTTGACGAGGAACTGGTGGACTTGGGCAGCGTCGCGGCCGAGGGCGTGAGGGATACTCACGAACTGGCGATGTCTCGCAACACAGATCTGGGCCTGGAGACGCAGCCCAATGTCATGGTGCGCGGCAACCGTGAAGCCCTGCGGGTTTTGGTGAGAAATCTGGTCGACAATGCAGTGCGCTACACGCAGCCGCATGGGACCGTCCAGGTGCGTTGCCGATCCACCGCCACGCAGGCACTCCTTGAGATCATCGATTCAGGTCCCGGAATTGCGCCTGCCGATCGCGAGCGTGTGTTCGACCGCTTCTATCGCCGCGCCGCGGCGCAGGAAAGCGGCACCGGGCTTGGGCTGGCTATTGTTAAGTCTATTGCAGAGCGCCACGGCGCGCTGGTCAGTCTTGGCGAGGCCCCAGGCGGCGGTGTGCAAGTGAACGTGAGCTTTCTGAAGGGCGTCTTAAGACTCCCTTAAGGAAGGCGTGTGAAGGTAGCTCCCGAGCTAGCGCTCCCCATTAATGCTTCACATGCCAGGAGATCATATGCAATTTCGCAATACCACGCTGTTATGCTCCGCAGCTGGCTTGCTTGCAGTCGGTACCGCTGCGGGCCTGTCAGCCCCGACCATTTTACACGCCGGCGTATCCGCTTCGACCAGCGCCGCGGCCCCCGATTCCCGCGCGGCAACCGCGCTGGCCATCCCCATGATTAGCGCGCCGAATTACCGCGCGATCGTGGCGCGCAACCAGGCTGCAGTCGTTGGCATCACGACCGCCGGTCCGATGACTACCTCCGGCCCGCAATCATTCGGTTTCCGCGGGCCCAATGGCTTCGGTGGACCCAATGCAGATGATGGCAATCCCCTTGGACAGTTTTTCTATGGGATGCCGATGCCGCGGCAGCACGGTATCCAACGCGCTCAAGGTTCTGGATTCTTGATTTCCGCAGACGGGCTGCTACTGACCAACGCACACGTCGTGGCGGGTGCAAAAGAGGTCACCGTGAAACTCTCGGATCATCGCGAGTTCAAAGCCAAGGTCTTGGGCGCCGATCGCAGCAGCGATATTGCCGTGCTGAAGATCGACGGCCACGATTTACCGACCGTTAACCTGGGCGATTCCGATCAAATCGGGGTAGGTGACTATGTACTTGCCATCGGCGAGCCATTTGGTCTCGAAGAAACCGCTACCGCGGGCATCGTCAGCGCCAAAGGCAGGTCATTGCCCGGCGACGGGTATGTGCCCTTCATCCAAACGGATGCTGCGGTCAATCCGGGCAATTCTGGCGGCCCTTTATTCGATGCGAACGGCTCGGTAGTCGGCATTAACTCCCAAATCTACAGCAGTTCCGGCGGCTACCAAGGCGTGTCGTTTGCCATTCCCATTAATCTGGCGGTGCAAGTCAAAGATCAGATCGTGAAGACCGGCAAAGTTGTGCACGCGCGATTGGGCGTCGAGGTGCAATCTCTCAACCAGTCCCTGGCCGACTCTTTCAAACTGAAGAGCCCCAATGGCGCGCTCGTGGCAAAGGTCGTGCCAGACAGCGCGGCCGCGCAGGCGGGCGTCAAGGTGGGCGATGTGATCCTCAAGTTCAATGGCACGCCTGTGCTCGATGCCGCCCAGCTGTCTCAACGTGTCGGTGTGGCGGCTCCCGGCGATAAGGCATCCCTGGAGATCTGGCGCGACGGCAAGCCCCTGTCGTTGACGGCTACCGTCGGCAGCGCGTCAAAATTGGGCGCGGCTGATGAATCCGCCGGCGATTCGGCGCCGGGCAAATTGGGGTTGGCGTTGCGTCCCTTGAATGCGGAAGAACGTAAGCAGGCAGGCGTTTCCGGCGGTCTTGTTGTGGAAGACGCCCAAGGCCGCGCCGCTGAAGCCGGCATCCAGCCGGGCGATGTCGTGCTTTCGGTCGACGGCACCGCGGTCCACAGCGTGGAACAACTGCGTGAGATGGTGCAGCAGCACGACAAGCAGATTGCATTGCTCATACAACGGGGTGATGCTCGCCTGTTCGTTCCGGTGACATTGGGCTAATATTTCCTGCGGTCTCGCCGGTACACCTAGCGTGTGCCGGCGATCGCCGTAGGATCTGGCAATTGATGGGCTAGATGTGTTTCCATTTCGATTAAGGGCGCGCGATGGCAACGGGTTGGGCAAAAGAAGGCGCTGTGCAGGAACAGATCGATGCAACGGTCACGGATGCGATCAGGCTGGCGCAAAGCCGCTTACCGCAGGGACCGAGCTTGAGTCACTGCGCCGAGTGCGGGACGGAGATTCCGCTGGCACGCCAAGAAGCGGTTCCGGGCGTGCGGTTGTGCGTGGCCTGTCAGGATACCTTTGATCGCGAAATTATCAGCAGCAGCGGCTATAACCGCCGCGGCAGCAAAGATAGTCAGCTGCGCTGAAAAATCCAGGGTTTGTTAGACAAGCCCCAAGCGCATCAAGCTTTGCGCCGTGGCTACAATCGCTTCCTCGCTGGAGCGCGGCGCCCAGCCGAGAAGCTGCCTGGCCTTGTCGCTCGTTCCATTTTTGAATTTTCCAAGTTCCGGCAGAATCTGTTTTACCGCCGGGTCGCGCAGCGCTGCCAGACGAACCAACCAGTTGGGCAATTGCCGGGTCGGCACTTTCTTTCCGGCCGCGCCCGTCCGCTCCTTGAGCACCCTCGCGATATCCCGAATCAACATAAAACTGCCTCCGGTCGCGAGAAAACGTTCGCCTTTGGCGGCAGGGTCGGTCATTGCACGGATATGTATGTCAGCCACATCCCGCACGTCCACCACACCAAAACTCAGCTTCGGACTTCCAGGCACAGTCCCCGTTAACAGACGCTGTATCAGTAGAACCGACGTCGAATAATCCGGTCCCAACACCGGACCGAACACCGCCACGGGATTAATCACCGCCAACTCGAGGTCGCCGCCTTCGTTGGCGATGAACTCCCATGCAGCGCGCTCCGCCAAAGTCTTGGATTTCACGTATGCGGTGACATCGGCACCGCCGACATCGGTCCAGTTCGTTTCATTGAACGGTTGCGTCTGCGGCCTGTGGCCATAGCCGATGGCGGCGAATGATGAGGTGAGCACGACGCGCTTCACGCCAGCGCCGCGCGAGGCACGCAGCACACGCAGCG
>JALYIT010000066.1 GCA_030775645.1 Pseudomonadota bacterium | reverse complement strand
CGCGGAGTCGCACACCGTGGCGGACATCAAGCGCGACGCCATGGTTTCACTCTCCTTTGCGGGCGCGAAGGGACTGCTTGGTAAGCGGCCGCTATTCATCGCGGTCGAAGGGCGCGCCGAACTTATTGATGACAGGGGCGCCTTTGCAAAGCACTGGACAAAAAGTTTGGACCACTGGTTCAAGAACGGTATCGACACGCCCGGGATTGTTCTCATCAAGGTCCACGCGGCCCGCATCCATTATTGGGATGGCGAAGAGGACGGTGAGGTGACGATTTAAGGTTTTAAGGGCCGTGGCGCGGTCAACGAGTGCATTTTCCCTCGGAACCAAGCCGCGGCGCATCTCGCTACCGGCGCCGATAGGCCCGCCGCAACGATTTGCACTTGCGGGTTCGGCCGCGCCTGATACCGTAAGGTATTAACCCGTAATCCAGAGTTGCAAGATGCCCAAAGTTCAGCAAGCGTCCCTGCGGGACCTACATCCGACCCAGCTTACCGTCGGAATGATTGAAGTACAGGATAAGAAGAAGCACTTGGAGGCGCTGAGTCCAGGGGATCGGGAGGGATTCATGAAGGCTCACCCCGTGCCGGCGGTGATCGGTCCACACCAGGTGTTATATATCACGGACCACCATCATCTGGGACGAGCGGCACTGGACGCTAAAATTGCCAGCGGATTTTTCGCGGTGGAAGCGGATCTTTCGAAGTGCACCCCTGAGGCATTTTGGAAGGAAATGAACGACAACCAGTGGGTGCACCCGTTGGACGAAAACGGGGTCCGTCATTACTACTCGATGATTCCCGATCACTTGAGTAAATTGGAGGATGATATCTACCGCTCACTGGCCGGGTATATACGGGATGCCGGCGGTTTCGATAAAACACCTACCGCATTTGCCGAATTCATCTGGGCCGACTTCTTTCGCCGCAACGTTCCGATCGAAACCGTTCGTTCTGACTTTCAGACCGCCGTGCAGGCGGGATTGACTTTGGCGCATAGCAAATGGGCAAACAACATACCGGGATTCAAGGGCAAGTAGTTGGCTGTGGAATTCCAGCCCTTAGGTGGTTCAGGAGCCGCGAAGCGAAGGATGTCAGCCGGCGACCCGCTACAGAAGCATTGTCTCAGAAGGCGCGCCGCTAGCTTGCCCAACGGCCGGCAATCACCGTGCTCTCTAAGTACGAGCGAAGCCACGATGCGGTCGGCCCCCAAGCCTGCTTGTTCAAATCCCGCGCTGCAGCACTAGCGAATCCATACTGCCGCAATTTCAAGAGAGTTCCAGTTTTGCTCGTTTGAAACTCCAGCTCCATCGTTGTTGGCGGGTCATTGTCCCACTGCGGCTTCCAGGTAAAGCTCAGAAATGCCGGTCGTTCTACGCGAATGTAAACTCCGGTTGCCGAGAATGGCTTGCCTTTTGCATCGACGAAGTGAACCTGCCACTGGCCGCCAGCGCGAACATCTCCTTCCCAACCGACTGTCCGGAATTGCGCGCCATCGCCCCACCACGCGATCAAATGCGACGCTTCCGTCCAGGCGGCGAATACGCATTCCGGGGGCGCTTCGATATAGATTTCTTCTACAAGGACGTCTTGCATGCTTCAGTGCCCCTTAACTTTGGCTTCGAGGTAGTGCTTCAAATTCTGTAACTCGGCGACCCACATACGGCGGTAGGCGCCGATCCAGTCATCGACCTCCTTCAACCGCTTGGCCTTCAAGCGGTATCGACGGTTTCTCCCATCCCGAGTTTCACGCACGAGATCTGCACGCAATAGCACCCGCAAATGTCTCGAGATCGCCGGCCGACTAATTGGAAATTCAGAGGCTATGGTTGTCACTGGTTGTGCGCCCCTGCGAAGCGACGACAGAATCGCCCGGCGAGTAGGATCGGCCAACGCCTTGAACACATCCAATCGCCGCGGCCCTGCGCGCGAGTTGTGGAAAGCCGCTTCGCGCACCATTATGCCTCAGTGATTAATGCGTAACAGAACTGTTACCAATAGTACCTGCTATGGCGCCGATAGTCACGTTAGGCTCCCTTATAGGTCTATCCGTCAACCTTTGTTGGAAAGTAACCCTAGGCGATCACGGCCAAGACGTCTGCCGATCTGCGAGCCATTTTCGGGCTGCGGCTGCCGATTCGAACCACTGGTCGATCTTGTATATCAGTGCCGAATGTGCAGAGAATGCATTGGAAAACCGCTTTAGTGAGGTTACGAACATGCCACTCTTCCCGCTCGCTCTGTGCTGCCTGCTCGCCATGGCGGCTGACACTGTCGCCGCAAACGCATCGCTTTCCTATCCAACCGCCGAGCGTGGTGAGACGGTAGATGATTTTCATGGCACGAAAGTGCCTGATCCATATCGGTGGCTGGAAGATATAGATTCCAGGCAAACCGCGACCTGGGTCGAGGCCCAGTCGAAACTCTCGCAGGCGTACTTATCTGCGATACCCGGCCGGGATGCGATTGCCGCGCGCATCAAAGAAATTTGGCATTTTGAGCGCTGGAGTGCCCCTGAGCGATACGGCAATTACTGGTTCTACTCGCTCAATGAGGGGCTGCAAAACCAGCCGGTTTTATTTGTGACCACGAATCCGGGCAAACCAGGACGTGCGTTTTTCGACCCCAACAGATTATCAGCCGACGGAACCTTGGCATTGCGCCAAAGCGCGCTGAGTCAGGATGGTAAATTGTTCGCCTATGCACTTTCCGAAGCAGGATCGGATTGGCAGATTTGGCGCGTGCGCAACGTCGTCACCGGGTCGGATCTTCCTGATGAACTTAAATGGTCAAAGTTCACGGGAGCGAGCTGGCGTAAGGACAATGCGGGCTTTTACTACACGCGATACGCCGCCCCCACATCGCAGGAAGCGTTGAGGGCAACGAATAAATACCAAAAACTCATGTATCACCGTTTGGGCACTGCGCAATCCCAAGATCGACTGGTATACACACGTACCGACGACTCAAGCTGGTTCGTTGACGGCCAAGTAACGGACGATGGCCGTTACCTCATCGTTAGCGCGAGTCACAATGATGAGGTTCAGAACACACTGCAGGTGCAAGACTTACGAACGCCAGGCGCCGCGTTGGTACCAGTGTTCCCTGAGCCCACATCGGTGTACACCTTTGTTGGCAATGTCGGAAGTAAACTATTTGTGCTCACTGACGAAGGCGCACCGCATTTTCGATTGATAACGGTCAACCTGGCCCATCCGGATCGGGCGCACTGGACCGCCGTTCTGAAGGAAACACCGGAAACGTTGGACAGCGTCAAAATTATCGGCGGACAATTAATTGCATCCTATTTAAAGGACGCGCACAGCGTTGTGCGGCGGTTCGGATTAGGCGGTAATGAGCTCGGCGCGCTCGATCTCGCGGGCTTGGGATCAGCGACCGGTTTTACAGGCCGGATCGAAGATCAAGAAACTTACTATCGTTATAGCAGTTTCACGAGCCCGCCGAGTATTTACAAGCTCGATGTTAGAACCGGAGTAAGCAGTTTGTGGCGCGCACCGAAGCTCGCTGGGTTTACACCGGAAGATTATGAAACCCAGCAGGTATTCTTGCCAAGCAAGGATGGCACCAAGGTAGCGATGTTCATTTCCGCTCGAAAGGGGATGAAACTCGACGGCTCCAATCCGACGATGCTCTATGGCTACGGCGGTTTTGCCGTGTCCATCGAGCCGAGCTTCTCACCGGCGGTCGCGGCATGGCTCGAGACGGGCGGCGTGTATGCGGTAGCAAATATTCGCGGTGGGGGGGAGTATGGGCGGGCCTGGCACGAAGCCGGCATGAAAATCCGCAAGCAAAACGTTTTCGATGATTTTATTGCCGCCGCCCAATACCTCATTGCGGAAAACTGGACCACGCCAAAACGTCTAGCGATACGCGGCGTGTCTAATGGGGGATTGTTGATCGGCGCGACGATGGAACAACGGCCGGATCTGTTTGCGGCTGCCATTCCCCAGGTAGGGGTACTCGATATGCTGCGCTTTCGCGAGTTCACCGTTGGAAAAGGCTGGGAGTCGGACTACGGCACCGTAGATAATCCGGAGGAATTTAAAGCGCTGCTGGCTTACTCGCCACTGCAAAACGTCAAAGCCGGGGTGAATTATCCGGCAACTCTCATTCTTACCGGAGATCACGACGATCGTGTGTTCCCTGCCCACAGTTTCAAATTCGCAGCAGCACTTCAACATGCCGATCCCCATGGGAATCCAATCTTGCTGCGAGTCGAGGAGCGCACCGGGCACGGTAGCGGCAAGCCCACTTCCAAGCAAATCGATGAGACTGCGGACATTTACGCCTTTGTTCGCCACGCTATGGAACTCGACTGATGTAGCCTCTTTGTTGACTCCGACATGCATATCAAGACTATGGCGCGGCCGATTTCGGCTCCGTGCGTCGGGCTCTGCATCTGCGATGGCCCCGCCCGAATGCATGGTATAAAGGCTGCGCCAGATCTTGGCGGCCTCAGCGTTGCCCGAATCGCGAATTGTCACCGCATTGCGATGGTAGTACCTGTGCTCACGGCCTGCGCTGACGGCGCGGAGTATCGATCCGGTAATCCAAAACTTATGAAGCAACCAGCATGAACAAATCGAGTGCTCTGCTAGGCGTTGCCCTAGCTGCTGTGACACTGACTGGATGTGGTGGTAGTGGCGGTGGATCTGGTTTCGGATCCGCGCCTGGCACCGTTTTTACGCTCGGCGGTACCGTGAGCGGTCTTTCCGGATGTGGGCTCACGCTGCAGAACAACGCTGTCGACAATGGCTCTGGGCCGCTTCCATGTGCCGCGAAGGGCAGCGGAGTTTTGCTCGGAGGGCTCCTCCTGTCCAGTGGCACTGCCTACAACGTCACGGTCAAGACTCAGCCGACTAGGCCGCGCCAAATCTGTGTCGTCACCAATGGCACCGGGACCATTGGCAACGCGGATATCACGACCATCGCGGTGACCTGCACGACAATGCCCGGCCGTTTTGTCTACGTGGCGAATGGTGGTTCGAGCAACATCTCGGCCTATAGCATCAATGCCACCAGTGGCGAGTTGACGGCTATCGCCGGCTCACCGTTTGCGACGGGGAACGTCCCGTATTCGGTCGCCGTTGATCTCTCCGGCAAGTTCGCCTATGTGGCGAACCAAGGAGATGGTAGCGTTTCCGCCTTCGCGGTTGACGCTACAAGCGGTGCATTGACGACTGTTAGCGGCTCACCGTTTGCAGCCGGGCCGTTCCCGCAATCCGTGACCGTGGACCCGTCCGACAGGTTTGTGTACGTAACGAATGGCAATGCCGGCAACGTTTCGGCCTACACGATCAACGCCGGCAGCGGAGCGTTGACGGCCGTCGTCGGCTCACCGTTCGCGGCGGGGAATTCTCCGCATGCGGTAACCGTCTATTCCCCAAAGTTCGGCTACAACGCTACCGCCAATGCCTTTGCCTATGTCGCCAACGGCGGCGCGAACGACATTTCGGCCTATACCATCAATGGCGTTACCGGCGCATTGACGGCGGTTAGCGGCTCCCCGTTTGCAGCAGGGAACGGACCGAGATCGATGACTGTAGATCCCTCTGGTCCAGTGACCAGTAGTCCAATCGGAGTGGGAACCGTTGATCCCTCCGGCAAGTTTGCGTATGTCGCGAATGCCAACTCGAACAACATCTCCGCCTATACCATCAATGGCAGCACCGGCGCGTTGACGGCCGTTAGCGGCTCACCGTTCGCTGCGGGGAGCGCCCCATGGTCAGTAACTGTCGATCCCTCCGGCAAGTTCGTGTATGTCGCGAACGCGAGTTCGAGCAACATCTCCGTCTATGCCGTTGATGCCGCCAGCGGAACCCTGGCGGCCGTTAACGGTTCACCTTTTGCGGCTGGGAGCCTCCCGTACTCGATCGCTGTCGGCGATTAGCGCGACAACCCAAAAACAACGCCTTCCTCAGGGCGCTGGTCAGCAGTGCTGACATTCCTGTCAAGTGACCTTAAGGGTGGTGGATCCCATCCGCAGACGCAGCCGGCATGTCCCATCCACCGCCGAGTGCCTTGTAAAGCGAGGCCAACGCGGTCAAAGCGGCCGCTTGCGCTGCCAGGTTGGATTGTTCGGCATTGTCGTACTGAGACTGCGCGGCAAGGAGCGCGAGCAGATCGTCTTCGCCGGCGTCATGACGCTGAGCGGCGAGATGCAAAGCGTCTTTCAATTGGGTTCGTGCAGCTTGCAGGGACGCACTTTCCGCGCAGGCTGCGGCGTACCGATTGATCGCCGTCTCGCTGTCGGCGAAGGCGCTGATAACGGCCCTTTCGTAGCGCGCTTTGGCCGCCTCGGAACGCGCATCTGTCCCACGAATCTTGGCGCGAATTTGGCCGCCGACAAAGATGGGCCAAGAGAAGCTCGGCCCTACTTGATAGCGGGTGCTCAAGCTGGAGAACAGGTCCCCGGTGTGCTGAGCCTGCTGGCCGCCGGCGGCCAGTAAACTTACCCGTGGAAAAAGCTCCGCCGTCTGCGCGCCAACATCCGCCGTTGCGGCTGCCAAGTCCCGTTCAGCTTGCAAGATATCCGGGCGCCGACGCAGCAGATCCGAGCGTAATCCAACACCGACCGAGGGCGGAGTGTCCGGCAGGATGGGCGCTTGATCCAATAGCTTGGTGAGCATCTCGGCCGGCTGGCCGGTCAGCACGCTCAACGCATAGGACGCCGCGCGTGCGTCGCTTTGCAACGGCGCGATTTTGCTGCGAGTAAGACTGGCCTGCGCACGTGAGCGTAGGGCATCTGAACGGGACGCTTCGCCCGCCTCGAATTGCTGGGAGACCAAGGCAGCGCTCAGATCTTCGGCATCGGCATCGTCAGTGGCAGCAGTGAGTCGCGCTTGGGCGCTGCGAAGGGAAACATATGTTCTGACCACCTCAGCAACCACTTCGAGTTGTATGTTGCGCCGCGCATCCGTTGCTGACTCGGCGCGCGCGGTTGCGGCCTCGATACTGCGCGCGTTGCGACCCCAGAAATCAAGTTCCCAACTCGCATCGAAACCGGCATCGAAGAGATTAAAGCGGCGGTGAAATCCGGGGATCTGCGCAATCGGTATTTCGCCATGCGCGCTCAATTGGTTGCGTGTGGCAGAGCCGGCCGCGTTGACTTGTGGATAGTGCCCCCCTGCGATGGCGTCGCGATTTGCACGAGCCTCTTTCACTTGGGCCTCGGCAATCCGCAAATCGAAGTTGTGTTCAAAGGCCGCTTGTACCAGCTCGTTGAGCATCGGATCACCCAGCACCCGCCACCAAGTCTTGTCGACAGGGTCTGTCAAGGCCGGTTCCGTCCATTCGGGTGCGGCGGCAACGGTTGGAGGCCCGGTGTAGGTCGGGCCCACTACGCAGGCGCTGAGCGTCAGTGCGAGAGAGACGAATACGATGTATCTCATTGTCAGGCGAGCCGTGAGCGAACGAAAAGGGTTGAACCCGTGAGCGTGAGAGCTGCAATGGCGAGCAGCGGCCAGGTGTTGGCGAGCACATCGGCCGCCGGCATGCCTTTCAGAAACACACCCTCGCAGATGATGAGAAAGTGCTTGAGCGGGTCTGCCTGCGCAACCAGTTGTAACCAGTGCGGCATGTTATCCACCGGACTCGCGAACCCAGACAGCAAAATGAGGGGGATCACTGCCAGAAACATCCCCAGAAACGCCTGTTGCTGCGTTTGCGACAAAATCGAGACCAAAAGTCCGACGCCGATGAGTGCCGTCAGATAACAGACTAACGCAAGGTAAAACAGTGCAATCGAGCCGGTGAACGGCACGCCGAACACGAGGGGAATCAAAAGCAAATAGACGCTGGCATTGAAAAGCCCCAACAGAAGAGCGGGAGCGATTTTGCCAATCATGATCTCCTGCGTGCGCAGCGGTGATACCAGGAGTTGATCGAAGGTGCCGAGTTCGCGCTCCCGAGCGACAGATTGTGCCGTGACCGAGAGCACTGAAAGCGCAGCAATGGTTACGATCAGGCTCGGCATGGTGAACCATAGATAGTCGAGGTTCGGATTGAACCAATGAGTTACTACGCTGCCGCCGCGGGATAGGCCCGTGGATGCACGCAGCTCAGCCCCGGCGTTGCCGATAATTTGGCCCACGTACCCGTTGACGATTTGCGCGGCATTGGACCTTCGTCCATCGTAGAGGGCCTGCACCAACGCCGGCCGGCCGGCAGCCACGTTCGCCGAGAAGTTCTCCTCAAAGATCAACACCCCGATCACCTGCCGTTCATTGATTGCGGCGGCCACTGCGGCGTTTGAGCGCAATGGAATCAGCGCTTTGACATTGGTACTGCCGGCCAGTTGATTGATGAGCTCCCGGCTCCAGCTCCCGTTATCGCGGTTCTCGATGCCGAGGGTGAAGTGCTTGACCTCGAGCGTGGACGCGAAGCCGAACAATGCGAGTTGCAACAACGGCGGCAAGATCAACGTGATGCGATTGCGCCGATCCCGCAGCACCGCCCAGAGCTCCTTGATCACCATTGCCCGCAGGCGCGATTGAGAGGCGCCTCTCATGCGATGCGGCGCCGGGTGACCAGGAGCGTCAGTGAGAAATACAGCATCCCAAAGCCAAGCATCACGAGTATGTTATGCACGAACAGCCCCCAAAGATCGCCGGCGAGAAAAACGCTTTGCAGTAACGGAATCAAATATTGCACCGGCAAGCCATAGGTCAGAATTTGAATCCACCGCGGCATGGAGCTGATTTCAAATAGAAACCCGGAGAGCAGTAGCGCCGGCAGAAAGGCCGTGAGCAGAGCAATTTGGCTAGCGACGAATTGGTTCTTGGTGATGGCTGAAATGAACAATCCCTGACCGAGCGCCGGTAGCAAGTAGGCGGATACGATCAGTAGGAGTGCCAGAGCCGAGCCCCGAAACGGCACTCCAAAGACAAATACGCCCAGGAGTACACACAGCAGCGCGGAGCCCAAGCCTAAAAGGAAATAGGGCAGCACTTTTGAGGCAATGAATTCCACCATGCTCAACGGGGTCGCCATCAATGCTTCCATGGTGCCCCGTTCCCACTCGCGTGCGATGACAAGTGCGGTTAAGAGTGTGCCGACAATGGTCAAGACGATCGCCATTGAGCCAGGCACGAGAAAGTATCGACTGGTCAATTCAGGATTAAACCAAAAGCGCGGAATGATCGCGAATGGCGCTGCGGCCTGCGGTCGTCCCTTCTCTTCAGCACGCTGCGCGGCCCAAGTGGCGCGCACGCCTTCCGCATACGCCGCCACGAAGCTCGCCGTGTTCGGGAGCGAGCCGTCTGTGATCACTTGAATATCGCCGCTGCCGGTGGCATTTTCGCGACTGAAATCTTGGGGCACGACGACGATACCGCGCACCCGGCCGGCAATGAGATCCGTTTTAAGCTCGGTCACGCTGTTGCGAGTGGTCACATCAAACCAACGGGAATGCTGAAAGGCCGCAGTGAGGCTCAAGGCCGCATCTCCATGATCGAGGACCGCCACGCCGATCGCGGTTCGCGCCGTGTCGAGATTGACTGCGTACCCAAACAGAAACAGCAGCAGCGGCGGCAGCGCAAATGCAATCGCCAGAGCGGCAGGATCGCGCAGCACTTGCAGCGACTCTTTTTGCAGCATGGCGGCGACCCGTTTAAAGGGCGCTAAGCTCATGCTGCCGCCTGGCTTTCGCGCCGATCCGACTCCTGGATAAGTGCGATAAAGGCATCCTCCAGTGTGGGCTCCTGCGGCGCTCCCAGCGATTTTGCCTTTGTCTTGAGCTCATCCGGCGTGCCTATCGCAATTTCCCGAGCCCGATAAATGAGGGCAATCTGATCACAGTATTCCGCCTCCTCCATAAAATGGGTAGTAACCAAGACGGTCACGCCCTTTTCCACCAAGCCGTTGATGTGCGACCAGAATTCGCGCCGTACGATAGGATCGACGCCGGAAGTGGGTTCATCGAGAAACAGCACCGGGGGTTCATGCATGACCGCGCAGGCAAGGGCGAGGCGCTGCTTGAAGCCCAACGGCAATGTGCCGCTGTTCTGCTTCAAGTAGGATTTGAGATGAAACACTTGAATGACCCGGTCGATGGCCGTAGATCGCACATCGCCCGCGAGACCGTAAGCGCCGGAAAAAAAATCCAGGTTTTGCCGAACGCTCAGCTCGCCATAGAGCGAGAATTTTTGCGCCATGTACCCCAAGGATTGGCGAGCATCGGCGCGCGCGGTGCGTAGATCGAACCCGGCGACGCTCCCCGTACCGGAAGTCGGGGTCAGCAATCCGCACAGCATTTTGAAGGTTGTGGATTTGCCCGCTCCGTTGGGGCCCAACAGGCCAAATATCTGGCCGCGATTCACTTTGAAGGAGATCTGATCGGCCGCTTTAAAGGCAGCGAACTGCTTCGTCAAGCGATCCGCAACGATCACGGGTTGATTGTTCTCAGGTACAGACGCATAGGTTTCGGCCAAGGCGCTTTCGCCAGGAGGCAGACCCCCTAAGATATCCATAAAGGCATCTTCGAAACGTGGCTTTAGAGGTTCGGATTTGAGTGCTTTGTTGTTGAATGCGGGAGGCAGGTCGCGCCCCGCTGTACGCATCACTAAGCGAACCGAATCGCCCTGGATCACGGCATCCAAAACCTCTTTCTGCTTGAGCATTTTGCGCAGGAGCAAGCGGCGCTCGCCGGAGTCTACCGGCACCTTGAAGACTCGCCCGTCCACGCGTTTCGTAAGCTCCGAGGGTGAACCCGAGTACTTGAGCTGGCCTTCGTGCAACAAATAGACAGTGTCGCAGCGCTCGGCTTCATCCATATAGGCGGTTGCCCAGACGACGCCGACTCCGGCACCCGCCAGATCCGTCACCATTTTCCAGAGTTCGCGCCGCGATAGTGGGTCGACCCCCACAGAGGGCTCATCTAACAAAAGGAGCTTGGGCTCGCGCAGTAACGCGCAGGCAAGACCCAGTTTTTGTTTCATGCCGCCAGAAAGTTGCCCGGCCAAGCGTCCCTCGAAGCGCTTCAGCTGCGTAAATTCAAGAAGCCTTGCGAAGCTCGCCGTGCGAGCTTGGCCCTGCAAAGCGCGCAGGTTCGCATACAGGTCGAGGTTTTCGATCACCGTCAGGTCCTCGTAGAGGCCAAAGCGTTGCGGCATGTAGCCAAGCTGTGCATAGTCTTGTTGGAGTGCCGGACGATTGAGCACTGAGACTTCGCCGGCATCCGCTGCGATCAGCCCCGCGAGGATGCGGATCATGGTGGTTTTGCCTGCGCCGTCCGGTCCCACCAACCCCGTCATCTGCCCCGCTTCAACTCGAAACGGCACATGGTCCAACGCAGGCGCTGATTGCTTCGCGAACCGCTTGGTCACGTCCGCAGCGCTTGCGATTACCTGGCTCATATCAATGCAGCGGGGCAGGGCGCGCGGTGGGAATGCGCACCGATACCGGTTGACCTTGCCGCAGACCTTCGTCGGGATCGTCGACGATCACTCGCACCCGGTAGACGAGATCGGTTCGCAGCTTCTGCGTTTCCACCGATTTTGGAGTGAACTCCGCGGTCGGTGCAATATAGCCGATGGTACCGTGATACATGTGCGGGGCACCGTCCAGCAGCACCTCGACCACCATGCCCGGTGAGATTCGACTTAAAGCACTCTCATCGATGTATGCCCGGATTCGCACCGGTCGCTCAATGGTCAGCGTCAGGACGGTTTCCCCTGCCTGAACGATGGCCCCGGGCTCTCGTGCTCGGGTGAGAATTACGCCCGCATTGGGAGCATGCAGCTCTGCATCGGCAATGTCGGTCAATGTTGCTGCCTGTTGCGCCCGCGCCTGTGCCTCTTGCGCGCGCGCCGCTTCGATGTCCTCGTGTCGGGCCCCGGCCCGTTGCAGCGAAAGAGCCTGCTCGGCCGCGTGCAGTTGTGCTTCGGCTGCGACATATTGAGCTTGGGTCGAATCAAGCGCCGCTTGACTAATGGCGCCGGTCGACAGCAATGTGCTGCGGCGGGCGAAATCTTCCTTTGCCCTCGAGTACTGGGCGCGCTGCTCGGCCAATTTAGCCGCCGCTTGCGCTATGTCCTGCTGGCGATTGCCATTCTTTCGCCGCAGAAGATCCGCCGAAGCGGCAGCAACCTGCGCCTCATTGGCGGCCAATTTATCCTTAAGCGGGCGCGCATCGAGGGTTGCCAAGAGCGAACCTTCCTGGACGCGGGCGCCCTCGTCAAAAAAAATTGAGTTGATTCGTCCTCCCAAGCGAAAGCCGAGATCGACTTGACGGATATCGACGTTGCCGCTTAAAACCAGCTGCTTCGCTTCGCGTGGTTGAATTACGCCAAATCCGTGCGTCAGCAAAGCGATCACAGCCAGCAGTAGACAGGCGGCGATGAGGACCAAGATTCGGGAACGATTCATGGTCTTGATCCGCCCGCCAGATCTTTCAAAATTGCTCTCGTGTGTGCTTTGACGATGGTTTGCACAATTTCGACTTCGCGATCGCCCGCCTCGCGCCAACCGGTCGCGCGCATGAGGCCGGCACGTGCGAACCGAAAGGCGAACGCTTGACCGAGCAAGGCGATGGTGCGAACGCGCAGTTCCTCTGTTCCACATTTCTCCTTTGCCACGCTTTTGACGAGATCACCGATCCGCTCGATCACTGCCTTCATCGCACCGTCATAGAGAACCGCAAACGCCGGTCCTGGATTCATTTGCTCTCGAACCACAAAGCGCGCCAACGGGGCCACTTCTTCACGCATCATGATTCCAGCTAGCCCGCCCACAATTTCTATAATCGCTCCTCTGGCTTGAGCGGCGCTGCGCGGCACTTTCTCGAGAGGCGGCCCCAAAAGCGGCGCGATCCGTTCCTTCATTGTCTCTGCAATATGCCTCGCACACGCGAGATAGAGGCCCTCCTTTCCCCCGAAGTGATAGGTGATCGCCGACATCTGCGCGTTGGCCGCCTCGGCGATAGCGCGCGTGCCAACTGCGCCTACTCCGTTGCGACCAAATAAGTTGATCGCGACCGAAATCAAACGGATCTCAAGCGGTACATCCTTCGTGGCATCTAGAGCGGCGAGCATATACGTGAGAGCATATAGTTCGTTCGACTGAACTGCAAATTAATATGGAAAAGCCACCCCGCAATGCGCCATAACTTCGCTAGTGACGAACAATTTCTCGAAAACCCCGGGCCGTAAAAGACCCTGAGCGCGCGAAATACGCTGTTGCGTCCGGCGCGGCAAAGCGGCGCATTGCGCAGACTCTCGGCACGCAGTGTCACTGCACCGATTTGAGCGGCGCGTCCAACCGTGAGTACACAAGCCCGAATCTGCAGAAGGTGGAAAGCTTACTCCTTGGAGTAATGCTCTCAATTATGCGGTCAGGGGTTGCGGTCAGGAATTGCGGTCGGCGGCGCAAACCTCAAGATGGGGGGCCATGGGCACGAAATTCCGGTCGTGTTGTCCGCATTAACGGCATGGCACGCCGAGACCAGGCCAGCGTTGATCAGGCCGGCCGCCCATCACTCGTTAAGCTCACTTGATCAATCGGCGTGATCCTCATCGCGCTCACCATTGATAAGCTGCATGGATTTCCGGTAAGCAGCCTTGCCGATTTTCTCACCAATTCGGCGACCTTCTAAGTCCGCGTTTTGGAAATGGATACCACCATAGCGCCGCGAGATGCCGGCTTCATTGGCCGCATCGGAAAACAGCGCCCACGAGAGCGTTACCGAAGCCGCCGGAGTTGCGCCCCGCTCAGTTCCTGATGATCCGGGCGCAAAGACTACTGACTCTCCGAACACATCGCTGCCCGTATACTCCCGCAATACCTCTGCCGCGGCCCTACTAAACGTACTGTGGCCCGAGGGGAATTCCGGAAACGGCGGGGTCACGAAGTTACTCGCTTGGTAGGGCTGCCACGCAGCGCCCGAAATCGTCTGAGTGCCCGCTCCAGGTCCTCCCCAGGCAGTCACCGTGGTGCCTGCGTACAGGTAGTGGATCGATGTGATAGGACGCACGGAGAGGTAAACGCGCTTCAGACCCCACGACCAGACGCTGGCATCGAGCATGGCGTTGTTCACGGCAAAAAACATCGTCACGTCTTGATCCAGCGTGTGATTGTCACGATGAGAAACGAATTGCGAGAACAGGTTCCAATGGCCCGGCGGCAACTCTGTGCGCGGACCGTTGGCCCAGTATTCCGCAATCACTTTCTGCTGATCGGTGAGCGTCGCACTGTAGGCGATGGCTTCGAGCGACTGCTCTACATATTCCGGAGTGCCGTATTTGGCGGGTGGATTGACGTCGTACTGATAGATCGACTTCAGCGCAAATGGAGTCACATTTCCCCAGTATGGCCCGATGTACTTTTGCGTTGCGCCACTGACAATGAGCGGCTGCCACTGGTTCGGATCATTAATCATCGTTGGCGTATTGACCGGCGTAAAGCCGGTGTAGTCCGAGTAGGGGACGCCACTGGGGCCGAGATTGCCCAGTTGATTGGAGCCATCGTCATGGCGGAAGCTTAGTAAGGCCGCACATGCCACATTGCCAACACCGGCCGGGGTCGTTGTGTCGGTTGTCGCGTTGGTTGGGTCGTAGCCCAGGCTGGTCATTAGGGAGGTGAACTTGGCGGCTTGGGTTGGGAACAGATCCAACGCGGCGCGGTAGGCGGCGTAGCTGACGGCTTGGCGTTTGTTAAGATCAGTGCGATCCGATGCCGGTCGTCGTAACGATGCGCCTAATCGCGTACCGAGCGCGCGCGCATCGTAGGCCGCCCAAGAGTCATATTCGCAGTTGCTAAGGATCTGCAACATGCGTGCGGCCATCGGCGGTCCTGGGTGAGTATCGCGGATGGCCTGCAGAACCGCGTTATTCCACTGCAGCACCACGTTGTCGCTTGCTTTGGCGCCGGCGGCATGGAGCGTTGTGAACAGTGCGGCACCTATTGCCGCGGCCTTGAGTTTGTTACCCATTAGATTTTCTCCCTCATCGCCCAGATGCGATTAATCTCGTTATCTTCTCAGCCTGAGGTAGGCGGTCTGCCTCAGGCTGAGATGAGCAGGCCCCTAATTTATGAGATGTTAAAGACTGCTTCAGCCACTGGCATCGCACACGCCGGCGTCAACAGGTTGTTGGCGCGAGCAACGTCGCTTGGGGGCATATGGGCGCAAGCTACGGGCATTGAAGTAGGCACGGCCGTGAGGTCAGGATGGTAGAAAATGACCAGCTTTATTACCGCACCGCTGGACACATGCAGTCCGCCAACGCTTCCGTGGAACGTGAAGCCATCTTCTTGGGCTACCGTGGAGGAAAATCTCCCGGGACCTGCCATATTTGAGCTGTCCCCATAGAAGAACCAAACGGTATATGCGTGACCTACTTTCAAGTGGTCGGCCCTAAGCGTTCCGCGCAGCCCTTCTTCTCCGATTGTGACCGTCGCAGTGCCGGTAATGCCCGAGGCATTAGCGTCTTTCAAAGCCGTAGCCAACTGCAGTGGCTCGGCATCACTCTCGGCATTCGCAAATCCTAGGTTCAGTCCAAAAAGACTCAAAACACCCAGTGCGAGAATTAATCTCTTGGTTTTTTTCATGGAAGCTTCCTTTTTTTTTAAGATGTGGGGAGCCCGTGTGTTTCGCCTGACAGCAAGGTTGCAATCAGATTGAGTCGAAGTTATGGACGTAGCACTATTATTCTTCTATGCAGCCAGACTTGACACGTGATCAATCGACCTTCTACTCCCATTGAAAAGAACTGTCTATTTTAAAAAGATGACTTCAGCCCTCCGAAGGACTCATCGCGCCTTTCCGTATTTGTGCCTCGCGGTGCTGGGGTCGTAGACCACGGAGGGGGTCTTGATATGATTGACGGTTGTGACGCTGGAAATAGCCCGTTTCTCCTGAGGCGGCAGAAGCCAGGCCCGCACAAGCTGCTGATTTCGCAATTGTTTCCGTCGAAGAGAAACAATCTGCAGTGGAAGGCCACCGGACCCACATGGATTCCGCCACTGCGCTGAGCGCCGATCGTCCCAGCGCGGGTTGTACGCCCCCACCTAGCCGTACCTGGCGCGTCATGGCCTGTCCCGAATAGCGCTAGTGGTTCGCCGGATTTGCCGGTGGGACCTTCTCGATGGTCGCCCGATCGTCTTTAGCTTTATCCGGCTTGTGTGTGCCTTTTTTCTTACCGTCTTTTTGAACGGGTGAAGAGGGTCCGGGCGGGCTGGTCGTTACCTTCCCAGTACCCTCGTCTGATCCAGTCGACTTTTCCGCGCCGCTCGCGGCCGGCGCCGAGGCATTGGGGTCCGGTGGAGTGGGAGCCGTGCTCTGCGCCATCAGTGACATGGACGCGAGCACAGCAAAAATTCCCGTCATGCATTTTGAACATGGCATAAAAATCCTGTGGTTTAGAGTTTGGCGGTGTCCATTGCTGCACGAGCATACGGGTGCGACTCCAAAAACCCAATTGACCCGTGGGACGTCTAAGCGACAGACAAATCCTACCGAGGTACTGCACATTGTCTTCCCGTAAAGGCTGGCAGTCGCGATAGATGCTATCGATGACAACCATTTTCACAATCGATTGGATCTATCATATCGACCCCGATATCGTCGCAACCCGTATTCGATAAAAGGGAGTCGATCTTTGTGAAAAATATCAATTGTTCCAAGGCCACGGGGCATTCGTTATGAGACTAAAAATTCTAGCGATCCTTGCAGTGGTCGGATCGGTCCTTGTATTGAGCGATGCGGTCCATGCAGATGGTACCCCCCGAACAACCCAATACTGGTGGCCAGAGCATTTAGATCTGTCTCCGCTAAGACAGCATGCTGCTGAGTCCGATCCTTTGGACGCTGGGTTCGTTTACGCAAAAGCGTTTAACACCCTCGACCTCAATGCGGTCAAACAGGACATTAAAAAGGTCCTTACGACCTCGCAGCCTTGGTGGCCTGCGGATTACGGGAACTACGGACCCTTCTTCATCCGGATGGCCTGGCACGGCGCGGGCACGTACCGCATGAATGACGGCCGTGGCGGCGCGAGCGGCGCTCAGCAGCGTTTCGAAGCGCTCAATAGCTGGCCCGACAATGCCAATCTCGATAAAGCTCGGCGATTACTGTGGCCGGTCAAGCAGAAGTATGGGCAGAAGATTTCCTGGGGTGATTTGATGGTGCTCACTGGAAATGTAGCTCTGGAACAAATGGGCTTTCAGACCTTTGGTTTTGCCGCGGGCCGCACAGATGACTGGGAACCGGATCTGGTCTATTGGGGCCCCGAAAAGAAATGGCTCGGCGATGAGCGTTATACAGGTGATCGAAAGCTCGAGAAGCCGCTCGCCGCGGTCCAAATGGGTCTTATTTATGTGAACCCCGAGGGGCCCAATGGCAATCCCGATCCGTTGGCGTCCGCGAAGGACATTCGCGAGACCTTTGGTCGCATGGCGATGAACGATGAGGAAACGGTAGCACTGATCGCGGGCGGTCATACCTTCGGTAAGGCGCATGGTGCGCATAATCCCGCGAAATGCCTGGGTCCGGAGCCCGCGGCCGCGGGTGTGGAGAAGCAAGGGACAGGCTGGGAAAACAAATGCGGCAAGGGCAATGCCGGCGATACCATTACTAGCGGCTTAGAAGGCGCCTGGTCCTCCAACCCGATTGCTTTCACAACCCAGTACTTCGATAACCTATACGCGTTTGAGTGGGTAAAAACGAAGAGCCCTGCAGGTGCCACTGAGTGGATTCCCGCTAGCGGGCAGGGCGCCAACCTTGTGCCCGATGCGCATGATCCGACGATTCGGCACGCCCCCATCATGTTCACCACCGACCTCGCGTTGAAAATGGATCCAAGCTACGGTCCGATTTCGAAGCGCTTCCATGACCACCCGGAGGACTTCAAGCTGGCGTTCGCCAAGGCATGGTTCAAATTGACCCACCGCGATATGGGACCCCGGTCGCGCTACCTTGGACCTGAGGTTCCGAAGGAAGATCTGATTTGGCAAGATCCGCTGCCCGCCAACGATCATCCGCTGATCGATGCGCAGGATGTTGCGCAGCTAAAGTCCAAGATTTTGGCATCAGGTTTGACTGCCCCTGAGCTGATCCGTACGGCCTGGGCATCAGCATCCACGTTCCGAGGGACTGACTTTCGCGGTGGCGCCAACGGTGCACGCATCCGACTTGCCCCGCAGAAAGACTGGGCGGTCAATAATCCGCGCGAACTCGCCAAAGTCCTGCCGAAGTTAGAGTCTGTTCAGACAAGCTTCAACCGAGCGCATTCAGGTGGTAAGCAAGTATCACTGGCCGATCTGATCGTATTGGGTGGCGGTGCGGCTGTGGAGCAAGCGGCTAAGAAGCAGGGGTTCGATGTACAGGTCCCGTTCACACCGGGACGAACGGATGCCACTCAGGCGCAGACCGATGTGGCCTCCTTTGCGGTGCTCGAACCGATGGCAGATGGGTTCAGGGATTATTTCTCGGCCGGCCAACCCAAGTCACCCGCCGAGATGCTGGTAGATAAGGCCAATATGCTCACACTATCCGTGCCTGAAATGACGGTTTTGGTGGGCGGTATGCGAGCATTGACTGCCAATGCCGGGCAAACGGGGATTGGCGTTCTCACCGACCAGCCAGGAAAGTTGAACAACCTGTTCTTCGTCAATTTGCTCGACATGTCGACCAAATGGGCCAAGTCCGCTGCGGATGAAGGCGTGTACGAGGGTCATGACCGCGAAACCGACAGGCTCAAGTGGAAAGCCTCGCCGGTCGATCTTTTGTTCGGATCGAATTCGGAGCTGCGAGCGGTTGCGGAAGTCTATGCATCCAACGACGCTCAAGAGAAATTTGTGCGGGATTTTGTCAAGGCGTGGACCAAAGTGATGAACCTGGATCGCTCGGACGTGACGGGGACGGAAGGCAAAGCCACAACCACAGCATCGAACTAAGGCTGTAGCTCAGTTAAGGGCCAGTTTCGGCTCCCGATAATCGGGAGTCATGTTGTGTAGGTCTGAAACGTTAGGGCGGACTGCGTCAGCAGATCCGCCCTTTATAGTATTCAGAGATGGCAGTGCGGATGGGACGGGTTTTTGGAGTTACTCGGAGCAGTACGCCGCCCGCGGCGTCTGCGCGGAGAGGATCATCTGCAGGGCTGGGCGTGCTATTGAAGTTAAACGCATCGTCCGCGAGACTGACACCATGAACTTGTTGCGTGAAGATCCGGATGGCCGGTAGATCTTATGAATGACACATCTCTGCGACTGTTGTTGTTCTTGTCGCTCCTCGCGGTGCTCGGTGCCGCCGAGTACTACTGGCCGCGGCATCGCGCAGCACCGCGACGCCGGCAGCGCTGGGTAGTCAATCTTGGTCTCGCTGCGATCGATGCGTTGTGCCTGCGTTTGGTCATGCCGTGGCTAGCGATCGACGCGGCGATATGGGCGCAGGCGCGGCATTTCGGCTTGCTTTTTGTGCTGAAGGTGCCGCTATGGCCGGCCGCGGTGCTCGCGTTCTTATCACTGGATCTCGTGATCTATTGGCAACATCGTCTGACCCATCGTATCGGTATCTTGTGGCGCTTACATCGCGTGCACCACACCGACCTGGCGCTCGACGTAAGTTCCGCGGCGCGATTTCATCCGTTGGAAATCCTGCTGTCGATGGCAATCAAGATCGGCGCCGTGCTATTGCTCGGCGCAGCGCCTCTGGTGGTGTTTACATTCGAGATTGTATTGAGCAGCTTTGCAATTTTGACCCATGCCAATATCGCACTACCTGAGCGGCTTGATCGCTTGCTGCGCACGGTTTTCGTGACCCCCGATATGCACCGCATTCATCACTCGGTGTTGAGATCGGAGCACGACCGGAATTTCGGCTTTCACGTTTCCTGGTGGGACCGAGTTTTCGGCAGCTACCGCGAGAACCCCGAGATCGCGCAGTCAGTGATGCCAATCGGACTCGAGAGCTTTCGTGAGCCCGCGGCTCAGCGATTGAGCGCCTTACTGCAGGAGCCCTTCGCTGCACGCTAAGTGTCCACGTGTTTAACATTGGCCTCCCTGCGCAGAGGCGAGCCCATGCTTGACACTCACGCTCGACGGTTCGTTGAGCCGGTCATCAATGCGGTCGCTCGTGGATTGCATTCGGTCGGCCTGACAGCCAATGCGGTCACGGTCTTGTCCATGTTGACCGGTGTGTCTGCCGCCTGCTGTGTGGCGTCGGGTTGGAGTTGGGCCGGCATTGCGATACTGTGGCTTTCGGGTTTACTCGATGCTGCCGATGGTGCGCTGGCAAGGATGGTAGGGGCCAGCGCGTTCGGGGCAGTCCTCGACATTACCTTCGATCGCATTGTGGAAATCGCCGTGATCGTCGCACTGGCTTGGTCTCATCCCGAGGCGCGACTCATATTGGTGATACTCGCCGGCACCATCGCGGTCGCGATGTCGTTGTTCTTATCGATTGCTGCCGCGTTGCGCAACGTTTCGGTCAAATCGTTCCATTACGCGCCCGGCCTCGGCGAGCGCACGGAAGCATTCATCTGCCTGAGCCTGATGGTCGCCGATCAACGCCACCTTGCAGCTTGGACCTGGCTGTTCATTGTGGTGATTGTCTACACAATGGGTCAGCGCTTGCGTCACGCTGCACGCGAGCTTGAGCCGGGCGCGCGCCCGCGGTAGTCGCCTCGCAGGCTATGACTCTAATTACGCTTGCTCGCGACGCGGTTCCAGAACGCCAATTCCCCTGCGACGCCACTTCCGGGATCATCACAAAACGCACGTCGATCATCAAACGTACGCAAGCAGCCGCCGTGCAATATTGCGAAAGTGTCACCGACGCGGAGCGATTCCTTTAGATCGTGCGTGACGAACAACGCCGAGATGCCGCGCTCATGCGCGACCTGTTTGAATAGGTCCTGCATGGTGGCGCGCGTTTCCGGATCGAGATTGCTGAACGGCTCGTCGAGCAGAAGTAGTGCGGGGTCGACCGCCAGCGCCCGACCGAATGCCACACGCTGGCGCTGCCCACCCGAGAGTGCCTGTGGATGTCGTCTCTCCAGGCCGGCTAATTCCAGACACGCTACCAAGTCGGCGACCCGCTCCTGAACCTGCGGCTCGGCAAGCCTGCGGAGTCGCAAACCAAATGCGATGTTCTCAAACAGATTCAGATGCGGAAACAGCAAAGGCTCTTGATTGAGGTAGACGATCCGGCGATGGCCTGCGACGAGGGCTGCCTGTTGCTCGCCGTCCAGCAGGATCTTGCCTCCTGCGGCGCCGATTAAACCGGCAATAGAGCGCAGTAATGTGGTCTTTCCGCACCCTGAGGCGCCGAGAATCACCATTGTCCTACGGGCGTCCAGCATAAACGACACATCGCGCAACACGACGTCCCCGCCCAGGCGCACGCTGAGATTCTCGACCCGCAAGTAGGGAGTTGGAGCTTCAAGCATCCGGTGCCTCCAATTGGGTCGCAACCGTCGCGCACAGAACCCGCTGATTGAAGCCCAACGCCAGCAGCGGCGGCGCCAGCAGCAACAACGCGCACGTGGCAGCCAGACGGACGTCGCTTGAGATGAGATATTGATACAGCGCGATTGTCAGCGTCGACACCTGACCACCGCCGATCAACAGCGTCAAGGCGTAATCAAACCACGAGATCAGAAATGTCTGTAACAAGGACACTGCGAGAAGCGGCCGAGCCAAGGGGAGCAAAACCTTCATCCACACTTGCACGCGATCAGCGCCAAGTGCCACGGCAAGCTCTGCCAGGGATTGCACGCGCGCGTTCCAGAATCCGCTCAGCAAAATCACCGCATAGGCGTAAGCAAATACCAGATGCGCCAGCATGACGCCAGCGATGTGACCTGCGAGGTGCAACCTCAGAAACGTATACAGCAGGCTGACACCGAGCACAACGGGTGAAACTGCGAACGGCACATGCAGCAAGATCATGAGCCAACCTCGATGCGCGTGTCGTGCCACGCTGCGACTGCTCGCGAATCCCAGCGCAGTGGCGAGCACCGCAACGCCCGCTCCAATCGCGAGGGAACGCAGGACTATGACGCCTAACCCTCGGGACTCGGCGAGCAGATCGTGCCACTGGCGTGTCTGCCACTCGGTCGGTAGCAGCGCTGGCCAGGTCCAATGACGCGTCAGTGACAGCAGAACCAGCAAGCCCAAGGGCGCGATTAACGCACCAGACAACACCCACGCGATCGTCCGCCGAATCATGATCTTGACTCCAGCCTCTCGCGCCTGCGGCGCGCCGCAAAGAATGCGAGCAGCAAGCCAGCCGCCAAACTACCGTACAGCGTGGCAAGCACATAGGCTTCGGGCCGAGTGCTCATGTCGAACTGCGATAATCGCCGCTGAATCAATACGGAAATCATGGCGGGGTATTGAGACCCCACGATCAACGGCACCTCGAACGCACCCATCAATGCAAGAAAATACACACTGAGCACCGGAGCTGCCGCACGCATTAGTATCGGAACCGTAATGCGGCGCCAAGCCTGCCACCGCGTGGCGCCGAGTGCGCGGGCAACTTGGGCGACATCGGCGACGCGTTCGTTATGCGCCAGTCGATCGAGAAGCAGCAGCAAAAACGGCGTCACCAGCGCCATATGGGTGAGCACGATGGCGAGGCCCGATCTAGTAAACAGCAAGGTCGGAAACTCATCCGGACGCTCGAGCCAGCCGAACGCATAGGCTAATCGTGCGAGCAGGCCGGCATTGCCTAGCAACTCTACGCTCAGCAACGCGGCCACGAGCGGCGGCACGGCCAGCGGCACGAATAACAACCCGTGCAGTGCCCCGCGAGTCAGGTGAGAGCCGAGCACGGCCTGTAATGCTAGCGCGAGGATGAGAGAGGCTCCCAGACTCGCCGCACCGATCGACGCGCTATAGCCCAATGTCATCCAGGTATGTCCATCGGCGAGCGCGGTAGCCCAATGGCGCAGCGTGAAGCCCTCGGCAAGCAGGCCGATTAGCCCTGTGCTATAGGCCATCATGAAGATAAACGCAGCCAACAGCGGGCCGCCGATCATCAGCAGCAGCAAAGCAATCCAGGGATCCCGTCGTGGGCGACTACTCATGTTCGACATGCTGACGGAAATCGCGCGACAACTCGATCATGAGTTGCGGCGAGGGTTCGCGTCGGGCGTAGCGCTCGATCGTACTGTGGGGCTGTGCGTGGGCGCGCAGTTGGGCGTGCGTGAACTGAGTGCGCCAGACCTGAGGAAGTTTGGCGAGATCGAGCACGGTACCGTCGCCCCAAACGACTGAATCGAGCTTCCTTAATTGGGCCTCTGGGGAAATCAGGAAATTCGCCACAACCATGGCTGCCCCCGCATGCGGCGAGCGAGCGACAATGCCGAGATAGTGACTGTTTTGCAGCGTTCCCGTCGTTAGAACGAATGCATAAGCGGTATCCGGAAATAAGCCGCTGGCGACGCGATTATCGACCTCCCCGTCGTTGAAGCTTAAGCTGAAGTCCAATTCGCCGTTGGCAAACAGCTCGTTCAGTTGCGCGGTGCCGGCGGGAAAGTTTCGGCCGTGATGCCAGAGATCGGGGCGCACGGAATCGACCCAGCCAAAAACGGCGTCGCGGAGCCGTCGATACGCCGCTGCATCGAATGGGCCGTTGAGATCGTCGGGGCGGCTGGCGAAGGCGTACATCAGGGATTTCAAAAAGCTCATCCCCGCGAACCCCATATCGATCGTGAAACGTCCGGGATGGGTGTGTATCCACGCCGCAAGCGACTGCGGGTCAGTTGGCAGATTCGGCACCCGCCGCCGATCCGTGATCAACACGAGTTGCACGTTTCCCCACGGGCACTCGTAGCCTTGCAGCGGCTGCTGAAAGTCCTCACCAATGAACGGATTACCCCAGTCGACATAGTGTGCGTTCGGCAAGAGCTGGGTGAAGGGGCCGTACAGAGCATGGATTTGACGTAGCTGATAAAACGTTTCGCCATTGATCCACACCAGGTCGAATGCGCTCACGCTGCGTGCCGCTTCGGCCTCGGTGATCAACTCAGTGACGATCGTGTCTCCCTGACCCGGCACAATACGCAACGTAATGCCGTCATCTTTGAGCAACTGGGGCGCCACAAAATCATGCATATAGGCGTTAATTGCCGGATCACCCTGCCACATCGCCATCGTCACCGTCTGCCCGCGGGCCGCGGCGAGGATCTGCGGCCAGTCCATGGCCTGAGGCACCGGCGACGCCGCGGGCGGCGTTCGCTCGCAGGCGGTGAGCCCGGCGCCAAGCATCATCGCGACAATCAACGTCATCCGACTGAAGGCGATCAGGTCATTTTTTGGCAGATCCGTAGCCACCCTAGAAGCGATATCCGAACTTTACGCCGATCACCCGCGGGCGATTGACCGTTTGGGACTCGACAAATTGCCCTGTAGACGTGAATACGCTCGCGATCCTGTCGGTCAGGTTTGTCGCGAAAACCTGTACGGTCCACGCATCTTTGGCCAACCCCGCGGAGGCGTCGAACTGCGAATAGGCTGGATCCTCGAATCGCAGGAACGTTGTATTGACCGCACCGCCAACCGACAGAGTCGGGTTGCTGCCGGACTGAGTGAAGGAGTGGCCCGTGTGAGTGCCACCGACCTGCAGGAACGCTCGGTAGTCGGCGAAACTCGTCTCGTACCGAACCCGGATGTTGAACTGCAGCGGTGGCGAGTTCGCGGTAGGACTGCCGAGCGGGCCGTACGGATTGCGGAAAGCCATGATCGGCTTCCCGAACTCCGACGCCGTAGCGGATTTCTGCAACAATGCCGGATCGTTGGCGATCAGAAATGGTGAGTTCGTCTGGCTGCTGCTGTTCCAGGAAGCACCGGCAAACGCGGTCAAACCGTCCGTGGCACGCGCGACCAAATAAGTTTCCACGCCGCGAATGCGATAGTCCGGTCCGTTCGTGAAGAACAGCAGATTGCCCAATTGACCCGGATCGAAGAAATCGACCTGGACGTTGTTCCAGTTCTCCTGGTAGATCGCGCCATTCCATTGAAGTCGGTGATCGAAGAACTGGCCTTTCCACCCAATTTCGTTGTTAGTAAGGGAGTCGGACGTGTAGCGCAGCGGCGTGCAGAAGTTGTTGTATGCCGTGCCAAGCGCGTGGCAGGAAGACGCTTGGTTGAATCCGCCCGGGCGGAATCCCTGCGACCACGTGTAATACACCAGCACATCCGGCGCGACGTGCCAGCTGAGGTTCGCGCGGCTCTTGAACCCGGAATACGTAGAGCGCAGATTCTCCGCGTTCATGTTCGTGGCGGTCTCGGTCGTGCATGGCGCTGGTCCCGCCTCGTAGCAGCCGAAGCCGCTGACGGACATGCCGGTTTCTTTGTTGCTGAAGTGGTAGTAACGCGTGCCTGCGGTCAAGGTCAGAACGTTCGGAATCAGATCGTAATCGCCCGAACCGAAGATTGCATATTGCTTATAGCCGCGCTGAATGTCCTCGAAGAACGCGGTGTTGTCATTCGGAGGCGGCGCCCCCCCCGTGCTCGCACCGGGTACCGCCGCCACGTTGGTCAAACATCCCGCAGTCACCGTCGTAGTGCACGGCGGCAAGCTCTTGAAGAACCATTGAGTCTGGTCTTGAATCTCGAAGTCCTCGAAGAACGCGCCGAGGATCGCGCGCGCGCGCCCGTCGTCCGGGGTGCTGAAGCGAATTTCATGACTCTGGTGCGTATTGTGCTCCAATTCGTGCCAGGTGCTGCTGGGTGAATAACACGCTGCAGCCAGCCCTTTATTCGGATCCGCCCCGTGGCACTGGTAATAATCCGCGTAGACACCACGCGCATAATTGGTGTAATCCCCCACTTGGTCGACATTTCGGACCAAGTAGCTGCCGGCGTATACCGCCTTGAGGGCGCCGAACCTGCCGTTGAGCGTCCACGCAGTATTTTCGAATCGATCTTTGTCGTAGGAAGGATTGAACAGCGTCACCTGCCGCGGACGCAGCGGCTGGCCGTCGGAGCCGCGCGGCATTTGATAGAACACACCCTGTGCATCGGTGTTCTGGTACGCCTGCTCGATAAGCACGTTCCAGTCATCGCCTATTTCGTACAATGCGGAGGCGCGTATGCCTTGATACGAGACCGGGTTGATGGCCTTACCGACGAGATTTTGATTGTTGATGACCGGGCTGCCGGGCGGTACGGTATACGCGGTCGGCGTGCCGCCCGTGCACAGGCCGGCGGCGGACGGAACACCCACCGAACACGCCGCGGCATAGTTGGCGAAGTTAATTCCCAGGTCGCTTGCCTTGCGCGTGAATGTACTGGGGACGTTGTTGATGTAGCCGCCGCGATTGTCATCGTAGATCACTGCTCGCAGTGCAAGCCTGCCCTGAATCATCGGTAGATTGATCACCGCCGAGAGGCTGCTATTGTCCGCGCCGCCGGCTGTCGTGCCATAGCTCGCCTCGACGTTGCCCTCGGTCACATCGAGCTTGGGCTTGTTTGTGATGTAGCGGATCACGCCGGCCTGTGCGCCGGCCCCGAACAAGGTGCCCTGGGGACCTTTCAACACTTCGATACGTTCGAGGTCCGCCGCATAAATATCCAGGTTACGGCCCGGCAGCTGGCCGGACTGGTCGTCCAGGTAGATTGCTACATTGGGAAATCCGCCGGTGGACCCGCTGGATTGTGTGCCGGCGCTGCCGCCCGAACTCAAGCCCCGCATGTAAATGTAGCCCTGCGCAGGGCCGTTTGACGGCGCCGTCACATTCGGCAGGTACTTAAGCAAGTCGTCGAACGTCTGAACGTTCAGTTGCGTCAAGGTCGTGGCCGTAAACGCTTGAATTGCGATCGGCACGTCCTGCAGGTTTTCAGTCCGGCGCTGAGCAGTGACGGTGATTTCCTGGATCGACTCAGAGCCTTGCGAGGCGGTGTCCGCAACGGACGCCGCGTATCCCAGACCGGATGCACTGCCGCTCAGTATGGCCGCGATCGCTCGCGCAACTGCCGAGTTGAGGCGATCGTTCACTTCAACCGCCATGCGTGATAGCGCCCGGTCCATCTTAGCAATCGCTCTGGCGCGTGAGCTTTTTTCCACATTCCCGCAGCGTACTTGTTGCCCTCGCTCCACGTCGGGTAGGCGTGGATCGTAGCGAGGATTTTGCTCAGCCCCAGTCCATGGCGCATCGCCAGCACGAACTCTGCAAGCATCTCGCCCGCGTGCTGCCCTACTATCGTCGCGCCGAGGATTCGATCCTTGCCGGGCGGCGTGAGAATCTTCACGAAGCCCCGGGCTTGATCCTCGGTAATCGCACGATCCAAATCTTCCAAATCGTAGCGGGTCATCTCGTAGTCGATGCCGCGCTTCTTTGCCTCGAGTTCATTGAGGCCGACGCGTGCGACCTCCGGGTCTACGAACGTCACGGCGGGAATCACGGAATAATCGACGCGAAAGCGGCGTAACTGACCGAATAGCGCGTTCACGGTCGCGTACCAAGCTTGATGGGCAGCGGTGTGCGTGAACTGATACGGTCCCGCAACATCGCCGCAGGCAAGGATATTCGGATACAGCGTTGACAAGTACTCGTCGGTTTCGACTGTGGGTGACGCCGCGATGCCGAGCTCCTCGAGGCCGAATCCGCGCGTGCGCGGCCTGCGCCCCACCGCCACGAGCAGCACGTCGTAAGGAAGCCGTTGAACTCCGCTCGGAGATTCGCACACCAACACCGGACCGTCGAGTCCGCGCTCGATCGCGAGCGCCTTGCAGCCCGTTCGGACGTCCACCCCATCGTTGGCAAGTCGCGCTCGAACGAATTCAGAAACTTCCGCATCTTCGCGCACCAATAATTGCTCGGCGCGTTGAATCTGGATCACATCCGATCCCAACCGCGCGAACGCCTGCGCCAATTCGCACCCCACCGGTCCGCCGCCCATGACAACCAAGCGTTGCGGCAGTTCGCGCAATTGCCAGAGCGTGTCCGACGTTAAATACCCTGAGCCTTCCAGACCCGGCAGATCGGGAATCAGCGGATCGGCACCGCTCGCGATGATGATGGCACGCGTGCTGATGGGAACACCGTCCACCTCGACCACCCAGGGCGAGACGATTTTCGCGGTGCCACGCTGAACGTCCACACCCATTCCGCGGAAGCGCTCCACCGAATCGTGCGGCGCCACGGTAGCCACGGCTCGCTGCACTCGCTCCATGACGGCGCGAAAATCAATCGTGACGGCGCCCACGTGGATTCCAGCAGCGGACCCGGTGCGTGCCTGGGCCGCCAAGCGTGCCCCATGAATTAGAGCCTTCGAGGGTACACAGCCGGTGTTCAAGCAGTCACCCCCCATTTCGTGGCGTTCAATCAGGGTGACTTTGGCGCGCACCGTGGTGGCGATCAACGCGCTAACGAGTCCGGCGGATCCCGCACCGATGACCACCAGATTGCGGTCGAAATGCTTCGGCTTTTGCCACGGTGCATAGCGGCGCTTGACCTGGTAACGGTTCAGCATCCAGCGCGCCAGAAGCGGAAATACCCCAAGCAAGGCGAATGAGCCGACGGTGCGCGCCGACAAGATCCCCGACAGCGAATGCAGGTCGGTGAGCCGCGTTCCCGCGTTCACGTACACGAGTGTCGCTGCCAGCATGCCAATCTGGCTCACCCAATAGAACGTGCGTACGGCAAGCGTGGTCAGTCCCATCAATAAATTGACCATGACAAACGGAAACACCGGAACGAGGCGTAGGGTAAACAAATAGAGCGCGCCCTCGCGCTGCATTCCGGCATTCACGGCCCGTAGTCGCTCGCCGAAGCGCCGCTGAACCGCATCGCGAAACACATAGCGACTGGCGAAAAACGCCAGTGTTGCGCCAATGCTGGACGCGAAAGACACCAACACAGTGCCCTCGATGAGACCAAAGAGCGCGCCGGCGGCCAGGGTCAGCAAGCCTGCGATCGGCAGCGACAGCGCCGCGCAGGCGAGATACGCCAAAAAGAAGCCGGCGGCCATCCCCAATGGGTGGCCGTGGCGATACTCTAGGAGCGCATGCTGGCGAGCCTGCAAGGCGCTTAGACTGATCGCATGCTGTAGACCGGATGCGAAAAAAATCGCAACAGCACCCAGTAGTGCAACGACGATAAACACGCGGATCAGTGTGGTTTTGTTTTGCATGAGGTGATTTTTCTTAATCTAGCGTATGCCAACATCGGTGTAGGCGGTCAAGTGACAAAGGGATTGAAATTGCAGCGTTGGAGGGGGAGTGTAGAGAAATAATGCCGGCGGTTAGGGGAATACTCTTCTAACGGCGCAGCTGACCCGGTTCGATTTTGATGTGGCAGAACATTCGGACATGTTCGCGGTCCCTGGCGTTGGACATTAGATCCTCGCTAACGGCCTCTCACGGCTCGAATGTGATATCGCTTAGAGGATGCATCTCCCAGGCAGTATCCGGTTGAAGTCCGGCGGGTCCCACCGTGCCGGCCTTGTGGTCGACATCGAAGAAGAGCGAGCCCGTCAGCGTTACATGGATTGGAGGATCATACTTTGTATACCTCGCGCTGGGTTCGGTTCCATTGAAATGGGAGAGGAACTTCGAACGTACATCAGCCAAGGGGTTTCGATATGGATTGCTAGCCAGTGAAGGAATGCCCGAGACTTCAACGGTAATTAAGCAGCTCCCGACCGCACAATGCTGATCTCCGACGATCAAGTGGAAATCGTTATCACTCTCCTTTTTAGTTGCATAGATGAAGCCGCCGACCGTCACGTTACGTTGTTCATCGTCCAAACGCGCAGACTCGGGCGCTTTGGAAATCGCCAGCGAGAGCATGTACTGATCGGTCCTCAACGTGGAACGCATCGTGGTGATCGAGGGATAGGCCTCAATACCCGCAGAAGCCAAGGTAGTCTTTGCGTCGCGCCGATCCGTGCCGGTGAAAACGTCGTTGTAACCAGCCGATACTGCGGAAATAATGGTTGATTCCCTGTCACCCGGCTCATGCGGTGTCGTGGCAGTGGGGTCGAACTGATTATTGATATCGGGCGCACGGGCGGGAGCGCCGGCGCACCCTGCGATTAGCGACGCAGACAAAAAAAGATAGGCAAATTGTCGCTTTACCGAATTGCGTATGTTAAAGAACAAGGCAAATCCCCAGTGCTCAGGTCTTTCAAATCCGGCTTACTCCCACGCCCACGCTTCGTGCGACGCCTAGATGACCGGCGTTTTTTTCGTAGTCATGACCAGCTAGCTTAAACCTGATTAGTGGAGAAAATATCACCCAATCTGGGCAATATTGGAAGCGTGGTGTTCAGTAGGCGAAGAGCAGCGTGGCGGTCTTGTTACGCCCGTCTGAATCCAAGTTCAGGTGCATTCAACCGACCGAGATTCGGCCACTGACTCGAATCAGCGTGGCGGAGGCGGCGCAGGCGCAGGGTACAAATCAGACGGCCTTCCAAACTGGACATAGTGCATAAGCGCCCGACAGCCGACGTCGTAGCACGCGCTGCCGGTTCGCAAAGTCTTGACGGCGTAGGCGGCGGTGGAATACCCCGTGCCACGTCCGTTCGGAGTCGCCGGTCCAACCGAATCTCGCACGGAGTAATAGTCTCCGAAGCGAGTTCCAAAAGTTGGATTGCCCCCTGCATCGAGGATTTTGTTGCCGTCTTTGTCGCGATTGTAAACTGCTTGAGTCGTGTCGCTGTCAGTGGTTGGATAGACTACAAAATCGCCCAAGAAGCCGACTGCGTTGTCGCCATAGTTACCGTTGCCGCCGAGCGCGAGTGACAGAGCGACTTCATCGCGGCCGAGACTCGAATTGGTATTTAGAGCGGGGGTCGAGAACGCAAAGGTGTCGTTCCAAATATCGGATTCATTGATTCGCGCCGCCCCGTTCGCGTCGAGTTTCACGACTCGCACGTAGGGGTACGGCCGGCCCGCACCGTTGGTCGCGGCTGAAAAAGCCATATAGATATAGCGCGGCGGATTGCAGTTGTCACAAAGCACAAAAGGATCCACCCGCACGGCCCCCAGAATGTTCGATGGCGCCGCGTTCCAGTTTGCACCATCCGGGGCGAGCGACGTGTGGCTGCTTCCGGTCGGGTTGAAGGAGCTGATCGGGGTATTGACTACGCCGACAGAATTCGAATTGTCCGGCCAGGTAAACAGAGAAATGCTGCTAGTGTTCGGTAGCGCACCGAAATACATCGCGTCGCGGCTCGATTGCACGATATGGTTTTGAATCAAATTCGGATAGGTCGGATTCACGTAGGAATAGCCCACGGTCGGCACGTTTGCGTCAACGATGTCATTGAGTGACAAGCGCGCGAAGATATGGCGATTGGAGTAAACCTTCCCGTTCTGCATCCCACCCGGCTGATTGATCACGTGATCCACGCCGACGAATACGTAGTTGTCAGAGAACGCGAGATCGGGATAATCAAGCCCCTCGATACCGATGCCGAAGCCGGCCGAAGTCAGATCCACCCAGGTCCAAGCGTGCAGGAAATCGGCCTTGATTGCGGCCGGCGTCGCCCAGGCGATGCGCAAGCGATTGGGTCCATTCGTATTGGCTTGCCACCAATACTGCAGCAGCCAGACATAGATGCCGCGATCCGGCAAATAGGTCAAGACTTGATCGCAGCACACCCCGCCGTCATCCTGCGGGAATAGGGCATTTCGCGAGGGGTCCGAGGGATCGTAGGACCCAGCCGTGCCCACGAGCGGCACTCGGGTAAACGTCTTTCCGCCGTCGCGAGACACATCGATCGCCGTGTTGTAGCTCATCAGTACAACGTCCGATGCATCCGCCCCCGCTACGCTCGGGTCTGGGGGAAAGCCGCCTATAGAGCTACCGGTTGTGTGGCGGGATATGGCAAAGGTGCGTTGATCGTTAATGAAAATGGGATCTGGAAATAGATTCGGAATCAATTGCGGCTGCAGGAACTGAACTGGACTCGCCAGCATGGGACCCTGCATGAAATTCCTGTGCTCGCCTTGCGCAATGATGTTGAAGTCAAAATCATTGAATTGTTCGAGGATCGGCGGTGGCAGCGGCGGGAAGGCGGCGTGTCGTAGGAATTGCTTATCGACGTGGGAACCGGTTGCGATGAAAGGTCCCGTGGGCAGATTTTGCGGCACCACCGTGGTGCGAGCGACGAACGGACAACGATGATGGTGATACTGAAACGTTCCCGCGATCGTGAAGGCAAGTGCGCGGTCGGCTGCGCCATTGGGCACGATAAAGCGCGCGTCCACGGCTTCGGCCTCATTGGGCAAGAGTTCCGCGATCACGGTCGGCAGATTGGCCGGCTCAACGCGAGCTGCGTCGCCGAGTTGCAAGTGCTTGATGCGGATATCCGTAGCGACCGCCTCGCCTTGATTGCCTAGCGGAATGGCGAGTGAAACTGAGCCATCGCTCCAAATCGAGCTTTGAATTCCCGGGTGAATAATTGCAAGCCGTACCTTGACGGCGGTTTCCCTTTCGCAACGCCGATTGTGATCGTCTTCGTTTTCAGCAGAATCTTTGTGGTCAACGGAATCTTCGTTATCACGGGAATCACGATGATCGCTGGAATCACTATCCGGACGATGTTGATTATGCTCGGCTGATGCAACTGCGGAGCGTTGATTGTCGTGAGAGTCGTCACGATCTCGGGCATACACCGAGACACTTAAGAATAGCAAAAGGCATAGCGTGAATGTTTGAGCCAGATAGCGCATATAGACTCTCCTCAGTGACCGAGTAAACAGTAACGAGCCGATTGCCCGGGTCTCCAACGCGGTCCGCGCGACATAATCATGGCGACATAACGTACGGGCAGCCGTGGCCGCGAGATGCGACCGAGGTCACACACTGCGCCGCGCGGATCTGAGAAGTTTGGAAATGTGGGAAGTATGTCTACATTTGGACGAAGCTTTTGCGATCCGAAGAACAGAGATCTAGCCGCACGCGCCAGCGTTTTTCGGCATACGATGTCTTAGTACGCGGCCGTCACGAGTGCAATTTGTCTCAATGGCTAGGCCCATGCCCGTCGCTGTGCCTATGATCGCCGCCGCGACTTGCACCCGCCATTTTTGCACCGAGCGCTCTGACTGGCAGAAAGGAAACCGCTCGCGAGCGCAGACGCCTCGGGTAATGTACAAGGGCGTTCTCGCTTGTAAGACCCGGGTGTCTAAGACCCACAAAGTGATTTCACAGGTCTCGCGTTAGGATCAATTTGAAAACTCGATCCATGGCGTGTTGATGTCGATCACCCCAAAAAGTTGGTGAGTTTGTTGACTAGCACGTCGAAAGTGACTGACGGGTCCAAACTCGTCATATTCTTCCAGAGCTAACCTATATGTCTCCGAGATTGCCATTGCGAGGCGAGTGACGGGGAGAAAGTTGAGCTTTGAAAAGCCGCGCCACGAGTTGTCGACAATGGGGTTGAATACTAGATCGAATCGACCGAGATGCGCTCCAATGATCGGTCGGATTTCGGATGTATAGGCGCGCTCGTCCCAATGAGCGGTGTTGATACCGAATTCGAAGTTGAGGCCGTAGAAGAATTTCCGTTTGACTGCGTCCGGCGTCACGAACAAGGCTCTAACCTTCACTCCGTTATAGGTCACGCCATTGTTGCGCGTCAGCGAATACAGGGGGAAATACAGCCCCCCTTCGAACCAGGGCGCAATACCATATGCATTCTGCAACTCCATTGACGGATTTATCGGGAACTATCGCGCCAGGGAAACCCGTCACCTTGCTGCCGTTGGGGGTGAAGTTATTGTGCAGAGTCAGGTTAACCGCCCCGATCGGGGCGATTGCTGCGTCATAGACTTGAATTTCATCGGTCTGGGCCCGTGCGGACCGCGCGACGCCCAGCAACAGCATAAGCAGAAGGAGTCCAAGAAGGCTCCCGTGATCGATCACAATGGAATCGGCGCCTCGTTTCAAAGGATCACACTTCCAATTGCTTTCCTGCATGGGCAACAACATCCTTCCGGCCATCACTATTGCGCCGGGCAGCGCCATCACAGGCTTCACCCAGCTCCGCTCGAAAAAAAAGCGCGACTATCAACCGAAGCAACATGCTCACTTAGATGCCGCCGGCGATGATTAGATGCACGACCTCGTGCAAATGATGCGCTTGACAACAGGAGTCGCAACCTCGATTTTGGGCGAGCACCGGCGAAAACACAAACAGACACACGGTCACAGCTGCGAATCAATGGCTGAGACTGCCGCTGGACTATAATGTTTCGGCAATCGCGTTTGCGCGGCATTCAGCGCAGTTGCAGAAAGGGAGCAACTCACTGAGGTGGCGCTGAATCCGCGGTTTGTCCAACGCTTCAACAGGCCATCGAGGATGATGCTGCGGCGACCCAGGCAGGCAGCGGACAGAGGCCAGCGGTCCGAGAAATTAAATGCTCGCACCGACTGCTGCGAAAATCCCGGAAAAAGGCGTGAGTTCTAGCTCGAACTCACGCCGCGCAGACTTAGTCGAAACGCTTGGCAACCGCCGAGGCACACCCCTGGCGATACAAAGTACCTGCAGCGTCCAAAAATTGGATCGTTGCATCGCTGGCAAATTCATCCGGATTCGAATCGAACTTGATGCTCTGAGATATGGTCTGCGTGCCCGCGTTGAAGCCCGGACTAATCGGCGGGTTCGGCGTTGTCGCGAAAAATATGAATGCCACGCTTTTTGCTTCGTAGGTGGAATGCCCCTCGCGCTCCCACACACCCTGCTCGGGACCGCGCTGTCCGACGGCAAAGCCGGGGTTGGATGTGCTTCCGGTAAACGTTCCGCCTTCGTTAAACGTAAGTAGGGACGCAAACGGCATCCCCATTGGGGCGCGTGTCTGACAATTGACCAGTTGAACTCTGACGCGCCATGTCCCCACAAGTGCGACTCCGTGGAACGATTCGCCCTCCAGCGACGTGCTCGACTCAGGTTGAGCGCCGGCGTTTCTCGCTGGGCTGAGAATCAGGGTACCGGTAAACGCCATTGCGCACACCGCCGCGATCATCGATGTTGGTTTCCGCAGCCTTGATAGCATGATTAATCTCCGTACTTTTTAGATATTTTGTCGGTCTTGACGCTGTTGCTCGCCCGATGCCTGACGATATTTATCGGTTTGCGGCACTATAATGCCATTGTGGCACACGTGTGCCATATAAAGATAGTGCTACGATTGGCTTGTGTCAAATCCTGTTAGGTCCAGAACAGCCCGCCTTTCGATGCAGTCCGGCCGAGTTGGCCAGAAAATGCGCACCCGACGCCTATTGCTGGAATCCGCTGCAGATCTGCTTGCGGCAGGAAAGCAACCAACGGTGACTGACACAGCGGATGCAGCGGGCGTGTCGCGGCGCACCGCTTACCGCTATTTCCCGACGGCCACGAGATTGCACGCCGATGCGGCGCTCGAGAAGCTCCGGCCTTTTATGGAGACGGCCATTGAAGCCTCCGCGCAGGGAGCGTCGGTCGACGACGTTGAAGCACGTGTCGATGCGATGGTGAAAAATATGCAGCGACTGGCGCTCGAAAACGAGCCGCTGCTGCGCACGATGATTCACGAAACGGTCCTCGCGACTCCAACAGGCGCTGAGTCACGAAGGGGCGGGCGCCGTCTGGATTGGATTGATTCCGCAGTAACGCCGTTACGACAGCGGCTTAAGACTACGGATTACAGGCGGCTGGTCTGCGCACTGGCGTTGTGTACGGGCATCGACGCGTTGCTGGTTCTGCGCGACATATGTGGTCTTTCAAGCAGCGAGATTACACGCGTCAGCCAGTGGATGTGTCGCGCCATGGTCAGAGAAAGCCTTCGCCATCTCGGCCAAAGAAAGTGAAATACACTCCCAGACACCGGGCGCATACACTGCAGTTAGGGAAAAGGCGAAGCCGCTAGGCCGGAAGTGCCTCGATGATCGCCAATTCGGTCGCGGTTGGTATGAGGCGATTGAAGCGAAAGCCTGCGCTGGCTAGCAGTTTGCGGTATTCGTCGGTAGTGCGTTCCTTTCCTCCTGTCAGCACCAACATGATGAGATCACTGAGCTTCCCTGTCGACGGCTGGTTTGCTTCCGACAAATTCCATTCCACGAGCAAGAGTACGCCGTTAGTCCCGACGGCGCGCCGGCAGTTGACGAGAATGTCGTGCGCCTTGACATCATCCCAGTCATGAATCACGTTTTTCAGGAGGTAAGCGCGGCAGCCGGAGGGCACGTCACGAAAGAAATCGCAATCCACCATGGCCGTTCGCGCCGCCAAATCACCGCCGAGAAACCCTTGCTGGCGTGCGCGTTCCAGCACATGCGGCTGGTCCGCGAGGACACCGCGCAGATTCGTGTGCTTGTTCAAAATATGAGAAAGGAGAATTCCGATACCGCCGCCGATGTCCGTGATGCTTTCCCATACGCCAAAGTCATAGGCAGCGGCAATCCCTGGAGCCTGCATCGATGAAAAATTCGTCATGGCCTCGTCAAAGATGCCCGCCAGCTCAGGGTGTTGGCGCATGTATTCCCATTCGCTCACGCCAAATAGTTTGGCTGTTGCCGGCTTACCGGTCTCAATACTATCGAGCAACTCTCCAAACGACCGGTAGTACATTTCCGTGCCCCAAAAAATGAAAGCGGGCCGGACGGATCCGGGTACACCTGTGCGCAAAAAGTACGAAAGTCCCGAATTTCTAAACGTGCGAGGAGCACTCTCCTCAAAAACTCCTTGGCTGGCCAGGGCTCGTAAGGTGCGATACAGCGCGTCTTCATGCACCTTCAGTTCACGGGCCAGTTCTGCGGTTGCGCACAAACCTTGCTCCAACAGATCGGCGACCCCCAGCTTGGCGGCGGCGCACATGCTCTGGTGGATGATGAGACCGTTGCGAGCTTGCATAAGTTTCTGGTGAGCGATGGCTGAAGAATCTTGCGTAGTCATAATTTCCCCTCATTTTTGCTCGCTGAGCAACGTGATAAGCCGGCACATGCGGAATACTCCACAAACGATCGCCGCGAGTGTCGGGCGTCCATTCAGGTGTCAAGCGTGTCGACCCGTGCGAGCACGCGAGTTGGCGGGGCCCCGTAGCGATAAGGGCCCAGCCGGGCAATCAATCCAATAGCCGCTAGCATGGCGATGAAAAATCCCCCCAATGGCACGGAATAAGAATGCGCCAAATCGAAGCCTGCCCCCATAACCCACACACCCAACGCACCAGCGAGCACATAGCTGCCGAAGCCGTATCCAAAGGCCGTGCCTAGCGCGCGCATACCAAAATAACGACTCATCATGAATGCGATGATATCTACCTCTGCTCCCATTCCTAGACCTAAAAGGAAAGCAGCAAGCAGTGAAATTTTCCCTTCGGTACCCACCCACAGCAGAGCAATTCCAACCGCGGCACCACCGAAAAAGAGCATGGCGAGTCGAGGAGCAAAAACACGGTCGAGCAGATAGCCCGTCCCGAGCCTCCCAAGCATCAGTGCCACCCCTACAAGCGAACTGGCTAGGGCCGCGCCTTGCGCGCTCACGCCGCGGTCTGTGAGCAGAGCAGGCAAATGCAGGATGCAGCCCATCAGGCTAGTGCCAGCCAGGAAGAAAGCGGCAATCATCAACCAGAAAGTTGGATGACGCCGCGTCTCGTGCCAGCTCAATCCCTCGTCACGCTTCGCATCCTGTTCCGGCGTTTGTGCCGACACACTTCCATCCGCCTGTAAACCTTTCTGCTTCGGGTCGTCGAGCAGGCAGGCTCCCACGATCGGCAACGAAATCAGCAAGGCCGCTCCCCCCAAGGTTGCATACGCCGTGCGCCAGCCGAACGTGGCGATTAATCGTTGCGCGAGTAACGGTACGAAGATTCCTCCCAAACCCAATCCAACAGCGATCAACCCCAGCGCCAGACCCCTGCGTCTGTTGAACCAGTGTGAGACTACAACGCCGTAGGGCACGGGCGATGTGGTGCCAGCCACCAGCCCTAGGACCGCGTAAAAGATGTACAAAAATGCCAGCCGCGAGCCCAGGATTTCGCTGGAAAGGAGAATTAGTCCGAAGATGGCGGTGCCAATAAGGATGACCCTGCGGGCTCCGACACGGTCAATGAGCCGACCCAACAAAGGAGTAAGCAGCGCAACGATTATGTTGTGCAAGGTGTATGCGAGCGAAACAGCAGCACGGCTGGCGTGAAAGTCCCGGCTGAGCGGATTGAAAAAAACACCGAACGAAAGAACAACAATCGAGCCCGTGCTGAGGAATAGCCCCACTGCAGCCGCGACAACAACCCACCAGCCATAAAATATTCTTGGACGACGGCGCATAAACTCTCAATCTTGACGCGGCGGCTGCGACTGCGTGTTCGTCACTATATCAGCCGAGTTGCACTTTTAGCGCAATTCTGCGGCCTTCGACCAGTGCCAGAAAGACAAACACCGCAATCTGATGATCGGAGAATTGATGATGGAAGATCGCTCAGGGTCGCGTGGAGCGCTGCGAATCCTGGAGTTCTTAGAGCAACCGACATGCTGCGGCCGGGTGCGCTCTCCAACTCGCAGTTTCTGCGACGATGATCACGCCTGCGATTGCCGTGATGGCCTCTCCCGCAGACGCGGCGTCGCAAAAATCAAGGAATGTGCGTAACTTGAGCGGCAGACGTGCACCGGGGGTGTACATCAAACTGACCGGCAGGAAATCGGGCTCCAGATCCTTCAAGACTTTCAAAGTACCGCTCTTTGCGGCGCAGGTCACTTGGTATGACAGGATCGTGTGATGGCGACGCCGTCGTTTCTGAGCCGGTCGATAGTTCGAGCGATGTGCGCTGATTTGCCGCGCTTACCACGGCAGGGGCGTGCTCAGTAACGGTATTGTTCGGCTTTGTAAGGACCCTGTTTGGATACGCCGATATAGGCCGCCTGCTCATCGGTGAGTTCGGTGAGCTCTGCCCCCAGCTTTGATAGCTGTAGGCGTGCGACTTTCTCGTCCAGATGCTTTGGCAGTACATACACTCCCAGCGGGTATTTATCCGTGCGGGTGAACAACTCAATCTGCGCCAGCACCTGGTTCGCGAAAGACGAACTCATCACATAAGACGGATGACCCGTGCCGCAAGCCAGGTTCACCAGGCGCCCTTCGGCGAGTAAAATGATCCGCTTGCCATCGGCGAAAATGACGTGATCCACCTGCGGCTTGATGTTCTCCCATGTATGGCTACGCAGTTCTGCCACTTCGATCTCGTTGTCGAAGTGCCCGATGTTGCAGACGATAGCCTGATCCTTCATCCGTAGCATGTGCGCATGGGTGATCACCCGTGCATTGCTGGTGGCACTGACAAAGATGTCCGCCTTGTCGGCGGCATAGTCCATAGTGGTCACCCGATAGCCCTCCATCGCTGCCTGCAACGCGCAGATGGGATCGATTTCGGTCACCCAGACCTGCGCCGAGAGGGCGCGCAGGGCCTGCGCGCAGCCCTTGCCTACATCGCCATAGCCACACACCACCGCGACCTTACCGGCGATCATCACGTCCGTGGCGCGCTTGATCGCATCGACCAGCGACTCCCGGCAGCCGTAAAGGTTGTCGAACTTAGACTTGGTCACCGAATCGTTGACATTGATGGCGGGTAAGCGCAGCTCACCTTTCTTGTGCATCTCGTAGAGGCGCTTCACGCCTATGGTGGTCTCTTCCGTGACGCCCTTGATTCTGGCCAGGCGCACCGAGTACCAGTGTGGGTCGCATTTCAATTTGGCTTTGACGGCGGCAAAGAGATGCTGTTCTTCCGCGCTGCCCGGTTTCGCGAGCAGGCTTGGGTTCCTTTCGGCGCGCGCGCCAAGATGCAGCAGCAGCGTGGCATCGCCGCCATCGTCCAAGATCATGTTGCTGAAGCCGCAGTCGGGCCACTCGAAGATCCGGTGGGTGTAATCCCAAAAATCCGCGAGCGACTCGTCCTTAATGGCAAACACCGAAGTACCATTCGCGGCGATTGCCGCCGCCGCGTGATCCTGCGTGGAATAGATGTTGCAGGACGCCCAGCGCACCTCGGCACCGAGCGCCTCGAGGGTTTCTATCAACACGGCAGTCTGGATTGTCATGTGCAGCGACCCCGTTATGCGCGCCCCCTTCAAAGGTTGGCTGGCGGCAAATTCCCGGCGGATCGCCATCAGACCGGGCATCTCGGTTTCCGCAATCTGAATTTCCTTGCGGCCCCATTTCGAGAGCCCGATATCCCTGATCGCGCTATCGCTATTGTGCTTCACGGCTGCATTCATAAGATTATCTCTACGATGTTTGAAGGGTCCATTACCCATCGGGATTTATCCCGGCACGCGCTTCATCTAACGCTTGCCAAATTTGCGCCCGTTTCGCATAGTAGGAAAACTAATTTATTTGATAGCAATTATTAGCCATACAAATAGTGGTAAATATGCGAAACCTCGACATTGCATTACTTCGGTCGTTCGTTGCAGTTGCTGAGACGGGTCAGATGACCACCGCGGCCAAGGTGGTCAATCGGAGCCAGGGCGCCGTCAGTCAGCAAATTATGCGTCTGGAGCAGGCATTTGGACTGGTGCTGTTCGAGCGGCAGAAGAACCAGATTGCACGGCTGACACGCGACGGGGAAAAGCTCCTCGGCAAAACCCATCGGTTGCTCGCCATGAACGATGCGGTCGTTGCGGAAATGCGGGAAGCTGATTTCTCTGGCGAGGTGAGGCTTGGGGTTCCGCACGACGTGGTCGGTGTCCTGATGCCGCCCATTCTAAGAAGTTTCCGCCAGGAGCATCCCAATGTCCTGATTACCCTGGTGAGCGACGCGACCAAGACGCTTCGAGCGCTGCTGCGGGAGAGCGCCATCGATCTCACGCTGACCACGGATTTGGAGCGAGCCGATCGAGGCGATCATTTGCTGACTGACCAGCTTGTATGGGTGGGTGCCCGGGGTGGCGATGCGGGGCACCGGCGCCCGTTGTCAGTGGCGTTGGGCAAGGAAGATTGCGGATTCAGAGCCGTTGCCGTGAAGGCCTTGACCGGTGCGAGGATCAAGTGGCGCCCAATATGCCAGGTCGGGAGCCTGGAGCCGGTGTTTGCAACTCTGGAGGCCGATATGGCGGTCGCGCCCTTCCTATCTCGAACCGTTCCGAATCGGTTGGCGATCCTTCGGGAGGCCGGATTGCCACCGCTGCCTTACTTTAATGTCAACCTCCGAGTGCCGAGCAGCGGACAGTCGGCGGTCACGAGTGAACTGGCGCGACACATCCGGGACGCCTTTGCCCGACGTTACACTCACAGTAGGATCGGATAACCGAGCGCTCGTCACTCAATGAGCGTCGGTGCTCCGATCACGGCGCCGAAAATACATACTAGTCGCGGTGCAACGCCAAGACCGCCTACGCCGAGGCGTGCATCCACGCAATCGCTTCCAACGAGGGGCATCTGTTGGCGTTAACAAAGAAGCGGTCGATTTGGCGCTCGGTACCAGATCAGCGTCAATCGACGTCTACTCCGCTTTAATGGCTTCCACCTGAATTCGAAGTGCGACTTCCTCACGCAGCAAGGGCAGTTTCGTCAAAATGAGGCCAAGGACGCCTGGCAGAGCTTCCACTCGACACAGTTCAATATGACTCAGCAGCCCGGTATCGACTGGATGTCCGGGTTAGAATGATGTCAGGACTCGATATTTACATGCGGGACTCCCATGCAAGGGGCATACGGTCCTTATGTGCAGCCGTAGAGGGGCGGCTTACGGGCATCTAGTATGGGTTCGCGCGGCCAGGAGGAGTGCGTTGTTACCTGGCGCAGCTTCCTACATCATTGATGGCCTCTATCGACGCTATCGAAATGATTGACAGCAATAAGTGGGTCAAGTGCCTATATTGGCGGTAACTTTCAAGTTGGAGTGATCTTATGAGCGACGCAACAGAAGCAAAGTGCCCATTCAACCACACGTTCGGCCGCGGCACGTCGAACAAGGACTGGTGGCCGAAGCGTTTGCCACTCGAGCTGCTGCACCAGCATTCATCCAAGTCTGACCCGTTGGGCGCGGATTTTAAGTACGCCGAGGAATTCAAAAGCCTCGACTTAGCCGCGGTGAAGAGAGATCTCGTGGCGGTGATGACCAACTCACAGGACTGGTGGCCGGCCGACTTTGGCCATTACGGTGGCTTGTTCATCCGCATGGCTTGGCACAGCGCCGGCACCTACCGGATTGGTGATGGTCGAGGCGGAGCCGGCCGCGGCCAGCAGCGCTTCGCTCCGCTCAACAGCTGGCCCGATAATGTGAGCCTAGACAAGGCGCGCCGGCTGATTTGGCCGGTAAAAAAGAAGTACGGCAGTAAAATTTCCTGGGCCGACTTGATTATCCTAACGGGCAACGTCGCACTCGAATCGATGGGCTTCAAAACCTTTGGCTTTGGGGGCGGCCGCAAAGACACCTGGGAGCCGGACCAGGATGTGTACTGGGGAAGTGAAACCAAGTGGCTCGGCGGCGATATCCGCTACTCCCAAGGTTCGCCCGGCGTCGACGAAGACCATGGTGTGCTCGTCAAAGACGACAACAGCGAAGTTCCGCACACGCGAGACCTCGAGAACCCGCTCGCTGCGGTACAGATGGGCCTGATTTATGTCAATCCGGAAGGTCCGGACGGCAAGCCGGACCCGGTGGCAGCAGCCCGGGACATCCGCGACACCTTCGCTCGCATGGCAATGAACGACGAAGAGACGGTCGCACTGATCGCCGGTGGCCACACCTTCGGCAAGACGCACGGCGCGGCCCCCGCGGATAACGTCGGTGTCGAACCTGAAGCCGGCGATATGGATTTGCAGGGTTTCGGATGGCACAACAAATTCGGTTCCGGCAAGGGTGCCGACGCGATTACCAGCGGCCTTGAGGTTACCTGGACCAAGACGCCTGTGCAGTGGAGCGGCGATTACTTCCAGCATCTGTTCGGCTTCGAGTGGGAGCTGACGAAGAGTCCTGCCGGTGCTCATCAGTGGGTCGCAAAAGGGGCCGAGGCCACCATCCCCCATGCCTACGACGCCTCGAAGAAGCTCGTACCGACAATGCTCACCACGGATCTGTCGCTTCGTTTAGATCCGGCCTACGAGAAGATCTCCCGTCGCTTCCTCGCCCACCCGGACCAGTTCGCGGATGCCTTCGCGCGCGCCTGGTTTAAGTTGACGCACCGCGATATGGGGCCAAAAGCACGATACCTCGGCCCCGAGGTGCCCGCCGAAGACCTGATCTGGCAGGATCCGATCCCGCAGGTCGATCACGCACTGGTCACCGCGCAGCATATCGCCTCACTCAAGAGCAAGATCCTGGCCTCCGGTCTGACGGTGTCTCAACTTGTCTCGACCGCTTGGGCATCGGCTTCTACCTATCGCGGCTCCGACATGCGAGGCGGCGCTAACGGCGCGCGCCTCCGCTTGGCACCGCAGAAGGATTGGGCTGTGAATCAGCCCGAACACCTAAGCAAAGTCCTCAAGACGCTGGAAGGCATTCAGTCAGAATTTAACGGCGCGGAATCTAGTGTTAGGATTTCGATGGCTGACCTTATCGTGCTAGCTGGATGCGCTGGCGTTGAGCAGGCGGCGAAGAACGCAGGCCATCCTGTGACGGTCCCGTACACGCCGGGCCGCATGGATGCGTCGCAGGATCAGACCGATGTGGATTCGTTCGCCCCGCTTGAACCGGTCGCTGACGGTTTTCGTAACTACCAGAAGGCGCGCTTTGGTGTGCCGACCGAGAGTTTGTTGTTGGACAGGGCGCAACTGCTCACGTTGACCGCACCCGAGATGACGGTGCTGGTAGGCGGCTTGCGTGTGCTAGGTGCCAATGTAGGTCAGTCCAAGCTGGGCGTTTTCACCGATCGGCCAGCAACGCTGAGTAACGACTTTTTCGTCAATCTGCTCGACATGAACACGGAATGGAAGGCAACCTCAGACAGCAACGACACCTTCGAAGGCCGCGACCGTAAAACCGGCGCCGTCAAATGGACTGGCTCGCGCGTCGACCTCGTCTTCGGCTCGAACGCGCAACTGCGCGCCCTGGCGGAGGTCTACGGCAGCTCGGACGGGCAGAAGAAGTTAGTCGACAATTTCGTCGCGGCTTGGGCAAAGGTGATGAACCTGGATCGGTTTGATCTGAAGTAATCGATTGATCCACCTGGATCCGGCTCGACGGGGGTCGATTTCAATATTGTTTATCGAGGATTTCAAGAACTGATGTCGCGGACGCAGTGTTCAGACAGAGCCTGCGCGAGCGACTAGGGGATCAGCACCTAATGCTGATTGAAAAACTTTAAGCTTGCTAAATAGGCAAGCATTCGGCGAACTGGGTCTCTTTGATGACCAGAACATCACAGGGGAGATGTTCGAGCAGGCGCTCTGCCGTGCTGCCGATCAAGGCTTGCTTTAGATGGTTGCGCGAGATCGCGCCCATCACCATCACATCAATGGCCTGCTGCTCGGCAATTTCCGGCAGGCTAGTCGAGGCAACTCCCATGTCCAGGTGCACGCTTTGCTGCGCGATGCCATAGGGTGCCAATAGAGAGACAAGTGCCGTTTGATGCAGGGTCTTTTCAGCCTCCAGCATCTCGGCAGTGACGTTGAAGAAGTTCGGCTCAGGGCAGATCGACGCGGCGGCGACGAGATCCGGAAAATAAGTATGTACCGCGAGGACTGTCGCTTGCAGCGGTAGAGCGATCGTGACGGCGCAATCGAGAATCCGTTTGTCCAGGAAATCCTCTTGGATGCCGTTGAGGGGCGGATTGACGGCGGCTGCCACCACCAGCGGTTCGCGCCAGTGTTTCGGCTTGGTCAAAAGCAACGGAATGGGACACTCTCGTATCAAGTGCCAATCGGTGTTGCCCAAGAATGTGCGCTTGGTTAGGCCGTGGTGATGGGTATCCTTCATCACCAGATCGGCTGGACTGTTCTTAAGCCATGCCAGCACGGTATTTACGAAGGGATCACCGTTGATCGCACTCGTTGTTACCTCAATCCCCTTCGAGCGCAGGGGCCGCGCCAGAGCTTCCAGCCAGGAGTGCAAACTGGAGGGGGTGAGCGCAGTGGGCTTCGTCATCTGACTGGCCATGCGCATCGCAAAGGAGGACTTCGTGTCGCAGACGAACAGTTCGATACCGGCGTGGAACTTCGATGCCAGGATAACAGCCTTTTGCACAGCGGGCTGATCGGATGCCGTGGGATCCACGATAACCAAGATATTCTTGATGCTGTTCACGATTAGCTCTTCCGCCAGTGAGTCTCAATCGACCACTATGCCGTTCCCACGCATTACTTGATGACTCTTGCCGAGAGCATGTTCTCTCGATAAGTAGTCGGCAACGCCCTCGATCTCTTGCTCATCGAAACCGTGCAAAAACCGCTGCAGATCTTGGTCTACGTTGTGGCGGCGGTCGGCGGTTAATTGATGTAATTGGCCGACCAGATACGAGTAGTGCTGCCCTTTGAGCGCAGGAACCAAACCGTCCTGGTCACCGCCGGCATCAGCCTGGTGACAGGAGGAACATTGCTGGTGAAAGATGCCGCGGCCCAGTGCCAAGTGAGAACCGTCCCCGGTCTCTGCCGCGGGATTGCTCGGCATCCGGCTCACATACGCGGCGATATCGGCCCAGGATTGCTCCGCGCGCACATCCCGACGAGACACGATTTGATGCATCGTGGCGTTTTCGCGTTCATCACCAGAAAAATTGGCCAGCTGACGGACAATATAAGCAAATCGTTGGCCGGCAAGCGCGGGAATGCTGCGACTGCGATCACCGAATCCTGCCCGCCCGTGGCAACTGACGCACTGGGCGCCATACAGGCTGCGACCGTGCTTGAGCTTCGCGTCTAGCGCCAATGCTACTTTCGTCGCCTGATCCACGGATTCTTCCGAGGCGTGAGTAGCGCTCATCAGGACGCATGAGGCAACAATCATGAGCCCCACAATCAGAGTGCCGGGATTTCTACTGCATGCACGCATATGGTGAGAGTCTGACGAGCGAACGGCGCTCGGTCGATAAGGAGTTACGCATATCCGTCCATGTCGACACGGGGGGCATGTCAGCTTTTGGTAAGGACGATCCGCGCTCAGGGTTCATGTTGCCGTTCGGCGTCCGACAGCGGCTCAGAGTTTCCGAGACGCGCGACATAGTCTGCGAGAGCATCTTTTTCGGATTCGCGCATCCCGCGCAACGCGCTGCTCATTTCGGGAGGTGCGAGAGCGCGGTGCAATTGCGCCGCCTCATCGACCTGACGCCGAAGATAAGGATAATGCTGACCTGCAATCCGCGGCACACGGTTAGTTGCCTGCCCCCGTCCATCAGCGCCATGGCAGGCGGCGCAGATGTGCGTATAGATCTCCTGTCCCAACCGCAAGTGCTCGCCGGAGCTTGTGACAGGCGAGGGATTCCACCGCAGCGCAGACAGATACGTGGCTAGTGCCGCAAAATCAGCGTGATCAGAGGTTTTTGGATGCGCGGTAACTATTTGCATCGCGGTATCCACGCGCGCACCCGAAGCGAATAGGCCTAGCTGCGTTTCCAAATAATACTTCTGTTGCCCGGCGAGGTTCGGGATGGAGCCGTCCTGTGATCCCCAGGCGCTCGGCTGGTGGCAAACCAAGCAGGCCGCAAACAGCCGATTGCGCTCCGACGCAGCGCCCGCCGCTTGCGCGGCGCTGATCAGGGTCAATCCCAATAGGATGCGCATTAACATGGGGTAGCTAAACCAGAGCGTCGGCAAAGACTCCGACACGGACGGCGTCTAATCGCACACCGGAGTCAAAGGAATGACGCGCGCGCCTCGGCGCGCAGCGCGCACCCGATTTGCGAAGTTCTGGGGCTTGACGATGAGCAGGTCGCAAGTCAGTAGATCGAACAGGCTCTCGGCCGTATTGCCGATGAACATCCCCTTGAGGCCCGAACGCGACAGGGCGCCCATTACCACGATATTGCTTCGAATGGCGCGTGCGACCTCCTGAATTGCCTCGATGGGAGGGTTGCCGTTGAGATGCCTGCGGCTGCGCGGAATGGTTGTCGATCGCAGTAGGCGGTCCAATTGCGCCTTTGCCGCGGCGATGAAGTCCGAATTCATTCCAGCAGCCTTCGTGGGGCTAAATGCATCCCGCGGCATGGTGCCGCTCAGTACCGAAGGATGGGCATGCACAACATGCAGCGTGCCGCGCAGAGCGTGGGTAACAGCCGCGCCGACGTGCAGAATCACGTCGTCGAGCTTGGCAGGCTTTTCGAAAAGCGAGGGATCCACCGCAGCCAGGACCACCGGATGGCGGTAGGCGCCCGAACTCTTTACGAGCAAGACCGGAGCCCTGCTCGAGCGCAGAAGCTCCCAATCATTCAGATGCAAGTGCCATGGCGCGAAGTGCCGTCCCGCGTGCCGCTCGGCCACGATCAGATCGGCTTTGACGCGATCAGCGCGCCGCACCACCGCTTCATAGGCCGGAAAGTCCCACTCGGCAGCCACGGTTACTTTTGCGCCATGGCCCCGCAGCCGCCCTGCAATGGCGCTAAGCTGCTTACAAACTTGAGCCTGTGCCTTTCGCTCCATATCCTTCGCGCTGCCTTCGCCCTCGATGTACAGATCCGCATAGAGCGTGCTCGTAATGGCATGGAATAGCTCGAGGCGCGCGCCGAGCGCTTTGGCAATTTGAGCCCCCTTGATGACCGCAGGTTGCGAGCGGGATGAGGGATCCTTGATGGCGACGAGAACTCGACGAATGGAGCGCATATACCGACTATGTGTACCGCTCGGGCGTTCCCGTGACAGTGCGCTCGCGCACATAGGGCTAAAAAATACCCCACTCGGAGCAAAGAAGCCGTATGTTGATACGAACCGTCGCTTCAGAAGTGGAAAATTGCGTCGACGGCCAGCACTGCCCCCGTTCTGCCCCGAAAGCTTAAGTGCTTGGCGCCCAAGAGTTTCGGCGTCAGTTAACGGGTTGTATCAATCCCGCATCGTCCAGTTCGGTGGAATTGATCCGCGGGCTGACCGCATGCGCCTGCATCCACGCGGAATTGTAGGGCTGGAGGGCCGCCTTTGCTTGGACAGGCGTTCCCCGCAACCAGGTGTCGTAGTCTCGCCGCCTCAGGATGGCGGGCATCAGCGCATCCGAGTTGGCAATGTCTGCCACCAAATCGTTGGCGGGTACACGGATCACAGAGCAACTCTCAATCACATCGTCATTCTCTCCCTCGGAGCGATCCCAAACCGCAGCCAGCCCAAAGACCTTCCGATTGACCAGACGGACGAAGTAGGGTTGACGATAATTCGCCCGGGTGAGCTTCCATGAATAGAATCCAAATGCCGGCAGGATGCAACGCTGGCCGCTGAGCCAGGGCATCCGATAGATCCGGGAATGCTCAATCACATCCATGGCCGCGCACGCCGTGGCTTCGCCCGTCGGCCGACCCTCGGCCCACGACGGAATCAAGCCCCACCGCATCATCATCCCTTCCGTTTGTCCGTCGTGCACCCGCACCGCCGGCACGTACTGCTGCGCTGCGACGTTGAATTTGGCAGTAAATTTCCACCACGCCTGGGCCGGCAAGAACTCGCGCTCCGCGACCAATTGCTCCGGAAGAACATAGCGATCACACATGCTTTGGGAGAATACGGCGATCGGTCGGCCGAAGCTGTGACGGACCTTTAGTCTCGTGCAATCCGCCCCGAACCGGCCCTTCGGTTGGATTTGCGATGCAAATTGTTAAGGTGTTGCCCTAGAAGCACGCCTTTCACTAAGTGGTGATCGGTGCCGGGCGCGGAGTTTTATGAGGTTCTGAAGAAGGCCCCTGAGTTTGAGGGACTGCCGGTCTCTGCGGCGGTGGTGCCGGGGTCTGTTGGGGTTGCGCGGCCGCCCGATCTCTAACCTTTTCCCGGTGGTGCTGGATGATGCATCCCGCGGCGGCGCCAGCTACTGCGTGATGACCCGCGACGTGTCCGGCAACGCCGCCCACGGCGGCACCCTTCAAGCATCCCTTAGCGGCCCCCAAAGCTGGGAGGAGGACTAGGGGTGCGCTCAGCAGAACAGCAGCCAAGAGTTTATTCATGTGATTTCCGCCAGGACTTTGTGTACTACGATGAAGGATAGAACAGTCACGGGAGCGATAGTAGCTCCTGCTTGAATGCATGACCGGTAGGACCACTCTTACTCGTCGGACCCATGCAAGGCCAATAGCTCCCGTAGCCATGCCCGCCAGCGGAATTCTGAGATGGCTAAGGGTAAAGCGCGGACGATAGTCTTGCTTGAACCATCTCACGCCACTTCGCCCAATCAAGCGAGATTTACTTTCGCGGTCATTATCTCGAAGATAAGCACATCGTAGAAAGTTGGCTTGTTGCCGAACGTTGGCTGTCAGAACCGGTAGCACAGCCACAGGACCTTGAAGGCCCGCTGATCGCTTGTAAGAAAGCAGACACGCTCAGCGGAGGCATTCACAAGAGACGGCCGCAAAAATCTGACGTGTTTTTTCCAAGGCTTTTACGCGCGAAGGAACTGTAGATTGCTCAAAGCTCAACTAATCAGGCACATGCGCAAGCATGTGGATTCTCAGTTGTACGACGAATCGGGCACCGCTTCCCAGGATTTCGCAATCTATTCGCTATCGGACCCGCGCGATATCCGGGAGGTCCGTTACGTAGGCCAGACCAGCGATCCACGGCGTCGGTTCCTGCAGCACATCAGTACCGCTAGACTATGGATACCGAGCGATAGGCCGTGGTGGTTTCAAACCCCCAGACTTAGGCCCTTGTACGACTGGATTCGAGAGCTCTATGGGGATGAGGGCCGCTTACCGACTATGGTCATATCGGCATGGGCAACATCGATCGCAGAGGCAAGGCTTGCTGAGCGGGCGCGAATTTATGACTGTTTGCAGAGCCGCTTGCGTTTGCTCAACGTTGAAGCGCAAATACTGGGCGGGCAATTACCACTCATTTAGTGTGCGCCTGTCCCCGGTTAGCTCAGGAGTTTCAATGAAGGATGAAGCTGAGATTATAATTAATGGCGTAAAGCTCACCCATGCGCAATCCATGACGGTGCGCGTCGCGATCGATACCCTTGCGAACGTATTAGCGGAAGGCGCCGCAGAGGACGAGGGTAAAGCTCTCGCGGAACGCTATCTAGAGTCTCTGGCCAGGATTCAAAGCCTGCTCGAAAGTCGCCCGACGAGAAAACAGTAGGGAGCTGATGCTCCGATTCCGGTGCGTTCAATGTGGAGCACGGCGTCTTGATGAGCTTTTCTTTTACGGGCACGTCTGCGCTTCGCGCTCATTTTGAGTGACGCATCAAGGTCTGTAGACTCAGCTCGAAGCCGCGCGCCATTTGCCCCTGGTTGCCGTAAATGCGTTGAATACCCACCTTACTTTCGGGAGGATTTCGTGTCTATCCGCATCGCTTTCTCATCATCGCTAACATGCGCCTGGTTGACGGGCAGCGCCTTGCTGCTGGCCGCCTCGTACGCGCAGGCGCAGCGCTTCAGCATCGATCAGGTGATGAGCGCTCCGTTTGCCTCCTCGCTTACCGCCGCGCCCGATGCGCAGGCCTTTGCCTGGTCCAGCAACCGTGCCGGTCACCGCAACATCTGGATTGCGCGTGCGGGTGAGCGCGGCACATTCAAAAGCGCGACAGCGACCCACTACACGGCCGATGACGGCTTGGAACTCAGTGAGCTCATCTTTGTGCCTCACTCTCAGCAGCTTTTGTATGTGCGTGGTGGTGACGTGGAATACCCCGATAAGCCGGCACCGAATCCCGCGGAATTGCAGCCTGGGGTGACCCAAGAGATCTGGCGCGTGGATTCTAGTGGCGGCGAACCCGAGCGGCTTGCCGAAGGCCACGCGCCACAGGCGTCGCCCGACGGCAAACTGATTCTGTTTCTGCGCGGCGGCACCGTCTATTCCTTAGGCGCACAAAAAGATGCTAAGGCCGAGGTTTTGTTCAAAGTGCGCGGCACCGTCACAGCCATGAGCTTCTCACCGGCAGGCGATGCGCTGGCGTTCGTGAGCGATCGCGGCGATCACAGCTTCATCGGGATCTATCGGTTTGCGGAAAAGTCCATACACTGGGTGGATGCCAGCCTGTCTGCGGATGTGGAGCCGCGCTGGTCCCCCGACGGGCGCCGCCTTGCATACCTGCGCATACCTTCCATGCCAGACGAGGTCCAAATCGTGTCGCACCGAAGCAGCGCGCCCTGGTCGATCCGCGTTGCCTCGCTGGCAGACGGCCAGTCGCGTGAAGTGTATCGCGCTCCGCAGGGGGCCGGCAGTGTGTTTCACGCGTTGAGCTCCGACGTACAACTGATGTGGTGCGCTGGGATGCTGGTGTTTCCCGCGGAGAACGACGGTTGGTTGCATCTTTACGCTGTGTCTGCCGACGGCGGTTCAGCGCGTCTGCTGACGCCAGGTGCATTTGAAATTGAATTTGCCTCCCTCGCCAAGGACGGTAGGAGCATTGTCTATTCCTCGAACGATGGCGACATGGACCGACGGCATCTGACGCGTCTCGATCCCCTCAGCGGCAAGTTGCATGCGATTACCCAAGGCAACGGCATTGAGACACAGCCCGCCGTGCTCTCCGATGGCGAGACGGTTGCATTCCTGCGCGCGGATGCGCACGCACCCGCCCACGTCGCGGTAGTCAAGCCTGCATCAAGGCCAGTGGATGTTAGTGCCGAAGGCGTGCCAGCGGATTTTCCCGGACCCCGGCTTAAGGAACCGCAGTCGGTGCGGTTGCCAGAGCGCGCTGGCATCGCTGCGCACGGGATCTTGTTTTTACCCTCACCAGGAAAAGAACGGCATCCGGCATTGGTGTTCATGCATGGCGGCCCGGTGCGCCAGATGCTGCTTGGCTGGCACTACATGGACTATTACAGCAATGCTTACGCCATGAATCAGTATCTGGCGAACGCGGGATACGTCGTGCTCGCGCTCAACTATCGTGCCGGAATCGGCTACGGCCTGGATTTTCGTGAGGCAGAAAAAAGTGGCGCCAGTGGCGCCAGCGAGTACAACGATCTGCTGGCGGCGGCTGATTATTTGAGATCGCGGCCGGATGTAGATCCCAAACGGATCGGCTTGTGGGGCGGGAGTTACGGCGGCTACCTCACCGCGCTAGGCCTTGCTCGCAATTCAGATATTTTCAAGGTCGGGGTCGACCTGCACGGTGTACATGATTGGTATCACTGGACATTGGCGCAGCGCGATTACCATCCGTTCTATGAGGCGGATGCGACTGCCGCTCAAATTGCCACGGCTATCGCTGCATCGCCGATCGCGTCGCTCGAAAAATGGCGCTCGCCGGTGCTCATTATTCAGGGCGACGATGACCACAATGTGGCCTTCTCTGAGTCTGTGCGCCTTGCTCAAGGTCTGCGCGCTCGGGGAGTGGATTATTCGGAACTCATCTTTCCCGATGAAATTCATGGGTTCTTGCGTCACGAGTCTTGGCTGCGTGCCTATCACGCCACGGCCGAGTTCTTGGATGCTCACCTGCAAGGGAGCGAATAGTGCGTGGGCATGCCGATAGGCAGACCATGCGCTCGGAATCCAATCTACAAAAGCATCTGGCAAATACTAAAAAAGGGTAAACATCACATGAATTGGGCAATTGCATTGCTGATGCTGACGAACATGGCGGTCGCATCGCCATTTATCGTGATCGCGCATCGAGGAGCCTCAGGCTATCTGCCGGAGCACACGCTGGAGGCAAAGGCGCTCGCCATCGCAATGGGTGCAGATTTTGTCGAACAGGACGTCGTGCTTACCAAAGACGATGTACCGATCGTGACTCACGAAATTACACTGGAAGAAGTCACGGATATTGCGCAACGCTTCCCGGGCCGAGCGCGGGCTGACGGCCAATTCTACGCGCTGGATTTTACGCTGGAGGAACTGCGGCTCCTCGCCCGGCACGAACGCACAGGCAAAGACGGCATGGTCGTTTATCCGAAGCGATTCCCTCTGAGCGCCTCGCGCTTTGCGATCGTCACGCTCGCTGAGGAGATCGAATTCGTACAGGGCATCAACAAAAGTGCCGGTAGAAACATCGGTCTTTATACAGAGGTCAAGAGTCCCGCCTGGCACCGGCAACAAGGCAAGGACATCACAAAAATCGTTTTGAACACGTTGGCGCGCTATGGCTACACAAAGCGCACCGACAACATCTATTTTCAATGCTTCGATGCGGCCGAGAACAAGCGTGTGCGTCGCGAACTTAAGAGTGATCTGAAAATTATCCAACTAATCGGTGAGAATGCCTGGCATGAATCTGCGACGGATTATAATGCGATGATCCTTGAATCCGGCATAGCCGATGTCGCGAGTTACGCCGACGGCATCGGCCCGCAGATCGATCAGCTCTTGGACTGGCCTAAGCCCGGCGCGCCCGTGCGTATCTTGGATCTCGCCCGATTTGCCAAAAGCCATCACCTGTTGATGCATCCATACACCTTGCGCGTTGATGACTTACCAAAAAACGCGCCGAGTGCCACGGCGGTTCTGGATGGGCTCATCAATCAAGCCAAAGTCGACGGGCTCTTCACTGATTTTACCGATGTCGCTGTGCGCTACCGCGATGGCCGATGAAAGGTACGCGTGCTCTTTGGCGCTGGGCTTACATGTGATCGATTAGATCTGCGATGCCACGCAGAGCAATGTGTCCCGGCTGCAATGGCCTCGACGAGGGAAGCCTAATTTCTGTTGATGGCCATATCTAGGAGAACGGTGTGATCGATATCAGCAAAGCGGGATCATTTGCGCTGGGTGCTCACACCGTAAAGCGCGTGGGATACGGCGCGATGCAGCTCGCGGGCCCGGGTATCTTTGGACCGCCGAAAAATCGGGAAGGCGCACTCGCGGTGTTGCGCGAAGCTGTGGCGTGCGGCGTCGATCACATCGATACGAGCGATTTCTATGGCCCGCACATCACCAACCAACTTATCCGCGAAGCGCTGCACCCGTATCCAAAGGACCTGATCATCGTAACCAAAATCGGCGCACGACGCGGTGGGGACGGTTCGTGGAACCCGGCATTCTCTGCCGACGACCTCACCAGTGCGGTGCATGAGAACCTGCGAAACCTGAAGTTAGATGCGCTCGATGTCGTCAATCTGCGCCTCATGTTCGATATCCATGGGCCTGCCGAGGGTTCGATTGAGGCGCCGCTGGCGGCACTTGCGGAGCTTCAGCGGCAAGGCCTCGTTCGGCACATCGGCCTCAGCAACGTGACTGCGCAACAGATCGCCGAGGGACGCGCCATCGCGGACATCGTCTGTGTGCAAAACCACTACAATCTTGCACACCGGGACGATGACGCGCTGATCAATCAGCTCGTCGGCGCAAAGGTCGCTTATGTACCTTTTTTCCCGCTCGGCGGTTTTACACCACTGCAGTCGACGGCCCTGTTAGATGTCGCCAAGGAACTCGGAACGACGCCGATGCAGGTGGCGCTTGCGTGGCTGCTGCAGCGCGCACCCAACATTCTACTTATTCCCGGCACCTCGTCGATTAAACACCTGCGTGAAAACCTTGCGGCGGCCAATCTGGATCTACCTAACCAAGCAGTCGCCGTACTCAATCAGATCGCCGGCGCATCTCCTACACTGAAGACAGCTAAGAATTGACGCTAATTACGTTATTAGAGAAATAATGACTGGGTCCGAACGGTCTCACTCTACACCGTCATAAATTCAAAGGAATGCGATGAAAGCAGTCATTGGTTGGTTGATCGATTGGCCCGAACGGGTTGCGCGGCACTTCGAGTGGATCGCGCCGCTGTTTGCTCGAATTGTCGTCGGCTGGGTATTTATGTTGAGCGGCTGGGGCAAGCTGAATAACCTGCCGGCAGTCATCGAGAATTTTGCAGGTTGGAAGATTCCCGCACCCCATGTTTTGGCGCCCTTCGTGTCGGGCGTGGAGTTCTTCGGCGGCATTTTCCTATTGCTGGGCCTCATGACGCGCATTTCCGCAGGCGCTTTAGGCGTAACCATGATTGTTGCAATTGTGTCCGCCAAGTGGGAGCAAGTCGACTCGCTCGGAACGCTCTTGGGATTCGATGAGACTGAGTATCTAGCACTCTTTTTATGGCTCGCAATCGCAGGCGCAGGGACGGCCTCTCTTGACTGGTTGCTGAAACGGCGGTGATCGGTAACGGCGGCAGAAGGAGAAGTGCTGAGCGGGTAGAGTCTAATCGCCGGTGATTAGGCGAATACCCGCGCCAAATTTGAGGTAGGCCCAAAACCAATTGGTGAGCGTGGCTACACGATTGCGCATGCCCAACATGAAGCCTATGTGCACAAAGCCCCATAACCACCACGCCGGCGCGCCCGAGAGCCTCGCAAAGCCGAAATCCGCGACCGCCGCTTTGCGGCCAATCGTGGCAAGGCTGCCAAAATGCCGATAACGAAATGCGGGCAGCGCTTTTCGGGAATCGATGATCGCCCGAATCTGCTTCGCAACGTAGGTACCTCCCTGCTTCGCAGCCGGCGCGAGCCCGGGGACGGTTTCGCCTTGCCAGCCTTTGCTCAACGCCGTGTCACCGATCGCATAGACGTTGGGTAAACTAGGAACCCGCAACTCGTCATCCACGATGACGCGGCCGGCCTTGTCGGCAGGCACATCGAGCCACATTGCCGCGGGGGATGCAGCGACCCCCGCTGCCCAGAGAACGGTGCGCGCAGCAATTCGTTTGCCATCGATGGCGACTCCAGCAGCGTCAATATGATCAACGCGGCTGCCCAGTAGAACTTCGACGCCTAAGCGCTCCAGCGACAGCTGTGCGATGCCGGCCAATCGCTCCGGGAAACTCGGTAACAGACGCGGGGCAGATTGAACGAGAATGACCCGAGCGCGCGCAGGGTCGAACGAGCGGAAATCCTGGTCCAATCCAAAGCGCGCGAGTTCCGCGATCGCTCCGGCGAGTTCCACTCCGGTAGGACCTCCTCCTACGATGAGGAAGGTCAGCAATGCGGCGCGTTCGTGTTCGTCCACGGTCGCTTCGGCGCGTTCAAAGGCGATCAGAATCCGTCGCCGAATAGAGAGAGCATCTTCTATTCGCTTCAGGCCCGGCGCGTGCTCCGCCCAATGATCTTTTCCGAAATAACTGTGCGTAGCACCCGTGGCTAAGACGAGGTAGTCATATGGAACCTCGCCCTCCTGCAAGAGCACGGTTTGTCGATGAGTATCGACACCGGTTACGGTGCCGAGAAGCAACCGTGTCAAAGGGGCACCGCGAAATAGCTGCCGCGCAGGCGTAGCAATATCCCCCGGAGAGAGCGCGGCAGTGGCGACCTGATAGAGCAGCGGTTGAAAGAGATGATAATTTGTGCGGTCGATCAAGGTCACTGCGGCGCGAGTGTTGCGTAGCGCCTCCGCGCAGCGCAAGCCGCCAAATCCCGCGCCAACGATGACCACTCGCGGCAATCCCGCGGGCGGCAGGGCGCGCACCGTGGAGACAGGAAAAAGACGGTCGCGCAAAATGCCAATCACGCGGTCGATCGAAACTACTCCGCCCCCGTGCACACTGAAAATCGTCAGTAGCATAAGCAGATAAATCTCATCCGTGATGCGCGGATCAACGATGGAATAGGCAAAAAGACTCGCCAGCAATATTGCCGAAGTGTATCGCGTGCCCGCGCCAATAAGGAGCAGCACACCCCCCACCCATGCTCCGGTGAGCGGGAGTCGCATGGCAACATCTAAGGGCAGCCACCGGTCAAGGTACCCGGGCTCGAACCTGCCCGAACCCGCCAAAGCGGCAAGCAGCAACGCCGCACCAAGCCACACTCGCAAAAGCGATGCGTAGACTGGTGTGCCGTAAAGGCGAAGACGCTTGGAAAAGCCAATGATTCGCGCGACCAAGGGGATGGCACTGTCGCTGAGTCCGCGGCGCAGTAAGTGGTCCATCGAGATCGTACCCGCGCCGCAAATCGCAAACCAACCAAACAGTGCCGTCCAGAACAACTGGGTGTCGAAGGGATCGTAGCGCAGCTGTGTAACCAGAGAAAGCATCAGAAGGGGCAACGCCGCGTATCGAGTCATGAGACCGATCGCCAGCAGCGAGGCGCAAACGAGGTTGATGGCCGTGCTCAAATAGGCCGCCGCGATAGGTGCGAGAAAAGGGATGGGATTCTCATAACCGGCCCAGTCGACGGTTGTCGTCCAGTGCATAAGTTGGAGGATTCCAAAAACAAAGAAGAGCTTCGCTATCCATAGCCGGATGACCAATTCAAGGTAAGGCCATGCAACGCCTTCCAATAGGGCAGTCAAAATTGCTGTGACCCTCCGACTTATGGTCGTCAGTGTCTCCAGAATAGGTTGTATTGCATTCAACGGGCTTCTAGTGCGCATGCCAGTAAGACCGTGAAAGTCCTGCCTTTATTGCATCTTGCAAGCGGCGTTTTCCGGCCCTCGCCGAGTCCGCATCGCTGCATTGATGAGCAACCGGCTGGCGGATTGCGGTGCGTTGCGGCATGATCGCGACACTGGATCAGACAGATTCAGTAGAAGTAAAAATGAAGGGCCTGCAGACTCGCGATTTAATCGTTTCGACTACGCTCGTGTGCTTCGTCGCGAACACGGCACCGAAGATGTGAGCCGCCCTATAAAGGACTAGCGAGAATCTGTTTCTGAGATTTTGAACCAACTAAAAGGATTGGCACATGCGAAATATTGCACTCTCTCTATTGCTGGCTATGTCAATCGGCGCCGCCGCGACGGCGTCGTCGCAGTCTGCCGCACCGCCGGTCGATCCCGCCTGGAAGGTGCCGGAGGTCATCGCATTCATTGGACTGAAGAAAGGAGACATGGTGGCCGATATCGTGGGCGGGCGCCTAACGGCAGCGCTGGCGCAAGCCGTCGGCCCTACCGGAAAAGTCTACGCGGTTGAAACCGCCGAGGTCGTCAAGGCACATCCCGAAGTATTGGACAGGATGAAGGCGCTGGCGATGCAGTCGCCCAACGTGGTCGTAAGTGACGACCCTGTCGCTGCAGCGCTGCCCTCGGGGCTCGACGCGGTGTTCATTCGACAGAACTATCACGATCTCTACGACAAGTTCATGGGACCTGCAGATGTACCCGCCTTCAACAAGGCGGTCTTCGCCGCACTGAAGCCGGGTGGTGTCTATGTAGTACTCGATCACGTAGCCGTCGCGGGTTCAGGCATTGGCGCAACCGATACGCTGCACCGTATCGATCCGGCGAGAGTTAAAACAGATGTGCTGGCAGCTGGCTTCAAGCTGGATGCCGAGAGTTCGATTCTCGCCAACAAGAGCGACGATCACACCAAAAATGTGTTCGATCCCTCCGTCCGCGGTCACACCGACCAGTTTCTGTATCGTTTTAAGAAGCCGAAGTAATAGCAGGTCTGAATTAGCGGCCTTACGTCACGCAGACCGCGCACCTTGGCGTGCGCGGTCCAGCAGGGGCCTAAAGTGGACGTACTCTAACCGCTATCTTCGTCGTCTCTGCGCGTGGACAATCGCAACTCTCGACCCGGCACCAGGGTTGAAATTGCGCGCTTATATACCACTTGGGTCGCAGTGTTTTTCAGCAAGACGGCATATTGATCGAACGATTCGATGTGCCCCTGCAACTTGATACCGTTCACAAGATAAATGGTAACGGGTATGCCTTCCTTGCGCAGGGCGTCCAAAACCCGATCCTGTAGCGAGCCACCACGAGTCACTGAGTCCTCATTTCCTTCATCTGTCCGGTCACGTCGGCTGCAAGCGTAGCACCGAAGCTGGACGGTTCATCGCGGGTCTTCGCGATCAAAGGTCCGCCGTCTACGAATATGCTGCAAAGCGTTTGTGCGCTCGATAAACGTGCACCGGCGCTTTTCGGCCGCACTACTCCGGTGCGCAACAGTTTATTAAAATTACACCCGGGTCGCGGGATACCTAGCTACGCGCGCTGCCGCAGAGAGATCTTGGACCGGGCGCACCCAGCTGCTCTGTCGCAAGTCGTTAGAGACGTCAAAGATGAGCTTGCCAAGACCGATGATGCTGTCAAATGATCGCCATATGCCAGTCAGCGTGCTCGAGATAGACCAGCTTAGCTGGCGACATCAGAACTGCGCAAGCGCTCCCGTGCACGGTGCCTTGTTCAGAATTTTCAACACGAGCGCCGGCGCAATTCGTTCTGCGTCGTAGGCGTTAGCGTTATGATGCTCAAAAACAAGGGATGATTTAGCATGCCGCAGAATCTGAGAACCGTTGTTCATTTTATTTTCCGGAGCAGTTCTCCGGCGTGCTTGACGGCCATGGTCCTCGTGCTTTTCGCGGCCTCAGGCGCGGCGGCGGCCATTCCGTCGCGGCCGGCCCCCGGTGAGGAGTACATCAGCGCGATCATCGGAGGCGCTGTGCACCCGCCAGAGCCCGCGCCGGCGCGCAAAGCCGGGGAGGGCGCGGGCCCGTTTAAGCGCATGGTGATTCGCGGCGCGACGATGGTTGATGGCACCGGCTCGCCGCCGATCGGCCCCGTCGACATCGTCGTCGAGAACGACAAGATCGCGAGCATCGTGAGCGTTGGCTACCCGAGAGTGCCCATAAAAGAATCGCGCCGGCCGGCAAAGGGCGATTACGAGATCGATGCGGCCGGCATGTACATCCTGCCCGGGTTCATCAACGCGCACGCGCACATCGCGGATGCCCATCAAGGCAATGTCGGCGCGATGCCGCCGGCCGAATACGTCTATAAGCTGTGGTTGGCACACGGCATCACGACTGTACGCGAGGCGGGTTCGTTCAACGGCCTTCGTTGGACACTGAATGAACGGCGCCGCAGCGCCGCGCATGAGATCGTCGCACCGCGCATCGCCGCCTATGCCGGATTTCCAGTCGAGGTGGACACGCCGGGCGGCGTCAGCAGTCCGCAAGAGGCGCGCCGCTGGGTGGATGCCATTGCCGCCACCGGCGCCGATGGCATTAAATTCTTGGGCGCGCCGCCGCACATCATGGAAGCTGCACTGGCGGAGGCGAGAATCAAGGGATTGCGCAGTGCCTGCCATCATTCTCAGACCGCGGTGGCGCGTATGAATGTCATGGATACGTCGGGTTGGGGACTTACCAGTCTGGAGCACTGGTATGGCTTGCCAGAGGCACTGTTCACGGACCGGCGCGTGCAGGACTATCCCCTCGATTACAACTACAGCGACGAATATGACCGCTTCGGCCAGGCCGGACGACTCTGGGCGCAGGCCGCGCCGCGCGGCAGTGCCCGCTGGAAGGAAGTCATCGATACGCTTAAGGCGCGCGACTTCACGCTGGTGCCGACATTCACGATTTATGAGGCGAACCGGGATTTGAGTAGAGAGATGCACGCGGAGTGGCATGACGAATACACGCTGCCGACACTGATGCGCTGGTACTCGCCAAACCGCGAATCTCACGGCGCCTACTGGTTTTCGTGGACCACGGCCGATGAGGTGGCGTGGAAGAAGAACTACCAGATTTGGATGTCGTTCGTGAATGATTACAAGAATGCCGGCGGTCGCGTCGCGGTGGGCGACGATGCCGGCTACATTTATAAGCTGTTTGGATTTGCGTGGGTCCGGGAACTCGAGCTGCTGCAAGAAGCCGGCTTTCATCCACTGGAGGCGGTGCGCGCCGCGACGCTCTCTGGTGCAGAACTCTTGGGAATGGCAGACCGTATCGGCTCGATCGAGGCTGGTAAGATCGCCGACCTTGTGATCGTGCCTCAGAATCCGCTCGCCAATTTCAAGGTCCTATACGGTACTGGGACCGTGCACCTCGATGACACAACGCGGCAGGTAAGCCGGGTGGGCGGCGTCCGCTATACGATTCATGACGGCATCGTCTACGACGCCCAAGGGCTGCTCGCCGACGTCAAGCACATGGTCGCTGAGGCCAAGGCTCGCGAGGCAAAGAACGTAAATTAGCGCTCCAAGAACCCACTTGTGTCCCGGCGCCACTATTCGGCGCGCTGAGATCGCTCTTGGTACTGGCTAATTGGATTGCACAACTTTGCGGGCTTGGCTAACCGCTTTACCAGCGGTGGTGTTGCAAGATTCGATATTCGGCAAAGCACGCACTTCTAACCCTTCGCGTTGATGCTCGAGTGCAAGTACCTTATGCGCTGCCGCAAGATCGTGGACTGCTTCTTTTCGTACGCTCTCATTAGAGATTGACGCCAGCGCCTCGATGCACTTCACGATTACTCCAGCAACTCCCCAATGCCCCGGAGCCGTATCCTTTTTGAGAACTGCAACGAGATTGCCAAGCGTTCCTCGCACGTCAAGTAGATGGTGCAAGTGCTCGGCTGTCCGGGCGTTTCCCAGGATCGACTGTTCCCTCAGCAACTTTTTTGCTGCCTCCTGGATGTAGATCTCGGCTTTTAGACGAGCCAAGTGGTTCATGGGATTGCGCATATGATGCGAGACTAGCAGGAGCGTTTGTAGGCAATGATGAAGCGACTTCACAGTCGTGAGCGATGCCTAAGTGACAGCCAAGCCACCCTGCCCGCATATGTTTACCGGCCGGGCGGGGATCCCCGCGCCAGGGCATAAGCGATGAGGTAATCGCCGCGAGCGCTCTGATCTTTGTATCCGCCTGCGGCAATGACCACATATTGTCGCCCACCGATCGCATAGGTCATCGGTGTGGCCTGGCCGCCTGCCGGCAGGCGAGCGGTCCACAGCAATTTTCCGTCATCGGTATTGAAAGCGCGCAGTCGGTCGTCAAGGCTTGCCGCAATAAAGATGACGCCCCCCGCCGTGACGATCGGTCCGCCCAAACCAGGCATGCCGAGATTTAGATGAATCATCGGCGTATCGCCGAGAGGAATTTGCCATTTGATGACGCCTCGCTGCATGTCGACCGCCGAGAGCGTGCCCCAAGGCGGCTTTACGCAGGGGATACCAAAGGTGGACATGAATGACTTGCGGCGCATAGCGTAGGGCGTGCCGAGCTGCCGCGCGAACTCGAAACCCTTGTACTCCTCTGAGTCGCGTTGCGAGGCAAGTTCGGCGCGCGGAATTAGGGCGACGACGAAGGGCAAATTCATGGTGTTGGCGATGGCGAGTTGACGCTTGGGATCGAACGCGATGCCTCCCCAGTTGGACCCACCCGCATTACCGGGTTGCATCAGCGAGTCTTTCAACGCGGGCGGCTGGAATATGCCCTCCGAGCGATATTGCGCGATGCGCTTTCGGCAGGCTCGAGTGTCGAACCAGGCAATGCCCCAAGCATCATCGGGTGTGATTTTCGACTGCCGCGACAAGGGCGGCGGCGCCGTGGGAAATGGCTGAGTTGCCGACGGGTATTCGCCCGCGACCGCATCTTGCGGAACCGCTCTTTCTTCGATCGGAAACAGAGGCGTACCGTTGTCGCGATCGAATGCGAAGAGAAAACCGGTCTTGGTGGCCTGAATCACTGCCGCCACGGATCTGCCGTCGTGCATGATGTTCGCCAGCGTTGGCTGGGAGCCTACATCGTAATCCCACAGGTCGTGATGCACGAGCTGCTGACCCCATTTGAGCTTGCCGGTATCGCCGTCAAGGGCCACGATGGAATTCGCCCAGCGATTATCGCCCGGCCGCGCGCCCCCAAAAAAATCGGGACTGGCCGAGCCGGTTGGGATGAATACCATGTGGCGAGCTGCATCCACCGACAATGGAGCCCACGCATTGGCAGCGCTCGCAGACTTCAGAGTCTGCGAATCCCATTCCTTATACACCGGGTCAGCGGGATCTCGCGGGATGGGGTCCCAGCTCCATACCAATCGGCCGCTGCGCGAATCGAAGGCGCGCACAGTCCCGAGCTCTTCCAGCACGCCGCGGTTATCGCCGATTGAGGAACCTACGATGACATTGCCGTCCAGAATCGCGGGCGGCGAAGTCACGAGGTAATTGCGCCACTCATCGCCGTCCTGGAATTGGGACCGAATGTCCTTGAGGAGATTGACCGCACCCCCTTCGCCAAAGTCTGCGCAAGGCCTGCCGGTTGCAGCATCCAGCGCCAGCAGCCGGCCATCGAGCGTGGGCGCGAAAATCCGCGCTCGGCATGGCGCACCTTGCGCGCTGTGCTCATCGAGCCACAGCGAAACCCCGCGCGATACGCCGTCGGAGTAATGCAGGTCCTTTCGGCTTTGAGTGTCATGTCGCCAGCGCAACTCGCCGGTGGCCGCATTCACCGCGACGATATCTGTGCTGCTGGTGGTCAAATATAGCGTGCCGTCGTAAAGGATAGGTGTCGCTTCGAAGGCGGATCGACGCCAGTCTTTGACACCTTGGCCGAGATCGCCGGTACGAAAGGTCCAGGCGACCTTGAGGTCGCTCACATTCTTCGGTGTGATCTGCGCCAGTGAGGAATAGCGCGTACCGCCCGGATCGCCGCCGTAGGCGGGCCAGCCGTCCGCTTGCTCCGGAGTGCAGTGCACTGAGGTGGACACAGTTGCTGCCAGCATCAAAGCCCAAATTCGACGCATGGAAAATCTCGGTGTGAAGTTGTAGCCGGATCGTAGCGGCTCTGCTTCAGGCTTACCACGCCCTCGGGACGGGCGGCGCAGCGGTGTGCTAAGCGGGATTCTGGGTGGGACGAGCGCCGTTCGGCAGCTGCGCTGGGATCTCACGGGCACGTGTTTGTATCCATGCATGCAGCGCTACGGCTCCAAGCACAACGGGTAAGCCCATCAGAACGTTTGCGGAAAAGGTTTCCTTGCCCAACCACCAACCGACTGCGAGAGCCACGGGTGGATTGACGTAGGCATAGGTCGCCGCAAGTGAAGGCGACGCTCGCTCAACGACGAATCGGTAGGCCGAAAACGCGATGAGTGAACCGAATACCACGAGGTAGCCCCAAGCCCACCAGACACGCGGCGCGTGCGGCATCGCCCAGTGTTCGCCGAGCGCCGCGCTCACTGCCAATGCCATGACACCCGCTGTCAGCATCTCTGCGCCGAACCCCGTGGGGCCGTGGGGAATGTCCAGGCGGCGGGAAAGCACCGTCCCTAAAGACCACGACGCCGTCCCAAACAGGATGATAATCGTGCCAATGGCACTCGCTTGCAGATCGCGCCCCATCAGCATGACAGCGGCGCCCGCGGCGCCGAGCGCGATGGCGATCCATTCGCCGCGCCGCGGCCATTCGCCGAAAGCGCCGGACCAGAGCGCCGTCGCAAACGGCATGATGCTGATGAGCGCCACCGTCGCGCCCGAGCTCACCCAGTGTTCGGCGACCGCGACGCCGCCGTTTCCAATCACGAGAAGCAAGAATCCAACCAAGGCCGCCCCGCGCCACTGCTTCGCTGTCGGTGCCGATCCCCCGCGCAGCGCTTGCCAGCCGATCAACAGCGCTCCGGCCACGACAAAGCGAGTGCCAACCAAGAAGAAAGGCGCCATGTCCTCAATCGCGACCTTGATGGCGAAATAGGTCGTGCCCCATACCACATAGACGGCCAATAGGCATACCCAGATTAGCCAGGCGGAAGGCTTTACGGCTGCGGCGAGCTTCGGGTCGAGCGGCATAGTGATAGCGATCGTAACGGTCCTGTGGCAAGTGCCGTTTAGTTTATCTAATCCATGCATTAGATAAGGGTTTCTTGCGGCTCTATTGTCCACGCCGTGTCAGAGTTAAGATTTATGCGCGCGGAAGTTGGACGATCGGAGCTTGCGGCCACGGCTTCCCAGGAATGCTGAATCTGGCGTGAAATGAGTATCCCTAGACGCCCTTTGATCATGGCCCAAGGGTGCACTACGTTCGATTACGCCTGCTTCGCTTTTTCCGGGATGTTCGCTGCAGGCTCTGAACTTCTCGCGATACGTAGTTGGCCACGCCCTTCCTTTTTTGCCTGATAGCAGGCCTGATCGGCCGCCTCAAACCAGTCAGCTTCGCCCTGACATTCTGCTTGCAGCATTGCTAGCCCCAAGCTGGCGCCGATCGTGTGCGTAGAGCCTTGCCATTCAACTCGCAGTGGATTTAAGGCGCCAAGTATTTTTTGTGCTACCACGAGGCTACTGGCTTCGGGACAGTTCGGTAAAATCACTGCAAATTCATCGCCCCCCAGCCGGGCAACGACATCGGATTGTCGCACTATAGTTTGCAGAACTTCCGCGACGCGCCGCAGGACCGTATCGCCTGCCGCGTGGCCAGCGGTATCATCTACAGCTTTAAAACTATCGAGATCGATCGCGAGTACAGCGGCAGGCTGCTCCAGGTGGATTGCACGCGTAAATGCTTTGCTCAATCGACGCTGAAATTCGAATCGATTGGCAAGATCCGTCATCGGATCATGGCTCGCACGATGTTTCAAATCGTGGTTCCGACTGACATCACCAGAAGCGTCTCGCAGTACGATGACCGTTCCGGTCACGATACCAGACGAATTTAGTACCGGAGAGACGACATCCGAGACAAAGATCAAGCTGCCATCAGGTCGATGCAAAATGCAAGGACTATGGCGGCGGAATACTCTGCCATGCACTGCGCTTTGACCGATCAAATCCTCGGCTGCCTTTGAGGTCTGAGGATCCATGAAAACAACAATCTCGTCTACGACGCGCCCTTGAACTGCTTCCATGGTTAACCCGAGCATGGTTTGCGCTGAGGGGTTCATAAATGTAATGCGCTTGTGTGCGTCGGTTGTCATGACCGCATCATCAATGGACCCCAATGTGATCCGCAGGGTCTCCCGCTCCTCGGCGAGCCTCTCTTCAGCGCGCCTTCTTGCCTCAAGGCTCTCTATTTGTGCGATCAAGTGCAGCGGCTGGCCATCCTCATCGCGCGTCAAAGACACCGCCACATGAGTCCAAATCCAGTGACCCTCTTTATGTCGAAAGCGCCGCTCGACGTCGTATGAGGTAGTCTCTCCGGAAAGCAGCCGCTGCCAGCGAGTCGCGCTCGTCGTCCTCCGGGTCCGAGGGGCCTCCCGAGGGAAGGGCTCGAAATTCCGCCGCGTTAAAGCCCAGCATTGTCTGTAGGGCGCGATTGGTGTAACCCCACACACCGTTAAGATCCGCGATCAGCATGCCGATGGGCGAATGTTCCATCGCTTCGCGAAACCGTCGTTCGCTAAAATTAACTTTATGAACGGCCGCGCGCCGCGCATCCGTTCCCAGACCGACGGCGATCGGTGGCAGCGTCGTGGCGAGGAGAGCAACTACCGGCAGTCCCGCCAACGATGCAACCACAGGGGCGCTTTCAAGACCCTCCGGACGAACACCCAACGCCCAAAGCCCTGCAATTGCGAACCCGCTACAGGCGCCTAAGATCGAAGCGCCGAAGCCCCCGACACGAAATGCTGCGATCAGCAGCAGCACACCCACCGCCACGAAGGGAAAACGAACGTAGCGAATCGCGAGCAGCAGCCGCCCAGTATGATCAGCAGTGTCGCCAAATTTACCGCGATAAATCTCGCGCTCACGAGACGGCGCCACGATTTTAAACTAAAGAGAATGATGGGCGGTGCAACGAGGCAGGCACCGATCGTGTGCGAACCCCACCACTCTAGAGTGCTTTGCGATAGCGACAAACCATCGTAAAGATAAAGGCCGAGGCCGCGGGCCAAGCCTATCAAACCCGGTATGGCGATGCCGAGGACCGCAGTCATTAGTGCGGCCTGCTCGATGCTGATGTTAGGGTAGGGGAATCGGGAGACGGACCGAAACACCCACACCATCAAGCCAATCTCGCAGCCATTCAGGCATGCGAATAAAATTGAGATCGGCCAGGGCCTATGTGCGATTGCCACATTCGCAGCAATACCCGCCGCCCCCAATAGGAACGCGGCACTAAGCCACCGGATACGCGGTAAGCGAATGAGAAGCGCGGCGGCGATGGCGTTCGCCGGCCATATCAGGGCGATACCGCCGTTGACGCGCGTCATGAGAATGGCACCCAGCGCGGCGACAAAGAAGACCGTCCCGATCACAATTTCTGTAATCGGCACGCGCGGCCGATCCGCTTCTGCTTATTTGCTGCCAACGTGTAACGTGTAACAAGTTTGATACCGCTTCAGGCGCGATTAAGGCCTCACAGACCACGGGCCCTACCATCAAGATGCATTCGAGCCCACACCGCATTGCGCAGACTGCCTAGATTACGTTAACAGCAGCAATAGTCAGAGGGCGCGACCTGGGTCTCACATATTTGGGGAGGCGCGGCCGCTCGCAACAGGTCTGCAATCAACGGGGATGATTTAAAGCAAAACGTGATCTAGCTCTCATGAATTGAGCCGAAAGTGCGCCTTGGCTTCCGGATTGAGCGTCGGAGTTTGCGGATGATGGACCGTGTACTTGGATTTTGCCCGATGCAGCAACCATCCACTCACTTAAATTCACTCAGTTTTTTGATCCGTACAGCACGCGGATCGATGTTTGCGGTTCTGTCGAGGTTTACCAGCATCCCCGGCACGATCCATGAGCGTCGCGAGGACGAGGCGGTAGTGACCGATGCCTACGGATCCATGCGGGCCCGCAATCATGTCCGCAGCTGGAAGGTCTTGATAGATTGGCTCAAATCCTGTGGCGAACAACCTGAGGATTACGCCTGGTTATCCTCGCGGATCGTAACCTGGGACGATCCGAGCTACATCACCCGCCTCACCGAAATGCGCGTCGCGCGCCTACTGGCCTTAAAGCTCACGAATGACGCCCTCGCTGTGGTCGTGCAGCGCCTAACCCTGGACCCGCGCTTTCGCCCTAGGTCGGCCGCGGATACCTTGAGTTTGGCGCAACTGGCCGCCCGCGGCGGCAGTGCTCCGCGAGTGGCTAGAGCCTTGTTATCGGACTTCGCCGCACGGTTCGAGGGCGATCCGCGCGTGACCGTGGCAAACTCGTTGTCCCGGCACTTGGCCTCCCATGCGCCCGCTCGACTATTTACGGCTCAGGCCGGTCAAACCGCGAAGCTGTGCTAGTCCGACCTTGCAACCCACTGACCTTGATTTTTTGCCACGCAAGTGCGAGAGCGAGATTTCTCCACTCAGATGCGGCCGATCATGCGTTCAGTCTCGGAAATTCACCCGGCGCGAGCCAGTTACTTCGGATTGCTACTGCTCAAAATCAGACGCACGCCGGCCGCGGATGCCAGTTCTGCGCTCGGCGAGATTCCAGTGACGAGGAATACCATCGCCGCGATCCGTTTGACGCCGTGGCTTGGCACGCCGATCGGGATGGTGACGGTAACGACAGTCGCAGTGGCCGATGTTGCAACCCGCGACCGGGAAACGAGGCGCTTGGGCTGATAACCAGCGCGTACCTGTAAAGCCCTGAACGGTCTTGCAGCACGGCCGGCCCGGAATGATCGACACTGCGTACCATGAAGTTCGCAGAGCCCCTTTCAACGAAGCAGTGTTTCCGTTCGATTTCTTCGGCCATCCGCTGCTGGGGAGAGTAAATTTGCCCATCTTTCATGCACCGCGGGCAGAGTCTTTCTGCGTTCACTCCATTGTGCGCCTTACCGGGCGCCGATTTTAGGGGTGCTTGGCTATGAACTGAGTAAGACTAGATGAGGGGTGCGGTTGTCGCCGGTGACATTCTGGCAGCCCAATGGCAACCTTGGCGATGCATCACTGCAATTTCCCTCATGAATATATCTCGCCTGAACGCCGCTCTTTCAGTCGTGCTCTGTTATGTCAACTCCGTAGCTGTCAAACTAATCAACCGCCGTCCGCCAGCGATTCTCAGGAACCCTGGGTCGATGCAACCCAGCCGTCCACCAATTTTTCCAATACGGTCAGGGGTACGCCTCCGTTCTCCAGCACGACCGCGTGAAAATCCTTGATGTCGAACTTGGAACCCAGCGCGAGCTTCGCGCGCTCACGCAACTCCAGAATCTTCATCTGACCTATCTTATAAGCGCAAGCCTGCCCAGGCTGGCCCATGTAGCGTTCGACCTCGCTGACCACTTCGCTCTCGTTCATGCCGGTTGTTTCCATCATGTAGGCGATCGCCTGTTCGCGCGTCCACCGCTTGGCATGCAGCCCCGTGTCGACCACTAGACGCGCTGCACGAAATATTTCCGATTCGAGCCGTCCCAAGTCGCCTAAGGGGTCATCCTTGTACATGCCGATTTCGGCAGCAAAGCGCTCGGCATACAAAGCCCAGCCTTCCGCGTAGGCGGCATAGAGGGTTTGCTGGCGAATGAGGGGTAGGTTTTTTAAATTCAGCGCGGTAGACACTTGGAAATGATGTCCCGGTATGCCCTCATGATATGCGAGTGTTTTCATCGACCAGGTCGCGGTTTCACCGACATCTCGAAGATTGGCGAAAAAAGTCCCGGGACGCGAACCGTCCATTGCCCCTTGCTTGTAATAGGCGTTTGCTGAGCCGTGTTCCGCTCCGACGGGGACACGCTGTACAACCAATTTCTGCTGCGGCACCTTGCGAAAATAATCCGGCATGCGCGCATTCATCTCATCGAGGATTTGTTGATACTTAACGAGCAACTGCCTGCGGCCTTCGTCGGTATTGGCGAACACGTAGCGCGGATCTTTGTGCAGCGAATGGACGCGTTCCGCTACCGTGCCGCTGCTTATGCCTTGCGTTTTCAGCAGCGCATCCATTTCAGCGTCGATGCGGGCGACCTCCGATAGTCCCAAGGCGTGCACCTGATCGGGCGTGTAGTCCGCGGTTGTCATTTGCTTGAGCGTAATGGCGTAGTAAGCCGCGCCATCAGGCAGTCGCCACACGCCGGCGGGCTGCGTTGCCGCTGAATCCCGCTGGCTTTCCAACGCAGCGGTCATTCTCGAAAAAGCAGGGTAGATATGCTGGCCTACAACCTGTGTTGCCATTTCCGCCAATCTTGCCTGTGTATTGGAATCTAAACCTTTGACCGACTTCATGCGCTCGACAAAGGTGGCCACGAGGGGATTGTCGTTGGGTTCCGGGCGCACTGTATCGGCGATGCCGCCCTGGGCCCTTTCGAGCAGCGAGAGCGGCAGCACCACGCCGAGCTTGGCCTGACGCAACATTTCCGCCGTCACCGCGTCGAGCTTACCTTCGGCGGCCTCCAGTCGTTTGATGTAATTGAACGCCGTTTTTTCGTTTTTGACGACATGTGAGGTCTCAAGGAAATTCGGCAATTGCACCTGCGTGCCCCACATTGGAGCAATAGGGTACAGACCCTCAGAAGATAACCAGTCAAAACGCTGGAAAGCCAATTGGGAATTGTACTGATCCAGCAGAATATCGAAAGTCAATTGGTCCTGGAGGCCCAATGTTCCGCGATCGAATCTCTTAACCTCGGCTGCGTATTTCGCCAGCGTCGCATAGTCATCGTCACGCTTTCGCAAACCAACAGCTGAGAGTTTGCCAGAGTGTCGATCGAAAAAAGTGCCATCGACGATCCCGATTTGTGTGAACAGTTCCGGATTGGCCACCAGAAAAAAGATCGCTTGGCGGTTGGCAAGCTGGTTAATGGAAAAAGGCTTGCCCAGGCCAACTCGATACGCAAAATATCCGGCAACCAACAATAAAGAAAGAACAACGTAACCCGAAATCCTCCAAATATGTTTCAAGCTAGCCCCTCCGCAACTCGGTCCGGGTTCAAAATGTCACGGACACGACAACCCCGTTTTTAAGCGATCCGCACGCGATTGCAATCTTATCTGCATCACAGCAAATTGCGATGCAGCATCAGCAGCGCCGGTGTTAGGTTGCCAAAGGCTGTCGTCCTCCCCAGTGCAAAATGAGTGACACGTCCCGCTCAACGGTGCACTATAGGGCCGAGATGGTTCGCGGAGACTTCCGCAGACTCCTAGGATGCAAGGGATTCGGACTATAAGTATCACCACGATTTGCACGCGATGGTGAGACGGGGTAGCAGTGCACCGAAGCGCAATGACACTGACCCGCTTGATGAGGGAATCCACCGATTGCGTGCAAGGAGCCCTGCGCAGCGATAACGTCATTGAGCAGTCAGTCGCCATGCGTATCGTCGACACACCGACTGCCTTTGAACGTTGGGAAGGTGAGCACGTCACGCTGATGCGCGGCATCGCGGAATACTCCGTCCTGAAAACGCAATTGACCGCTTTAAAGCAGTCGACTTTGAGTTTGATTCATGGGAAGGCTCTATTCGAGCATCTGAAGAACAAGGGCCTGCGCGGAGAGTCGCGCACCAATCTCATTCGCCATTTTTATCCCAATCGCGACTACAGCTTCGCAGTAGTGGCTGCTCATGGAAACTATCTGCGCAAGGCCTGTAGTTTTCTATGCACCAATTATGTCGGTGAAAGCGCGCTACACGACGATAGTTTTATCGACCCGATTCAGCACTACGAAGAACTGTACGCGGAATACTTCGATCTATATTGCCGGACTTACATATCGGCCGGCGTAGAATCGGCGTCGGAAAAAGCGCTGTTGCCGCTGCTCAAACATCAGTTGACCGAATGGCGTTGGGCCATCCTGAATCCGCGCACGGCAGCGCCGAAAATTCGCCGGTCCCCTGCCTCTTGAGGCAGTTATTTTTCAGCTGCACCTCGAAGCGATGGAAGCGGCCAACTCTGATCTGCGAAGCTGCAAGCTGGTTGGTGCCTGCTTAGGACATCGTTTGTGAATAGCTTAGGTCTTGCCGTTTTTTCTTGTTTGCGGCGGAAAGGTCGACTACAAGAACGACTGTGAAAACTAGGACCGGCAGTGCTGAGACCACGAGGTAAGCGCGCAATGCAATTTCAATGAATGACATGCGGACATTGTCCTCGAATAAACATTACGAGAACGTGACGCGCCGCGCTCATTTTGGTTAAGTGCTCTCCCGGGCGCACCCGTAATGCTGATTGACAGTTCTCGCGGAATCTGCGTGCGGCCGAGTCTCGCTAAGGCGCCGCGTTCTGATCGACCCTTCGCACATCAGGCGCGGTGAGTCTTTGCGGCTAGACAAGGCGAGTCCGAGCGCTGCTCAACGCGGCTCGCGCGGAGTCCGTAGGCGGATAGCTGAAATCGGCTAAGCCTAAAGGGGCAACGCTTCGCTGATCGGGCAGACTAGTCACTCCCCTCGACAGGCTTCGACTGCCTCTGTGTATGGACATTTTTACTCGCGCCGATGACGGCGACCACGCGAATTTCCACGGCCGCGCCGTTTGCAAGAAGTACCGCGTTGCCGATGGCGGTCCACGCAGGATAGTTCGATGCAAAGAACTCCCGATGAACTGCCAGAATCTGCTCGAATTCCTTCTGAAATTCTGCGGTGTCTTTTGAGTTGGCATGAAAGGTCTGGATCTCGACGACGTCATCCATACCCGCCCCGGCCGCTTGTAGCGTGACCGCCACCCGTTGAAACATGCGGCGAATTTTATCCTGGTATGTGCCGGCCCCTGCCGCAGGAATTCCGGAGACAATGACCGTATCACCTACGCGGATAGCTGGAGCGTAATGGTACTTTTCGTATTCGATGTCGCGCTTGTCAGGAATGATGATGGTTTTTCGGGACGCGTCCGCGGATGTCGGGGACGTCGGGTATTCAAGCGTTCGCCGGCGCTGTTGAAGCGCCTCTAGAATTTTAGGTGTCGCCAAGGTGCTCATTACCGCATATCCAGCCGCATTCGGATGGACGCCATCAGGGCTCAGGTCGCCTTTCATCCAATGCTTGTCGTTTTGCATTGCCGAAAAATAGTCGACGTACAGCAGCCCGCGTCCACTCGAGTAGCCGGCCATCCAGTTATTGAGTGCGACAATCTTTTCGATGGGCTGAATCTCTTTACGCCAGGGATACTGACCTGCGGGCAGAATCGATGAAAGGACCACTCGAATCCCGTTTCTTTCCGCAATATCAACCATTGACATGAGATTGTTCTCTATCTCCTCGAGTGTTGTGGGCCCCAAATTTTCCGCTATGTCATTCGTGCCAGCGAGAATCACTACAACGTGGGGATTGATTGCTATTACATCCTGACGGAACCGCACTAACATCTGCGCAGTTGTCTGGCCCCCGATCCCGCGATTCACATAGCCTGCGGAGGGAAAAGATTTATCAAGGTCCCACCCTTGTGTTATCGAGTCTCCAAAGAAAACCACTCTGTCACCCTTAGTCTTTTGTGACCACGCGGATGAATTTGCAGAGCGATACACCGACACGCCGGACCAGTCCCGTGCGCTGTCTCGCACTTGTGCGAGACACAGTGGCGCCAAAAGCAGGCCGCTCGAAAGCATCGCGGCAAAAAGGCCAGCTCGGCCGCTTAGAATACAATTGTTGTGATTTCCGCCGCAGCCTGTAGGACTCATCGCGCGCAACCCTCCCCCACGAACCATATTGGTAACGACGCAGCGTATACGCCCTGCAAGGTCCGCTCAATGAGAATTACTGCGGACCGTTCGATATGCGAACCCAGTGCGACCGAATCATACAGTGCTGCAGCCACGATCATCCTGGATGGACGCATGTGAATACCCCAGCGACAATGATCCGATGTCCCGCTACGTACCGCATCTGTTCGCGGCCGACCGCTGCCCCCGATATATCGTGGTGTGGACGCTTCAGTGGGTTATCGTAGAGCGCACGGAGCTAGAAGCGAACTCGAATTTCGAGGCGGCGATGTCGATGGCGTTGCGGCGCTGGTCGCTGCAGGGTTGGGAGGTGGAAAGCGGCTACGATTACGGGTTTGCGTTTCTGCGACAGGGTAGCGAGCGTCGATTGATGGCAATGACACCTCGCGACCCAAACGATCAGCGGCCGCAGAGCTTCAATCCGTATCGCAGTCTAACGATCAACCCGCCTGATGACGGTTAGATACCGTAGATTAGGCCCCAGTTGCGTTCGATCACCGATCTTCGGGGCGACGCCGTGCTCATTGCACTTCCACTTGCTCGACAAGCATGACCTCACAAGCGCCCGCGCCGGTGTCGCTCCGGGACAGCGATGTGTGTATCCAAGTCCCATCGTCCCGCACGGCGTCTACCAGGGTCCCTGTCAAGTGCACGACCTGACCCTTGCGCAGTCGCGCCAGCTGCGAGCGAATGGCTGAGTCGGCTGGGATGACGTGGGTATTTGCGCTGTGCGCGATGACGTCTTGACGGGGAATGGGCAACTCCGCTTTTGGTCGCCAGGAATAAAATCGCGCAGACTGCGTGATAACAAAGGCTCCGAGTACTCTATTGTCGGACATCGGCCCCCAACCAAGAGCCAGGTCCTCCGGGACAAGATCTGAAATTGCATCGAAGTTGTAGTCTTCGCGACTGAGGATGCGCGCCGTGATGTCGTAGCGCGCTCGGGGAGTCAATCTCCATCGTCCGTGCACCACTGCCAGTGATTCATCTAGATCCTTCTGTAGCGGCTCCGCTTGAGCAACGGGTCCATCAGCAGGATGCAGCGGCCGCAATCGCCATTCGTGCCAACCCTGCCAAAGCGCAGCAACAGTCAACGCGATCCAGAATGCACCTCTCCAACCCATGGGCCCATGCTGACCCGCCGGCGCGGGCAACGGAGTGAACGCCATCACACTAGGGAGGGTAGAATCCCGATGTGCTGAGGATAGCGCACATAGTTTTGGGCTCTGCATGTGGATTACATCCAAGTGAGTAAGTGGTAATGGCGCGCAAAATCATTCTCGCAATGGCGATGGTTTGCAGCTCGGCGGTGCCCTTGGCCTGGGCTGACTCCCAACTGGGGGCGCCGCCCCAGTCCGCGGCGCTTGCCGCACTGTTTGCAGAGTGGCGCGAGTTCGAACACCCGCTGCGCAAAGAGCACGTCGCCGATTACAGCGAAGCTGCCATGGCCGTCAAGGCAACGGCTCTGACGCAGTGGCGAGCGCGTCTGGAAGACATTGACAAGCGCGCTTGGCCGGTCGAAGCGCTGAATGATTACAGGCTTGTCAAGGCCGAGATGAACGGCTTCGACTTCAATATGCGCGTGCTGCGGCCTTGGGCCCGCGATCCCGCATTTTATCTAAGTGTTTGGCCGGACCGCAGCGACGTTCCCTTGCGGGAGGGACCGGTGGCCTACCCGCCCATCGAATTGTTTGCCTATCGCTTCCCGCTATCGAGGGCCGCGCAGCGTGATCTCACCGACAAGTTGGGCGCAATACCTGCCGTGCTGATGGCAGCCAGAGAGAATCTGCGCGCCAGCAATGCGCGCGATCTGTGGGTGTTCGGGGCGCAGGAGCTGCGCAATCAAACCAACGCCTTGGCGGCGCTGCGAGCCGGAACCTTGATCGTGAGCACGCTCGAGGGCAGGCAACACGCGGATCTCGCCGGCGCTACGCCTGCCTTGCGCGCCGCGGTAACGGCCGCGCTCAAAGCCACCAATGATTTCATCGCGTGGCTGGTTCAGCAGGCGCCGGGCAAGAACGGACCGTCCGGCGTCGGCAAAGACAACTACACCTGGTACCAGCAGAACGTGCATTTAGTGCCTTTCACCTGGGACCAGGAAGTGTTGTTGCTGCGGCGGGAACTGGAGCGGGCTTACTCGTCTTTGCGGTTAGAAGAGCACAACAACCGCCGCTTGCCGCCGCTGGAGCCGGCTGCGGATGCCGCTTCGTTTGACCGGATGTCGCACGCGCGCCTCGATAAGTTCGTGGAGTTCCTGGTCAAGCAAGACATCATACCCGACAAGCCCTACATCAAATCAGCGCTGGAGCCGCAGCTCGGGCATTTTATTCCCGAAGAGCAGCGAGTGTTCTTTACGCGAGTCACACACCGCGAGCCCATGCTGTTGCTCTCGCATGATTATCATTGGCTGGACTTGTCGCGGATGCGCGATGAACCCAACCCGAGTCCCATCCGCCGCCCTGCGTCGCTGTCGAATATCTGGGACACCCGCGCCGAAGGATTTGCCACGGCTTTCGAGGAACTCATGATGCATGTGGGCCTTTACGACGACAATCCTCGCGCCAAAGAATTGGTATGGATCATGCTCGCGAATCGTGCCGCGCGCGGACTCGCCTCTCTGTACGTCCAAGCCAACGAGATGAATTTGGAGCAAGCCGGCCAATTTCATGCTAGCTGGACGCCGCGCGGCTGGGCGGCCGCAAACGATCAGCTCACGGCCTTCGAGCAGTTGCTGTATCTGCGCCAACCGGGCTATGGAACGAGTTATATCACCGGCAAGGTGTTGCTCGACCGATTGCTGGCCCAATACGCGCATCAGCAGGATCTTGCCGGCAAGCCATTCGTGCTGCGCGAGTTTCTCGACCGCTTCAATGGCGAGGGCATGATTCCCGAGCCATTGATGGAAATGGAAATGATTACGCCGGCGGCACGCGAGCCTTAGCTCACTCGAGCGAGAGCGTCAGCGCAAATCCGCTCCTGCTGCCATAGGCCGCAGCACCTCGAATTTATTTGATCGCCCATAGCTTGCGGCCTTAACACAACAATTGGCGCAAATGGGTGCGACAGTGCGCCCGGTGACGGCCGCATCGTTTTGTATAGACGTTTTCACAATTCTGTCACACAGTCACTGCATCCTCGTTTCCTTTTGACGTCCTCAGCGGTTGAGGATTAGTCAATTGTTTTGGAGACTTGGCATGACTCGTAAGAAGACCGCAATCGCCCTATCGTTGTTGCTTTTCGGCCAAGGCTTTTACGCCAGCGTGTTCGCCGCGAGCGACGGGGAGTTGGAGGGGCGCGTTTTGCGATCTCCCGATTCGCAACCCGTGGCAGGTGTCCCCGTGCAAATCACGGAGACGGGGGCGAAGACGACCAGCAGCGCGCGAGGCGCGTACTCTTTCGATCTGCCGCCCGGCGTCTATACGTTGGTAGCCGCTCCTCCTGGGGCGACGCCGATCCAGCGAAAAGTGACGGTGGCCTCGGCGAAAACCATCCGAGAAGATTTCTCGATCAGCGCTGACATGAGCGCTCTGGATCAGATCGTCGTGTTAGCTCAACGCACGCCGATCGCCATCGCGCGCGAGGCTCAGTTTGAGGCGCCCAACCTGCTCAACATCACCACGTACGAGGAAATACGCAAAATCCCGGATGTCAGTGTTGCTGAAGCGGTGCGCCGTATTCCGGGGATCTCACTGGAAACCGATGAGGGCGAGGGACGCTACGTCAACTGCCGTGGCCTTGACGCCGACTTGAATAGCACGACGTTTGGCGGTTTGCGGCTTCCGCCCACCAACAATGCATCGCCGTTCGGTGGATACCGAGCGGTTACCTTGGATTCGATTCCCATCGGTTTGGTGGGCGCCATCACCGTGACGAAATCCAACCTGCCAAGCCAGGACGCCGAAGCGCTCGGCTGCACTATTGAAATAACGCCGAAGACGGCCCCGCAAAATGGTGCGCCCTTTTATTCAAGGAAACATCGGAGGGGGGTATGAACCCTTGCGTAGAACCCCGATCATCGATATTGCCGTGACGGCCGGCGGCAGATTCGGCGGCGGCGGCAAACCCTCCGACTCCGATGTCAACGCCTACAGCGACAACCCATTTTCGGTGGTGTTGACTGCAACTTATTACGATGACAAGCGCGGCTTCGACGACGTCGAGCCAGCCTACTACGATGACACCGCAAAGGGCGCGGTGCCGGCGCCCGGCGCGCATCCTTATGACGCCATCAGCGGCATAGATTTCCGGGATTACGAGCTGCATCGCAAGCGCCACGGCTACGGCATCGATCTGGGGTTTCAGCCCAATGCAGATCACAATTGGTATCTGCGAGCCTTCGACGCGGGGTACACCGAGCAATACCTGCGGCCCTATCTGCATTTGAACATGGACGGCAACACCGTTCAGAACGCGGGCGGCAGCATCTCGGATACCCTCAATAATCCAGGGGCCATTCGGAAGAACTTGCGCGACGAGCGCGAGACCTCGCGGGACCGAGTATTCGTGCTGGGCGGTAAGAATGTCGTGGGCGGCAACATCCTGGATTACCGGGTAGGCTACACCAAGGGCACTTTCGATAAGTTTTATGACGTCAATTCCAGATACGACTACCTGCAACCGCCGGGGTCAAACATTTCGACCACCTACAATTTGGGCGGAGCAGGGCACTCACCCAACATCACCATTGCCGGTGCGAGTTACTTAGATCCGGCCCAGTATCAGCTGGTGGGTGCCAACAACAGCACTGCGGTGAATTTCGACAAGGAATTATCGTTCGTCACCAACTTTGACATGCACACTCATTGGATCGGAGTCGATGCGGAAGATCTCAAAGTCGGCGCGAGCGCGCGGCTGCGCAAGAAGCGGACGACAGCCAACAGCTTGTCCTATCCCAGCATTCCGGGTTCAACCGCTGTGTTGTTATCCGATGTGGCATCGAGCGGTCCTGAGACTTATTACGACAACAGGTACCCGATCGGGGTCGACATCGCGCCTGGCTATCTGCAATATCATTATGGCCTCGGCGTGAAAGCCCCGGCGCCTAGTCCAACGGCGCTGTCACCCGACGTGGTCAGCGATCTGCAGCAATACTTGGATGCCAAAGAGAATGTCTATGCGCTCTATGGGCAGTACCAATTGCGCAACGGCCCGTTCGAACTCGTCGGCGGTGTGCGCGTCGAACACACCACGGACAAGTCCAACGCGTTTCAAGTGCAAAAGACCTTCGACAATACAGATCCGCTGAATCCTATCGAGACTGATACAGGGACTCCGGTGACCGCGAGCAAGAGCTACACCAATTGGTTTCCAGGCGTGCAGGCGAAGTACGAGATTCAGCCCAGGCTCGTTACGCGCGCGACGTGGTCCACAACTCTTGCCCGTCCCGGCTTCAATCAGTCCAACGTAGCCGAGACGATCGATTATGGATCGGGTCAGATCGCCGTGGGAAATCCGAATCTAAGGCCCGCTACAGCGAATAATTTCGACGTGACCATTGAAAAGTATTTTGAAAATGCCGGGATTCTCTCATTGGGTGTCTTTGACAAGGAATTCAAAAATTATATTGTTCCCGACCAGACCGGCACTGCGAGCGGGATCGGCGGCATACCGTTGAGAATATTTACTTTCAACAACGTCGATAAGGCCCACGCGCGGGGAGTCGAATTCAACTGGGAGCAGCGCTTCACGGGCCTGCCCGGCCTTTTGGCAGGCCTGGGCGCGAGCGCGAACTACACTTTCGTGGATTCCGGCATCCAAATACGTCCGGGCGAGAGCTCGACCTTGCCGTCTGCCTCGAAGAACACCTGGAATGTGGCGGGCTTCTACGAAAAATACGGGCTGACCATGCGGTTGTCGGCCTATTCCACCTCTGCCGATCTGTTTTCAATCGGCGGCCAAAAGTCAGGCGACGTTTACAACTCGACCCGCAGTTCCATGGATTTCGGTTCGAGCTACGCTTTTATCGAGCATTGGGCGGTCTATTTCAATGTGAAGAATCTGCTGAATACGCCGCATAAGTTCTATCAAGGTACCCCCGAGCGGGTGATTCAGCGTGAGTTCTACGATCAGACTTACCTTTTGGGTGTGCGCTTCGATTATTAAAGCGCGTGTTTTGCGCAAGTTCGCGGTGAGTTCAATTGTGCATCGGCCAAGTTGATGCATGCGGGCGGGTGAACGAAAGCTATACCCTGTGCACACCCGAACGCTGCCAACGTCTTGATTTGTCACATCCAGTATTCCTGTAAGCCGGGTACTGGGTGAGATTTCTCTGGCGATCGTCAAACGGGCTGACGTATCTTTGCCCAATGCTTTCGCCAAATAGACCAGGCGTGATTGCCGAAAAGGAGCCACCATTTTGCGGCAATCCAGGCTGCGCTTTACATGTGCACCCGGGCGATCCCGGCGTTTGCGGTACCGGTAACTGGGCGCAGCTTGGCGATGGCCGGATTATCGGGCGCGTACTGTGCGGTGGAATTTACCTCTGCGATACCTGTGCTGGCGAATGGCGCGCGGTGGCGGTGTTTGAATCGGGCGATGCGCCGCCCGCGATGACGGCTAATTGGCGCACTTGAGTCCCGTCGCGAAAAGCGGGCGATGCCTCGCTTACGCTTCGAGAACCTCTTTCAGCTGCGCAAGATCCGCATGTCGCGTGGGAAGATCAGGGCGGTCCGCCGACCGGCGTAAATCTCGAAGGATTTCCAGCGAGCGCAGCAACACCGGCAGAGGCGGGCCGCTCGCGGTAATCGTGCCGAGGTGTTGTCCATCCAATTTTGCAGCGGGTTCTTCAATAAAACGAGCCACCAGCTTATCGTGATGTTGCGATGCCGCCCTCGCAAATAGCTCGCACACCTCCAGAAAGCTCCGGACGTTACTTTGAAACCAAGAGACCTTGGAGTGTTCCTTCACCAATAAAAGCAATTCATCGAGGAGGCTAGTATGCGTCATCGCATCCCGCAGCCGCGCTTGATCGGCAGGCAGCATGAAGGGCATCTTATCGACCAGCAATTGCGCGTAGTAGGGATCGTTCGCGCGGCAAAGGCCGAGCAACAGGTCAACTTCGTTGATGCCGGCGAAATCCCCCGCATTCGCACCGCGATATTCTTGGCGCCCCACCCGATAGGGTTTGTAGTACGGCCGCACGCTATAAAAAAAGCGATCAACGTTGAGTTCGTCAAATAAGCTCTGATTGAAGCGGATCACACTTTCCAGCGCCCTCTTTGCTTCCTCGAAGAGGATGTCCGCGACTGGGCTGGAGACGCCGAGAGGAATAATGCGGGTGAGCGCATCAGCGGCGCGCTGGAACGAGAGAATACCGCGCGTGTTTTGATCGATAAACAAGAACTCATCCGGCAAAGAGGTAAAACTCTTGCGAACTCCTGCAACGGATAGATTGTGCGTCGTGAGGTGCGCGGTAGCGAAGCGCGGCGCCATACCAATGGAGGCGCCCACATGCAGCGCCAGCGACGAGGCCTCCGGGAAGGGAGACCGCTCCTCTCGAATAGGATTCGTCAGTTCATGCCGGCGCAACGCCGCTAAATACATCCCCACATTGCCAAGAACCGAAAATCCGCTCTCGAAGCCATCACCCGTATTACCCTCGGAGAGCAGATCCACAATAAAGTGATGTCCCTCCTCAAGTAGCCGGTCTTTCAGCCCGCTTCCCACCCCTAAGACCTGCGCCCGATCGCTCTGCGCAAAATAGAGGTTCTCCAGCGTAGTGTTTAGTTCGACGAAAGAAGTGCGGATCCAATGCTCGAAAGCCTGAACCCGGGTGCTGACTATTGCCATGTCTGCTTTTCCATGAAGTGATACGGGTATTTGACCAGCTACCTCTAGAGCTTGTGCGTCGACAGCAACAAGCTCGTTTCCGTGGCCGAAATTCCGACAACGAGCCGAGTTCGGCTCAATACTTGATCAAAAGCTTGCAAGTTGTCAGCCCTTATCTCGGCAACGAGATCCCAGCGTCCGTTCGTCGTGTACAAGGTGACGATCGATGGGTCGCCGCGCAGGGTGCGTAAAACGGCCTCGAGGCGGTTGCCCTCCACGGCGATGGTCATCAACGCGGAGATGCGTTGCTCATCGATGGTGGGACGCAGGCGAATGGTAAATCCCGCGATTGTCCCGTCGCGTTCCAATTTGGCCAGCCGATTTTGAACGGTACCCCGCGACACCTTGAGTGTTTTCGCCAACAGTGTAAGCGGCGTGCGTGCATTATCGCGCAGCTGTGCGATCAGCTTGCGGTCGAGGTCATCCATTGTACTCTCCTGGCGATATGCTAATCGTCTCTGGCGTTATGCGCAACTTACTTCGCATTTGTAGCATTCTGCTGGCTTCTTGTTAGACAAGACTCCTGCGATCATTTGTAGCGTCGGTCGGCAGCGCTGAGTGTCCGGGAGTTAAATCATGGTTGATTACATTGGTGTGAGCGACATTTTGCGTCTCGTTAGGCGAGAGGGCACGGGACATTTCATCAGCCGTTTGGCAGATGAAATCGAGCGCGATTATGGCCGGTGGGGCGATTTTGAGAAGTCTGCCCGTTTGGCGAGTCACTCCGCGACCGGTGTCATCGAGCTCATGCCGACTAGCGATGGAAGTCTCTATAGTTTTAAGTATGTCAACGGTCATCCGAAGAACACGGCGGCCGGACTATTAACAGTCACCGCGTTTGGCGTGCTTGCCGACGTAAAAACTGGATACCCAATGCTGCTTTCCGAGCTTACTGTGACTACCGCGTTGCGGACTGCAGCAATGTCCGCCCTCGCGGCGCGCTATCTTGCGAGGTCCGACAGTCGGGTCATGGCACTTATTGGCAACGGTGCGCAGAGCGAATTTCAAGCGATAGGGTTTCATCGCATGTTGGGTATCCGCGAATTGAGGCTGTACGATACGGATCCAAAAGCGACAGACAAGCTGCTGCGAAACTTGCGCGCCATGCCGGAACTCCATGATCTGCATATTGTGCGTGCGAGCTCGAGCGCGGATGCGTGCAAAGGCGCTGATATCGTCACCACCGTGACCGCAGACAAGCGCAATGCCATCATTCTGACGCCACCGATGATTTCGCCCGGCATGCACTTGAATGCCGTAGGCGGAGATTGTCCCGGCAAGACGGAGTTGCATCCGGATATTCTGCGGATGGCAAATCTCAGCGTCGTTGTCGAGTACGAGCCGCAGTCGCGGATCGAAGGCGAGATTCAGCAAATGGGCTCGCAATATCCAGTGACTGAATTTTCGGATCTGGCGCGAGGCTTGAGTTCTGGACGCACAAACGCATCGCAAATCACGGTGTTCGATTCGGTTGGATTTGCGCTGGAAGACTATTCGGCACTCAGATTCTTGCATCAGCTGTTGCGGGAAGAGCGGGGGGCGGCGCGGCAAATAGATCTTGTGCCGGAACTCGATGATCCCAAAGATCTTTACGGCGGGACGTTGGGCGGCCGAATGCCAACGCGCCTGCGCAAAACCGGCTGAAGCTAGTCAATGATCAGGCAAGTTTCACTGATAGGCGCTCCCAGTGACGTCGGAGCAGGTACTCGCGGCGCATCGATGGGCCCTGAGGCGCTGCGTGTGGCAGAGATCGGGGCCATGCTGGAGTCGCAGGGCCTCGATGTATGCGATCGCGGTGATTTACATGGACCGGCGAACCCGTCGCGGGGACCGGTAGATGGCTATCGTCATCTCGCTGAAGTGACGCGGTGGAATCTCGCCGTGCACGATGCGGTTGCCGCGGAGTTGGCCCAGGCTCGAATGCCGATTCTTTTGGGCGGTGACCACTGCTTGAGTATTGGTTCGATCAGCGCGGTCGCGCGTTACTGTCGGCAACAGGGCCGGAAATTGCGGGTTCTCTGGTTAGACGCGCACGCCGACTTCAACACCCATATTCTGACGCCGAGCGGTAATCTGCACGGCATGCCGGTGGCATGTTTATGTGGACATGGACCGCCGGCTCTCACGCAGATGTCAGGTGTAATTCCCGCGCTTGCACCGGGGAGCATTCGCTTGATCGGCATACGCAGTGTGGACCGGGGCGAGAAGAGATTCGTGCATGATGCCGGACTCGAAGTCTTCGACATGCGATACATCGATGAGCGCGGCATGCGGTACACGCTGGCTAGGGCGCTCGACTCGCTCGGGAGCGACACCCATTTGCATGTTAGTTTCGATGTCGATTTTCTGGATCCCGAAATTGCGCCCGGTGTAGGCACCACCGTGCCCGGCGGCCCCTCCTATCGGGAAGCGCAACTGTGCATGGAGATGATTGCGGATTCTGGACAAATGAGTTCGCTCGACATCATGGAATTGAATCCATCCCTCGACCTTCGCAATCGAACCGCCGTCGTAGCAGTCGACCTTGTCGCCTCACTATTTGGCAAGAGCACATTGATGCGTCGGGAGCAAAAGCCGTACGAGACAGTGGCCATGAATTCGTAATTCGGCACAATTTAGTCAAGACGCGGGCTCGAAAGGCGGCCAAAAGCCCGACGTTTTTTCAAGGGCGTCCCAGCGTCCACAAAAAGGGATAGCACCAGGCGTTATAACAGGGCGTGGATCGCTTCACACTCGATAGCCGACAGTTCGAATTCGAATATGCCTAAGTCCTCGCGCATGTGCAATTCGGAACTGGTTCCGGTCAACGGTACAACGTCACTTTGAGTCAAATACCGAAATAGGATCTGGGCTGGCGTGCGACGGTACTGCGATGCCAGTCCGGTAATCGCGGGATGGGCAAGAAGGTGCGGGTTTGCTGTCAGTGTCCAAAAACTCTGGTAGATGATTTCTTGCGCTGTGCAGAATGCGCGAATCTCACGGTCGTAGCGCGTGTCGGCGTAGAAACGGTTCTGCACGATGCTCGGTTTGATCAGTGCCGAATGAAACAGCGCTTGCAGCTCACTGAGCTGGTAGCAGTTGCTGATTCCTAGACTAATGACACCGCCGTCCGCGACCTGGGATTCCATAGCGCGCCAGGCTTCTTGGGTCTGCTTCGAGTTCGTGAGCGGCGAATGCAGGATTAGGCAGTCAAGATAAGTTGTACGCAGATTTCGCAGCGAGGCTGCGAAGGATTGCGCCACCTGCTCGAACATCGGGGCCTTCGGATCGTAGGGAATGTTCAACGGATCCTGCCCGGAAAGGGGCGTGAACTTGGATTGAAGATACAGTTCGGCGCGGCTCACAGCGCCGTTTAGACATGCCGCCAAGCCTGCACCCACGCCGGCTTCGTCGTAATGCTTGGGTTGACACGCAGTATCGATGCCCCGAAATCCCTGCTGGATGGCCGTGCTGACCAGTTGCGCGGTTTTGGTCTTTTTCCAGGCTGTCCCGTAAATGATTCCGACACTGCGCGCGTTCGCCATTTTCCCTAGTTGTTCTGCGGGCACGAGCACCGTGCCTTCGAAAATGGCCGCGTGCTCACCATCGCCCGTACCGAAACTTCTCTGACATGAGCTTGCTCGAGATGCTGGAGCGCGCCCTCAATGATGACACGCTGAGTAAGGTAGAAGTGCCGCAAGCGTAACGGGATGCAATGGGTGACATACCTAATGACACCGAGTTCTATACTGCCGGCGCGTCATATAGTACGCCGTGACGGATTCAACCGCAAAACTTCACCGAGGCCTACGTCGTCATAAGAGCGAAGTGGAGTTTTAGATCGAGGAGCGGCGCGAGCGCCTCCGTAGGCCGAAAGCATGGCACTTCATGCTTAACTCCGGTTGAGACGGCGTGGTAGTTTGACGAGCACATCTTGCAGCGCTGCCTGCGGGACCTTTGCAGCTCGGGAAAGTCTGCAATCGCCAATGAACCGGTGCCGTCATCGCGTTTCCGATTTATAATTCACATTCCCGTTAGGCTTTCAAATCCGACGATTTTGAGCAGCGCCAATGAGTGATTCGCGATGAGCACGGCCCCGGAACCGGTTGGTACGCTAGGGGTTGCATTGGCGCACGCCGCACGCCTGTTGGAAAGCCGACCCGATCTCGCGGCGCAGCAGGCCGCTGAAATCCTCAAGTCGGCGCCGAACCATCCTCTGGCAACGCTGCTGCTGGGAGTGGCGCGACGGGTCTGCGGCGACGGCAAGGGGGCGCTGCAGGTGTTGGAACCGCTCGCCACGCTTCACCCGCAATGGGCGCTGGCCCACTACGAGCTGGCGCTGGCATACGGTGAGAGTGAGCGTAGCGCCGACGCATTGACTGCGCTACATCGCGCGCTCGCACTCAAGCCGGAAATGGCGGACGCCTGGCGTGCGCTCGGCGATCAGCTGACAATCGCGGGGGACAGTGCCGGCGCCGATGCCGCCTATGCGCAGAACATCAAGGCGTCCACCAATGACCCACGATTGATCAAGGCGGCCGCAGCGCTGTGCGAAAACCAGATTCCGCAAGCTGAGGCGCTGCTGCGCGCACACCTCAAGAAATATCCCACGGATGTCGCCGCGCTGCGCATGTTGGCGGAAGTGGCCGCACGGCTGCAACGGTACCAAGACGCGGAGGCGCTTCTGGCGCGATGTCTCGAGCTGGCGCCGAGCTTCACTGCCGCTCGGCACCATCACGCCATCGTGCTGCATAGACAGAACAAACCCGCAGCAGCCTTGCAGGAAGTGGATGAATTATTGGCCAAAGACCCTCGCCATCCCGGCTACAACAATCTGAAGGCGGCAATCCTCGCGCGCATCGGCGAGTTGGACGAATCGATCGAAATTTACGGCGCCGTGCTCGCTCGGCATCCGGCTCAGCCGAAAATTTGGATGAGTTACGGTCATGCACTCAAAACCAATGGGCGCGAAGCTGAGAGCATCGCAGCCTATAAAAAAAGCATCGAATTGCAGCCGAGCTTTGGCGAAGCATATTGGAGCCTGGCGAATCTCAAAACCGCCCCGTTTACGGACTTGGACCTGGCGTCGATGCGGGCGCAACTGGCGGGCCCGAGCATCTCTGACGACGATCGATTTCATCTGAATTTCGCCTTAGGCAAGGCTCTGGAGGACCGCGGCGAGTATGCCGAATCCTTCGAGCAGTACGCGCTCGGAAACCGATTGCGGCGCCTGCAGATCTCCTACCGCCCCGAGGAAATGACTACGCATGTTGCGCGGGTCAAAGCCTTGTGCACCGCTGAATACTTTGCCAAGCGACCGGATTATGGTGCCGCAGCGCCGGACCCTATTTTCATCGTTGGTTTGCCGCGTGCGGGCTCGACCTTGCTCGAGCAGATTCTGTCGAGTCATTCGCAGGTGGAAGGCACGATGGAGCTGCCCGACATTCCAGAAATCGCCAAGTCGCTGTTCCAGAGGGGAAAGCAGTCTCAATTGGAGGGGTATTCGGCAGTTTTGGCAACCTTGAGTGCGACGCAGTGTGCTGAACTCGGCGAGCGCTATCTGGCACAGACGCGCATTCAGCGGAAAACCGCAGCGCCGTTTTTTATTGACAAGCTGCCCAATAATTTCGCTCACATCGACCTGATTCAATTGGCGCTGCCGCGTGCGAAGATCATTGATGCGCGCCGCCATCCACTCGGCTGCTGCTTCTCCGGCTTCAAACAACATTTCGCGCGCGGGCAGAGCTTTACTTACAGCCTGGAAGACATTGGCCGGTACTATCGCGACTACGTGGAATTAATGGCTCATTTCGACGCCGTGTTGCCAGGACGGGTTCATCGAGTCATCTACGAGTCGATGATCCAAGACACGGAGATTGAAGTTGCTCGACTATTGGATTATTGCGGCTTGCCGTTCGAACAGAGCTGCCTGCGCTTTTACGAAAACGAACGCGCGGTGCGGACGGCGAGTTCCCAACAAGTGCGTCAGCCAATCTTCAGCGACGGCGTTGATCACTGGCGCCATTACGAGCCCTGGCTCGGACCCCTGAAGCATGCGCTCGGAACCGTCCTCGATTCCTATCCCCGCGCCCCCGATTTTTGAATATCGCTCGAGAATCACGTACGCTCCTCGCCTTGAGCCGCGAAAACGCCACAAAGGGGTAGGGGATGACACGCAGCCGACAGCGGAAAATTAAGCGTCTTGAGGCCAAAAACAGTCGACGGACGGCGTGGAGAGTCCTGCCTGTTGCCTCGGCGCTACTAACGTGCATGCAGGGCGCTTATGCAGCGGATATCAGCGATAACGGCTCCCTTGCGGAAATCGTGGTTACCGCGCAGAAGCGGGCGGAGAACCTGCAAGACGTGCCGCTCAGCATTCAGGCTTTTGGCACAAAGAAGCTTGAAGAATTGGGTATCAACAGCTTTGATGACTACGCCCAATTCCTCCCCAGCGTCTCATTTCAGAAGGTGGGCAGTCCGAGCGTTGAGCATACTTATATGCGCGGCGTCTCCAGCGGCGGAGATGGCAATCATTCGGGCTCCCAGCCTAGTGTCGGCATGTATTTGGACGAACAGCCCATTACGACCATTGACGGCAACCTCAATGTTCATATCTACGATATCGAGCGCGTCGAAGCGTTGGCCGGCCCGCAAGGCACCCTATACGGGGCCAGTTCGCAGTCGGGAACCATTCGCATCATCACCAACAAGCCTGATCCAAGCGGCTTCAAAGCCGGCTACGACCTGGGCGTAAACCAAGTAGCTCATGGCGGCGTCGGCTACAGCGTCGAAGCGTTCGTCAATTTACCGTTGACCGACATCGCGGCCATTAGACTGGTCGGTTGGGATGTGCACGATGCGGGTTATATCGACAATGTGCACGGCGCGGTTACGTTCCCGACTTCCGGCATCGTATTCGACAATTCGGCGTTGGTGAAAAATCACTACAACACCGTCGAGACCAAGGGTGGCCGCGCCGCTCTAAAGATCAACATCAACGATAGTTGGACCATTACGCCTACGGCCATGGGCCAGGTGCAGCAGACCGATGGCGACTTTGCCTATAACCCAGCAATCGGTGATCGGAAGGTGCAGCACTGGTTTCCGCAAAACATTCACGACTCATGGGTACAGTCAGCGCTGGCAGTCGAAGGTAAGATCAGCAATTTCGACATCGTCTACGCCGGCGCGTATTTGACGCGCAACACGCACGAGCAGAGCGACTATACCGACTATTCTCTGTACTACGACCGCGCCTTCGGTTCGGGCGCCAATTTCTTGGACAACGCCGGCAATCTCATCAATCCGGCGCAAACTATCATCGGCCGCGATCACTACACCAAGCTCAGCCATGAACTGCGAGTTTCTACGCCCCGGGACTACCGTTTGCGATTCGTAGGCGGCCTGTTTATCGAACGCCAAGTTCACGAGATTCTTCAAGACTACTTGGTCGACAACGGCGGCGATCCGCTCGGCTCTATTCCGCCCAATAACATATCTGTGCCCGGTTGGCCGGGGACTATCTGGTTGACCAACCAGGAGCGGGTGGATCGCGACAAAGCAGTGTTCGGCGAGTTTACGTTTGATTTTACCGATAAGCTTTCGGCGAGCGCCGGACTGCGGCACTTCACATATGACAATAACTTGCAGGGCTTTTATGGGTTCAGCTCAAATTACAGCTCGCATACCGGTGTCGCCATCTGCGCTAAGCCATTTGTGCCTTTTCACGGCGCACCCTGCAGCGATATCAACCGAGGTACCTCAGGCTCCGGTAATTCGCCAAAAATCAATCTGACATACAAAATTGACCACGATCGAATGGTCTACGCTACCTATTCAAAGGGGTTTCGACCCGGCGGCGTCAATCGCAACGGCGGTGGGACGATTCCGCCATATCAACCTGATTATTTGAAAAACTACGAGATCGGTTGGAAAACAACGTGGTTCGACAACCGATTGCGGTTCAATGGCGCGTTTTTCAGGGAGGACTGGTCGAACTTCCAATTCTCTTACCTGGGGGCGAATTCGCTCACCATCGTTACCAACGCAGGGCAAGCGAGGATTAATGGATTGGAGACAGACTTAGAGTTCGCTGCGACACAGAATCTCGTTTTGAGCGGCGGGTTCTCGCTGCTGGATGCCAAGCTCACGCAGACGTTTTGCGGTGATCCGAGTAAATGCAGCGCAGCCGGCTTCGATCCCGCCACGTACGAGCAGTACACTCCGTCCGGTACGCGGCTGCCGGTCACGCCAAAGTTTAAGGGTAATGTCACGGGACGGTATTCCTTTCCGATCGGGTCCTATAAAGGAAATGTCCAAGCCTCGGCCATTCATGTGGGAGAACGCACAAGCGACTTACGTACGCTGGCGGCCAACGCGTTGGGCAATGAGCCTGCGTACACGGTTGTTAATCTTTCGGCGGGGATGGAAATACAGAGCTTTCACTATCAGGTATATGTCGACAATGCATTCGACAAGCGCGCCGTTCTCAACAAATACGCAGAATGCGACGTGTTGCTGTGCGGCGCGATAGCTAAATACATTGTGCCCAACCAGCCGCGCACCATCGGTGTGAAGTTCGGACAGAAGTTCTGACGACGAGCGGAGCCGCGTTGCGCACGAATTGCGCGTGTGCCGGCCCCGCTCGCCTTACTTATCGTTCTTCAGTTTGGCTAGTCGCGCTCTCCCTTCGGCGGCACCGGAACGATGGTGCCGAATACGCCATCGATTTCGTGGTTGGGGCCGGCGGTAAAGAAGAGCGTGTCGGGACTCGAGCCGCGGCCGCCGCCCAGAGTCAGGGCCCAGAGGCCTTCAATAACCAGCGGCTGTCCGTGCACATTCTCGAGTTCATCGATAAAACTGCCATCACTCTCGAAGGCATTGATCATGCCGTCCCCGAAATTCCCGATCAAGATCTTGCCGCTGAACCGACCGAACGCGTACGAAGCGCGCGTGACTGCCCACGGCGAGTTGAGCGGGCCGCGGCTCGCAAAGCGCCGCAGCAGATGACCGTCCGTGTCGAACACGTCGACGAAACCCCTGCCGGGTCCCGCGTCGTCGTCGTGCTTCAGGGCGTTTTGCTTCGCATAGGTTACAAACAGATCGCCATCGATGTTCTGAATGCCAAATGGCGCGTAGCCGGCGGGGATCTTCGGATCGAGGAAGCCACCGCTGGTGGAGGCCGCCGTAAATTGGCCGGTGGGACCGTTCGGGCCGAAGACATCGATTTTGCCGGAACGAAAATTGGTCGCAAACAGCAAGCCTCCCTTAGAGGTGAGGCCGAATGCAATCGCCTTGTAGACGGCGCCATCGGCGGCGGTCGGTGTGGAGGAATTGTCGGCCGCGAGCACTGCATCCCCCACCGGGTTCAGGCCACCCGCCCACGCCGACACCGTCCCATCCTCGGTCGCGAAGATGAATATCGCCGGTAGCTTGGTGCCCGGCACCAAGAATGCCGACGAAGGATTCCACAAAATCCCCGTCGGTGACGCCGGGGTTACACTCGGCGGATGATTTGGGTCCACCGGTTGGCAGGAGTTGGGAGGAATGACGTTTCCCGGTAGAGGGATCGAAACCTGAAGAGGCACCTTTGTGCCATCCCCGGTGTAAAGGGTCGAGCAGCCGGTGACATTATCATTGACCCAAAACGGGCTGCCGCCGGGGCTGAATGCCACGCCCCACGCGTTTTGCAGGACCTTATCCTGCATCGCAGCGGCGCCCGCGATATTCGACACCAACGGCAACACCTTATAAGCGTTATCTTCCGCATCAGACTCGCTGCCGGCGCGGACCAGAGTGGCGCTGCCAGCAAGCGCGAGCACTGCGATCAACTGGATGAATCGAGAGGTTTGGAACATAAACTGTCCCCTTTATGGTTGATTATAGAATCCGTCCACGGGTAAGTACCCTAGAACCGCTCAACGGTTACTGATCAAAACAGGAATAGGCAGTCTCGATACCCGGGCCGAGCACACAGCCTGACCCATCGCGTCGAATCAGTGGCCTTCTTTGTCACCACGACGGCTGGATTCGAACAGAAACCACGTGCGCCGTTCGGTTTCGTCAATCCAGTTCTCGATAAGACTCGCCGTGGCGATGTCGCGCACTTCGTCCAGGATATCGTGCACCTCACGCAAACGCGCGGCGAGACTTTTGTTGTCCTCGCGTAATTCCGCGAGCATGTCCAATGGTTCGACATACTCGGCGTCGTTGTCGAGGACGCGTTGAAGACGTGCAATGTGTCCGATTGACCGAAGCGTCGACCCACCGGTTTTTCGGATACGTTCGGCAATGGGATCCGTCATCGCATACAACTGATCCGCTTGCTCATCCAACAGCAAATGATAGTCGCGGAAGTGCGGACCGCTCATATGCCAGTGAAAATTCTTCGTTTTCAAATAGAGCGCAAACACATCAGCAAGGATTCCGTTCATTCCGGCGGCGATACTTTTGGAGGCTTCCGCGCCGAGGTCCGTCGGCGTAGCAAGCGGCGCCGCGCGTCGCTGCCGCAATTCAGCCACCTTCGAGGAATCTTTCTTTGACATGGGTGTAACCTGCGCCGCTGCTCTCGTAAGAATGATAAAGCATTGCACATGGAATCGCATCGCCTGAAGTCGAATGCGTCGTCAATCTCGCCGCACCAGGACAGATTTTCGGCACAAAGGAGAATACGGTTCGGTGTCAGGTGGCGCGGATTGCCGTCGCAACCGGCAATCGCGCCGCACGGAGTGCGGGAAGAAGTCCGCCGACCAGGCCCATCCCAAGCGCCCAAACGATGCCAATCACTCCCAAAGCTGGCGTCACCGCCAGTTGAAAGCTATAGCCGAAGGGACTGGCCGACAATCCATTGAAAAGCGCCCATGCCAGAGCACCCCCCAGAAACGCCCCTGGCAGGGCAAACAACAGCGACTCGCACAGAATGGCGGCGGCAATCGCGCCGGCGCCGAATCCGATCGCACGCAACGTGCCGAATTCCCGGCGACGCGAGTCTACAATCGCGTACAGGGAGTTCACTGCACCCAGCGTTGCGCCAATCGCCATCACGGCGCCGACGAAGTAGCTGGCAAAATCCAGAATGCCTTTCAGTTGTTTGACTTGCTCTTCCACCACCTCGCGCTCATGTCGCGCTTCCAGGTGCAGCGTTGGATTGGCCTGCAGCGCGTCGCGAAGCACATCGTAGTCCGGTGGCGATTGCAGCATCGCGGAGACCAGAGTGTACGTGTTGCGGTTGAATGTCGACATGAGGATATCGACGTCGGTGTACAGAATGCACTGCTGCGACTGCCCCTCGTCAAAGTGGCCGACGACGGACCAATCGATGCCGCGAATCGAGCGCCGATCGCCTATTTCGAAACCTGTGAACTGCCGGCGGCAGGGGTTGTTGGCAATGAACTCGTGCAAGCCGCGCTGAAACATTCGGCCGGCGGTAAAGCGGATTTCCGGTCGGTACTGTGTAAACGTGGCGGTCGTACCCACCAGCGGAAAGAAGATCCGGGCGCCCGTGACGCGCCTCTTAGCCTCAATGGGCACGAGCAAATCGAACACCACAATGGGCTCTCCAGCGGTGCCCTTTTTTATGCCCGGCAGGCCTCGGGCGGTGACGGCTTCATCCCTAGGGATGCTGCTCTGAAAGCCGGACGCGCCGATGCTGCTCAGTATCACACGATCCGCGCGTACCTCCCCCGTCGACTGACGCTGCAGCCCGGCGCCCATGGCGAGCATGGAGACCAGCACGCCAACCGCGCAGGCCACGCCAATGACGATCGTTAGAACCGACCCCAGCCGCTGCCTGACGCCCGACAGGTTGATGCGCAAAACGCCAAAAAATTGTCGGGTGAAATTCATACCGCTCAAGTCAACCGCCTGCCAGCGCGGTTGCGACCTTCAGTCGCGCCGCCAAGGCGGCCGGGAGCGCTGCGCTGATCAGCGCCACCGCCACTGCGAGGCCCATGCCGACTGCGACGACGCTGGCAGGCATTGCCAGCCCTTGTATGATTGCCGCGAGCGGAAGGACTATCGTAGCCAGCGTTAGTCCCAATGACGCAGCGGCGACGCATACCACCAAAGCTTCACCCAGTATGAGCAGGAACACCGCGCGATCGGTGAAGCCGACTGCCTTGATAAGCGCAAACTCCAACCCGCGCTCGCGGACCGATTGAATCAGCATGGTGGCAGTCGCAAAAAGCAGTGCTACGAGCACTGCGCCGACGATGGCGCGGATCAAGAAATTCATGTCTCCGATCGACTGCACCTGGGATTGCGCCAGCTCCAGCAATGATTCCGTTTTTGTCTCCCGGGAGGAATTGGCGAAGCGCCGGTCGATTTCATCGGCCACCATCGCTGCCTGCGCTGGATTCGAAATCGCAACGTTGAAATGTTGAACCGTGCCTTTTCCGAGCAGGCGCGCCTCATCGAGGTACGCCAAATTGATCACGATGATGTATCGCGCGCCACCGACGTCGCTGTCGGTGAAGGTGCCCACGACATCGAACGACCAGTTAGTCGATCCGCTCAACTGTGCCGTATTGGACATAAACGGGATGCGATCCCCGATTTTCCAACCGTACTTGTCGGCCAGCTCCTTTCTGACCAGGGCGCCCGTGCGCAGCTTCTGCAAGGCAGCGACATAGTCGGGTGCGATCGTGTAAGTAAACGCGGTTGGCCAGTCTTCGACGAGACCGATCGCGACCACCCCCAACCCTTGTGAGGATTTTTGATAAGAGGCTCCGAAGATGTCCACGGGAACAGCCAACTTCACGCCGGGTACCGAGTTGAGCTGCTCGATCAATCCGGAAGGCAGCGGCTCGGCAAGAAAGCTCAAGCGGCTGTGCACGATGAGCAGATCCGCGCGGGCGGCGGCGACAGCATGATCCGCGCCGGTTTTCAAACCCTGGAGCATGCCGAACAGCGCAAACGCGATGCTGACTTGGAAGAAAATCAGTACAGTCCTTCCGGGTTTGCGCCAGATGCCTGACCAAAAGAGCGGTAGAAATTTCATACAGCATCCCGGTCTCAATTTCCAGCACCTATAATACTCCTGGCCTGCATGAATCCCATCGAAAGCAACCCCTGGTGGATGGCGTGAGCTTCTACAACGATCGTATTTTGACGCACCTTATCGATCTCTCGATGCGTAATCGTGGGCTGCTGCCTTATCGCGAGCGAGTCATATCCCAGGCGTACGGACGTGTTCTTGAAATCGGAATCGGTTCCGGCCTGAATCTGCCGTTCTATGGATCACGGGTGGACGAGCTTGTCGGATTGGAGCCTGCCGCAGGGCTCATCGCGATGGCTCAGCGCTTGGCGGATCGAATCAACATTCCTGTGGAGCTGATCGCCGGCTCAGCGGAGGCCGCCCCGGTCGATGCCAATAGCATCGATACGGTGGTCACAACATGGACTCTGTGCTCAATTCCCAATGCAGTCGGTGCGCTCAGAGAGATGCGCCGTGTGCTGCGCGCGGGTGGCCAATTGCTGTTTCTCGAACACGGGCTCGCTCCGCAAGAAAACATCCAGCGGTGGCAAAATCGGCTGACTCCGCTGTCGAAGAGAATCGGCGGTGGGTGCCACCTAAATCGACCGATTCGTAAGCTGATTGAGAGCGCGGGCTTTTGCATTTCCCGAATCGAAACAGGCTACGTGAGGGGACCGAATCCCATGACCTTTTTCTACGAAGGGTGCGCGAATCCTTCGCCTCAACGCCCGGCACTCTTCGCAGGCGGGTCTTGAAGCGCTTTTCGATAAGGAAACTCAGGGCCGCGGTGCCGGCAGGTGATAGCGGCCGCTTGCGCGCTAAAATGTCCCAGTGCTCCGAGCTGCTCGGGCGATAATTTCGCGAGTGCGGAGGGCGAGGCAAGTCGCTTCTCAGCGAGCCAAGCCAGCATCGCAGCCTGGAAACTATCGCCAGCGCCAACGGTGTCGGCCACGATGACTTTGACCGCTGGGACATCGATTCGGCCGGCGGACCTTGAATAGAGACTGGCGCCGCGCCCCCCTCTTGTCACGATTACCAATGAACAATGTGCGGATAGCCAGCGTTGCGCAATCACGCCTTCGTCGACATCAGCACCGTAAATAGTCTTAAGGTCCTCTTCGCTGGCTTTGATCAAATGCGCCAGCTTCCCGAAGGATTCTACTGAAATGCGCCATCGTTCGATGTCGGGCTCGAACGCGGTTCGAACATTGGGATCAAAACTGTTGATGATTCCTTTCGGAGCCGTTCGCAGCAGATCCAACAGCATTGCAGAGGACTGCCGGGATACGATCGGTATGGAGCCGACATGAACGCCGTATATCGATTTCCAATTCGGCTTGATCGTCTTGGGATCGGGGTGAAACAAAATGCAATCAAGACCATGAAAGACATACCGCGCATTGCCTAGTGCATCCACATCGACCATGGCGAGCGGAGTAGCCTTGCCCGTTCGGCGGAGGAAACTGCAGTCGACCCCTTCCGCTGCCAACCGGGATTCGAGCCGACGTCCTAGCGTGTCGGGCGCGATCTCTGTTGCCAAGGCCACGGGGCAACCGAGCCGAGCGAGCCCGATGGCGACGTTATGCGGTGACCCGCCCGCCTTGGCCGACAGCGATACCTTGTTGGGACTGGCAGGTCCGGTGGGGTCGATCAAGACGTCGTACAACGCTTCACCGCAAACTAAATACATGATGTCCTTCTGGCGCAGGCGCGGCGCCGTAGTTTGGCGCGTTCAACGCCACTCAATTTCTAAAAGAACCGAGCAGCCGATCGATCAATCGGCGGTGTGGGCGTCCACCACGATCTGATGCGGCTGCCGATGCTCTATGCAAAAAGAAACGCAACATTTCTTCACTTGTATTCGGTCCTTTGCGGTCTGAATAGCTACCCCTGGGATTGCCGCCAAACCAGGCGTGCCCACCCCCTTTCACGAGCCAATGTTCGGCAGCCAGTTCCCCTGCAGCATCGAGATATTGTGTACGCGTGTACGCAAGCCCCTTTGCAAGGGCTACTTCGGGTGGCTGACCGGAATGCAACGGCCGTGGCATGCTCCTTATCCACTGAGAGATGATTTGCTCGCCATTCTTGGGATGCACGGTGCTGTCCTGATCGCCGTGAAAAACGATGATGGGGATAGCCTTACCATCTAACGGCTTCGTCGTCGCCCCGCCATCGCGCATCGCAGTAATAGCGCCAAACATGTTGTGGGCGGATCGGTACGGCATACCGGCAGAAACCCCGACCGCTGCGTACAGCTCGGGGTAAGTCGCGGCCATGGTAATGGCCATTGCGCCCCCGGCTGAGAGGCCTGCAATAAAAACTCGGTTTTCATCGATTTGGTAGGTTCTCATTACCTCACGCGTGATGCCTGCGATTATCGAGGGCTCGCCCTGATCACGCTGCTGATCGTGCGGATCGAACCAGTTCCAGCACTTCATTGGGTTCGCCGATTTCGGCTGCGCCGGGTACACCACGAAGCACGGCTGCTTGTCGGCCAACACATTCATGCAAGTGCCCGTGGCAAAATCCTCAGGATCCTGTGCACAGCCGTGGAGCATCACGAGTAACGGCAGCGGCTGACCGTGGTAGCGACTCGGTACATGCACGTTATACGTGCGCGTGCCGGCACGGTTGGTAAATGCTCCATCGATGAATTTGCCCAATGCAGAATTTCGGGAGTGGGCCACGGGCTCAGTGTAGATCATCCGAGTGCTTGCGTGCACCGACATTACGCCGGCTTATTGCAGTGAAGTTCTCAGGGGCGCATGATTCGAAAAACACAGGCTTTGAGCCTGATCATTTCGAGACTGGCAAACGGCGGGGAGTAGTAATCGTGACGAACAAAAGAATCGCGATGGTGACGGGTGGCATGGGGGGACTGGGCGAAGCCATTTGCATGAAGTTAGCGGCGCAGGGGGACACGGTCATTTCGACGTATTCGCCGACGAACACGAAATCCAAAGAGTGGCTGGCGTCCATGCAGACGCAAGGTTTTTCGTTTCACGCATACGCCTGTGATGTGACGGATTGGAAATCTTGCGAGGCTTGCGTCGCGCAAGTCACGCAGGAGATCGGCCCGATCGACGTGCTGGTTAACAACGCCGGTATTACCCGCGACATGACTTTTAAGAAAATGGATCGCGTCAATTGGGATGTGGTGATGGGCTCGAACCTCACGTCTGTTTTCAATATGACCAAGCAGGTGTGCGATGGCATGATTGAGCGCGGCTGGGGGCGCATCATCAACATCTCTTCGGTAAACGGCCAGAAGGGCGCGTTTGGACAGACGAACTATTCGGCCGCGAAAGCCGGCATGCATGGGTTCACCAAGGCACTGTCGCTAGAGGTCGCGCGCAAAGGCGTTACCGTGAACACCATTTCGCCTGGCTACATTGGCACCAAAATGGTAATGGCGATTCCGCGAGAGGTCTTGGATTCTAAAATAATTCCGCAAATTCCCATGGGACGTCTTGGGAAGCCCGAAGAGGTCGCCGGACTGGTTGCTTATCTAGCTAGCGAAGAAGCGGCATTTGTGACGGGCGCGAATATCGCGATCAATGGCGGCCAGCATATGCAATGAGCACGCGATCACCGTAGTACATAGCTTCCCGGCGCGTCTCCGAGAACTGCATATCCCGCGGAGTCGTTGCCGAGATGAGGCAATGGTGCGTCCAAGGGCCCCGAGTGCGCCGCCAGCCATGACTGCCACGACGGCCACCACGAGCCCTGTTGCAACTTTGCCTGGCCCCGCCATTGCTCGGGGGTCAAAAGGCTGTCCGCGTCATTCCAAGTCAGCTCCCGGAACCTGCGCTTGGGATTCTCAGGTCCGCAAACGATGCCGCCGTTATGGCCACCGCTTACCAGGGCGAAGGTGTAGTCCGCCGATCGCGTTAGTGCGCGAACCTTGAACGTCGAGGTCCATGGCGCCACGTGGTCCGACTCGGTACCAAGTACAAACATCGGCAAGGTCAGTTTGTTTAGGTTGACAATTTCGCCATTGACTTTAAAGCGGCCTGCTGCGAGGTCGTTCTGCAAATACAGCTGCTTTAAGTACTCGCTGTGCATACGGCTAGGCATGCGCGTGCCATCGCTATTCCAAGCCATCAAGTCGTTTAGTTTTTCCCGCTTGCCCTTGATATAGGTATTGACTGCCGGATTCCACAGCAACTCGCGAGAGCGCAGCAGGGCGAAGGAAGCGCCCATTTTGTCGCTGCTGAGTACGCCCGCTTTGTGCATTACCGCTTCTAACATCGAGAGCTGACTGGGACTGATAAATAAGGACAATTCACCTGGCTCGCTGAAATCCGTCTGCGCCGCAAACAAGGTTACCGAGGCCAGACGCGCATCGCCGCGGCGCGCAAGTTCAGCCGCTGCGATCGACAGCAACGTCCCGCCGATGCAGTAGCCCACGGCGTGAACCTTTGCGGTTGGCACGATGGCGCCCACGGCAGCGAGGGCATCGCGTATCCCGAGGTTGTGGTAATCGTCCATGCCGAGATTGCGATCAATGGCCTGCGGGTTCTTCCACGAGATCATGAAGACCGTGTGACCTTTATCGACCAGGTAGCGAACCAGCGAATTGCCGGGCGATAGATCGAGAATGTAAAACTTCATAATCCATGCCGGCACGATCAATATCGGCTCAGCGTGGACTTGGGGCGTGGTCGGGCAGTACTGAATGAGTTCGATCAGGTCATTGCGGTAGACAACCTTGCCGGGCGTGACAGCGAGGTTTTCGCCTACCTTAAATTCCGCACTGCGGGTGGGAGCTTTATGATTGAGCATGGCGTCGGCATCTTCGAGCCAATTCTTAAAGCCAGCCACCAGATTTTGTCCGGATTGCGCGCGCGTGAACTCCAGCAGCTCCGGGTTGCCGAGAAGATAATTGGCGGGAGAAGCAGTCTCGAGCAATTGCCGAGACGTGAACTTGACCAGATCTGCGCTGCGTTGGGGAATACCCGGGACTTCGGCGGTGGCTTGCGTTACCAATTGCTCCCAATTTAAGTAACTCCGTGCCATGACATTGAATGGCCACTGGTTCCAAGCTTCTGCTGCAAATCGTTTATCGTCGTTGGCTGGCGCGGTGGGCTTGCCCGCCGCCGCCTTCAGGGCGAATGAAAGACTATCCGCGACCGCTTGAAAAGCGCTTTGCGCCAACTCGGTCTGTCTCCCTGGCGACTGGGCAAGATTCAGGTACCAATCCCACCACGCCTGGACATAGTCATCGGGAGCAAGCCCGCCCGTAACGGCAGCCAATTGTGCTCGCATCTCGCGCGCAAGTTGCTCTTGTGAATTGTCTGATATCGATTCAGCCACAATCTAACCCCCTCTCTCATCATAGTCCCAGGTGTCCGAAGCAGGGGCAAAAAAAGGGCGACCTGAGTCGCCCTTTGTATCGCGCTATGCTCCAGAGCTAGGCGGCTTTCTTCGCCGTATCGGCAACTTTCGCCCCGGCTTCGTCGAAGAACTTGGTGACGTTGCCCTGCGTTTCGGAGGCGATTTGCGTGAACTCTTCCGCCCGGGCCCGCAACTTCTCGCTGAACGTGGTGTTCAACTTGGTTTGCTGGCTGACCAGATCGGCTACCGATTTCGGCTCGCTGCTGGTCTTGACGTGCGACAGGGTCCAATCCAAGTAGTCACCGGCGACGGCGAACTGGTATCGGGCAAGACGCTCGATTGTCTTCAGGCTATTCTGTTGGGCCGCAATGATGGGCGCAAAAGTCTGGCGGTACGTGTCGAACAGAGCGCTAAAATCGAGGGTGGGCTGGGTCATGGTGATCTCCTGGTCAGTGGCATTTGTCTTCAATGGCGACATTATACACAAAAAAGTATGCAGTGCAAAAGGAATTTAACAAGCCCGGAATAAGGAATGTTACGTTTATAACTGTTTGATTATTATTAGTATAATTGGCAGATATTATTTTTAGCGTTAGAAAAACAGGTGCTTATTAACGCGGCGCGGCAATAAATAGCCGGCCATGGAGAGCGAGTTGACCAGCATCAGGCAGTACGTGTGCCGGCTTGAGCAGTTCGCAGAGCGCTGCGGCGTCCCCGTGGTTCGAAATTGCCTGCAAGCGAATGTCTTAGGGAGGGTGGAGCAGCGGCGCATCGTACTGCGCACCGGACTTAGCCTAGAGCAGCAGCTATTGACGCTCGTGCACGAACTGACGCATCTCACGATTCATCGCAATGCCTGGCCAGCCATCAATCGAACCATTTGCGAGTACGAGGCCGAAGCGGTGGAAAGATGGGTGGGCGCCGTTCTCGGCGTGAGGCCGTGGCTCGACGATGAGTTCGACGCATCGAGCATCACGGAAGATTTGCTGGCCTGTTCGGTTTTGCGAGTCCGATGGGCGGCCCTCAAGCTGCTGAACGTCGCACGAGAGTGCGGCTTGCCCGCGGATCAGATTCCACTAGAGACGCAAACCGCCGTCGAGGTCGATGCATCGTCCCGTGAAAAAGTCATTTTCGATGATGAACTGCGCGGCATGCGCGATTTCATCGGGCACACCAAGCCGCTTTAGCGGCACCGGCGCGATCACCTTTTCCAACACTTCAGGCTTCATCGAGGCCAATATGTCAGTGTGCGTGAATCCTGGGGCCACGCATCCCACTCGAATGCCGTAGCGCGCGAGTTCCTTCGCCCACACAACCGTCATCGAAGCCACGCCTGATTTGGCCGCCGTGTAATTGCTCTGGCCCTGGTTACCGTGACGCGAGATGCTGGAAATATTGACGATGACGCCGCCCTTGGCGAGCTTGACCATGCGCGCGGCGGCCTCGCGCGCGCACAAAAACACTCCGGTGAGATTCACGTCGATAACCGCTTGCCACTGTTGCAGCGTCATTTTGCCGACAACCTCGCCATCTTTCACTTTAAGGAGCAGCGCATCTTTAACGATGCCTGCATTGTTCACGATGACATCAAGCGCGCCAAAATCTTCCACCACTTGATCGAGAGCCGTGGAAACCTGACCTTCCACTGAGACGTCGACCGCATATGCCATCGCGCGCACGCCCAGCGCCACGCATTGCTTTACGGCCGGCTCGAGATCTGCCGCCTTCAGATCCAACAGCGCAATATTCGCACCCTGACCTGCGAAACGCAGCGCGAGCGCTCGACCGATACCGCGGGCGGCACCCGTGATGACTACAGTTTTACCTTTGATTTGCATATTGGTGTTCTCATCGCCAGCGCGACCATTGAATTACTTTTTGTCGGAGTCCTTTGAGCTGCCGTCTTCGGCCGGGGGCGACTTCGGTTTCGAGGGCGCGAATGCAGATAGCACAGAGGCTTGCATCTTTGACCACTGCTCCATGTTCTGACGCGCGAATTCCGCCATGGGTGCCATAGGGTTCTCCATAACCTTGGCCATTTCGGCGCGCATGGCCTGTTGCTGGCGCGCGATCGCGCCAACACTTTGTTCCATGTATCGGGTCAGCATTTCCTGAACCGGGTTGCCGTAAAAGCGGATGATCCCCTCGAGCAATTCGGTACTCAGCACCGGCGTACCGAACTGTTCCTGTTCGGAAATCACCTGCAATAGCACCGCGCGTGTAAGGTCTTCGCCTGACTTATCATCCACCACCTTTACTTTCTCGCCGGAGACGATCATTTTGCGGATGTCGTCCAAGGTGACGTGGCGGCTGCCCGTCGAATCGTAAAGTCGACGGTTGGCGTATTTTTTAATTACTCGTTCGTTCGACATAATGTACCACCGAGACCGGCAAGAGCGACCGCGCAGCGTTTCCCCACACCCCAGCATAACGCTTTTAGTATGCATTGCACAATCAGCGTTTATTGTGAAATCTCCCGCATATTCAATGAAGTTATTGCGCCGCATAGAGGCTCCCAAGTGACTGATAACAGAACCGGTATGGGGCCAACGCCAGCGATGCTGAACGCATGGGACAACTACGCGGCGCTCTGCCAAACCATGTTCGAGCGTCTTCAGATCCCGACCGCGAATGCGGGCGCAGCGGATTCAACTCTTTTTTTGGGAGCCTGGCAGGATTTGGCCAAGATGTGGGGAATGGGCCCTGGGTTTGCAGAAGGCGGTCCGCTCACCGCGGAGCAAGTGTCGGCGAGTCTTTTTCCTGCGCTGGGATATACGCGCGAATATCAAACCGTTGTTCAGCGCATGATCGACTTGGGAATGCAATTCCAACGTCGATATGCTGAGTTCATGCAACAAGGTGCGGAAATCAGTCAGAGGGCGTCGCAGGCTGTTCAAAAACGAACGACATCCGATATGAACCTTATGAGTTCGCGGGCGGCTCTCTACGAGGTCTGGATCGATTGTGCGGAGGAAGCCTATGCTCAGGCTGCTCACAGTGAGAAGTTTGCGCGCTCGCTCGCAGAGCTGTGCAATCTATTGAGCTGCTTCAAGGTGGAGCGCGGCAAATTGGTGGAAGCATTCGCTCGACACCTGGATTTGCCGAGCAGGGCGGAGGTCGACAGTCTGCACCGCCAGGTTCGCGAACTGAACATCGCGTTGCGTGACGCAGATTCGCGAGCGAAGCCGACAGCACCGAAACCACGCAAGCGGCGCAAGGCTGCGCGGCAGTGAGTGACATCGCAGATCTGCTAGCACGCTCGATTGAAGAAGGCGCAACCATGCGGGAGCAAGGGCGCGCCGCACTGCGCGCGCTCCGCGACATCGGCGATGTCCAAGTAGGCATATTGGACAAAGAGCGGATTTACGCCGACAACAAGGTGCAGTTGTACCGCTACGCCCCCCTCGCACGATCGGTCGGGCTGCCTCCGCTACTTATTTGTTATGCCATGGTCAATCGCCCTTACATGCTGGACTTGCAGCCGGACCGATCGCTCATTCGCGAGCTGCTTTCTTTTGGTGTGGATGTGTATCTGATTGACTGGGGCTATCCGGACGGCTCCGATCGGTTCATCCCCTTGGAGGAGTACATCTGCGGCTATTTAGACCGCTGCGTCACGTTCATGCTAGAGAAGCATTCCACCGATTGCATCAATCTGCTGGGCATCTGCCAAGGCGGTACGTTCAGCCTTTGCTACGCGGCACTCAAGCCGAGGCGAATCGCAAACCTAATTACCATGGTGACACCGGTGGATTTCAAGACGCCGGAGAATTTGCTGTCGAAATGGGTGCAACACATCGATATGGACCTACTGACCCAATCAGGGAATGTTTCGGGGGAACTCTTGAACACGGTCTTTCTTGCGTTGATGCCGTTCCGTTTGACGCAGCAGAAGTACGTCAACTTACTGCAGGCCAACTCCGATCGAGCGCAATTAGAGAATTTTATGCGTATGGAAAAGTGGATTTTCGACAGCCCCGATCAACCCGCGCGGGCATGCCGAGAGTTCGTGCAGTGGTTTTTTCAGGAGAATCGGCTCATTCGGGGCGAGCTTGTGTTCGGTGCGACACCCGTGCGCCTTGCCAACGTCACGTGCCCGGTGCTGAACATCTACGCGGCAAAAGATCACCTTGTGCCGCCGAGCGCAAGCGCCTCGCTCGGTGCACATGTCAGCAGCAAAAAATACGACTCGCTGCAAGTCGACGTCGGGCACATTGGAATTTATGTGAGCGGCAAAGCACGCAAGACGGTGCCGCACGCGATCGTTAATTGGTTGCGCGCGTGTCGATAGCTGCCCGCTGCCGAGAGCGAAATCTTGACTCAACACGGGGTGTCATGGGCGCGTCTGTCAGACGAAGACGACCCGCGTAGCCTACACGCCTTGATTTCGCCCACGGATGATCCTTGATAGACTGAGTTCAAGGATAAATGAAATAAACGAGGGCTAGAGATGAGACGCCTATTCAGACTTTGGCGCATTGGCGGCCAAGATTTACGGATTCTGGTCGCGGCCTTGCGAAAACGCGACCGCCCTCAGTGGCTGGTGCCCGCGGCGCTGCTGCTGGTGGTGTTTGCGCTTGAGCCGCTTAACTTTGCCTTCCCCATACTCGGCGTTGTGGACGACTTTGTCCTTTTGCCGTTGTTGCTGCGCGGGCTGGTAAGAATTGCAGTGCCGGTGATCCGAGCAAAGCAAGACCAGCGCGTTGTTTCCGTGCAATAGTTCGTTGATCAAACCTCGCTACGGAGGGGCTGTTCACATATGGCAACCGGCAACAAAAAAATCTGTTGGCAGCGCAGCGACGCACTCCGCATCGTGCCCCTGCATGCCCCTGAGGCACTCAAACCGCCCGACGCAAAGACAAGCGTACGTGCGGCGCCGGCGAAACTCACTTATCGAAACGGGCCGTTGCTCTCGTCAGTCGAGGTGTTCACGATATTTTGGGGTACCGATTGGCAGGCTGCTCAAGCAGGGCTAGTCACGCAGCTCAACGGCTTCTTCGATTTCATCTTGACCAGTGCGCTCATTGACCAGTTATCAGAATACAGCGTGCCGGCGTACAAAATCGGACACGGAAAGCGCTCCGGTACAGTCACGATTACATCACCGGCTACCAATATGTCCGTCTCGGACAGCGCCATCCAGCACATGCTTCAGACTCTAGTGTCTACTCATGCCGGCGTGCCGGCGCCAACACCGAATACTCTGTACTTTATTTACTTGCCCCCTGGCGTCAAGGTGGTGCAAGGCGGCGGGGCTTCGTGCCAGGCATTTTGCGGATATCACAACGATATATCCGGGCAAATATTTTATGCAGTGATGCCGTACCCAGGATGTACCGGATGCACAGGTGGTTTGGCGGCATTTGATGCGCTCACTTCAACGAGTTCACACGAGCTGTGCGAAGCAATTACGGATCCGATCCCTGGGCAGGGGTGGTACGACGACGTCAATGGTGAAATTGGCGATATTTGCGCGTGGGAAACCAAAGTTATCGGCGCCTTTACTGTGCAATTGGAGTGGTCCAACAGCGCTAATCAATGCGTATAGCGCCGTCGTCGCAACGTCACGGGCTCGGCGAATGCTGCGCGGCATCGAGCTGCGAGAAAGTGGCTTTTCCTATACCGTAATCGCCCCAATCTTTGTAGTCGTAATGCCACCACTCTTCCGGATACACGGCAAAACCTTGCGCTTCCATTTCGCTGCGCAGTAGATCCCTCAGCCAGCGTTGACGGCTGGTGCCGCCCACGTAATCAGCGTAGGACCGCCGCGACATCTCATCGTACCTTCCGGTCATCTCGACAGTTCGGCCTGACTTCAGATCATAGAGCGTCAGATCAACGGCGCAGCCGCGATTGTGCCGCGACCCCTTAGACGGATCGGCTACGAAGACGTGTGCCCTTTCAGGGGTAGCATCCCAGAACATCTTCGTGACGAACCATGGTCGATAGCCGTCATGGATCAGTAATCCATAACCCTTGGGCGCCAGTGCGCGCTGGACGCGCCCCAGCGCTTCGGCCACGGGACGTTGGAGGTAGGCAGCTGGCCACTCATAGAGAGCGAATCCAATGAAGTTATTCGAACTGGCATAGCGAATGTCGAATTTGATGGTCGGATCGACTGCCGCTAAATTGAGGAGGTCAAACTCACGCTTCGGCGCGGGCTCTATGGGCGGTTTGGCCGCAAGCGCTACTTTACGCAGCCGTGCTGGATCGGCATTGACGCCGGCTCTGATCATTTCCATGACCTCCAGTCCGATGTCCCTGAGCGGCAGCCGGGCGCCTCTGAGGATAACCGCCGAGACTCGCTGGCCTCGATCCAGTTCAAAGTCTAAGCGAGTCGATTGACCCTCGCTCCCGACGACAGAAAACCGCGCCGCGTCCAATCGTCGCAGCGGCTCAGAGTGCAGTCCCAGCCCTTCTGCAAATAGTTTTCCGCCAGCCTCACCAATGGTCAGTCGTGTTTCGTCCGGGCCGTCATCACCGGTTTGCGCCGAACTGTACTCGCCAACGAGTCGCTTCAGTTCTTTTGGCGCATCGCCGGGTAGATCCCCTCGCTCGGAACGATTTGGGCTCGTGTCTGCCCACGAAGCGGTCGCCGTGACCAGCACGGCAATAGATAAGAAAAGCAGTGATGCAAATGTCTTGGCCGGACTATTCGCCATTCGCTTCCACTTCATCCTATTTATCCATGAGCACAAGGCTCTGCGCGGAGTTTGCGCGTTGTGAGACGTGACGGGCGTGCGCTGGCGGCTTAAGCCGCGCGCAAAGCTTCCGCCACGGACAGCCGTGCGGCCCGCAGGGCCGGAAAGAAGCCGCCGAGCAGGCCGATGACGCAGGCCCAGACGACGCCGGTGACAATCAATGACTGGGTGACCGTCAGTTTGAACACGACTTGTGCAAATGCGCCCCCAAGGGTGCTTACGCTGTGCCCGTTGAAGAAGATCCAGGCCAGAGAGGCACCGATTATACCCCCAAGCAACGACAGCAGCAGCGCCTCGATCATGACCGATAGCAGCACTGGCAAGCCGCCGAAACCTATTGCCCGCAAGGTGGCGATCTCGAGGCCCCGAGCCGCGACCGCCGAATACATCGTGTTCAGTGCGCCGAACATGGCGCCGATTGCCATTATGATGGCCACTGTGTTGCCGACGATATTGATGGTCTTGGTGAGCTGTTGGGACTGCGCGGCATAGTAACCCGCTTCGCGTTGCACGCTAACTTTCAACTGCGGATCAGTGGTCAGCGCACCCTTGAATGCCGCGAATTCGGCCGGACTGCTGAGCAGCGCAACCGCAGAGCTGTAGCCCGTGCGTTCGATTGATGAGCCCACCGTATCGACGTCGGCCAACAGCTCCGATTCATGGACATCGCCGTTGCTCGTAAATACGCCGGTGACCGTCCAATCGGCGTTGCGCAGGTGCAGCACGTTTCCGACCTCGAGGCCGCGAAATTGCTTAGCGGCGCCGGCGCCAGCGATCAGCTGGCGAAGAGCGGGACGAAACATGTGGCCGCTGATGATTTTGAGCTCCGGCCGTACTTCGGTGACTCTCAAGCCGACACCGCGCATGGTGACGTTGGCATCGGTACCGGTGTCGACTTTCGGTACGTTTACCACGGTTACGATTTCGTTCGACAGCAGCGGCTCGCCGCTCGAACCCCTGGCGAGGCCCGGTGCGTTGGCAATGATGTCAACGTCCGAGCGTGTCAGGTTGCTGCTCAGTTCGGCGTCGGAGCCGCCGCGTATGATAATCACCCGATCGGCGCGGCCGCTATCCGCCAGCGTGTGCCGGAAGCCTACACCCATCGCCAACACCGAGATCAACACTGCGACAACGCCGGCGATTCCGATGACAATGACGCTGGAGGCGCCGATACGCTGCGGCAGGGTTTGCAGGCTCATCAAGATAACGGCGAATAATTGCTTGAACATTGATGCCCCAAAATATGTAGCGATCAGCGCTTTTTCGCCAATGCTTCGACGATATTCAGCCGCATGGCGCGGAGCGCGGGCGGCAGGCCGACGATCAGTGCCAGCAATACTGCTGCGCCGATGCCGGGGATAAGTGCAATGGGCGATAATTCGACGCCTTGTAGGCCTTGCTTGATGACAGGCAGTGCGGCATAGCTCAGTGCCAGTCCCACAACCGCGGCAATCAGGCACAGCAGAAGAGCTTCGGCAAGAACTAAGCCGAGCACCTTGCCGTCGCCAAAGCCGAGGGTCTTAAGTACGGCTAGTTCAGGTATGCGTTCGCGCACCGATTGCATCATCGTGTTGCCGGTCAGAAAAAGCAGAGTGAAAAACACCGCGCTTAAGATCGCGCGTAGTACGAAGCCAACATCGCCGATTTGCTTCACAAAAGTCATCGCGAAGTCGTTAGCCGGCTGAGTCTTGGTTTCATTAGAAGAATTAGCAAACAACGCGTCGATTCGATTGGCGACGTCCAATGACTGTGAGGGGTCGCTGATGCGTTCCTCGAACCAGCCCACCGTGCCCTTGCCGAAGCTGCGCCCCTCGTCAAAGAGTTCGTAGTGGAACCACATGCTAGAAGCCTGCTGAGAAGCCTGCGTCGGGTCTTTGGCATCGAAGCTGCCGACAATGTCGAAAGTCCAGTCCAGCGAGCCTTCTTTTTGTGTCCAAATGGTCGAATGCAGCGACACTTTGTCGCCAACCTTCCAGCCGAATCGCTTCATCAGCGCCACATTAACCAGGGCGCCGGTACGCGTGTTGCGGTACGCCTGCATCTGCTCATCATTGACGATGAATTCTCCTTTGTGCAGTTTGAAATAGGAATCTGCGTCGATTGGCACTGCAAAGACAAAGTTCTTGGACTCTTGATAGTAGGCGCCAAACCAAGTCAACCAGGTGACTTCAGCCACTCCCGGCACCGAGCGAATTTGCTGCGTGTCGGAAAAAGGCAGCGACAGAACGATCGAATATTTATTGGTCGTAATCAGTTTGTCGGCGCCCGTTACTCCGGCACCGGCATGTGAAAAGGCGTAATCGACCGTTTCCAGCACGCCGAACAATAAAAAGGCGACGATGACAGATAGCAGCGTGAAGGTCGTGCGGGCCTTCTTGCGCCAAAGAGTAGCCCAGATGAGCGGAAGGTATTTCATAGTTACTGCGCGACCCAAGATGGTTCCGGGTTCAAGCAGCGCGCCGCCCATGTTCCGGCGCTTTGACGGCGGGCGCACTCGGCAGCTTTATGGTCCGGGACCGCCAAACGATGCGCCTGCCATGCTGCAGTCTCAGCATGCACCAGATCAGATTAACTTGCCACTGATCGCGGGGGACTGCCATGAGGACGAATTTTGCCCTAAGCGAAACTGACCTGCTCCTCTCACAACAATATTGTCACGAGTTATTACTGCCGCAACAGTCTTTGACGTATTATCGATCGGCAAAAACTAGAATGTCCGATAAGCCGTCTAAAGGGATCTTCGCATGAGCGATCAGAAAAATCCTAACGAGAGGCGCAGCTTCTTATTGCACGCCGGTTTAGCCGGGGTCGCGTCCCTGACTTCTCTAGCGCTGCCGGCTGAGCCATCGACAGCAAATACAGCGCTGATCCCTAAGACAGATTCAGCTGCGAGCACTTACCATTCGCTGGGGCCCGAAGAAGCAGCATTCATCGAGGCCCTGGTCAATATTATGTGTCCGGCTGACGAGTTCACACCAAACGGCGTCGACTGTGGTTTGGCCATCTACATGGATCGCCAACTCGCAGGACCCTACGGTCAGGGAGATGGCCGATATCAGACTGGACCTTTCAAACAGGGGAAGCCAGAACTCGGGTTACAGCTACCACTCACACCCGAACAGTTCTGCAAAGCTGGAATTGCAGCCGTGAACCTGGCGTGCCTGCGGGATCACGGTGCTACTTTCGAGCAACTCGCGCCGGCGCCGGCGGAAGCCGTTCTTAAGGGGATTGAGGACGGCAGTATCACCACGGATCGCCTGCCACTCGCATCATGGTTCAATGACATCATTTACCCGCTCTTTATCGAAGCTTGCTTTGCCGATCCCATGTACGGAGGAAATCGTGACGCCGTCTTCTGGAAGATGATCGGGTATCCAGGTCTGCCAGCCACCCACACGATCGACATGGTCCGCTACCGTGGCAAGCCTTTTCCAGGTGCCCAGCATCCTAAGTCGATCAGCGATTTTTCGTGAAACGGGACTGAGCGATGACGAAACGTCTACCGCACCGCCGTGTAGTGATCGTTGGGGGAGGTCTGTGCGCCGCTCTCATTTCCCGGCAACTGACCACCCAAGGTATCGACGTTTTGGTACTCGAGCGAGGCATCGACCATTCCAACGGCCCCGCTGCGCGACTACCGAGTCAACGAGACGAATTGCGCTGGGCCCAGCGCCAAGGACTCATGCAGAATTGGCAACGCGAGACTTACACCTTGCGACACACCCGCCACGAGGAGTCGCTGCCGGTGCGCTGGATGGGCGCCTTCTTGCCGGGCGAAGGCGTCGGTGGCGCAGCGAGCCACTGGAACGGACAGACATGGAGATGGTCCGAATATGATCCAGCTTTGCGTACGCGCTACGAGTCGCGCTACGGTAAAGCGGCCATTCCGAAAGAAATGCCGCTGCAGGATTGGGGTACGACGTACGCCGAGTTGGAGCCGTATCACGATTTATTCGAAAAATTATTTGGCCTGGCGGGCAGGGCCGGTAATATTGAAGGCGTCATTCAACCTGGCGGTAACCCCTTCGAGGCGCCGCGCCGCGATGAGTATCCCCAACGACCGCTGGAAATCACCGAAGCGGGAATCATGTTCAAGGCGGCTACCGAGTCGTTAGGGTATCGGCCCTTTCCCGGACCCGCCGCCAACTCTTCCGGAACGTACTTGAATCCGGATGGTCAGAGGCTCGGCCCCTGCCAATACTGCGGTCACTGTGAACGCTTCATTTGCGAAGCGCATGCGAAGGCCACGCCCGACGGACTGCTCTATCCGTTGCTGAGGACACGGAAGAGTTTCGAGATCCGCACTCACGCACAGGTGCTGCATATCGACTACGACCGGCAAGCCAAGCGTGTATTGGGCGTGCGCTATCTTGATCTCGAATCCGGCGAGGAATACGCACAACCCGCGGACATTGTCGTGCTTGCCGCTTTCACGATGAGCAATACCCGGCTGCTCCTGATGAGCGGCATCGGCGCGCCCTATGATCCGGCGGCACGCCACGGCGTGGTCGGCAAGAATTTTTGTTATCAAACCCAATCTGGAGTGGACCTGTTCTTTCGCAATCGCTGGATCAATCCGTTTTTAGCCGCCGGTAGCACTTTCACTGCGATCGATGAGTACAACAACGACAATTTTGATCACGCGGCATTGCCTTTCATCGGCGGTGCCAACATCAGTGCTGGCGTAACCAACGGGCGTCCCATTCGCTCACGCAGCACACCTGCAGGTACGCCGCGCTGGGGAACCGGGTGGAAAAAAGCCAATGCCGAGTGGTACCCGCATTCCTGTGGTGTCAGCGCGCAAGGCAGCTGTTATCCGCACGTGGAGAACTATTTGGATCTTGATCCCGAGTACCGAGATATTTATGGGTTGCCGCTATTGCGAATGACCTTCGATTTTCGGGAGAACGAAGTCAAGATGTCACGCTGGGTTACCGAGAAAGTCGGTGAGATCTGCAAGGCAATGGCGCCAGACATCATGGGCCCCGTCAGGGGGCGCCAGGGACCCTTCGATTCGAGGGTGTATCAAAGCACGCATGTCACGGGCGGCACGATTATGGGAGCAGATCCGCGATCGAGTGTCGTTTCGTCTCATCTGCAGCACTGGGACGCTGAGAATCTATTTGTCGTGGGCGCATCGGTATATCCTCACAATTCAGGCTACAACCCCACAGGACCGCTTGCTGCCCTGGCACTGCGCCTAGGGGATGATCTCGTGCGCTACTCGTCACGGCCCCGGCAGCTCTGATGAGGTCTTACCTGCGACGAATCCTGATCATGATGGCGATAGTGGGCGCGCTGACTCTGGCGGGGCCTCGCGCCGGCCGAGGCGACTCGCCGAAGAAAGAAGCATTCGATCAATGCTCCGTTTGTCATTCCACGGACGGCACCAACGGCACCGGTCCAACGCTTAAAGGCGTGTTCGGCCGCCAGTCTGGGACTGTCGCCGGATTTCGCTACAGCCGCGCTATGCGCGGGGCCGGCATTACCTGGGATGCAAGGACTTTGGATCAGTACCTCAGCAGCCCCCAGGAATTCATTGCGGGGAATGTCATGCCATTTTCCGGCGTGGCCGATGCAAGTGAGCGCGCGAGCATCATTGCCTATCTGCGATCACTCAACTGACCATTGCCGATGCGGTCTACGCCAACGTACGAACGAGACCCTGGCTGCTTGCGGGGTCCCAGTGGCCGCGACCATTAAGGGTTACTTAACTCAGCTTCAGCCTTTGCATTTGTTCCAAATCGCGCCAAGCCGCACCCTGCTGCTGTCTTCGGTGCCAATTCTAGGAGCAATGCCATGACTGAATTCCAAAAAATCGCCACAGGTCTTCTTGGCCTGACACACCCGGAGATATACACCTCGGTCCGCAACAGGTCCGATAAACAGCCGCCTCCCGGGCCGGTTCACGCTGGTACGATGCTGAGCGCCTTCAAATTCGCATTTGCTGCGCTGGTCGCCGGATCCCGCATTGTCCCCTTGGGAGACAATAGTACGCTCACTCGCGAGTTAGGCGCCTACGGGGCGCGTCTGGAGAAGCATTGATTCATCATCGGTAGCACCGAAGCGGTATTATTCAGTTCAGGACCCTGCGTGACTCTTGGTCTCACGCCGGGGAGAGGACGGGCCCCGCCTCGCGCCACCGGCTAAAGCAAACATTACCGACAAAATTGAAACTCGCAATCTCTCAACTAAGAAGGATGCTGCGGGTCGTTGGCTTCATACAGCTGCATTCGCGGGCGCACTTGCAGCTATGCACGTAGCTCAAGCGAAGACCATTGATTGAAATGATCCCCGCGAAATTAACGGTACCGCCGGCAAGCGTCGTAATACAAAATCATCTGACGGGCTTACCACAGTGGCTCATTTTTCGGGATCCTGTCGCTTCGATCAGCACATCCCGCGTTGGCGATGTGATGGGCTGTCTTCAAGAGGTTGAAGCGCAAACGGCGCGGGGATTGTATGCCGCTGGCTTCATTAGCTACGAAGCCTCTTCTGCCATGGACCCCGCGTTGGCGACTCACGCTTCAAAGGGAGTGCCGCTGATATGGTTTGGACTCTATGATCGCCCCGAAATGCTCACACTCGCCAATTCGTATGCGACAGCATCAGCATCAGATTTTGATTGGCACCCTTCCGTTTCCTTAAAGGAGTACCGCAAGTCGATTGAACAGGCTAAACAACGAATACGCTATGGAGATACCTACCAGGTCAATTACACCCTGCGCCTGCGAAGTAATTTCGATGGGAACCCATGGGCATTGTTTCTGGAACTCTACCAGGCGCAACGCAGCAGCTATTCCGCATATATCAATCTTGGTCGATATCACATCTGCTCGGTATCGCCGGAACTGTTTTTCTCGCTGAAGCAGGGTGAACTCACCTGCAAACCCATGAAGGGAACAGCCAAACGGGGTAATACCACGGTTGAGGACGAAGAATTGGAGCGCTGGCTCGTCTCCTCACCGAAGAACCGGGCTGAGAATGTCATGATTGTCGATATGATTCGCAACGATATGGGCAGGATTGCCGAAACCGGTAGTGTGAGGGTCGAAAGACTATTTTCTGTCGAGAAGTATCCGACCGTCCTGCAGATGACTTCGACGGTTACATCGCGTACTACTGCGCCTATATCGGACATCTTTCGTAATATGTTTCCCTGCGCTTCGATCACCGGTGCACCGAAGATCAAGACGATGCAGATTATCAAGCAGTTGGAGCCCGACCCGCGGGGCGTCTATACCGGTTCTATCGGCTACATATCGCCGGAGGCGAATTGCCAATTTAACGTAGCCATTCGCACGGTGGTAATCGACATGGAGGACAAGTCTGCCGAGTATGGCGTGGGCAGCGGCATTCTTTGGGACTCTGAGGCCGATGATGAGTACGAAGAGTGTCAGACCAAGGCTCGCATCCTGTTCCACAGAAATCCTGAGTTCAGTCTCCTTGAATCCGTATTGTGGACTCCCGATCGCGGATTTTACCTGCTCGATCAACACGTGCAGAGATTGCAAGATTCAGCCGCCTACTTCCAATTTAGTCTGATGATGAAGCGCTTGAATGAGGAGTTGCGGAAGTTCGAGCTTGGCGCGAACGACCAGAGGAAGAAACTCCGAATAACCGTGTCGCGCTGCGGGGAACTTGCCGTGACGGCCTCACCAATCGTTTCAATTGCGGGATCGAAGATTGGCATGTCGCGCAGGGCTATCACGCCATCGGCTTTCCTACATCACAAGACGACTTACCGAAAACCTTACACCGACTTGCTTGACGAACAACGCGTGTCGCAACCAGGACTCGCCGATCTCATTTTCTGGAACGAGGCCGGCAACATTACCGAATCAAGCATAGCCAATGTCGTGGTCGCCGATCGCGGAGAGTTGTTCACGCCGCCCCTAAACCAAGGCCTGTTAGCCGGCGTATTTCGCAAATTTCTCTTAGAACGGGGAATCATCAGAGAACAGAATTTCCGCCTTGATGAACTCCGGAATTCTCAGGCGGTATTTCTCATTAATTCGGTAAGGGGATGGATGCCGCTCGATAAATCGTTGCGTGAAGATATTTGGACCATCCGGAACGATTTAGACTACGAGACACCCCAATTGTGATCGTCGGTGCGCAAAAGATTGAGCGCCTCCACCGGGTGCTCGCGTTTGGGCCAGATAGGACGACAGTCACTCTTCGTCCAAGAGTCGCAACTAAAACGCTTGCGTTGCAGTAAACGCTTCTAGGATGTCAGCGAAAGCTTCGTCGTGTCCTTCACACCATGCTGTCAATCGTCATCATGGTGCCGGCGATAGCCATATCCGTGCTCGTGCTCTTCGTGCTCGTAGCCGCGGCCACCGTAGTAACCGCCTCTTCCGTAAGGCTCGCTGTAGTAGGAATAGCCGGGGTAACTATAGATTTGCCTCGGGGGCGTGTAGTAATAGCCGTAAGAAGGCGCATAGCTTTCCGGATAGGCAACACAACCGCCCAGCAATGCCGCGGCCCCAATTACGAGTGGCAGCCCAAGTTTCGCAGTGCGTTTCAAGAAGGTGTACATGATTTCTCTCCCAATCAGCTGAAATTCCCATAGGAGCATACTTGCATGATACTTGGACCCCTGCGGTTGTAGCTTGGTTCGCGACCTTAAGAGTTCGTAAGAGAACTTAACCGTCCCCCCGCCGCACATTAAGTTTAGCTTACGTAAGTCAGCGGGGGGGGCCCGCAGGCCCGAGGGCGCGGTAGAAGGCCTTCAGGCCGCAGCGGCCGTCGCCGTTCAATTCAGACTGCGCCTCGATCGCAAAACGGCGAGAGCACCAATAAATAGTGTGAGGGCGCTGGCAGCAGATGCCGGATCGATCTCGGGAGCCGACGAAATTGCCGCAGTCCAATGGCCGGCCGCGGAATTGCTTTCGGAAACCCGAAAACACGGGGTCACGACACCTGGCGGTGCGCCGCATGCAGGCGTGCTGAAGCCAGATGAGTAAGTGTCGCCCGCATTCCTAATCGTAACTGCCGCAAAGGATGGCGAATTGGTACCGCCTAAAATTCCGCCAACAATGTCGATATTCCAACCGGTGAGGATGCCATTCGCATCGGTGGAGAACGTAAACAGTGGCGATGCGCCAGCAGCAGCAAACGGGCTATTCGAATTCAGATAGATACCGCCGAGCTGGGTAGTGCTGTCAAAGCTCCAAGAAATCGGCTTTACAGGGGCATTATTGAGATTATCGCCAAGAGGAGCACTCAGTACCACTTCGCCAAAATTTTCCGGAACTACATTACGAAGCCCGTTAGTGAGATTTCCGCTAATGGTTAAGTTCGTAAACGCACTGCCCACGTAATCGAGGGTTTCAGTCTGCGCAATTGCACTCATCGGACGCAACATGACAAGAATCAAAGCCAACGATCTCATGCGATTACTATTAGTCATCCTGAGATTTCCCTAAAGGTGTTTTGAAATTTTTGCGATCGACTACGGCCGTCGAAACCCACGCGTTGCTAGCGCCTCCAATAGATTGCTGCCTATTTTACTCCTCATCCCAAAATTAGACACGCCATTCCAAGCCAAGGATCCAACGCTCGCGAGACCGCGAGGTCGCCTGTTTTCTGACGCGACCCTGCACTAGCGTAGGACACTAAAGTTGGGGCGATCTGAATCAGCCTCTTTCAGTGTGCCAAAGCAGAGCGCTATAATCAGTAAAGGCTTGAGGCATTGAAGGAGACCTCATGAAGAGATCGAATTCGAACTCATACTGTTTGTCGCGGCGGAGCTTTGTCGCCAGAGCGGGCCAATTGGGCATCGCGAGCATGCTGGGATCGGTGAGTTGGATGGCCCGGGGCGACGAGACCATCGATCTTCCGTTCTGGAATGGCCAGCGTGAGCTAGTAACGAACTTTCCGCAGAAGGGTGCGATGATCCTGCAACGGACGCGGCCGGCGCTGCTGGAGACTCCGTTCGAAGTCTTTGACCAAGGTGTTTTCACGCCGAATGATCGCTTCTATATCCGTTGGCATCTGCCCAACATACCCACCGCAATCGATCCGGCTGAGTTTCGCCTCAAGGTTCACGGCCGCGTCGGAAAACCGCTTGCACTGAGCATGCACGACCTACTCCATGACTTCCCGCGGGTCCAGTTAGCTGCCGTCAATCAATGCTCGGGCAATTCGCGCGGGTTTTTCAAACCGCGCGTGGCAGGGGCGCAGTGGTCCAACGGCGCAATGGGTAATGCGCTCTGGGGAGGAGTGCGCCTCAAGGACGTGCTCGATCGCGCAGGCGTTGATTCCGGAGCGGTGCAGGTGCGCTTTCGAGGACTCGACAGCGGCATACTGCCGGCGACCCCGAATTTTATGAAATCGCTTGCACTGGATCACGCTCGCGACGGCGAAGTAATGATCGCCTATGAAATGAACGGCGAAGCACTGCCGCTGTTGAACGGATTTCCGCTGCGGCTGGTTGTCCCCGGATGGTACGCCACGTACTGGGTCAAGATGCTGACGGAAATCGAAGTACTCGACCAGCCGGATGAAAACTACTGGACAGCCAAGGCCTATCTTATCCCCGATACGCCGAGGGCAAATATTATTCCCGATCAGAAGGACGTGAAGATGGTGCCGATCAATCGCATGGTGCCGCGTTCCTTCGTTACCAATCTGAAGGACGGCGCTGCGGTTAAACGAGGACAGCCCTTCAACGTACGCGGCATCGCCTTCGGCGGCGATACCGGGCTGGCAAAGGTGATGGTGTCGGCGGACGCGGGACACCGCTGGCAAGAAGCCCGACTCGAGATGGACCACGGCAAATACAGCTTTCGTCGCTGGGAGATTCCGCTGCGGTTTGCCGATGCAGGTCCGCAAAAGCTCATGGTCAAGGCAGTCAATACCGCTGGATTGGCGCAGCCTGACGACGCGAATTGGAATGGCAGCGGTTTTATGCGCAATGTAGTCGAGTCGGTTCACCTACAGGTATCGTGAGAATCGTAAAGGCGTACATGGATTTTAAACGGCGAACATTCTCGGAACTGCTCTCAACAACGATTGGGCTGATGCTTCTAACTTTGGTCGCGCCACAGTTATGGGCTACGAATCAGGCAAGCACTGAAAAGTCTGATACCCGGTGGGCAAAAGTGAGCGTGGTGTTGCCTACAAGCGCGACCTCGTTTCCGGCCGGTGATGGAGCCGACATCGCGAATTCCCAGTGCCTGGTTTGCCACTCGGCTGGCATGGTGTTGCGACAACCCGCGCTGTCGGAGTCGCAATGGCAAACCATCATCAACAAAATGCGTATCGCCTATGGCGCGCCATTGCAGGCTGATCAAGTCAATGCGCTGGCCGCCTACCTGTCGAAAACTATTTCCGAACATGGCGCTGCCGATTCCTCCACCACGACGAAATAGGGACGCCGCGCAAACAAAGAGATTGAAAGCCATCCGCCACCAAAGCGATGGAGACCAGCTAGTATCATTTGCTGAAAAATCTTTCTGGCAGTTTCAAGAGAAGTTCCCGCGGATCCCATCGACCTGGGTGGCACTGTTGCACCTGGCACTATGCGAGGTGAAAATGTTGGACACTCACGCCGCGGTCGACAATGACGTATAAAAGCAGCTCGCAGTTTTGGAAGAAAGCGTTTCTGATTGCAGTGCAAGCGATCGCGCTTGCCGCTCCGGTCAGATCTGCTGTGGAACGAATAGAAATCACTGAACGAGTCCCATTCGCTGAGGGGATGGCTTTCGGCGAAAGCGGTGCGTACGAGAAGATTCGCGGGGTCGCCTATTTCACGTTAACCCCCGGCACGCCTGCGAATGCTCGCATCGTGGATCTTGATCGTGCCCCCCGCGATGCCCAAGGAAAGGCTCGTTTTGCCGGCGAGTTTTTGATGCTCCGGCCCGTCCGCGGGGGCGACTCGAGCCTAATTTACGATGTGAACAACCGGGGCGGCATCGCAATACTCGGTCAAGTGAACGGCAGCGCCCCCCTACACAATGATCCCTCCACCGTTGCAGATGCGGGCGATGGCTTTCTCATGCGCCACGGCTTCACGCTGCTTTTTTCTGCATGGACTTGGGACGTTGCCCCGCAAGGGCCCTTGGATAAGCCTCTGGTTTTTTCGCCGCCCATAGCGCGGGGCTCGCGCGACAGACCGATCTTCGGAAAGGTGCAAAATGAGTTTACCGTGCCATCTACGAGGGAAAGCACAAGTTACGCGGGCATGCGTGGTCTCACCTATGAGCCGGCCGTACCTGACGACCCGCACGCGATTTTGACACAGCGGGCGCGTCCCAATGATGCGCGTCGTGTGATCGCTCGCTCGCAATGGCGTTTCTTGCCGCCGGCACAACCAGGCGGCCCCGGCGAAGTCAGCATGAAAGGGGGTTTCCAACCCGGACTGCTCTATGAACTAATTTACACAGCGAAGGATCCCCGAGTCACCGGTGCCGGTCTTGCTGGCATTCGCGATCTGCTGATGTATTTTCGGGAGCACGCCTTCGAGGGCGCTCCGCCGACTCGAACAACGCTCATTTTTGGGATCAGTCAATCTGCTCGCCTTATCGGCCGCATGCTGCACGACGGTCTCGATGTGGGTGAGAACGGGAAATTGGCCTTCGACGGCGCTTTTCTTGAGGTACCCGGTGGTGGTGGCTCCGGTGGCTTCAACAGTCGGTTTGTTCAGCCGACGCGTCACCCATCGTTGCTCGAGGAACATGACTATCCCTCCGATGTGTTTCCGTTCACTTCGGCACCATCAACTGATCCGGCTACCGGTAGAAAAGCATCCACACTAGATCGCGCTCGCGATCAGCAAGGCCACTTGCCCAAGATGATGCTTGCGAACACCTCGACGGAATACTGGAACCGCGATGCGTCGCTGCTGACCACCTCGCCGGATGGACGGCGCGACATCGAGCCTGCTACGAATGTTCGCATCTACTCGTTCATGGGTGCACAGCACTATGTCGGTCGATCGCGGACACGCGAACCATATACGAGCTGCGTTTCAACCACGAACCATTACCTGCCGATGAGGGCACTCCTGCTGGCACTAGAACGATGGACGGTTGCCAATATCGCACCGCCGCCGAGTGCTTTTCCGCGCATCAGCGACGCGACACTAGTGACCGTGGATCAGTATCGTTCAAACTTTCCCATGCATTTTGATTTGACGCCGCCCACTCTCAATTTGCGTGAGCCCCGATTGGACTTCGGACCGGGTTTTGCGGATAACGGAATCGCGAGTCGAGTGCCACCTTTGCACGGCGGGGAGTTTGGAACTTTGGTACCGGCTGCGGACGTGGATGGCAACGATCGCGGCGGCGTACGTATGATTGAGCTTGAAGTACCGCTCGGTACGCACACTGGTTGGAACTTGCGCGCCTCAAATACCGGCTTTGGTTGGGCCACCGCGCGCTTCGACGGCAGCTTCTCGCCTTTCTTGCGAACTCGCGCGGATGCGCCCGAGGACCCTCGGGTCTCTTTATCGGAGCGGTATTCGAGCCGGGATGCGTTCGAAGCGTTGGTGCGCCAAGCGGCGGGCCGACAGGAGGCCTCCGGCTTTCTTCTGAAAGAGGATGTAGAACGTGCGGTGCAGGAGAACTTAGGCTTGTATGATCGAATAATGGCGCGGGATCAAGCAAGCGCTGACTGCCGCTATCTCTTTGCCAATTGAACCCTTGGACCAATCCACGCGAGGAATCGCCATGCACCGTATGAAAGCTGTTCAAGTGATCAAGCCCAATGCCGCGCTCGAAGTCGTCGAGCGTGACGTACCCGATCCCAAGCCGCGCCAGGTGCGCATCAAAGTGCAGGCCTGCGGCGTCTGCCACAGCGACATGTTCACGGTCACCGGCGCATTTCCCGGCATACAGTATCCGCGTGTGCCGGGCCACGAAGTGGTAGGCATCATCGACGCCGTCGGGGCGGATGTACCTGACTGGAAAAAGGGCATGCGCGTCGGGGTGGGCTGGCATGGGGGTCATTGCGGGCATTGCGCTTCATGCCGCCGCGGCGACTTCATCACCTGCCAGGTTGGACAAATTCCCGGCATCTCCTACGACGGCGGCTATGCCGAGTACATGATTGCGCCGTTCGAAGCAATCGCAGCGATACCGGATGAGTTGAAGTCGGAGGACGCGGCGCCGCTGCTCTGTGCGGGTATCACCACCTTCAACGCGCTGCGTCACAGCGGCGCGCACAGCGGCGATGTCGTTGCAATTCTGGGTGTCGGCGGGTTGGGTCACCTGGCCGTGCAATTCGCGGCCAAAATGGGATTCAAAACCGTTGCTATTGCCCGCGGCGCTGACAAGGGTCCTCTTGCCAAGAAGCTCGGCGCTCATATCTATATCGACAGCACCTCGCAAAACGCGGCCGAAGAATTGACCAAGCTCGGCGGGGCGCAGGTGATTCTCGCCACGGTTACCGATGCCAAGAGCATGAGTGCAGTAATTGCGGGACTTGGCATCGACGGTAAGCTGGTCGTTCTTGGCGCCAGCCCCGACCCAATCGAGGTTTCACCGCTGCTGCTGATCGGTGCGCGACGTTCCATTGCCGGATGGCCATCGGGCACCTCGGCCGATTCGGAAGACACATTGAAATTCAGTGTGCAGCAGTACGTGCACCCGATGATAGAAACATTTCCGTTAGCAAGAGCCGCGGAGGCGTATCAGTACATGATGAGCGGCAAGGCGCGCTTTCGCGTTGTGCTGGTCCCCTGAGCTAACATAACAGTGAGTCCGGCCTGGCACGATTTCAGTTCACAAGCGGATAATTCCATGCAAGTTACAGTTGCAAAGATTCCCGCCGCGTCCAAATGCCTTGCAATGGCGGTCAGTTTCGCGGTCAGCTCAAGTCATCGTGATTGCGCGCCGGCGCCTTGCATGCTGCTGCTTGAAGTAATATAGCCCATGTGCTACTCCGCCCAAGTTGTGCAAATGGCCCGCAAGTTGCGACGGCAGATTGGGGTTCGTCTGGACTACGATGAAGCCGAGAAGCTTTTCTTTCGTCGCCTGGAGGATCCCACTCTGGTGATCTCGCGGGGGTTCGAAACTAACTTTACGGAGCCTTCGAATGATCAAGAGCGCCGTATCTTTGGAGCGATCGAGGAGCACCGGTCCCGGACTGCCACCAAACTTGAAAAGGATCTTTTCTCTCAAAAGACCCGGCTTGTGAATGCCGAGCGGTCAGCGAAGGAAAAGGAAACGAAGAAGGCCCGCGAAGAGGTGCGCATAGCTTCCAGCAAGATCGCATCACTGACTGCCAAGCTGAAAAACCTTCGCGGAAGTGAAGCCAATCCCGAAGACGACCGGATTTTCCCGATGGTCTATACCGGTGTCATCATCAAGCAGGACGGTGAGAATCTGCTAACGCCGATGCGTTACTTTTGCCGGCCGGCCGGTAAGCCCTCGTCCTACGACAGGCAGTTTCCCGGCCTCTACAACGCTCGGCGCGACAATCTAGAGAAGTTTTGGAACGGACAGTTTCGAAGACATCATGCTCTGATGGTGGTGGAGAGCTTCTATGAAAACGTTTGCTTGAACGAGCGAAATGTCGTCCTGCAGTTCACCCCGCAACCTCCACAGGCCATGCTGATTGCATGCCTTTATTCCCATTGGACCGATCCGAAAGAACCGGACTTGCGAGGTTTTGCCGCGATCACGGACGAACCCCCCGCCGACGTAGCGGCCGCAGGTCACGATCGTTGCATCATTAATCTGCGACCGGAACACGCGGAGTCTTGGTTAACTCCAGAGCAGCGCACGACCGAAGAGCTGCAGGCGATCCTATCGGACCGCGCTGTAGCTACTTATGAACATGCCCAGGCGGCTTAAAGTGAGCGGCGCACCGCACGAGGGGCAGGTTGTGGCAGAAGTTGCCGCATTCGACCAAGAGGCTCACTGAATGATACTGCGGCCGCTGTCGCCGAGGAAGCCATGACTCAAGCACGAAAAGTCGCCATCATTGTCGGCAGCCTGCGAAAGGGTTCGTACAACCGAAAACTGGCGAACGCATTGATCACGATGAAGATACCGGGGCTAGATCTCACGATCCTCGAGATCGGCGATCTTCCGCTTTACAACGAAGACCTCGACACCGACGCAAGACCGGAGACCTGGACTTCATTCCGCGCAGCACTACGCTCGTCCGCGGCGGTACTATTCATCACTCCCGAATACAATCGCTCGGTGCCGGGTGCACTCAAGAATGCAATCGACGTGGGCTCGCGGCCCTACGGCAAGAGCTCGTGGCAGCGAAAACCGGGCGCCGTGATTAGCCTTTCTCCGGGAAAGATGGGAGCGTTCGGCGCCAACCACCATCTGCGCCAGTCGCTCGTATCCCTGAATGTCCCGGCGATGGCGCAGCCCGAGGCGTATATCGGTGGCGCCGCAAAGTTGTTCGATGATGCGGGCAATCTCGTTGACGATGGAACAAGGACGTTCCTTCAAGAGTTCATGAAAGCCTTCGCCGCGTGGATCGACATGCGTGTCTGAAGGAGAGGCCAGTACCGGAGGCTCCGCTGCTGATGCGCTGAAACTTCGTGGGGCCTTTGGGAGGACCGATGATTTCGCTGAAGCGTAGATGCATCGTCGAGTTACTGATGGGCGTCGTGAGTTGCATGGCCGGCGTGCAACCAGCGCACAGCGAAGTGCGGGTAGCGGCCGATGAAATTCGAGGTATCGTCACCAGTGCGCGCGGCCGGGAGGCCGGGGTCTGGGTCATCGCCGAAACGCATGACCTTCAGACACGATTCGCCAAAATTGTCGTCACCGACGATGCGGGTCGCTATCTGCTTCCGGATCTTCCCAAGGCAAAGTACAGCGTCTGGGTGCGCGGATATGGCCTCGCGGACTCGCCGAAGATCGACGCGACACCGGGTCGTTCTCTCGATTTAGCGGCGATCATCGCACCAGATGCCGCCACGGCGGCAAGCATATATCCTGCCGCCTATTGGTACGCCATGATGAGAATACCGGAGGAGGCTCAAGTGGCAGCGCTGCCGGGTGGCCGCAATGGGTATCTCATGTGGATGAAGAACATGGGATGTGTCGGTTGCCATCAGCTGGGGAATTTGGCGACACGCACTATTCCGAAATCCTTAGGGCGCTTTAAATCTTCCCAAGATGCTTGGCTGCGGCGCCTACAGTCCGGCCAGGCGGGCGTGTCAATGATCAATATCGAACAGGGCGCGCTTGCAGGAATTCCGCTGCGCTTTCTTGCGGATTGGACCGACAGGATCGCAGCCGGCGAAGTGCCGTCAGAACAGCCCGCGCGTCCGAGCGGTATGGAGCGCAACATCGTCGCTACGGTGCGGGACTGGTCCGATAGCAAGGCGTACTTGCACGATCTATCGGGAACCGATCGGCGCGATCCGACGGTCAATGCCAATGGCCGGCTATACGGTGCCCCAGAGCTGAGCTCCGATAATTTCCCCGTGCTCGATCCGCTGCACAATTCGGCTGCGACGTTCAAAGCCCAAGTGCGCGATGCGGATACGCCGACGACTCATGACGATCCCCTGCTGGCACCCTCTCCGTACTGGGGCGATGAACGCATCTGGGACAGCCGTGCGAACGCGCACAATCCTATGCTGGATCGATCCGGCCGGGTGTGGTACACGGCGCGGATTCGCGCGGCGGCCAACCCTTCGTTCTGCAAACAGGGCTCCAGCCACCCCTCCGCGGTGGCGTTTCCCCTCAACACATCGGACCGTCAGTTGGCGGTGTACCAGCCGAAAACCGGCAAGTACGTGTTCGTCGATACCTGCTTTAGCACGCACCATCTGCAATTTGCCGAAGACGCCAACGATACTTTGTGGACCAGCGGCGGACGGGAGGTCGTGGGCTGGCTCGATACCAAGAAATTCGACATAACGGGCGATGCAGGAGCCTCGCAAGGTTGGGCTCCGATCGTGCTCGATACCAACGGCAACGGTAAACTTGATGCGTGGACTGAACCCGGCCAGCCCGCGAACCCAAGCAGCGACCAGCGCGTGGCGGCCGGCTTCTACGCGGTCATGCCGAATCCAGCCGACGGCAGCGTGTGGGGCTCCGTTGCGTTTCGTTATCCGGGCGCCCTGATACGGTTCGACCCACAAACCCGACTCAGCGAAATCTACAACGTGCCTGCGCCTGGCTTCGGTGTGCGTGGTGCCGACATCGATCGTAATGGAGTGGTGTGGGTATCGTTGGCGAGCGGAGATTTGGGGGAGTTCGATCGGCGCAAATGTAAGGGTCCGCTCAGCGGGCCGGCCGCAACGGGTGACCACTGCTCCGAAGGGTGGCGCTTTTATCGCTTGCCCGGCCCCGGCTTTGTGAACGTACCGCAGATGAGCGTCGAGTCGAGCTATTACACCTGGGTCGATCAACGTAATACGTTGGGGCTGGGTGCAAATGTGCCGATTGCCACCGGTAACCTATTTGACGGGGTGCACGCCTTGGTAGAGGGCAAGTTCGTGACGCTGCGAATTCCTTATCCGCTCGGCTTCTATGCGAAGGGTCTTGAAGGCCGCATTGATGATGCCGCCGGTGGCTGGAAGGGCCGCGGCATTTGGATCACAAGCGGCGATAGGACGCCGTGGCACAAAGAAGGCGGCAAAGGCAGCAAACCGCTGGTGGTGCACTTCCAGGTTCGCCCATCACCCTTGACCGATTGAGCGGTCGAAGTCAGTACGTAGACAAAAATGCTTGCAATCACTATCCGGCCATTTCGAGCCGATGATGTCGCGACTCTAATCTCCCTCTTCCGCGCCTCCGTTCGTGGAATCGGCAGGCGCGACTATACGGAATCGCAGGTCTTGGCTTGGGCGCCAGATCTGATCGACCACGCGCAATTCGCGCGACGATGTGCGGCGAAATCCACCTGGGTGGCCGAGGCGGAGGGCTACATAGCGGGCTTTTCCGACATTGAGCCTGATGGACATGTTGACATGCTTTATGTTCATCCGAACATCCAACGACGTGGCGTGGCACGTGCTCTTCTGACTCACATCGAAAACCTGGCTCGGACCAGAGGCATATATCGCTTGTACACGGAGGCGAGTATCACGGCCCGTCCGCTGTTCGAAGCAACGGGATTCCATGTCATTGAGCCGCAGGAAGTCACGCTACGAGGCGAATCGATGACAAATTATCGGATGGAGAAGCGGCTTTCCTAATCCTCAAAGCGCCGGCCCTACAGAGGGTGCTGCCGATATGATCGTTACTTGACGAAGTGGCTCGCCAGCATACGGACCTTCATTGCGGCGGGTGCATCGATAGCTTCGCCGGAATCGAGAACCTCATCGCGGCGGAACGCTTGTGACTCGGTTCTTCCGCCTGAGGAAATCGAAAGGATAATTTGATTGTGATCGGCCTGCTGTTCGGTGAGTTGCACATTCGCATCAGACACGCCTAGTCTGTCCAGAGCCTCTGCCACCGCAACGCGAATGTTTGCCAAGCCCTTTTGAAACTCATCTTCCGACATAAAAATGACCGCATACCGAGGCTGCCTCGAGTCGAGGCACTTTTGGAGCTTCCTCTAATTCGGACTGCGGCACTAGACCCCAATAGCCGCGAACATCTATAGGCGGATTCCTAGTGAGAATTTTTTGATTGTATTACAATGGCCTTATACGTTGGGACATACGGTGCTTTGCTAAGTCGCCGTGGGCCGCATTTCCAAAGACTTTTGATCGATATGAAGCGCGAAAAAAGCGCGATGTGCGCATCACCCGCCCGACTACAAAAGCTCCGTTAGATTTGAAGACAGGCAGAAGCCAGCGTATGCAAAAAATGACAGTCATATTGGTAATCACTTGCGCAATTCTGATAGTGATCACGGGCGGCTGTGCTCGAGTGAGCCAAAACGAGACGGCGATTCAGACTACGAATGGAGTAATCAGCAACGACCGCGTGACGCCGGGACTGCAGTGGTATTGGACTTGGTTCGGGATTAACCATATCGAGTATCCAAGGATCACACACACTGTGCAGTCCGTTCCGATCACCGCGATCGATAAGGGTCAACAATGCGATAGAGATTGCGTAACTCTGCAGACTCACGACAATCAGACAGTTACCGGGTCGTTGGTCGTGCGCTATCACGTTGCGCGCAGCGAGGTCGGCAAGGAGAGCGTCATGGCTGAACTCTACAGAGTGCGAGGCGCCACCAGTCAGCTCGATCTACAAGAGAAATTGATCGTGCCTCCCATACTTGACTGCATGATCAACGTCGTAAATCACACGGACGCCAAGGATCTGGTCGAGAAAGACGCGGATACCATAAAGAGCATCAAGGACTGCATTACCCCTCGCATACAGCCCTACCACGTTGAGGTCGAAGAGGTCTTTAACCGTGGCTTCGGGCCTTCGGCCGAGGCACGCGCCTCAATGAGGAAATTTTCCGATGCGCGTCAGGAGGGGCAGGTCGCACAGATCCAGCTAGACACCGCAGAGAAGCGTCAGCAAGCGGCAATCAAAAATGCCGACGTGATGGCTACGGCATACAATCAGCTGACCAAGCAAGGCATCCCAAAGGATCAGGCACCACAACTGATTTGTCTAGGTGATGCGGGTAGCAAAGAGCGGCCTTGCATTCCTCAGACGGCTATGGGGACGCTCGCCGTCGCACCTCGGTAAGGGCGAATTCCTGTTTGGGCGACGCAGATACTTTAGGAATCGATGCCGAGTCGGGTGAGAAGTCTTGCAAACTTCTTTGCTACGCGGCTTACTTGTATGTCTTCTTTATCCCCCTATCTCTTAGAGCAGAGACAGGAGGTGTTGACGACGTTGTCGTTACGGCAACCCGAATTCCGGAGCCCGCCGACCAAATCCCGGCCGCCATCTCCGTTGTCTCCGGTACTGAGCTAAGGTCACGAGGTGCCACCGACATGGCGAGCGCATTAAGCCTGATGTCGGGTGTCGAGGCTCCCCCCGGCGGCGATGCCGGACCGTCCAGCGCGGTCCCTTCATTTTGGGGCCTGCACGAGTTCGACGCATTCTTGCTGGTGGTGGACGGGGTGCCGTTCGGCGGCGCGTATAACCCGTCGATCACGACGCTCGATTTTACGGATGTCGAACGAGTCGAAGTGCTGAAAGGCGCAGCACCCGTGATGTACGGCGCGACCTCGTTTGTCGGCGTCGTCCATGCGATTCACTACCCGGCCGGTGAGTCGGCAAACGAGGCGGATTTGGCATATGGCAATTACGGCTCGGTGCTCGGCTCCGCATCGCTCGTTCTGCCGCAAATCGGCAATTACCGTCAATCGATCGCGATCGATGGACAAAACGTGGGTTTTGCGGATCCGCGCGAACGAATAGCCAATCAACGAGTCCTCTATCGCGGCGCCGTCGATGTCGGGATCGGAAAATTCACGCTCGATGCCAACGTGACACGCGTGCGGGACGTTCCTTCGAGCCCTGTCCTGAGAGCCGGTACACGCCTTACGGCCCTCACGCCAATCAATGCAAACTTCAATCCGGCCGACGCACGTGTCGATGAAGACCAGTATCACCTGACGCTCGGGTATTCACAGCCGACATCTTTGGGTATTTGGGAGTCGCGCATTTCCTATGCCTATTCGGACATTGCCGATGAACGGGCCTTCTTGCACCCAGACCTAACCGGTACGGCTGATAGCCAGAACCAGCGTCGTTACATCGAGGATGGGTATTTCGATTCGCACTTGTCCCATAATCTCTCGCACGGTACGACGTTGCTCATCGGTGCGGACGTGCTCTATGGGCATGGACGCCAAACGACTTTGAACGGCAACAGCGCCTATACCGTACCTTTGGACGGCTCGGTGCTCCCTCCGCCGATCTCATCGATACCAGTAACAGAGATCGGTACCGTCGATGATCGCCGGCTATTCGCCGGACAATACGCGCAGGTGGACTGGAAGGTCGGCGGTCGCTGGGACGTCATCGGAGGGATCCGTTTGAATGACGCCTACGAACACAAGAAAACATCCGATCTGGCTTTTCCGCCGCTGCAACTCGGTTTTGGCGATGAGCGCAAGACGATGATCCGGCCTACGGAGACTTTGGGCGTCAGCTACCGGGCGTGGACCGAAGGCAAAAATGAGGCCGTTGTCTTTGCGGACGTACGCAATGCGTTCAAACCAGCTGCTATCGACTTCGGACCCGACTTCACGCCGAATCTTTTGAGTCCAGAGACGACACAAAGCTACGAATTCGGAGTGAAAGGCGCGGTTCTCGACGGTCGCTTCAACTATCAAGCTGAACTATTTCAGCTCAATTTGCACAATCTCGTAGTAAGAAACGATTCCGGAGCACTCGCGAATGCCGCGGGAGAGAAGCTCAAGGGCGCCGAAGCGGAAGTTCGGTATCAAGTCGCGTCCGATCTCGAGCTCGCCGGTAGCGCTTCGTACCATGATGCCACATTCACAAAGTATCTACTCTTCGACGGTCTCTCCAATGTCGATGTCGCAGGGCGGCACCTGACCCTCTCCCCTCACGTGCTCGCTTCCGCGGGACTTCTCTACACTCCCTCCCGTGGGATCTTCGCTACGGCGGTCGCAAGATATGTCGGTCGACGTTTTTTAGATCCTAAGAATACTGCGGCGGTGGGGAGCTACGCGACACTCGACGCCAACCTCGGGTACGGATTTGGCCGCATCCGCGTCTCGCTCGAGGCCAGCAATCTCACCAATCAGCGGCCTGCGGTGACAGCCAGTGAATTCGGCAGCCAATCCTTTTACCTTCTGCCGGCACGCATGACCTGGATTCGTATTCGATATTCGTGGACCTAGTTCCGGCATGCCTACGGGGTAGGTCGGCCGAGCCAATCACAATGGGATTTGGCAAAACTATTGCGGATCAGTGGATTTATTCTGCATTTCTGCGATGCCCCAGAGAGGTATCGGGTCTTCCGCTATTCATGAATACGTATGCAGTCATCTTTGCACCGGCCCTGTTCCGACTAGAATCTTCCGATAGCTAATTTGTATAGCTGATATAGCGCGATTTGATCGCATTAGACTAAGCGCGAGCCCGGTTTGCGGACAGCGGCGATAACGATTGATTCTCAGGGAGTGCCTCTTGAAAACATCTATCCGGACGTACGTCGGGCTGCGCGTCAGCAGTCGGCGCGCCTTCAATGTAAATGCCGATGCGCCTGCGCACGGCGCGTGGTTGCTGGCCGCTGCCTTGGTGGGGGCGAGTGGCGCCGCCGGCGCGCAGCAAGCGCCAAAACCATTGCAAGTAGCCGCCGCGGCGGAGGGGGAACCTCAGGAGATCGTGGTCGTGGGAATCCGCCACGCCATAGAAAGCGCGATCGCGACCAAACAGGAATCTGCGGAGATCGTCGAGGCGATCTCTGCTGAAGATATCGGTAAGCTTCCCGACACCAGCATTGCCGAATCGATTTCGCGCCTGCCGGGCCTGACGTCGCAACGTTCCGACGGCCGTGCGTCCGATATCAGCATCCGCGGCACGGATCCGCAATTCGCCACCGCCTTGCTCAACGGACGTCAGCAAGTCAGCACCGGCGATAATCGCGGCATCCAGTACGACCAATATCCTTCGGAGTTGATCAGCGGTGTGATCGTATACAAGACGCCCGACGCCAGTCTCATTGGCCAGGGTCTGGCCGGCACCATCGCGCTTCAGACGACTCGCCCGCTGGAGTTCGGCCGGCAGGCCATCGCGCTCAACATTCGCGGCGAGAAGAATTCGGACGCGAAACTCGGCAGCAATTCAAAAAACAACGGCTATCGCGCCAGCATTTCCTACATCGACCAATTCTTCGATCACACCTTGGGACTGACCATCGGCTATGCGCGGCTGAATACGCCAATCGTCGGCCGGGAACTAGGCACTTATGATCCCTGGCATTTGAACGGGACTCAGCACGCAGGCGTGCCCGCCAACGTTTATGAAACCGACGGCATTAAGTCCCTCGCCAGTTCCGGAACCAACCGCCGGGACGGCTCGCTGGCCACGCTCGAATGGAAGCCCAACGATTCGTTCACCAGTATTTTCGATACCTACTACACCAAGAGCACCCAGGATAATGATCGGCGCAGCATGGAGGTGAATCTTGGCAACTACAACGGATTACCCAATGGCACGGCTAACTACTCAAACCTAACAGTCGCCGGCAACAACTTGGTCGGCGCGACCGTCAGTAACGTGGTGCCCCTCGCACGCAATTTCTCTTTTCTGACGCGCGATCAAATTTTCGCGGCGGGTTGGAACAACCGGTGGAAAGCGGACGACTGGAGCGTGATGGGAGACATTTCGTATTCGCGTGCTAGCCGTGATGAGAAGGACTATGAAACACAGGGCCAATACAACAACGGCACCACGGATACGGCAACTTATTTCCTGCCGCAAGACTCGCAGCCGACCTTCGCTTTGCAAAACGCCTATACCGACCCAGCGTTGGTGAAGGTTGGGCCGACGATCTACGGAGGCGGCTACAGCCGCTTCCCGCATGTCAAGGACCAGTTGAAATCCTTTCGACTTGAGGGTTCGCACAGCGCCGGTTGGTGGTTAAAAGACGTTATCGCTGGTGTGAATTACGATGATCGAACGAAAGACAAGCGTCAACCGGAAACGGGCTTGAGCACGATCGGGAATGCGTTTGTTCAACTGTCTCCCAATTTGCTGCTGCCGCCGGCCAACCTAGGCTTTTCCGGAACGCCGTCGTCGCTGGCGTGGAGCGTGCCTGGCGTTCTCGCCGCAGATTTCCAACCCGTGGTGCCAACCACGAACGCTGGATATCTGGTCGGCAAAACCTGGCACGTATCAGAGAAGGTGACGACCGCGTATGTCAAAACCGACTTGAATCACGAGTTCTCATCAAGTGTCACATTGAAGGGCAACGTCGGCGTGCAACTTCTCCACACGCAGCAGAGTTCGAGTTCTACGTTTTTCAATGAAGCCACCAATAGTCCGAGCCCCATCAGCGACGGCAAGACTTTCAATGACGTACTGCCCGCGGTCAATTTGGTGTTCGAACTGCCGTATCAGCAGGCATTGCGCTTAGGATTGGCGCGCGAGGTAGCAAGGGCCCGCATGGATCAGCTGGCGGCCTCATTCGATTTCAGCGTGTCGCAGACTACCGGCATTCCGTCAGCAACCGCGGGCAACCCACGGCTCGATCCGTGGCGCGCGGACGCCTTCGATCTGTCGTACGAGAAGTACTTTGGAAACAAGGCCTATGTATCGGCTGCCTTCTTTTTCAAGAAGTTGAAAACCTATATCTATGATGTGACCATCAACACCTACGATTTTACGAAATATACGACCGGGCTTCCGCCGGGCTACGCGAAAGTGCCGATCACGAACACGGGCTTTTTAACCATTCCTCAGAATGGAGCGGGCGGCCGGCTCGACGGAGTTGAACTAACCGCGTCGTTGCCGCTGGACCTGATGACGGATGTGTTGAGCGGTTTCGGCGTGATTTTAAGCGTCTCGCAGACCGACAGTTCCGTCACGGTGAAGGGGTCGGCCTCCGGAATACCTTCGTCGAGCATCCCGTTGCCGGGTTTGTCGAAGACCGTATGGAGCGCGGCAGGCTATTACGAAAAGTATGGTTTCTCGGCGCGCATCGCCACACGGTATCGCTCCAACTACATCGGCGAAATCAACGACTTCTCGGGCTCGCGTGCATTGGAGTACGTAAGGCACGAACAAATCACCGACGTGCAAACAGGTTATGAATTCCAGCAGGGCCCCGCCAAAGGGTTGTCGATCCTGCTCCAAGTCAACAACTTGACCAACACGCCGTTCATCGATTACTCAGGAAACCCGTCGCGGGTGCGGGACTTTGAAACCTTCGGGCGCGACTTCTTCTTCGGGTTTAATTACAGGCATTGATCTCGGCAGACGCGTTGCATGTTGCGGGTGCTGGCGGGAGTTTGCGCGCTCGTAGTTTGTCTCAGCGCGACTGGGGCGGACGCGCCGACGAAGGTGAGCGGTGATTATCGACGACGGTTGGCGCAGGACGAAATCGTCTATTTCCTCTTGCCCGATCGTTTCGAAAATGGCGATCCCTCCAATGACAGTGGTGGTGCTAAGGGTGGACGGCTCATCACGGGATTCGACCCGACCTCCAAGGGCTTCTATCACGGCGGAGATCTTAAAGGCCTGATCGCTCGCCTGGACTACATCCAGGGGCTTGGTGCCACCGCGGTCTGGCTCGGGCCCATATATAAAAATAGGCCGGTGCAAGGAGCGCCCGGCCACGAGTCCGCGGGCTACCACGGCTACTGGATCACGGATTTCACGCATGTCGATCCGCACTTAGGCAGCGATGCGGATATGCACGCGCTGGTTCAGGCCGTGCACGCTCGAGGCATGAAGTTGTACTTGGATATCGTGACCAATCACACGGCCGACGTGATTGCCTATCGCGAATGCCCCAAGAGCGATTGTCCCTATCGTTCGCGCGCGGACTATCCGTATACCCGGCGTGGTGGTTTGCTGGGGGAGCGGATCAATCCGGGGTTTTTGGGCGATTCGGCGCCATATCAGAACGAAGAGAATTTCGCCAAGCTCGTACGCCCGGACTATGCCTACACGCCGTTCGTGCCGGTGGGAGAGGAGCATCGCAAAGTGCCGGATTGGCTCAATGATCCGATCTACTATCACAATCGCGGCAACTCGACCTTTCACGGCGAGAGTTCCACGATGGGCGATTTCAGCGGCCTCGATGATCTGTTCACGGAAAATCCCCGTGTGCTGCAAGGATTCATCGATATTTACGGTTCTTGGATCGATAAGTACGATATCGACGGGTTTCGCATCGACACCGCTCAACATGTCAATCCGGAATTCTGGCAGCGCTTCGTGCCGGCGATGCAGGCGCGCGCAGCGGCGAAGGGCATTGCTCATTTTCATATTTTCGGTGAGGTGTTTACAGAGGACTTCAATCCCGCACAGCTTGCCCGGCACACGCGTCTCGATCGCCTGCCGGCAGTACTCGATTTCGGATTCGCGCTGGCGGTGAGCGAGACCGTGGCAGGAACCATGGGTACCGATCGACTGGCCGAACTCTTTGCCGACGACGCCTTGTATGAGGGCGGAGCAGCGGGTGCACAGCAGTTGCCCATATTCATCAGCAATCACGATATGGGCCGTTTCGGCTATTTTGTTCGCAAGGGGTGGCCACTTGCCACGGAAGACGAGGTGCTCCGGCGGGTCACGCTCGGCTACGCCATGCTCATGACGCTGCGCGGCGTGCCGGTCATTTATTATGGCGATGAGCAAGGCTTCGCGGGCTCCGGCGGCGATCAGGATGCGCGCCAGGACTTGTTTGCGAGCAAGACGGCGGCATACAACGCGGAGCGCCTGGTCGGCACTTCGGCCACGACCGCTCAGAGCAATTTCGTCCCGGACCATCCGTTGTACAAAACGATTGCCGCGCTCGCTGCGCTGCGCAGCGCCAACGCGGCACTTCGCCGCGGTGAACAAGTCGTACGTGCACACTCCCTAACGCCGGGAATATTCGCGGTATCGCGATTCGAGGGCCACAACAACGGTGAAGTGCTGATCGTATTCAACACGTCGATGCAAACAATCCATACCCAAGTGGAAGTCGATTCCCACTCTGAGCACTTCCAGTCGTTGCACGGGGTTTGTGCCCCGGCATCGTCGGCGCCTGGCAGCTACCCCGTACAAGTCGCCGCCCTGGATTACATCGTCTGCACGTCGGAATCGCCGCAGTGAAGCCTTCGGCCGACGCCAAACCGGATGCTCAACTGAAATTCCCTTGGTGGCATGGGGCTGTGATTTATCAGATCTACCCGCGCAGTTATCGCGATTCCAACGGGGACGGTATCGGCGATTTGCCAGGCATTACCGCTAGCCTGGATTATGTGGCATCGCTCGGAGTCGATGCTGTTTGGTTATCGCCGTTCTTCGCCTCACCGATGAAAGATTTCGGCTACGACGTTTCGAACTACTGCGATGTGGATCCCATGTTCGGCACGATTCAAGACTTTGATCATCTGTTGCAGAAGGCGCATGGGCTTGGGCTCAAGATCGTCATCGATCAAGTGTTCTCGCATACCTCCGATCAGCATCCCTGGTTTCAGGAAAGTTCCCAAGATCGGAGCAATGCTCGGGCCGATTGGTATGTCTGGGCGGACCCCAAAGTTGAGGGGTCGCCGCCGACGAATTGGCAGTCGGTGTTCGGTGGCCCGGCGTGGACCTGGAACGGGCGGCGCGGCCAATACTATCTGCACAATTTCCTAACTGAGCAACCGGATCTCAATGTCCATAACCCGCAAGTTCAGGATGCGTTGCTCAAATGCGCACGTTTTTGGTTCGAGAGGGGCGTCGATGGATTCCGCCTCGACGCCGTCAATTTCACCCTGCACGACCCGTTGCTGCGGGACAATCCTCCGGCGCCACCGAGCGCCCAACCGCGCACGCGGCCGGTGGATTTTCAGCAGGCGCTCTACAACAAATCACATCCGGATTTGCCGCACTTCATTGAGCGGATCCGACAGGTCGCCGATGAGTATGGTGGGCGCTTCACCGTGGCGGAAATCGGCGGCGAGGGCAGTGAGCCGGAGATGCAGCTGCTGACTCAGGGTCACGCTCGCTTCCACACTGCTTACGGATTTAACTTTCTGTATGCAGACCGGCTAACTCCCGAACTGGTTCGAACGGCGCTCGAGGCGTGGCCGGATACCGAGGGCATGGGATGGCCCAGCTGGGCATTTTCTAATCACGATGCTCCGCGCGCGGTGACGCGCTGGTCGACGCCCGAGCATCGCACTGCCTATGCGCAACTGGCCATGCTCTTGCTGATGAGTTTGCGCGGCAATATATTCTTGTATCAAGGGGAAGAGCTGGGTCTGCCGCAAGCCGATATCGGCTTCGAAAACCTGAAAGACCCAGAAGCCGTTGCGAACTGGCCTGCGACCTTGGGACGCGACGGTGCGCGCACCCCTATGCCGTGGCAGTCCGCGGCACCGCATGCCGGTTTCTCGACGGCAGCACCGTGGCTGCCGGTCAGCCCGGAGCATTTTTCACTCGCCGTAGATTGCCAGGAGCATGCGCCTGATTCGCAACTTGCGGTCACGCGTCGGCTGATTGGGCTGCGCCGCTGCAGCGCTGTGCTGCGCGATGGAGCGCAGTGCTTTATCGATGCGCGGGAGGATATTCTGGCGTTCGAGCGCATTTTGGCCGGACAGCAACTTCTGTGTGCGTTCAACTTAGGATTGAGCGAACGACACTGGCGACCTGAAGCCGATCGCAAGTGGCAGGTGATCGAATCCGTGGGCGGGCCGGAGGAGTGGCATTTTCCGCCTCTCTCTGGTCTCATCGCCCGATGCCTGGTCTGATCATTCGAAAGATCGCTCTCGCCCTGGCCGTAGTGGCCGTTTTGGAGGGTTCGGCATCAACCCGTTCGGCAGACGCGGCCTCAACCCTGATCGCCCGAGAGGATGGTGCGGAAGTTCGCAGCGGGTCAACCCGCTTGAGAGTCACGGCGATTGCCGAGGATATCTTGCGGGTACGGATCGTGGCGTCCGGCGAGTTTGGCGAGGACTCTTCGTGGGCGGTGCCTGCCGGGGTGAGAACCAGCTCCGTTTCCGTTACTGCGATGCCGAGCTCTGAGGCGTCCGGAGTCGCGGAATTTCGCACCCGCGAATTGGACGTCCGCATCGAAGCGGAGCCGCTGCGCGTAATCGTTTCCGACTTGGAGGGCCGCGTGATCTGCGCTGATATTGCTGGGCGAGCCATTGACATCGCCGGCGGCGGGTTCACGCTTCGAAAGGTCTCGCCGGCGACGGAGCATTATTTCGGGTTGGGCGACAAGACCGGGCCGCTGGACCATCGAGGCCAGGCCTTCAGCAATTGGAACACCGATGCCTACCACTTCCAGGAATCCACGGATCCCTTGTACAAAACCATTCCCTTTTTCGCCGCGGCCGGGGGTCCTGGCGGCAGCTACGGCATATTCCTCGATAATACTTGGCGAAGCTGGTTCGATTTCGGCAAACGAGATTCTCAAATCCTTGAGTTTGGATCCGCAGGCGGTCCAATCGATTATTATGTGATCTACGGGCCGAGCGTGCGAAAAGTCGTCGAACGATACACCGATCTTACGGGGAAAGCGCCGCTGCCGCCGCTTTGGGCGCTCGGCTTCCAGCAGTCTCGATACAGCTATATGTCGGCCGCCGAAGTGCGCGAAGTTGGCGCACGGCTTCGTTCGGAGCGCATCCCTTCGGATGTGATCTGGCTGGATATCGACTATCAGAGCAGCAACCGACCCTTTACGACGAATACTTCCACTTTTGGCGACATGCCTGGCCTGGCGAGTGACTTGCTGCGCCAAGGTCTGCGAATTGTCGCGATTACCGATCCGCACATTGCCAAGGCCCCCAACCAGGGCTACGCGCCCTATGACAGCGGTCTCGCCGGCGATCGATTCGTAAAACGGCCCGACGGCTCGATCTACGTGGGCGAAGTCTGGCCCGGTCCGTCGGTGTTTCCCGATTTCACGCAGAGTGACACTCGTGCCTGGTGGGGAGGGCTCTATGGCAACTTCGTCGCCTGGGGTATCTCCGGATTCTGGAATGACATGAATGAGCCCTCGGTGTTTAAGACCCCGACCAAAACCATGCCACTTGACACGCGCCACCGGATCGCGGAAGCCGGATTTGCGCCACGTACCGCGACTCACGAGGAGATTCATAACATTTACGGGATGCAAAATTCCCGCGCGACTTTCGACGGACTGCGACAGCTGCGGCCGGAAGAGAGGGCCTTCGTCATGACGAGGGCGAGCTATGCCGGCGGTCAACGCTACGCCGTCACGTGGACTGGTGACAACAATGCGACCTGGAATCATTTGAATCTCGCCATTAGCACCCTGCTGAATCTCGGCATGAGCGGCTTCGCCTATGCCGGCGCGGACGTCAGCGGCTTCATCGGCACGCCAAGCCCCGAGCTGTTGACGAAATGGATTGAAGTCGCCGCCTTTATGCCGATTTTTCGGGTTCACTCGGAGAAGGGCGCTCCGAGACGAGAACCGTGGGTGGACGGTCCGGTGCATACGGATATCCGGCGTCGATTCATCGAAGAGCGCTATCGATTGATGCCGTATTTGTATGCGCTGGCAGATGAGAACTCGCGCACCGGCGCGCCGCTGATGCGCCCTCTGTTCTATGATTTCCCTGACGCGATCGACGCACCTTGCGAGCAGCCGACGGCTTTTTTACTGGGTGATCGACTTCTGATCGCGCCGCCACCGAATGGCGAATCGCCTGCGGCCTACCCAATCTGCTTGCCGGCCGGCGGTTGGTACGACTTTTGGACTGGTGCAAGAGTAAGCACGGCTGCCGCTTCGTCATCGCTTGGCAGACCGCCAGCCCAACAATTGAATGTTTCGCCGGCTCTCGATCGCCTTCCGATCTTCGTCAGGGCAGGCGCGATCTTACCGCGCCAACCGCTGGTGCAAAGCACTGCAGAGACGCCGCGCGGGCCCCTGACGCTTGATGTCTACCCGGGTGACGATTGTCGCGGCGAGATCTATGCGGACGACGGCCACAGCCTGGCGTATAGCAAACAGGGATTTCTGCGGCAAGTCGTGCGCTGCTCGCAATCCGACGAAGGGATCGTAATCGAGTTCGACGGTCGTGAAGGCCAATTCCAACCGTGGTGGCATGCGATCGACGTGCGCATCCACGCTTGGAGCGGGTCTGCACGCGTTGACCTCGATGGCAAGAATCTCAAAGATCACATCGCTCCTGTGTCCGGTACGCTGCAACTGCGGATCGGTGATCAACGGGGTCCTGCGCGTTTGTCTATTACGCGGCGAGTCAGATCGGTTAAGCCTGTCGGCGAGCTAAGGTGGCGAGATCAGCACGTATCCGTGCGGCTTGAAACGGACGGCGCCGGACAGCACGCCGGCACGCGACGTAGCTATCAATTCTCGAAGACAGCCAATGCCGGCCCGAGCGATCGATTGGTTTCCGAGCCGGCGGGAAGGCCCTACTTGCGCAGCGGCAACCTCATGTTCGACGCCCTGTTCGCCTTAAGCATTGCTGATGAGAAGCTCGACGAAGTATCACAGATTCGCGATGACTCGTTCAACAATGGTCAGCCCATCGATTGTGTTTGTTTCAATACGGGCGAGAAGTGGCCCTATGTTTGGACCCGAGACATTTCCTACTCGATCGATCTTGGCCTTGCGGCCATCGATCCTAAGCGTGCTCTGAATTCATTGTTGTTCAAAACATCAGGGTTACGGGCTGACTTATTACGCGGTCAGCTCAAACCGGTGAGCGTGGTGGCGCAGGATACGGGAAGCGGAGGTAGCTGGCCGGTCAGCACCGATAGAGTGGTCTGGATAACCGCCGCGAGCGAGGTGCTTGACTACCTGCCCAAAGATGAACGGCCGGCCGCAGCTGCGAAACTTTATGCCGTTGCCCGCGATACGGTGGAACAGGATCGCGCCTTTGCATTCGATGCTTACGCGGGCTTGTATCGCGGCGAAACCTCGTTCCTCGATTGGCGCGAACAAAACTACCCCGCGTGGAGCCGCAACGACGTGGCGAGCATCGCCTCGGGTTACGCCTTGTCAACGAATGTCCTGCATCTGATCGCGCTGCGTCGAACAGCGCAATTGGCTCAAGCGTCGGGCGCACCGGGCGCGGCGCGCTACCTTCGCTGGGCCGACGATTTGCACCGCGTGATCAATGCGCGCTTCTGGCAGGCGCAGGACGGTCTCTATGCGAGTTATTTGAGCGCGCCGCCGAATTCGGTTCCATCGAACTCTTATGATTTGTTGGGGCTGTCGCTCGCGATCATTCACGGCATCGCAGATGAGAAACAGGCTCGGGCCATTTTGCAGCACTATCCGGTCAGCGCGGCCGGCCCGCCGGTGCTCTGGCCGGAACAGCCCGATATCGCTATTTATCACAATCGCGCCATCTGGCCCTTCGTCACCGCTTACGCGCTGCGGGCCTCGAAGACGGCAAAACAGCCAGAGTTGGGCAGCGAGTTGGCTGAGTCCTTGATTCGCGGAGCCGCTCTGTCGTTGTCGAATATGGAAAACTTCGAGTTTTTGACGCAAGCGGTCCGATTCGAAGACGGGACGCTGTCGGGGCCCGTGATTAACTCCCGGCGCCAACTGTGGTCGGTCGCGGGCTACCTCAACATGGTGTTCGACACCTTCTGGGGTCTGCAAGTGCACGACGGGCGGGTATCGATCAAGTCTTGGCTGCCGGCCCGCCTCGTCCATTCGCTGTTCGCCGGCCAGCGCTTAATGTCGCTTCATGATGTTCAAGTCGGCGGCAAACTGTTGAATGTCACCTTGAAATTGCCGCAAGTTTTACCATCGACCGGCTGGCTCGAGGCGCAGTCGCTGTCGCTCAACGGCAAGCAAATGACCGGATCGGCCTTCAACCTGAACCGACTGCGCCCGAAACAATCCAACGAGTTGCTGGTGGCGATGCGGCCTGCGGCTTCCGGAGCGGCGCAGACGATCACAAGAATCCCCTTCGGTAATTCGGACGATCTCACACCGGCGCAGCGGCGTCGGGTTTTTGCACCGCCATCCCCGTCCGCGCCGGCGATGAAATTGACGGACGCCACGGTGACTCTGACTTGGGCCGGTATAGCTCCGGAAGCCAGCGTGCAGCTTTATCGAAATGGGCGTCTATTGAGCGCAGATGCGGGCCGCGGGCAATTCGTCGACCAATCGGTGCGCGATCAGGGAATCGTCTGCTATTCACTGACGCAACGCTTTAAGGATACCGGGCTCACCTCGCTGTCCGGTCGCGAAACCTGCACATCCGCGCCAACCTATGGTGAACTTAAGCCCAATGACGGCACACCTTCCCGCGCCCTGGACGGGGTCGCGCGCTATGTCGATTGGGGTTTACCCTCTCAGGAGTTACGATCGAGCTTTGCTCCCAGTGCATCAGGGTGGTATCGCGTTGCGCTCAAGTATGCGAATTTTCATGGACCCATCAATACCGGGATTACCGCAGCGGTCAAAACGGTGACAGCGCGATGCGGCAGTGAGGCGGAACAGACGGGGAGCGTTGCGATGCCGCACTTGGCGGAAGCAGGCTCATGGGGACTTTCGACGGGGTTTTTCTTCAAGGCCAGCGGCAATGCGGCTTGCGAGCTGCGAATCCGGGATGGAGTGAACATGTCGTACCTGAGTCATTTTGCGCGTTACACAGGAGGAGAGGGCGGTCAAACGGGCGCACTCAATCGTGCCGACATTGCGACGGCCCAGATCGATCGTATTAGTGGCGACAGCCCGTAACAGCATCAGCGTGGACAAGCCATCCAAACCTACGCTTACGTTTGTTCAGATTTGGAACATGTGCTTCGGCTTTCTGGGTCTGCAATTTGCATTTGCCTTGCAGAACGCCAATGTCAGCCGGATTTTTCAATCGCTGGGCGCCGATCTGGACCAAATCCCGATCATGTGGATTGCGGCGCCGCTGACAGGGCTCTTGGTTCAACCGGTAATCGGTTACTTCTCCGATCGAACCTGGACGCGGCTGGGCCGCCGCAAGCCATACTTTGTTACCGGGGCTGTACTGGCAGCGACGGCGCTTTGGCTCATGCCGCGCGCACCGGCACTATGGTTCGCGGCTTTACTGCTGTGGGTGCTGGATGCCTCGATCAATATCGCGATGGAGCCCTTTCGCGCCTTTGTCGGCGACCAGCTGGCTCCGCCGCAACGCCCATTAGGCTATGCGATGCAAAGCTTTTTCATCGGCGTGGGGGCCGTGGTGGCAAGTGCCTTGCCTTGGATCTTGGCGCATTTTGGCATCAGTAACAGCGGTGCGGATGCGACCGGGCAGGCCGTGACTCCGGCCACGGTGCGCTACGCCTTTGACGCCGGGGCATTGGTGCTGCTTCTGGCCATGCTGTGGACGGTTCTGCGCACCCGAGAATATCCTCCTGAGGAGTTGCAATCTTTCAGCGATGCATTACCACCGGCGTCATTGTTGACCACTTCCCATGCTTCGGGGCGGCTGCGCGGCATGCTGTGGAGCGGTTGCGGGCTACTCGGCGTGGCCGCGATTTTAAGTTTTGGGCTGGATCGACAGCTATATTTGCTCTGCGCCGGCGCGCTGGCATGGGGCCTTGCATTGCTTGCTCATGGTTTCGCGCCGGGGCGCGGCGGATTCAGCACGGTGATGCGCGATCTCGAGGAGATGCCGGATACGATGCGCCGCCTGGCACCGGTGCAATTCTTTTCCTGGCTGGGACTCTTTGCCATGTGGATTTACACCACCGCGGCGGTGTCGCAGGTGCATTTTGGCTCGAGCGATCCGAAGTCGGATGCATTTAACGTGGGCGCCAACTGGGTCGGCGTACTATTCGGGACCTATAACGGCTGCGCGGCGGTCGCTGCGATTTTCATTCCCAAGTTGGTGAATCGCGTGGGCTTGAGAGTCAGCCACTTGATCAATGTCTGGATCGGCGGGGTCGGCCTGCTATCTTTCCTGGTGATCCGCAATCCTTATTGGCTGCTGCTATCAATGGTTGGTGTCGGCATCGCATGGGCGTCCATTTTGTCGCTGCCTTACGTGCTGTTGTCGGACAGTTTGCCCGCACGGAAAATGGGTTTATACATGGGCATATTCAACTTTTTCATCGTCATCCCGCAGTTGGTGGCGGCGAGCGTGCTTGGCTTACTGCTTAAGTGGCTTTTCGGCGGCGCGCCCATATACGCGCTCGCCATCGGCGGGATAAGCTTTCTAATTTCCGGCGCTCTTGTGTTGCGCGTCGCCGATCCGACGCGGCTTCACGCTCTGATCGAGCGCCCCGCATGATTGTCGAACCACTAAACGGGCCGGAAACACCATTGACGCTGCCGGTTCGTCGCAAATCAACTTCAATAAGGTATCGACCAGGACTTCTGCCGCACGGCGAGTGTCCTGCATGATGGTTGTCAGAGGCGGGTTGGCGAGGCTCGCCGAACGGATGTCATCGAAGCCCACGACTGCGACGTCGGCAGGAATGCGGACGCCCTCATCTCTAAGCGCCTGCATAGCTCCAATGGCGATCAGATCCGACGCTGCAAAAATCCCGTCGAAGGACTCGTTTCGGACCAGCAACTCGCGGGCCGCGAGATAGCCGGATTCCTCGGTGGTAAATGCATCGATTTGCAATTGCGGCAGGGCGAGACCGCCCGTCTCCTCGATCGCAGCCGCATAGCCGCGGTAGCGTTCGAGAAACTCCGGATAGTGATTCGAGGCATCGCCGAGAAACGCCAATCGGCGCCTGCCCAGACTCAACAAATGTTTTGCGGCGTCATAGCCACCTTGGAAATTGTCGCATCCGATTGAGATTCCCGGTTGTCCATCCATCACGGCGCCCCAGCGCACGAAGTGTGTACCGTGCGCAACCAGTTGCTCCAGCCGGGCCCTGTACTCCACATAGTCGCCATAACCCAGCAGGATGATGCCGTCGGCCTTCTTGCTGTCCTCGTAGGCCACATGCCAATTGCTCGCCGGATCTTGGAACGAGATCAGCAAGTCGTAACCGCGCTGCGCACTAATCCGAATAATGTGTCCGAGCATGGACAGGAAAAACGGATTGATAAGCGAATCGTCCGGCGTCGGATCTTCGAAGAACAGCAGCGCGATGGTATTCGAGTGCTGGCTGCGCAAATTAGAGGCATTTTTATCGACGGTATAATTTAACTTACGTGCGATTTCCTCAATGCGCCTGCGAGTCTCCTCGTTGACGGTAGGACTGCCGCGCAGCGCGCGCGAAACTGTGGATTGAGAGACCCCAGCCAAATAGGCGATGTCGATGGATGTGGACTTGGCGGGCATGCCGGTTGATTATGTCCCGAGGCTAAGAGCACCGCCAGAAATTATTGGGTGCAGCGGAGACTTCTCTATCCTCCTTATGACGCCAAATTTCAGCTGTATGCGGCAGGGTGCCGCCTCCTATGCTTAGGACCGCGGGTCTATTTAGGCACGATGGCACCGGTTACATTGGTGACAACGACTCGCACAAATCGGGGATAACCGCGGGATCCTTGTCCACCAATGCGAAGGAAAAGGCTCTTGGCGTAGACACGTACAACGCAGCGGCCGCAGCGACAAATATTTGAACAGGGGATTCTCCTTGCGCGCTGCGACTATCGATGTCGCGATGCAGTATCGCCACAAATCATCCTCAACGGTTACGCTGCATTTCGTTGCGGTGACAGTATTTTCGCCGGTTGATTTTCGGCATAAAAGCGCGTCCACTGCCCGTTGCCAACTGAAAAATTGCGGAGAACGCCGATGAAAATCCTGATCATTCGTGCGGTTTGCAGCCTCATCCCCGCGCTTCTGCTGTTTTCGAATGTTGCGGCAGCTTAGAGCAAGCCAGCAGGGCGCGCTCTTTGCGGTGTGATGAAGCATCAAACTGCCGTTTGGAACGAGGCGCTGGGTGGTAGCAGGCTTAAGGCCTGCCAAACGTCGAGGTGGCGAGTGCCACCTTAGCCGTGGTTCTCATCGTGCGCTAACGCACAGACCCGGCCGCACGCATTGACGATAATGCGGTACCTTCGTAAAATGGAATCCACATGAAAAAAATATCTGCGATCGCCTGTATCGCACTCGCTGCTTCGTTCGGCATCACGGTGCTTGCCACAGCGCAAGACTCTGATGCAGATCGTGCGCACCCGGGCGCATTTGTAAAAGACTCTGCGATCACAGCGAAAATCAAGGCGAAATTGGCCGGTGAACATATCACCAGCATGGGGCGCGTTCACGTCGACACGGACAAAGATGGAGTCGTGTGGCTGACAGGAAAGGTTCGAACAAAGGAAGCGGCAGAGGAAGCTGGGACGATTGCACGAAACACCGAGCACGTAACGGCCGTTCATAACCACATAAAGGTAAAGAAGGACGATTGATCGTCCCGACAGTCGGTGCGCAGGTTTTGTGCCGCGGTGCGGCAAAGCCTCGTTGTCGAAACCTGGTTTAGTTGACGAACGCAGCGCTGTAGTCAAAGATGTCTTTGTGGCCCTTTCAAGGCTGACTCTGTCGCGCTCCTGCAGCGCGACAGGCAGCCGCTAGCCCGTGGCGATGGAGCTGAAACGCTTCGGCCGCGTTATTCCGGGGGGAAGAGACATCTGCGAAGTGCCGCGAGCGCACGCCGTAACTTTATTTTGGGTTGCAGGGGCTTTTCCTGATCATTCGGGCGCCCTGTTGGGTCGTCCGGCTTAAACGCTAGAAAAAATAGGGAATGCCTACACATTTGTACTGATTGAATAAGTACTGCAGACTTTGCATCATAAAGTCGGGTTGGCGCAGATCGAATATTGTCAAACAGCGAGCCTTCTTGAGGCGGGCTCTGATAAAAGGTGTGAAATGGCACATTGGGAAGGACACAAGATTGATACCAGCACGGTGCTGTTAGATGTCATTACCACGGCCGCTACAGGATCAGCCCGGCCGAGCCACTCGGATCGAATCCTCTTTACGGCATGCGAATTTTGGGCCTCCGCTCGAAATTGCACGCTATCGGAGCAGTTGCGCGAAGACCCCCTAAAGCAATTGGCAGCGGCCGAGGCCGCCTTCACCGACATAGGGCTTGCGGGCGTGGCGGAAGTCGTTTCGCGGGGTCGCATAATGCTCTCGGACGTTCCGGAGCCGGACTCGCTCGCGCAGGTCGCAAAAAACATAGAATCTTCCCTTGCCGATATTGATGAACCTGTAGACCAGGTGATCGCAATGTATGCCAACCAGCAGGCTCGACGTCGACAAAGTTAGCGGGAGTTGACGACCGGTTGATGGGTTAGCTCGACGCTGCGGGGCGCAGCCAAACCGCCAAAGTGTTCGTCGATTTTAATCAGCAGTCGTTGTGCCTCATCGTCTTGACCGGCTGCGATTAACGATTCCACCTCCTGCATCTTCAGATTCAGTTCTTTTTCGATGGCCAGTCTGCAAGCGGTGAGTCTCTTGGGGTCGGGCGGTTCGTCATGCAGCAGGTTGCCCAGCGCCCAGGCAAGCGCTGTTGAACCGGCAACTTCGTGGTTGGCAGAGCGCTCGCTGTGAGCCTGCACATCGAAGACACACCATTTTTTCAAGGAATGCATGCTAGCCAAGTCGTTATTGAGCTGCAGCGAATCTCCCTCTCCGGTGACGTAGACCAGATGCGCGCTCTGAAACCGTAGAAACAAGTCCTTGGTGGGTATCGGAATTTGCGAGTTGCCTATCAGATCGCTACCGGCATTGAGAATGGCTCCGTGGAATAGGTCTGGATATGCAAGAGCCAAACGCAGCGCGACGCGAGCGCCGCCCGAGAAGCCGCCAATGTAGACGCGCTTTGGGTCCACCGGATAGCGCCGCGCGATGTTATGCGCAGCGAGCAGCGCCAGAGGTTCTCGGCGATCGAGGACGCTTTCGTCGTTGCCGGACCGGTCTGCACTCACAAAAATGATGCCGAATCGATCCAGCACAGCTGTCCAGCCGGGCGGCAATCGCGCATCCTTCCACGGTGGCACAAATACCAGCACCCCAAAGCCAGGGGTAGGAATTGGGGAGGGCACGTAAACTATAAATTTCTCTTCGGCAAGCTTGATAGGCTGCTCGATGACTTTCTTTCCTGTGAGCGCAATCTGCCGATCGAGTTGAATCGCCGTAAGAGGGCTGAACATTCGCCGGGAAAGCTCAGCACTTCTCGATTCCTCCGAATATTGATCGAACACTACGTCACGAAAGATCTCCCCGCCGGCGTGCACGCTCATGGCGGATGCAAATTGAATGAAGCAAAGTAGCGCGGCCGTGGGCCGGGTACGACGCGCCTTGCTGTTATACATACGGTCAGAGAATCGTCCATACTCCAAGTGCGCGCAAGGGGTCAATCAAGAATTTAGGGTGGCGTCTTCGTCTTATCCCGGTGCTCGTGCGATTGCGCCGGGCTTACTCTGAGGGCTTGAAAATGCTGCTGTCTCTTTACTATCACCCATTGGCTTCCTTCTGTCATAAGGTACTCATCGCTCTTTATGAAAATGGCGTCGAATTCGAAAAACGGGTCATCAATCTTGCGGATGATGTTGATCGGGCGGAGCTCCAAGCAATGTGGCCATTCGCCAAGTTTCCGGTTATCCGCGATCATGCCCGCAAACGCGATCTGGCAGAAGCCAGCATCATCATCGAGTATTTAGATCGCTACTTCGCTGCCGACCCGTTGATTCCGCATGACTGGGACGAGGCGCTCGAGGTGCGTCTCTGGGACCGCATTTTCGACAATTACGTTCAAGTGCCGGTGCAGCAACTTGTCGCTGATCGCATGCGCGGCGCCAAAGGGGACACGACTAAAGAAAGGTTCACGCTGAAAACGGCATACGGTATGGTTGATCGCCATATGGCATCCAGGGTTTGGATCGCAGGCCGCGGCTTTAGCATGGCCGATTGCGCCGCGGCCCCGGCGCTTTTTTTTGCGAGCAGCATCGAGCCGTTTGCCGGCGAGCACGCCCACTTGAAGGCCTATCTGGACAGACTTACCGAGAGGCCTTCATTCCATCGGGTGCTTGAGGAGGCTAAGCCATACTTTTCGCTGTATCCCTTCGCCGACGCGATCCCGATGAAGTTTCGGTAGATGAGGCGGGCAAAAACCTTCCTAGAGTTTCTCGACATATCTGCAGACCGGTAACATCTCGGTGTTTCTCCTATGTGCGCGGCACGACGTGTGGGAAAATCCAAACGCCGGAATGGGTAGCGCCGCGTTCACTGTATCTGGAGGCAACATGGGAAAATCGCGAAGAGAATTTCTAACCCATACTTCGCTCGGAGTGCTCGCGACCCTTGCCGCAAGCCGTCATAGCGCGGCAATTGCACCGCCCGACGCACCGGCGGCTTTCCCGCCGAGCCCGCAACCCGGCACGCCTTCCGCGTTCGCGACTGCACCTCCGGCGGGGCCGGAGGTATCAGCGTCTACATTTGCCGCAGCCCAAAGACTCGTGCGCGTTGAATTGAGCGGTGCCGAACTGAAGCAAGCCGCTGCTAGCTGGCCAGTGGCAATGGCACCGCTTTACGAGCGCCGCACTGGTCCCAAAAAGCTGCTGCTTGAAGAAAACGCAGGCCCCGCATCCCGCTGGGATCCGCGGCTGCCGGGGGCGCGACAACTGGAGTTACACCGACATTTTGTTCGTTCCGAGTTAAAATCCGAGCGCTTGCCGCAGCGCGACGAGGACATTGCTTTTGCCTCGGTGGCGCAGTTGTCGCGATGGATCGAGCAGCGGCAGCTTTCGTCCGAGCGGCTTACGCACATTTATCTCGATCGCTTGCAGCGGCTCGACTCTAGTCTCAGATGCGTCATTACCTTGACTGCGGAGTTGGCGCACACCCAGGCAAAACAGGCCGATGCCGAGATTGCCGCGGGCAGGTATCGCGGCCCCCTTCATGGCATCCCGTGGGGTGCGAAAGATCTGCTGGATACGGCTGGTATTCGAACCACGTATGGCGCGGAGCCGTTCAAGGATCGTGTTCCTGTCTCCGATGCTTTCGTCGTGCGGCGCTTGCATGAGGCGGGCGCCGTGCTGGTCGCCAAGCTGAGCATGGGCGCGCTGGCATTGAATGACATCTGGTTCGGGGGCCAGACAATGAATCCGTGGCTTCTCGAGGAAGGTGCTTCAGGATCCAGCGCAGGACCCGGCGCGGCGACCGCGGCAGGGTTGGTTGGGTTCGCGATCGGCAGCGAAACCGGAGGCAGCATCGTGAGCCCCAGCATGCGATGCGGAGTCAACGGATTGCGTCCTACTTTCGGGCGGGTGGCGCGCACAGGAGCGATGACGCTCTGTTGGTCTCTTGACAAGCTGGGACCGATGACGCGTGGCGTGGAGGATACGATGCTCGTGCTGCACGCCATTTCAGGCCCGGACGGCGGCGATACGGCTAGCATCGCGTGCGATCTTGACTACGATGCCCACGCCCCGATCAAAGGACTTCGGGTGGGGTACTTTCCCAATTGGATGCGTGAAGCAACCGAGGTAGATCGCACTGCGCTGCAGGTGGCTCGAAAAGTTGGCCTGGAACTGGTCGAAGTATCAATACCCGATTGGCCATACGATTCGCTGGACCTAATTCTATTTGCCGAGGCCGCCGCGGCCTTCGAAGACCTGACCCTCAGCGGCGGTCTCGACCAGCTCAAAATGCAAGTGCCGGATGCATGGCCCAATATATTTAGGCAGTCGAGATTTTTATCCGCCGTAGATTATGTGCAGACGGATCGGATGCGACGTAAGGTGGCCGTGGAAATGGCACGCTTGTTTTCCCAAGTCGACATGCTGCTCGTGCCATCGCTGCGCGACGAAATGCTCACGATCACGAACTTCACCGGTCACCCGTCTTTGACGATCCGCGCCGGCTTCGTGGAAGTATCTGAGGCTCGAAGCGATTGGGCTCCGGATCCTCGGCACCCGTTGCCCACGTTCCACCCTCCGCGGCGCGTACCCCACGGCATTACGTTGATCGGAAGACTCTTCGATGAAGGTACGCTGGGCAGGGTTGGCCTCGAGTTGGAGCGCTACTTTGGCGTAGCCTCAGCAAGGCCCCCGGGATTCTAGGGACGGATTTTTTGTTTCCGTCCCAGGCTTCCGTTCGCTATCAAAAGCGCTTTGGCGGTTTCCGCACGAGATGGTGCCAGAGCGGGCGGTCTATGATCTAGTCAGAAGGACCCTGCGACCTCTTGCGGGGCGCCGCTCCAAAACGGTCACCATTCCATTCTTGGGGCGCAATGTGATGCGGGCTTGGAGTTTGATTTCCTGCTGCTCCTTGAGGCGAAGGCGAAATCGCTGTCCGAGAACCGCGAGGATCAAGGTCGCCTCGGTTAAAGCAAGCGTCGCGCCGATGCAGACTCGAGGTCCCCCGCCGAAGGGCAGATACGAAAAGCGCGGGCGCTTTTCACTCGCTTCCTTGGTGAATCGAGTGGGGTCGAAGCGTTCCGGATTGTCCCAGAGACGGCGATGGCGGTGCAGTATCCAGGGCGATATCAACACCTGCAGTCCCGGCGTGACCTTGAACCCGCATACTTCGTCGGCTTCTGTCGCCTGTCGAATCGACATGCCCGGTGCCGGAGGAAATAGGCGCATCGCTTCTTCGATGATCATCCGCGCGTAACGTAAATTGGGTAAGTCCTCCACCGTAGGGTCTCTACCACCGAGCACCGCATCGAATTCTTCGTGCAGCTTCGCCTCTTCGGCGGGGTTCTGCGATAGCAGATACCACACCCAGGTCATGGTGACGGCGGTAGTCTCGTGGCCCGCCATAAAAATGGTGATCACCTCGTCACGTACCTCGGTAGCAGTCAATCCCATGCCATTGTCAGGATCCTTCGCGACGATCAAACGGGTAAGAAAGTCTTTAGGCGCTTCATCGCGAATTTTTTCGCGCTCATTGATTAACCGATAGATGGCCGCATCCATGCCTCTGAAGTGTTCGCGTATGGCATTTACCGTTCGCTTGATTCGCCACGGACCAAGCACCGGCAAGACGTCCAGCAGGCCGAACTCCATCGACGTTTGTGCGAAGTCGAGCGCAGCGTGTGCGCATGCAGCCAATTCCTCCGCGTCCGAGGAAAACATCGTACGGCATATGATCTTCAGAGTCAGCGCGTTCATTTCCGCTGCGATGTCAACTTCCGAAAAGTCGGGCTGCGCATCCCAGCGCCGCGCAAAGGCAACCGTGGCGTCCACCATCGCCGGTGCATACGATTCTACGGTGCGTATGCCGAATGAAGGTGCCATCACCTTGCGATGGGTCCGCCACTTAGCAAAAGGCGCGCTCAGCAGCCCCTCGCCGAACATGGCGGAAAAGAATTCGATCTCCAAGTCGTTTTTTGGATAGTTGGCAACGTTATCTAAAAGTATTCGACGTACGCCTTCCGGATCATTGACCATGAGGATCTTTCCGAGCGGCGATTTTGATAAATAGACTGGCTGCTCGTAGGCCGCTAAGGGAATAATTTCAAATGGGTTCTCCCTGGATGCACGAATGGTCTTTAGAAAAGAGGCGGGTTTCAGCGGCGGAGGCGCGAGGCCAGCCGGTGTTTTGGTGGCGAACGGGGTTGGAGTAGTCAAGCGACGTTGCCTTTTCTAGAGTCGCCGTCACGCTTTACTGCAATCAAAGCCGGTCAAAACGCAACGTTATCCTGATTGAAAATTCCCGAGCGCCTCAGCGTAATATGCTCTAGGGCGTCATTTTCGCGCGCCAATTTCAATATTCGATCACGCTCCCGAGAGGACGCATGCCAAGTATGGTCATCGTACGCGCAGCGCAATTCGATGGAATCGCTGCTCGCGAGCCGGCGCTTGAGTTCTGTCCGCGCAAATGACACGACACTGTGTCGTTTACACGAGTTACAAATCACTGGAACAAAAATGGTTTCCATCCAAGTTCTTCCTATCGTTACCCGACGCCGCGACTATCTACTCGAGACCTCAATGAGTCCGCGGCCGCGGATTATCCCACGAAAGAACTCCCTAGATTCAGCCCGGAACATTAATCTTCCCGATTTGTAAGATTGCCGGATTCTGCCTCCCCTATAACAACAAGATCCGTCGATCCCCTCCGCGAAAGCACTACGGCAGCATGCGGCTACCACCCAACAGCGGTTGTTTGCACCGTTGTAGCCCTTTGTAATTTCTTACGTCGGTTATCACTTCGGTTTGATCGAAGGAACAGCAAGGCGCGGGGGGGCGGCGAAATTGAAGCACTCAAAAAGATCCCCGGCAGGATCGCCTTTGGCCAGCGCGGGTGCCTTCCACGCGGTCAACCCGAACAGCCTAATACAGAATTTCACCACGCTGGCGTGAGAATAGAACTGATGATTGATCTGTTGCTTCGCGTAAGGGCTCACGACGAGGCACGGGACGCGAGGCCCAAAGCGAAACTGGGATCCTTGATAACCGGCCGGACCTTTTCCAGTCCACTGCGATTGATTGGGCGAAGCCACATGATCGTACCACCCGCCCCAGTCATCCCAGGTAATGATAATCGCTGTGCTGGCCCAGAGCGGACTGTTCGCTACATTGAGCACCCGCTGCGCAGTCCACTGGGCTCCCTGATGGACGGTCTGGCTGCCGGGGTGTTCGCTATCGCCAAACGGCGCATACAGCCAGCTGACGTCGGGTAAAAATCCTTTCGCGACGTCGGTGTCGAACTGAGAACTGGGAACATTCCACGGATTGCCTTGGAGTGCCTTTATGTGATGAAAATAGGATGAGTTCGATTCCGCGTAGTTGCGCCAAGTGTGGCCCGCGGTGGCGAGGGTCTGCGGAAGACTGGGGATGTCGAACGGGGGTTGCGGCTGATAGTTGCGTCCGTGGCTGCTGTTGTCAATTACAGGGGAATCCGCAGCGATTAGAAACAAATGATTGGGCTCGGACTGGCTAGCAACATCCGTAAAATAGTTATCGCACAGTGTGTACTGTTGGGCAAAGGCCCAGTAGGCGGGGATGTCCGTCACTGTGTACTGCATCTTTGCTGAACCGGTAATGCCGCCGGCGCCTTTGTTTTTGAGCCAGGCGTCGTGACCATGCCCTTGATCCGGGTGCGGATCGATGGCGTGAGGAAGGCTTGCGCCCTCCACGCCGGGAAAGGCACCGAAGTAATTGTCGAAGGTATGATTCTCTTTGGTAATAATGACCACGTGAGAGATGGGAGACATTGATAACTCCTGCAACAGTTTCAGTTGGCTTCGCCGCTTGAGTTTAGCGAGATTGGCCGCACTTCGGGCCCGTCTCAGAATGGCGACGCGTACGCTAGCGCAACAGTTAATCGCTGACTCGGTCGCGCGGCGAGCGCGAGGCGACCGATCGTCACACCGCGGGCTCGTTAGGTTATCCTTCTCCACCCTTTAGCCTCAGGAAGTCGCGCCATGTTCCCTGCAGCCCGAGTCGCTAGCCATATCAGCCTGACAATCTTGACCGGCATTCTTGCGTTTCCGGCGCACGCTCAGACGCCGGCTGCGACGGCCAATGCAGCGAGCGTAGCCGGTGACCCTGACGTTCTTGGTGCCGAACGCCTATTTTCGGCTTGGATCGAGGAACAAATCGCCTATCGAGGACTACCAGGGGTTGCGGTTGGTGTGGTTAGTAACCAGGATCTGATCTGGTCGAAAGGTTTTGGATTCGCGGACCTCAAAGCAAAGGTTCCGATGACTGCGACCACCAAGTTTCGCATGGCGTCCAACAGCAAGTTATTTACCGCCATCGCCATCATGCAGTTGCGCGAAGAAGGCAAGCTGGGCCTCGACGATCCGGTAGTGAAGTACCTGCCCTGGTTCAAGGCAAAGCCTGCCGGCGACGACGATGGTCCAATCACCATCGAACAGTTGCTATCACACAGTTCCGGCTTGCAGCGCGAAGCTTCAGACCACTGGGTTTCGTACAAATTTCCGAGCACCGATGAACTTCAGCGCCTCTATGCAGATAGACAGGCGGCCTTTGCTCCGTCGGTACGATGGAAGTACTCCAACCTTGCTTATGCCGTTGCCGGGCAGGTCGTCGAGAAAGTGAGTGGGGAGCGGTGGTCTGTCTACGTTGAGCGCAACATATTCAAGCCACTTGGCATGGACGCCTCGAGTGTAGATCGGGACATTTTGGGATTGGCTGTACCGTACGGACGGCGAATGCCGGACGGCACTCGCGAAGTACTCCCGTTCGTAGATTCGCGCGGTATGGCTGCAGCGACAGGACTTACCTCGAATGTCGAGGACATGGCGAAGTTCATATCGGCACAGTTCCGCCGCGGCCCGCGCGGCGGAGCGCAAATCGTCAGCAGCGGATCGTGGCGCGAAATGCTACGCGTGCGTTCGGTGGAAGAGAATTGGACTGCCGGAACAGGTCTCGGTTTTGACGTCAAACGCGTCAAGGATAGGACCTATATCGGGCACGGTGGCGGCTATCCCGGTAATACGACTCAGACGCTCATCCAGCTCGACGATAAAGTCGGAGTGATCGTGCTTACGAACACCAATGACTCAAATCCCGGCGACATCGCGCAGCAATTAATGGCCACCGTGGGCCAAGCCACGGCGAAGGCGGCGAATGCTGCCAGCGCAAAGCCAGCGACCGTGCAATGGGACCCCGCCTGGGAGCGCTTTGCAGGGCTTTACCGCGGGCGCAATGGCGATCAACAGGTCGTGCTACTTAACAAGAAGTTGGTCATCATTAATCCCAACGGGCCAAACTTGGATGATCCCGGTACGCTCGAACCACTTGGCGGCGGCAAATTTCGCTTCCTCGCACCGACAGGCGGCGGGGTGGTTGGCGAGGTGGTGCGATTCGTCGAGGAAAGCGGCCGACCGATGCGCATGTACACGGGGGACAGTTGGATTGATCGTGTGCGCACGCAATGAGGTGATTCCAGGCTAGTCATGCGCGCCGGCGGGCCTCAGATTCGCAACCTGTTGTTCGGCGGTCGGAGTCCGCCCGGCGAGCTCCGCATAGATGCCGAGAGCACAAACGGCTATGGTCGCCGCCGTTACCGCAATCGCGATTGTCATTCGTGATGGGAGACGCATAATTAATTCACTCCGCATGATTAAGATTAGTAACGCCCACTAAGAAGACCGTAAATCAGGAGTGAAAGCGGACATAAGGCGGCGGTCAGTGCCATTTATTTTTACCGATTCAACGCTGCGGCTGGCTCAATCCGGTGCGGGCCAATCGACTCGGGGCGATCGAGACAAGCAATCACGCCAATGTCGCATTGTTTGACGGTTGCAGGCCGATGCCGGCCTGCGGCTGCGGCTTCTTTGTTATGAATGGCAGGATAACGGACATCAAGAGCACCATGGCGATGATCGGCAACATGCCTGTGAATGAGCCCGTCAGATCCTTGGCTCTAGCGACCAGGATCGGGCCTACCAGGCCCGCCAGCCCCCACGCCGATAAGATAAGGCCGTAGTTCAGCCCCATGAATCGCGTGCCGAAATATTGCGCATTATACGAGGGCATCGTTCCGAATCCGCCGCCGCAGCACAGAAGAATAACGGAGAATCCCGCGAGGGCGAAGGTGAATTCATGAACGTTGCTGAGCAAAAACAGTGTTACCGCCTGAAAGACGAACATCGCCGCAAAACTGTGATTGCAGCCAATTCGATCCGAGATTGCGCCCCACAGCAGGCGACCGATTGCATTAAACACACTGACAAGCCCAAACAGCGGCGCAACTGCGGCGGCCGAAAGCTTGGTCAGGTCAGCGAGAATAAACACGGCATTCGAAATGATCGTGATGCCGCCGATTACATTGACAAATAGCTGCATCCACAGCAGATAAAACTGCGGCATCGTAACGACTTGCGAAGGTGAGTAACCGCAGTTGGCCGAAGGTGATCCCACGGCACGACTCGCCACGCTGTAGCCGCGTGGAGGATTGCGAAATCGTGAAGCGGCTAGGAGACCGACGGTTAGAAAAACCAGGCCGGACATGACAAATACCTGCATCACGGCGCCGATGTCCGCGGCGGTAAGCGTTTGCGCCGCCGATAACATCGCAGGATCAAACGGCGTGTGGGCCGCTCTGGCCGCAGCTTCCGCGGCAATAAAGCCGCCCGCGTGCACCGCAGCTTGGTGAAAACCCGGCAACCGCGGAATGAACTGATTGTAGGCAAACGCCCCAAGGCCGAAAGCACCGGCGACCAGACCGCCCGCGAGTCCCTTCTTATCGGGAAACCATTTGGTCACCATTGCGAGAGGGGTGATGTAAGCCATTCCGGCGCCAATACCGCCGATCAGTCCATAGCTTGCGTACAACCAAGGCGCACCGAAGATCGGTGTGCCGAGACCAGCAAGTACATTGCCGCCTCCCCAAAGCGCCATCCCCACGATCGCAACATTACGTGGGCCGGCCTTGTCCTGCCAGAAGCCACCGACGACGGCGCCGACGGCGGCCAGGGAAAAATTGGCGATGGAATAGGTCCAGGTCGTAACCGTTAAGTCCCACCGATAGGCGACCAACAAAGGCTGCGTGAAGATCGCCCAGGAATAGACCGTGCCGATCATCATCATGACCACGGCCCCAGCGATGGCTATTGTCCATCGATTGCACGTGAGCGCTGTCGCGATGGCTCGGGTGTTGCGGCATGGCTCGATCGGTAGAGGCACGTAAATTCCATAAGGAGGGTTTGCTATATCCATATAGACGCAGTCCAACTGCGAAAAGCGACATCGCGTGTGGAATTGTCTTGACCGCCGATGAGGGCCCAAACTTCATTGAGTCTGGCTTCTATGCAACTATTGGCGCAGGACGACGATGCAGATGCCGGCGAAAGCCAAGACCCCTCCCGGTACTCGCGCTGCAATCGGCCATTCGCCCAGCAGAAAGCCGGCGAACACAGCAGCGAAAAGCGGAGTCAAGAGTGTAAGACTGGTGGTTACCGTGGCGGGCAGGCGTCTCGACGCTTCACTGTACGCTGCAGTCGGAATGGCCGTTGAGAACGCGCCTAGCAACACCAAAACCCACCAGTCGTGAGTGGAAACCCTCGATAGCGAATCGAACCCGCGGATCGCCAGCAAGACCATGCTGGCAATCGCGCCCACGATCGAGGCGCGCGCCGCTACCGCCACACCATCCGGCGCATTTCCCGCGCTCGCGGCCGCGCGAAGCCGGGTCACGTATACAGCGGAGACAGCCGCCGCCGCTAGCGCCAATGCATCGCCGATGACAGAAGTGAATGAATATCGACTGCCGGGTATCACAAAGCCGGCAAGCCCGGCCATGGCGATCACGACTCCGAAGAGTCGAATGCGCGATACAGGCCGGCCCATGATGCGTTCGAAGCAAACCGCGATTAAAGGTGAAGATCCCACCAATAGAGTAACTTCGACCACCGGTGAACGCGTGAACGCCTCAGTGGCGAAAACGTAATAGGCAGCCATTGCCGCCACGGCCAACCAGGGCGCCGCCGGCCTTCGTGTTTCATTCCGCCGCAGCATCGAGACGGCAGCGAGCACCAATGCCGATACCACCAGTCTGCAGAGGGTGATCATCCCTGGGGAGGCCGTCGTGACGAGATGAACGAAGGTTCCCGTCATTCCCCACGACAGCGCGGCGATCAAACCCGCCGTCAATCCTGCGCGATCCAGCGCCGCATCTTGTTCTTTTGACATCTGTCCACCACGGTCTAATCGATGATGTTCCGCGACTGGCCGAACGCCCATGGCCTGTCGTCGCCCAGTCATACTACCTGTGATTGATTTCGCTGACTTTCCCGGCTCGGATTCTCTAACCCAGGCCAGTACTGTTCGATGATGAATGAGATTCGAGTGCTAGCGCACCGTCGGGACGCTGCAGACGAACCTGGGTGCCTCTTGTAGGACAATTCGCACTTGCCTTGCCTCAGTCCTTCTTTTCCATCCGCCTCGGCCCAACGTGTAAGCTTGCAGCAAGAAATAAGGACGTAGGGCGCGGACCCGTCTGCTCACATGACCGAGCTTTTTTTCATTATTACCACCACTACTAAAGAGCGATCCGCGTATCCTTGTCTCGATGACGCGGTTATAGCGTTGAGCGGCCTGCTCGAACTCCAAGCAGCGAGAGGCTACATCACCGAACGAAATCCAAGCGGTCGGCACATGAGTAAACACCCCGATAAGCCGCCCGTGATGTTTTGGATCGAGGATGCGAAAGGTAAGGTCGTGAGCTGAGCTGGATATGCTCTTTCAATGATTTTCGTCCGCAGCATACACACAGTACGTCGTGTCGCCCGTAACGTAGCGCAGCCATCGAATTCGGGCCAAGGGCGCTCACACGCCGCGAATTGGCTGACTGTCTTCAAAGTGTATTGAGAAACGCAACCAGCTCATTCTTTTGCTGCTCGCTGAGGGACATATTGAAACGTTGATTGTAGAAGTTGACCAATTCATGCAGATTTGCGGCGGCGCCATTGTGGAAATACGGCGCGCGCGCTGCGAGGTCGCTCAGTCTCCGCGATTGAGAGTACCTCATCGAGCTGAGAACTCATGCGGCGCCAATTTTCGTCCAACCCGCTCTGCGATTTCATATCGAAGTCCTTGCTTTGCTGTACAAACAAGACGCCTTCGGACTCACGTCATAATATCGCTTAGAACATCGAAAATCGTTTCCGCAAGTGGACAGTGATGAATACATATATCGCTATGTGATATATATCAAGCCGCGTTTTGACCGCGGAAAGGCACTCCATGGCTCCCTATTTTTGCATATCCTCCGTGCCGCTCAAGTGTAGCCACCCTCGAAAAGCTGGGGGCCTTGATTGAAGTCACCCATGCTCGATGGACGCCGCAATGTATATGCGTTCGGGGTCGGTAGCGCATTGGTGACGGTCGGCGTCGTGCTGCACCTACCGATGTTTTTGATGAGTCGGGAAGCACACTACGTGATGTCAGGTATGGTCATGGACCGGGGCATGTACTGGGGTATGGCGCTTATTGTGGGAGGCATTTTGTGTGCAGCCTACGGTTTGTTGCCGAAAACGCTCGCCGCGCAATCAGTAGCCGATCGTGAGCGGAGCAGGCTAACCGTCTCTGCCTCAGCACCGTTGACGGCTGCTCACTGGGGCATGTCGGGTCTTTTGGCATTGGCTCTCATCATCGACATCATGAAGCCGGCAAGCTTGGGATTCGTTACTCCCGGGATGCGCGCGGAATACCATCTCGGTGCTGATACAGTGGCATGGTTGCCGTTCGCAGCGCTTTTTGGAACCGTTGTTGGCTCATTCGTGTGGGGAGCCCTTGCCGACATATATGGCAGGCGCGCCTCAATTCTACTGTCGTCCGTCATGTTTGTCGGAACGTCCATCTGCGGGGCCATGCCGGATTTCTGGTGGAATGTCGGCATGTGTTTTTTGATGGGAGCTGCCGCCGGCGGCATGTTGCCGGTGGCGTATGCACTTTTGGCGGAAATCATGCCTGCCCGTCATCGTGGCTGGAGCCTCGTCCTGATCGGGGGTATCGGCTCGGTCGGCGGATACTTTGCTGCGAGCGGCCTGTCTGCCTTATTGCAGCCGATGTTCGGCTGGCGAATCATGTGGTTTCTCAACTTCCCTACCGGCCTGCTGTTAGTGGTTATGAGTCCACTGCTGCCCGAGTCTGCGCGGTTCTTGCAACATCGCGGACGCAGTGCCGAAGCGCGCGCGATGTTCGCCAGATTCGGAATGACGTTGCACGAAGAGAAGGCGTCGAGCACAGGCGCTGCAATCGAAACCACTATTCACTTGCCTCTGCCACCGGTAGATAGGCAGTTCATTGGAATCAGTATGGCGCTCACGCTGGCGGCGCTTGCGTGGGGATTGGTGAATTTCGGTTTACTTCTGTGGTTGCCCTCGGCGTTGGTAGCTGAGGGGCGCAGTGTTGCGGCCTCCAGTGCGCTAATTGCCAAGTCCACTTTATTGGCGGCACCTACCATCATCATTGCGGCGTGGCTGTATAGTGCTTGGAGCACCAAATGGTCGTTGATCGTCATGATTGGCGTTACAGCTTTGGGTTTAGTGGGCTTGGCGCTTAGAGAAATGGGCATCAGTGCGCTGTCGAATCCCCTTCTGCCCTTGACACTGGTGATCTTAGGATCATGCGGGGTCATTTCCATTTTGTTGCCGTACACAGCCGAGAACTATCCGGTGCGTGTGCGAGGCCGCGCGGCGGGATGGGTGGCCGGCTGCAGCAAGCTCGGCGGCCTGCTGGCTCAAGGTCTAAGCGTCGCCGGCGCGGTTCCGGCGTTTGGTGCCGCAGTGGTCTTCATTAGCGCGCCTGCAGCCATCGCTTTATTGTTGCTAATCGTTTTCGGACATGAGACACGAGGGATTGATCTCGGGGAACTCGACTCCTCAGGACATCTGACGGCCAAGAAAAGATTGGTGGGATGAATAATCGCGGTCGATTCAGCGCAGCCCGCTCAGGCGATCACGCGGGAGCACCGTCGCTTATAGTTTGGGTATGTGAAAGCGGCTGATCATCAAGGAACCGGACAGCCCAAATAGTATTGCAAGTGGGTGTATTACGTGGGTAGCGACCCGCACTTCGCCGAGCCATAAGTGGTCGCCGATATCTCCAAGAAATGCGGCGAGCGTCAAGATGCATACCACGAGAAATGAGGTCGGTATCGGAGTCCCTTCGAAATATTTTACTTTAGCCGTGCCTCCGGACAACTCCTCCGCGGTCACGTTATAGCGGGCGAGACGTGAAACTCCGCATGCTACGAAATAGCCCAAGATAATTCGGTCATAAAGCCCTTGCATACCGCAAGCGTAACCGATCATGGCTGGAGTAACGCCGAAAGAAATCACATCGGCGAGTGAATCCAGTTCACGGCCCATCGCAGAATTGGTTTGCCGCCATCTCGCCACACGTCCGTCAACGACGTCAAAGATGAAGGCAGCAAGTACTAACGCCCCCGCGAAATAGATGTGTTGGACGTTTCCGGTTTGCACATAGCTTATCGTGGAAAACAGTGCCGCCGTGCCGCATATGGCATTGCCGAGCGTAAACCAATCGGCCAAATGGAACTCGCGAATCATCGAGAAAGGTTTTCGCGGTCTAGAGGTGTTCATGGAGACGGTTCCGGATTCATACCTGATCTGATCAGCAATGCGCTCAAGTCGAGCGTTTCGCCTGATCCTTGATGGGAAGCCTGCGAATTCGCTTGCCTGTGGCCGCAAATATCGCGTTGCAAAGGGCTGGTGCAATGGGCGGAACACCCGGTTCACCGACACCACCCAACGGCACGCTCCAGTCCGTCGCCGGAATCAAGTGTACACGGATCTCGCTGGGGGCCTCATTGATGCGCGTCACGCGATACTGGTGAAAGTTATCCTGTTGCGACCGTCCGCGCTTGAAGGTGATCTCGCCAAACATCGCTAGGCTTATTCCCATGATGACAGCCCCCTCGAGCTGTGAGCGAATGCGTTCGGGATTGACTTGCGGACCGCAGTCAAATGCCACATCCACACGCGGAACCTTTATCCGTCCCGCATCATCGATGTCCACTTCGACTACCGCAGCGGTATAACTTAAAAAGCTGTAGTGAGCCGCCAATCCTTGACCGCGACCCCGCGCAAGGTTTTTGCCCCAGTCGGCTTCTTGAGTGACGGTTTCGACGACGTGCCGCAAGCGGCCGGTATCGACGGGATAACGCTCGGGCGATTCGCCATGATTCCAGCTGTCTTGCTGGCTCTTTGGATCGATTTTGCGCGCCGCTCCAATGAGGTCCAGCAAGTAGTCGCGATGATTTCTATTTGCGCTTGCCGCGAGTTCGGACACAAACGATTGTACGGCAAAGGCATGGGGTATGTTGGATACGGAACGAAACCAGCCGAGGCGGCAGTGTGCGCTGGCTTCCGGGTTTTCGAGCCGCAGATTGGGAATATCATACGGTAGATTGATAAAGCCCATCCCAAGCTCCGGGGGCACTTCGTGGTTTATCTTTGGATCGAAGAGCGTTGCCAGCGAGGGGGCAACGCTGCGATGCAGCCAAGCGCTGACTTTGCCGTCGGCGCCCACACCTGCTTTCAAGTATTCAACGGACACGGTATGCAGAAAATCGTGATGCAGATCGTCCTCGCGAGTCCAGGTCACTTTGACCGGACGGCCGCCCATCGCCTGGGACAAGAGCGCAGCCTCGGTGGCAAAGTCCGGCTTTGACTTGCGCCCGAATCCGCCGCCAAGCAACATGACATGGACGGTGACATTTTCCGGCGCGGTGCCAAGATGCTTTGCGACATCCTCGCGGGTCACTTGCGGCGCCTGCGTAGAGGCCCAAACTTCGCACTTGCCATCAATGAAGCGAGCCACCGCAGCGGGCGGCTCCATGGTTGCATGTGCAATGTGCGGGATATAGTACTCAGCCTCGATTGATTTGGCACTCAACTGAAACGCACGGTCGACGTTACCCGACTCGCGCACTACTTTGCCGGGTTGCCTCGCGGAGTCATGGAGCGCGGCATGATAGGCATCGGAATCGTAGCTGCCGTTGGCGCCGTCTTCCCACTCGATCTTCAAAAGCCTGCGTCCCGCGATGGCGGCGCCGGTGGAATTGGCAATGACGGCCACACCGGCGAGAATGTGAAATTCAGCCGTCGCAACGGTCGCGGGCATCTGCAGTACCTTCTGCACGCCAGGAGCAGCGGCCGCGGCCGCGCCGTCGAACTGCTTGACGCTACCGCCCAGCACCGGCGAGCGTGCGATGACGGCGAAGCTCATGTCTTTGAACCAAGGATCGATGCCGTATTGCGCTTTGCCGGTGACAATGTCCTGTCCATCCGCAAGCGCTACACCGCCTTTACCGAGGTAGCGAAACTCCTCGGGCGTTTTCAAGCGCAGTGAATCCCGCGTAGGGACCGGCAGCTTGGCGGCGCGCTTCGCAAGCGAACCGTAGCCGAGCTTACGGCCGGTTTTCTGATGCAGGACTTCATGATTGACGGCGCGGACTTCAGCGACCGGCACGCTCCATGACAATGCCGCGGCCTGTTCGAGCATCATTCTTGCAGCAGCCCCGCAGCGACGCATTGGCTCGATGAAATGCCGCGTGCTGCGCGATCCGTCCGTGTCTTGGTTGCCGTACTTCTCCTCATCGGCAGGAGCTTGTTGGACGCGGACTTTGGTCCAATCCGCTTCCAATTCATCCGCGACGATGAGCGGCATGCCCGTACGCACGCCTTGGCCCATTTCCGAGCGATGCACGATGATAGTTACCCAGCCGTCCTCGTCGACCTTGAGGAATACCAAGGGACTGTCGACGGTGCCATGCGGCATGCCCTCGGCGCCATACTTGGGGGGATCCGTCGGCGCGGCCTTCGCAATGCGCAAACCGTCCGCGACCAGCAGAAGTCCCCCAATCGCTTGAAGGCGCAGCAAGAATTCGCGCCGACTTAAACTTCGAGATGAGGTCGATTCATCAGCAAGGGCGCTCACGGCTTTCCTCCCTGCTTGGCGGCCTGTTTGATAGCTGCTCGAATGCGCGTATAGGTTCCGCACCGGCAGATATTCCCGGACATGGCGGCGTCAATGTCGGCATCACTCGGGTGGGGTTTCACTTGCAGCAGGGCAGCTGCGGACATGATCTGTCCAGCCTGACAATAACCGCATTGAGGCACATTGATTTCTTGCCACGCCCCCTGCAGCGCCGCGCCCACTGGCGTGGCCCCGATACCCTCGATCGTGGTGATTTTCTTTCCAACCGCCTGGTCAACGGTCAGCACGCACGAGCGCAGCGCTTGACCGTCGATCAACACGGTGCACGCGCCGCACAAGGCCATGCCGCAACCGTATTTGGTCCCTGTCATCCCCAGAAGATCGCGCAGAACCCAGAGCAACGGCAGTGCAGGCTCGGCAGAGATGGCGACTGTCTGATCGTTGATCTGCAATTCCATGTGAACCCCAGTGGTGCTAATCGCGACCTGTTCCCGACAATACTTTGATGACCCGCTTCTCCCCGATGTTCACAAACGTTTGCTCTCGATAGACCACCTTGTCACCGGTGTGTATTTCAACAATATGCTCGCCCGAAGTCACGTTTAGCACTTGCGGCTTGCCACTAAACTCGGCAATTTTGCCAGTTTGTACACCGTCAACGAAGGCAATGGAGCCCGCCGGAGCGCCGGTCACGATGATTTCAGCCGGGTCCGGCGGCGCCTTTGCACGGTGGAACCAGCTGCATGCGGACAGGCACGCGAGTGCCAGAAAAAGAAAGTTTTTCAATTAGCGCCCCTTAGCTTTCCTAAATATTAGGCTGAGTAAACGTGGCAATGTTACTCGGGTCTGGTCCAAATCGGGACTGCCCAGAACACTGAGTATACGAAACAGCGTCTAGTCCATGCATTGTTCTTGACGCAGTCTGGAGTTCGTGAAAAAAGGCCATATAAAGCATCTGAGGGCCAAACATGAAGAAGATTTTGGGTATTTACAGTGCACCTGGGCAACACTGGGTGGGTGATGGATTTCCGGTGCGATCGCTGTTTTCGTACAACAGTCACGGCCAGCACTTGAGTCCGTTCCTGCTGCTCGATCGGGCGGGCCCGCAGCGCTTTGCGCCGACGGCCGCGCGGCGCGGAGTTGGAGAACATCCGCACCGGGGATTTGAGACCGTTACAATCGTTTACGAAGGCGAAGTCGAGCATCGCGATTCCACCGGCAGCGGGGGCAAGATCGGTCCTGGCGATGTGCAGTGGATGACGGCGGGCGGCGGCATCTTACATGAGGAGTTTCATTCGCCGGCCTTTGCCAAGACTGGGGGTACGCTGGACATGGTGCAGCTCTGGGTCAATTTGCCCGCCAAAGACAAGGCAGCGCGCCCTCGCTACCAGACATTGCTGAACAAAGACATTCCCGTGTTGCAATTGCCGCAAGGTGCAGGCTCGCTGCGCGTAATTGCCGGTGAATTCGCTGGGCACAGGGGTCCGGCCTTGACCTTCTCGCCCATCGATGTATGGGATGTAAGCGTGCGAAAAGGGGCTATTGCGCGGTTCAGTTTCCGGGCAAACCGTACCGTGGCTCTGGTGATTCTGCGGGGTACGGTGCAAGTTAACGGCGACGCAGTTGCGCGCGAGGGTCAACTCGTCGTGATGGATCGTGAGGCAGGCCCTGGCTCGCTGGAAGCCAATGATGACTCGACGTTCCTGGTGTTGAGCGGCGAACCGCTGAATGAGCCAATCGTGGGTCTCGGCCCGTTTGTCATGAACACAGAAGCAGAAATAGAACAAGCTATCGATGACTTCAATTCCGGCCGTTTCGGGCGCATACCCCCGGCTCCGGATGTTCAATTGGCCAATGGCTAAAAGAATTCATATTCCAATCGAGCAAGCCATGTCTGTCGCGGTGCATCGGCATTCAGGCCGACTACCACGCCAAAGCGGTATTCAAAGTTCGCTTTGGTGCCTGCGAGGTGCCATTCCCCTGTAACGATGGGACCTACCTGATACGAGTTGTCGGCATGACGGCCATAAAACTCCACACCAGGACGAAATGTTTGTGAGACCGCATAGGTACCGGAGTACGTGTACCGGAATCCGTAGTTGGCATTGGCACCCGAGCCGACCTGCTTCTCCCAAATTAGATTCACAATATGCGCAAAGCGGCCGATCGTTTTTTCAATAAGCGGTCCAAGTTCGATCGCATCGTGGCCACCTGCAACTCTTGAATGAGCAAATTCGGCCAGGAGTCCGAAATCCGCCCAATACTCACCGGGCGCAGTTAGCTGGAAGATGTTCTCGAATTCGTAGCCGATCAGCCTGCCGCGGGAACCAGGGTCTTTCTGATATTCGGCTATATACACTTCAGGCTTCCACCAAGTAGTAACGGCATGCCCGATTGCTACCTCGGCAGCGGCGCCGCCCACTGTCGGGCGAGAGTTCACATCGTGATGGCCGCGCAGCTCTATTTCGTTTTGCGAAGCGATGACATAGGGTGAGTAAATGTTGTAGTCGTCGGCGCGCACCATCCCGGCGCAGGTCAAGGCGACCATCCCAAAAACTGCGGCTTTCAATGCTGAGGTTTTGGCATCGTATCCCCCGCAACGGACGAGGAACGCGAGGCTGGCACCACTCTTCGTTGCTGCCAGAGCATGCCGACTGTTAGAAGTGCCAAAGTCGTGAGGTAAAAGGCAAGCTGGATTCCAGCGGGTGCGGATTTATATCCGATCAGCACACCGAGAGTCTTGCCGAGAGCGGAGTCATCCGAGAGAAGGCGTGCGGTGTCCCATATCTGACTGCCCATTGCGGGCAACAAATCGCTCTGGACCAGATAGCCGGCGGCGGTGGAGGCGAGCCCCGCAGCCAGTAATACCAACATGATGTTTGTCACGGTGAAGAAGTAATTAATCGGGATACGCAGCAGACCAAGATATAAAGAGAATCCCAGCGCCGCTCCGCCGCAGATTCCAAGAGCGATGCCGCCTGCCATCTGAACAGCGCTGATGCCGCTGGCCGACATCCCAAAAAGGAACAGCACCACCTCCGATCCCTCGCGCAGCACCGCGAGTGCCACCACGGTTAACAAGAGATTGAGTGAACTGGAGCCCTGTTTCACGGCAGTCCCGACGCTGCCCATGTGCTTTGCTAGTTCTCGGCCGTGCGAGGACATCCAAACGACGTGCCAGCCGATCATAACAACTGCCAGCAATAAAACAGCAGCGTTGAAAATGTCCTGGCCCGCACCGCTCGCTAGATCTGCAATAAAATCCGCCCCCAACGCAATCAATAGCGCACCCGCCACGCCGAGTCCAATGCCGCCCATGACCCTCGCTGCGCGCCCCGGTACACCTCGAGTAGCGGCGCAAATGATCGAGATGATCAAAGCGGCCTCGAGAACTTCACGGAAGACAAGTAACGCCACTGCAGGCACGGCTTACTCCACAATCAAGCGGCCTTGCGCCGTCTCTCGATGAAAGTCGCCAAAGAACCCATAGGTACCGGCGCGCAGAGGCCCGATAAAAACAACAATGCTTCGATTGGGCAGAACTACACTCTCGCGGTTGAAATCGGTGCTCTCAAACTCCTCGGGAGTGGCATCTTCATTCGTGATATGCAGTTTGACCTTGGTGCCCGCAGGGATCTTGAGTTCGGTCGGTTGATAGACGTGATTTTTAATCACCAACGAAAATTCGGGCAGGTCCGCAAAAACCGCGGCAGGTGCGAAAGTTAAGGCAATCGTCGCTGCGAATACACTCAAAAGCTTCACGTCACCGCTCCATTTTCCCGTATGCAAACGATAATCGTTCTCATTCAAGGCGTCAACTTATCGCCCGGCCGGAGGTTTATCGATGTTTTAGGGGGCCGGTAGAGTGATATTGACGTCCACCTGTCTTATGACAGATCCATTGCCCGCGTCGATGATGGAACCAGTGCGCCCGGTGTCATGATGCCTGGGTCGATGAATGGGCATGGATTTAGCCAAGGAGGTAAGGCGACGATGCCCAAAGGTAGCCGTGATGTTAACAATCGGCTACGCGGGAAGTACCCTTAAGGGTACTGACAGGGAGATGGCGGTCCTATCGAAGCCCTATGAGACGAAGACATTGGATGCCGCGCTGAACTCGGCATTGGGCAAGCCGGCTTAAAACCCATTTACGAGGAATTCATGAAAGTTGAGGCCATGCTTTGGATATTGGTGTTGGTTTCAGTGGCGCTCGCAATTGCGTCACCCAAGCATCGTGCGCGAAGTTTAATGGCCGGCGGAATCATCATCGTGGCCATTGTGGCTATCGTCGTGTTTACCAAGCGGGGCGACGTACCGATCTCGACATTGCCGGCCGTTGCTGCTCAAGCAACACCGCAGCAGCCAAAACATGTCGATTTCGAGCGGTTTCACATTGAGAATTTGGACGAGAAGGATCCGGAAGCGAGGAACAGGATCGCCATTTCCGAGATCCGCTTCGAGCAGATCCGACCCGAAGTAGGCTCGCAACCCGGTACGATTGGCGCAATCGGCGCACGTCTGTACAACGATTCCGCGCGTTTTGCCTTGACCGATTACGCCTACTATCTGGTGGTGCAGGACTGCGTGAAAACCACGTGCACGGTCGTTTACGATCAGCGCGGATGGGCACCGGCCTCGGTCCCAGCCAATCAAGCACGCGACATCACAGTGGCGATTCGTGATGGAGATACACGTGGGGTACCCGTATTCAAGGTCATGGGTACGGCAAACATCAAACTGTCGCCAACCGATACACGCTCATACCAAACCGTCCGAGCACCGGGCTTTTGAGCTTAAATAGATACGATTTGTATACCCTAGCAGGGTATATTACCGCTACGGTACAGGGGCAGGGTATCCGGCCCTTAGAAACACGGAGAATGCTGAGAGCGCCAATTTCAAGAGCGACAACGTCTTGGTCGTGTGTGACGATTTGGAAAAAATTTTTGGAAAATCGTGAGCAAGTGTTTACAACTTGAAATCTGTGGCGTATGGTCGCGCCGTTGAAGGTAATGCGAGGTCTTGCATGGGTTGCAGTAGAACAAGTGGTATGAGCGTTGCGATAGATGCAACGGCCCGTTCGGCCCCATAGCCTCCAGAAATTTCTCTAGGCTTTCCGCCGGCGGGCGGAGAGCAACAGTTTCGAACCTGCGCGTTCGTTCTAAACTTTCCTGACTTCCATTGAGCATTCCTCGTTGAGCTGCGGCTTATACGAGGTTCTTCTGCCTATCCCAACGCAGCGACATGTTTTGGGCCGGTTTAAGCGAATGCTTTGCACGCTGGAGGGTAGGATCATGATCAACAAGAACCGCACGCAAATCTTCGGGAAGGGTGCGCATGCCGCGATTCGGTATGCCCGCCACTCCCATGGAATTGACCCTCGCGCAGAGCTGAAGGGTATACGGCGGCGGGCTCAAACCTGCTGGCGACGAAATCCGCATACCGGTCGGCTTGAGATGCATTGGCAGGTGGCTCCCGCATGCGCACCGATGGCTATCCCACGGCGAGAGTTGTCGAAGGCAGTTCTGGCCCCAGAACCGTCGAGCCGTATCCGGGCACCAGCAAGGATTTTCCGAAATGTACTGAAGACATCGGCTCACGGCAGGAACCTGCCGTGAGCGATGTATCCGAAATCAGCCGCGTACCGGTAGCGCAGAGCAGTGCACTCGATGATGCCCATATAGGCGATATCCGGGGAGCGCTAGGCACACTGCGGCAGGGCGACGTCGCTCCCAGACTGACTTGGCGCCATCGTCTCACCACGCTCTTTGCGATCTTAGGCCCGGGGCTGATTGTCATGGTCGGCGACAACGATGCGGGTGCGTTTAGCACCTATACCCAAGCCGGCCAGAATTACGGCACAAGTCTGCTCTGGACGCTGGCCATTCTGATCCCGGTCTTGTACGTGAATCAGGAAATGGTGCTGAGGCTCGGCGCGGTGAGCCGCGTTGGGCACGCTCGTTTGATTTTAGAGCGATTTGGCAAGTTTTGGGGTGCCTTTAGCGTCATCGACCTCCTAATTTTAAATGCCTTGACCATCGTGACCGAATTCATCGGCGTGAGCCTAGGTCTTGATTATCTAGGAATGCCGAAGAGCTGGGGCGTCGGGGCTGCGGCGCTGCTCATTATGACGGCGGTCAGCACCGGGAACTTTCGGCGCTTCGAAGTTTTCGCTCTTGCGCTTGTGGTCGGTAGCATGATCCTTATGCCTATCTTCTTCATGGCCCATCCGCTCTGGTCCGTCATGACCCATGATTTCTTAATCCCAGGACTACCGAAAAATGCCGTTCTCGCAGACGTCATGCTGCTTATCATTGCGGTCGTCGGCACCACCGTGGCGCCGTGGCAGTTGTTCTTCCAGCAAAGTTACGTCATCGACAAGCGCATCACGACCCGCTTCGTTCCCTACGAGCGGGTGGATCTGGTCTTTGGCATCGTCATTGTGATTGCCGCAGCTGCCGCGATGATGGCATTTTGTGCCTCGGCGTTTACCGGGCATCCGGAATTTGGCCAATTCAAGGACGCAGGCGCGGTTGCCGCAGGCCTGCACGAATACATCAGTCCGGTTGCAGGTGTGTTCTTTGCTCTGGCACTTATTGATGCGAGCCTCATCGGCGCTGCCGCGGTGTCATTGTCAACTGCGTATGCCGTCGGCGACGTGCTCTCAGTCAAACACTCTTTGCATCGCAGGCCAGGCCAGGCAAAGCTCTTCTACTTGGTGTACTTCGGACTCATCGGCGGCGCGGCCGCGTTGGTGATGATCCCGGGGGCGCCGCTGGGATTGCTGACCAACGCGGTTCAAACCTTGGCGGGTGTCCTTTTGCCCAGCGCCACCGTGTTTCTCCTGCTCTTGTGCAATGACAAGGCCGTACTTGGCCCCTGGGTCAATTCACGCCCTGTCAATTTGTTCACCGCGTTGGTGATTGGCGTTCTCGTGACCATGTCGCTCATCCTAACCGCAGCGGTACTCTTCCCCAGCATGACCGGGCAACAAATAGAGGTAATATTGTCGGTGGGCGGCGGCGCTGCGTTGTTCGGAACCGCGGTAGCCCTCTTAATCGGCCGCGGTGAAGTGCCCACAAAGCGAGGCGTCAGCGCCGAGATCTTGCACGGCTTCCAAATGCCGCCCTTGAAGAACTTGCCGCCGCTGGAGTTGTCAAAGATGAATCGATTTTGGATGGTGGTGCTGCGCGGCTATCTAATCGTGGCTGTTGTGCTGGTCGTGGTGCGCGTCGTGCAAGTGGCTGCCTCGTCAGGCGGCAGATGAATCAACCGCAAATTATCGCAGCTGCCTCGCAGGTGGATCGAGCCATTCCGAAGGTGAGCCCATCGCCCAACGCCAACCACGCCCCAGCGATTGTTGTTTATGCTCTCCACGGGGTTGCGCCACCCAACCTACCGACGCCGCTACCACTCTCGACCAGGTCCAGATATCTGCCGCTTGAGGGTTCGCGCTGCGAAGCGAAGCGTCGGGTGCTTTGGATTGCAGCCGACACCCGTGTGGGGGTGCCTAAGTCCGACCATCCGCAGGTGGGCACTTGCTGCAGTTTAAGAACATCAGGATGCATCGCGAGCACATCGCGTGCGAAATCCAACGTCGGAATATCAGCGTAGAGGCGGGTGAGTGCCAGCCGAGACCGGTAGCTCAACAGCGGGCTGCCAATGGCGGTCCGCATCTGCTCGACTATGTAACCGAATGATGCTGGAAATAGTTTCAACAGTGTCCCCGCTGACGCTGCCACGATGGACATATTCCAAAGCGCGTCCTGCGCGATCAGCGCCGCGGCCATACTGGGATTAGGTTTCTCAACAACCTGTTTCACCCCAGACAAACCTGCGGTCGTAGAGGCGGTGGGAATGATATATCCCATGTCCGGATCAGCGAATTGGGGCTTGGTTCCGAGTAAATAAACCCGATCTGGATTGGCCGATGCAAATCTTGAAGCGAGTTTTACCGATCTTGCTAGCGTGCTTTCATCTCGAAAAGAGTGATCGGCAGGTAGAAACACCACGGTCGCATCCTTATCGCGTCCGTTGATGTGGAGGAGGGAAAATAACATCCCCACTCCCGTGCCACGATTTTCAGGCTGTATAAAAATATTGCCCAGGGGCATCCCTAAAAGGGGCGAAGACCACCAGCGGCGATGCTGGGCAGCCACGACCGCACACGTTCGTGCTGGCCCGGCGATTGCGTACGCGCGCTCAACGGCCAAGTCGAACAAGCATTCACGACGGCTTAAGGAGCAGAACTGCTTCGGAACGGATTCCCCCGTGGCGGTTTTGGTCAAAGCCTGCACGCGCTTGCCCATTCCGCCAGCCATCACGACGGCCCATGGTTTGAGGCTTCGCCTGGCGTCCCGAAATGCACGCAGTGAACTAACTTTCGAATCGAACATAATGGGAATATTGGACAAAAATCTCGGCTTGGCTGTAGGCCAAATGCTTGAGCCCTGGTAAGACAGCTTAATCCGATGGCGATGTGCGAGTCCCCTGACAGCTTGTCGCTGTCTGCACCGACGTCCCGGCTTTTTGCATATCGCTAGCATCCAAATCGCGAACTTAGCCCCGTGAAAACAGCCGCAAATCAACTTAGCCACCGAACAGCAAGACAATCCCCATGACTCTTCATTCAGCCATTGAAATCAGGGTGGGTTCGGATGAAGAAGTGGTTTTCGTGCAGGTAAGGGTGCCGGGAACGGGTGATCTCTATCTGCTGGATGCCATCAAGTGGCAAGTGCACGAGCTTTTCGCTGCTGTTGAGCAGATGGACGGCCGACAGCCACGAAATACCTTGACGCGGGAAGCCCACCGGGGCGATATCGAAAACAATAACTTCGTGGTGTGGAGTCGAGAGTACTCAGACCCGGAGTTTCCCGAGCGGTTTGAGCTTGCCCTAAGGGCGCTGGCTGCAGCGGGGATTGCCCCCGCGCTGCATTAAGGGAACGCCCAGTTGCTGGGCATTCCCTTTTTCCCATCATCAATGCACTGCGGCGTCCGCTTCAGCTTTGGCTTTGTGCCGATAATAGTGCGATTTAGCCTTGTGAACGTGGGCATTGGTTTTATCCGACGCCCTTCTGGCGCCTGAGTGCACCGATGCCTTTGCATCGTCAGCTCCCTCTTTGGTTTTTTCGGCTACGGCTTTGGAAGTGTCCTTCACCGAGTCCACAGCCTGGGCGCCTGCCACCGATACGAGTGCTGCACCAGCAATTGCAATCAATAGTTTTCTAATCATCGTCGCTCCTTTATTAATGAGTGGTGTCGCTACGCTTTGCGCCTGATGGCGTGAAAGATGATGAGCACTACGATGGCCCCGACAACAGCCACCAACATGCTATAAATATTGAGCCCCGTCACTCTCGACATGCCGAAGGTGCTGAAGAGCCATCCCCCGACGACGGCTCCGACAATGCCGAGCACGATATCGAGAAGCACACCTTCACCAGTTTTGTTGACTAGTTTGCTGGCGATGAATCCGGAGACAAGTCCTAGGATAATCCAGGCGAGAAACGACATACAGCACCCCCTTCAGTATTTTTGCGATTTTAACAACCAACCTAGGCGAGGTGCTTGCTGCTCCACACCCTCAGATACGGTACATGCAAGCGGGGGATCTTTGCGCCTCCACCGGGGGTAGGCGTTGACTGACACGGTAGATCGGAAATTGCGCACGCATCCTTGCGTGCGACTTTCCTCCAGTGGGCGCCCTGACTATCACATCCGTGCTGCCGGGCACCGGGGCTAGTATTCGACGCAGAGCCACACCTTGTCCGAGGCCGCCCGCTCAAGCTGATTGAGGATATGTCATGTTGAAATCCGCCCGCGGACGCGGGTATGGGGAGATGAGAGCGCCGGTATGCCAACATGCCCAAAAGCGGCTTGTTGCGGCGGGCGAAGTGGTGCCGGTGTGGGCAAGCGCGCGGGCCCCGGATGGCGGTCTGGATGGACCCGGTCTGGATGGACCCGGTCTGCACCGTTGACACCCTAAGATTGGCGGTGTTACCTAAGGCCCTGGGCGGTGGGGGCATCAATAAAAATGAGAGGGTCCTAGGATGCGCAGAAGACAATTTGTTCATGCCATGTCGAGCGCCGCACTCCTCACAGCCGGATATGCCAATGGAAGAGAAAAGCCGCATCGGCCGCTTCGAATCCTGATTCTTGGCGGTACCAAATTTATAGGCGTACACATCACAGAACTTGCCCTACAGCACGGGCACGCTGTGACCCTTTTTAATCGCGGCAAGACCAACACTGACTTGTTTCCAGATCTTGAGCATCTTAAGGGCGATCGTGACGGTCAGATCGATGCCCTCAAAGGCCGCAAATGGGATGCGGTCATCGATGATTCGGGTTACGTACCGCGACACGTGAGACTATCCGCAGAACTGCTCGCGCCGAATGTGCAGCGTTATCTCTTTGTATCGACAATTTCTGTATATGCCAGCCTTGCGAAGCCTAATACGGAAGACTCGCCGGTCGGCAAAATGGCCGATGAAAGCATCGAAAAGGTTGGCGATGAGACCTATGGACCGCTGAAAGCATTGTGCGAAATCGCCGCTCTAACCGCAATGCCCGGTCGCGTGGCGGTAGTGCGCCCAGGCCTGATAGTAGGACCCCGAGACCCGACGGATCGCTTCACCTATTGGCCCGCCCGCGCCGCGCGAGGCGGCGAGATACTGGCGCCCGATGCGCCGAGCGATCGAATTCAATACATTGACGCGAGAGATCTTGCAGCCTTCGCACTCAAGCTAGTTGAGGATCAAACTGTCGGGACCTTTAACGCCGCCTCTCCACCAGGCATGTTTACCATCGGCGATTTGGTTTCCTCAAGTATTAGTGCAGCCGATACCCTGGTAAAGCCCAGCCCGCCGCCGCATGCCGAATGGGTGCCTGAGGCTTTTTTGAAAAAGCAGGAAGTCCAGCCTTGGACGGACATGCCGGTATGGTTTGGGGAATCCGGCGAGTACGCAGGCGCTTCGAGCACCCGCGTGGCTCGAGCGTTGCACGCAGGTCTTGCAAATAGGCCGATCCAGCAGACCGTGAAAGACACGCTTGCGTGGCATTTGCAGCGCCCCGCGGAAGAGCGGGCGAAGTTGAGCGCAGGGATTTCAGCGGAGCGCGAACAAAAAGTTCTGAGTGCCTGGCACGCCGCATCAGAAAGAAAATCTTGACCGGTAATCTGAGCGCGCAACCCAATACTGCTCGAGGAAATTCGCGCGTCGCCACAGTCGCACAGCGCCTCGTGGCGGTGCAGCCCGCGGAGCTGCCAGCACTGTTGGCAGCATTCGCAACACTGTTCTTCATGTTTTCCAGCTACACGATATTGCGGCCAATACGCGACACTATGGGCATCACGTCCGGCGTGGAAAAACTACCTTATTTATTTTGGGGCACCTTTGCCGCAATGCTGGCTATACAGCCTGTATATGGCTGGCTGACCTCGCGCCTGCGCCGTTCTGTATTTCTACCCTGGGTTTATGCCTTTTTTGTCGCCAACCTCTTGGGCTTCTATCTCTGGTTCAATCTACAACAGGACCACACTTGGATCGCGCGCGTTTATTACATCTGGGTCAGCGTTTTCAATTTCTTCATCGTGGCCGTGTTCTGGAGTTTGATGGCCGATGTGTTCACGCGCGAGCAAGCGGGCCGCATGTTTGGTTTCATTGCGGCTGGTGCCAGCACGGGAGGTTTATTCGGTCCAATGGTTGCCGGCCGACTGGCGGTGCCGTTGGGTACGATCAATCTTCTGTTAATCTCGGCAACGCTGCTCGGGGCGTCCGTGTTTTTTATGATGCGCGTGATTCGCTGGCACCGCGCCTTTGGCGCCGCTGCGCGCGGCATCGAAACAGACACACCGTTGGGCGGAAGCATGCTGGCAGCATTTCAGCAGGTGATCCGCTCCCGGTATCTGCTCGGGATCGCACTTTTCGTGATTCTTTTATCCTGGGTTTCGACTTTTTTATATCTCGAGCAGCAGGCGTTCGTCGCTAAGTTGTTCGCAACCCGCGATGAGCGCACGCGTTTCTTCTCTAATGTGGATTTCTGGGTGAATGCCTTCTCGATGGTTACCCAGTTGTTGTTGTTTGGGCGACTCTTTAAGTGGGTTGGACACCGCGCGTTACTGGTTTCGGTGCCGGTGCTGATGACGGCTGGGTACGCCATTTTCGCCTTGCTACCGAGCTTTGCGGTGCTGGTAGGAGTGCTGGCGGTGCGCAGAGTCGGGGAGTACGCGATTACTCGCCCGTGCCGCGATTCTCTTTATACCGTTTGCACCCGCGAAGAGAAGTATAAAGCGAAGAGCCTCATCGATACGTTCATCTATCGGGGAGGCGATGCGACCAGCGCATCAATGTTTCAACTTCTAACAGGCGGCTTGGGGTTGAACGCCAGTGGGGTGGGCTGGTTCGGTGTCTTCATTTCGGCGCTGTGGACCCTGCTGGCGCTTGCGCTGGGGAAATCTCAGCAACTCAGCGGCCCGCAGATAACGGCGCAAGGCCAGGGTGCCTCATTGTTGGAAAAGTAAAACAAAGCCAGCAGTCCCTCACTCGCTCGGCACAAAGATCCACAGCAGCACATACGCCAGCAGGCCGGCGCCTACACAAAGGAAGAGTGCTACAAATATCAGACGCCATACCCAGGATTCTATGCCGCTGGCCCGTCCGAGCCCGCCGCATACGCCCCCTAGGATGCGGTCTGCTCGGCTGCGCCGAAACGTATTGACGGCCGAGACAAGCGGCTCGTTGGAGCGCGGCTGTTCCGCGCTTAGCAACCGCGCTTTGGCGCGCGCGAATTCTTCCTCCGTCAGTACGCCGCGTTCGCGAAGCTCTGCCAACTTGTTCAGCTCATCGGTAAACGTCATGTCGAAGTCCCCTGGCCTTTTTTAGCCGCTGTCTTATCATTATTTTTTTCTCGATGATGTTCAATCACGCATCCGGCTGCTGCACCGAGGACTGCGTGGCGGCCGGCCACGTGACCCGCCACAGCGCCAACGGCGGCGCCCTTTAAACAGCCCTTGGCGCCGGTTACCGAGGGTAGCGTTGCAAGACACGCAGCAAGGGCGAGATAAGGGGTCAGGTGATTCATGTCCATTCCTCAACGGTGACGACAGCTACATAACACGCCAAGCCGCCGGAATTGCGCAAAATAAATCCTGAGACGACCACCAAAACCATACCGCTGGGCGTCCATGGTCGATTCCAGGTAACTTGATTTGAGGGAAGGCATTACACGGCTTTACATGCCGTCGCGTGGGTTTGGATGGCATCTTGCAAATCATTGATTTAATAAGGTTTTTTCGCCAGCCCTTCGCTGCTATGCCGCAAAAGAAGATTCACCAGTGCAAGAGGGCAAAAGCTGCGGAGAGAAAATTGCACCGTTTCTTGTAAAATCGAATGGCGGCTCGAACAAAAAACCCAACCCCATTTGCTGCGGGGAAAAATGCACAACCTATTCGAAGGCTTGGCACGCGTTGAGACTCCGGCACCGAACGATGATGTTCTCGAACGGGTTGGGCTAGAACCTGACGGAAGTCTTTACATCAAGCGCGAGACTCGTCTCGAAGGGCATGGTCAATTCATGCTGACCATCCAGGTGCCCGCAACCCACGTGGCGCACGTGAAGGGGATATTATCGCTGGGACGCGCCGCGCTCTTAACCGACGCGGAATTGTTAGATCTGATCACGGCGCACTTCCCATCCGGCAATCACATCATCGATTGGTTGCAAAATGAAGGCGTGCCGTTTGTGTCGCGAAGCGAAGCCTGAGTGCCAGTATATATCGAGCGCGCGTTTCAGCGCTGATTGGCCAGTACTCGGGGCTAACTTGCTTGCAGCACAATATTTGTCGGGGGGACTTGCGCCCGCCTTGAACCGCGTGCGTAGGCGAATGCGTAGGTGAACTCGGCGCCGAATAGAAAGATTTGCGCCGAATAATAAATCCAAAGCAGCAGTACGATCAGTGAGCCGGCCGCGCCATATGCTGAGCTGAACGCGCTTTTACCCAGATATATTCCAATCATGGTTTTTCCTACGGTAAAGAGCACCGTGGTAAAAAAGGCTCCCACCCAAACATCTTGCCACGCGATGCGTTCGCGCGGCGTGTACTTAAATATGAGCGCAAACAAGACAACGGTCATTCCGAAACTCACGATGTAGTTGAGCCAGGCCACCCAATAAAGCAGAGGCGGGAGGAACCCCCCGAGCCAATGACTGGTTGCGCTGAGCGCCGCGCTCGCCAATAAAGAGACCAAGAGCAAAAAACCAATGCCTAAAACCAGCCCCAGGGAAAGCATTCTCGCGCGCACAAAGCGCCGCCAAGCCACAGCTTGGGCGACCTCGGGGGTTTTCCAAATTTTCTCCAGTGCCTGTTGCAACTCCTGAAACACACTCATCGCGCCGGCCACCAGAGCGATGACGCCTATGATTGCCGCTAGGCCTTTCTGATTGCTGTAATGCGCGCTCAGCACGAGATCTCGCACCGCCGCCGCGCCGCCTTCGCCCAGAAGGGCCGGCAGTTCCGACAGCACTCGCTGTTGCGCCACCTCGGGGCCGAATACGTACCCGACGATCGCAAGTGCGATAATCAATACCGGCGCGATGGAAAATAAAGTGTAGTAGGCAAGCGCTGCACCCATGCTCGACGCGTGGTCAGAAATCCACCCATCTGCCGCTTTTCGGACTATTGACCATAGGTCGCGGCCAGCGAGTACGCGTTCCAGTGTTCGATGCATGGAAGCTCATCCATCTAAAACCGATCGATTAGGAACTGTTACAGCTTTTCCGCATTCAAGGTGTCACACGCCTCGATCTGACCGGAATCAACGCCGCGTTTGAACCAGGCTGATCGCTGCGCGCTGGTGCCGTGCGTAAATGTCTCTGGTACGACTGTTCCGCGAGATCGGCGCTGCAATGTGTCGTCTCCGATCTGGGACGCTGCATTCAGAGCCGAATCGATATCTCCAGATTCTAGACGCCAGCCATGTTGTTGTTGTGAGCGGGCCGCCCACACGCCCGCGAAACAATCTGCCTGTAACTCAATCCTTACGCTGAGAGCGTTGCCTTGGGCATCGCCGGCGCGGTCACGTTGCGCGTTGACTCTTCCCAGTATGCCGAGGAGATTTTGCACGTGATGTCCAACTTCGTGTCCGATGACGTAAGCATGAGCAAACTGACCCGGCGCGCCTAACTGCCGTGTCATGACATCGAAGAAGCCCAAATCTAAATATACGATACGGTCTTCGGGACAATAAAAGGGACCGGCCGCGGCTTGCCCTTGGCCGCAAGCCGTGGGATAGCTGTCGCGAAACAATTTCAATTTAGGCTCTGTGTAGGTTTTCCCTTTCTCCCGTAACGCTTCCGTCCACACGGTTTCGGTGCTGCGAAGAATCTGGGAGACGAATTTTGCCTGCGCATCATTTACAGGGGGGGCTTGCGCAGCGTGATCGGGGGCCGTTTGAGCGGTGGGTGCGCCATTGCCGCTGAGCAAGCCCAAAATTTGCATGGGGCTAATGCCGAAGAACCAGCCGGCTATGACAGCGATGGCGATCGTTCCAAGGCCGACGCCGTGGATTGGCCTAAAGCCGCCCGAGCCGCGCACGTCCTCGACATTCTGACTCTCGTCTTGGTTGTTCAAGTCCATAGCGGTTCTCCGGTGTGCTGCAAAGACTACTACACCACGAGTTTTATGACGTAGGTGATAGAGGCGCTACCTTGTAAGAAGAATACCCACATCTTAGGCTCCTCGGCTTCGGGAATGCGCGAACGAGGGTGTCGTCTCTTCGGGTTCCACTTCAATCGCGTCTTTTACGAGTTTAAGGGCAGCCGCCGGATCGTCTGCGAACTCAAATAATTGCAAATCCTCCGGGCTGATCATTCCATGACGAACCAAAGCTTGAAAATTTATGATTTCATTCCAATAGGCTGTTCCGTACAAAATGACTGGGATTTTGCGTCCCAGTTTCAGCGTCTGCGCCAGCGTTAAAATCTCCATCAGTTCGTCTAAGGTGCCAAAGCCGCCCGGGAACACCACCATCGCGCGCGCCAAGTGGGCAAACCAAAGTTTGCGCATGAAAAAGTAGCGGAATTTGAACAGCAATTCGGGGGTCACATAGGCATTGGGTTGCTGCTCGTGCGGCAAACTGATGTTCAGGCCGATGCTACGGCCTCCCGCTTCCTGGGCTCCGCGGTTTGCCGCCTCCATGATCCCCCCGCCACCGCCCGAACAAACAACGAAGCGGCGGACATGTGAGGGCAAACCGGCCGACCACGCCGTGGCAAGTCGGGCAAGTTCGCGCGCGTCTGCATAAAAGCGTCCGAGCGGCCCGTCAGCCGAAAGGCGCGCAGAGCCGAAAAACACGATGGTATCGCGGACGCGTTGTCGGCGCAGACGTCGCAAAGGATCCAGATATTCAGAGATAATTCGCAGCGGCCGGGCATCCTCGCTGGCGAGGAACTCCGGATCTTGGTACGCAAGAGGAAACTGGTTAACAGCCTTCTTCATCCGCGACTACTCCACCTTGGCGAAGTCGATGAAACCTCGTGCCACATCGGTGTGCTGCAGGACAACCTGCACGCGATCGCCCACATTGAGCCCTTTGAATCCCTTCACCACTTTACCCTCGGTGGTGGGTCCCGAAATGCGCACCCACGTGCCCTTCTCGGAAGCGCCCGTCACCACGGCATCAAATTTCGCCCCGATGCGCGATGACAGCAGCACCGCCGCCGCGGATTTATTTACCGATCGCTCCACTTTTGCGGCATTGTGCTCTTGCAGGGTGCAGTGTGCGGCGAGCTCTTTGAGTTGCGATGCCGAATAAGGTGCCGGCTGGCTTTTTAGCGCTGCCTTCGCGAGGCGCTGCGTGATGAGATCCGGAAAGCGCCGATTGGGCGCGGTGGAATGCGTATAGTCGCTTACCGCGAGACCAAAATGGCCGTCGACGGGCTGCCCCGGAACATCAAGCACGTATTCGCCCGCGCCCAAGAGCTTGATAATGGATAGAGACAAGTCCGGATAGAGCGCCGGAGCGCTCTGGCGGCGTTTCATCAAAAATGCATTCAGCGCCGGCGCACTCGGCGTGGCCGGCAAGGCTTCGCCCAATTCTTTAGCCAAGGCCACGATCCGATCCCACCGCTCCGGCGTGCGCAATACCCGGCGCAGGGCGCTGATGCCTTTACCGGACAGAAATTGTGCAGTCACTCCATTTGCCGCGACCATGAATTCTTCAATCAGTTGCTTCGCTCTATTGGTTTCCTGCGGCTGTAGGTCGCTCAACACGCCTGCGATGAACGTAGGTTGTGTTTCGATGGTTTCAAGATCCAGCGCGCCGCGTGAGCGGCGTGCAGCACGCAGCACTTGCGCAACGCGATCTTGGATGCGCAGTTGCTCGTCCATCCCGGTCACCGCAGTGACGCGATTGGGCGCCGGTGCGTCGCCTTGAAGCCATGTCCCGACCGCGTTATAGGCAAGCTTGGCACGATTGAGGACGCGCGCCCGATAGAGATCCGATTGCACCACCGTTCCTTGAGTATCGATGGTCATTTCAATCACGATCGAGAGGCGCTCCTGGTCCTCTCCGAGGGACGTCAAATCGGTTGACAGCTTCTCTGGCAGCATCGAGAAAATCGCCGCCGGTGTGTACACGGAGGTGGTATTCGCACGCGCGTGCGCATCGATCGGCGATCCTATCTGGACGATCGCGTCGACATCTGCGATGGCCACCAGAATCCGGACGGAACCGCCGCTTAGCGGATCAGCCACGGTCAATTGATCCAGATCCCGCGACGTGTCGTTATCGATGGACGCCCACAAAAGATTTCGCTGATCGCGAATCTCCGGGCCCGAATCTTTCGCCGGCTGCACAATTGCGTTCGCTTGACTCACAGCCGCCTGGTCGAAATCCGGCAGAAGTCCATTATCGAGCATTGCTTGGCGTGCAGCACGCATTAGCACAGAATCGGAATTGGTCGGCGCGCTGTTCATCAAAGGTCCTTCATTGGCTTTCAGGGCTGTCCAAGACAGCGACGATGCAGTCTAACCTAGCGCCGACGATTCCCTCACGTCCATCGCCGTCATCGAGCGCGCGGTCGCGCTGACTCGAATATAGGATTTATCTGACGCCGCAAGTGCCTCGAACGCAGCAGTATTGTGCAACCGAGGGTGACAGTATTGTGTCCTCCAGGTTACAAAAAGCACCGCATGAGTTCGATGCACATACCGGATTCCGACGAAACTTGGGCAGTGGTGTTGGCTGCCGGGGAGGGCAGACGCCTAAGAAGCCTTACCACTACCGCAGCCGGAGAAACGATCCCCAAACAGTTTTGTTCTATTAATCGCACGGAATGCCTTCTCGAACTTGCACTGCAGCGCGCCACCGCCGTCGCCAAGCCAGAGCAGATTTGCACAATCGTCGCGTCACAGCACCGTCGCTGGTGGCAGCAGCCCTTGAAGCGCATGGCATCTCGAAATATCTTCGTTCAGCCGGCTGATAGGGGGACTGCGATCGGCACGGCACTATCACTATTGCACCTTGAAAGTATAAATCCGAATGCCACAGTGGTTCTGTTACCGGCCGATCATTCCGTGCGCTATGAGGACATACTGGCAAAATCCCTACGGCACGCGGCCCGATCTGCTGCAATGGGTCCTTCAACCGTCTATCTGCTTGGCGCGGAGCCGGACTGCGCGGATACAGAGCTAGGATATATTGTGCCAGGGCCGGGGGACCAGTCGGATGGGGCGGATGTAAGAGAGTTCGTTGAGAAGCCCGACGATCGACTTGCGCAAAAGCTGATTTCCAGCGGTGCGCTATGGAACATGTTCATCGTGGCGGGTCGGGTGGAGACCTTGTTGAACTTGCTCGACAAGGCGTTCAACTTCGTCTCCGTCATGCGGAGCGTTATGCGGGGAAGCGGTGCGGGCGACGTGGGGACGATGGCACGTCTTTATTCTGAATTGCCCTTTGTGGATTTCTCTCGCGACCTTCTGTCCCACTACCCGGGGTACCTGAAAGTTCAATCAGTGCCTCCCTGTGGCTGGAAGGACTTAGGCACGCCCAAGCAAGTGATAGCAACGGTCGAAGATGCTCTACGGTGCTGCGGCCCAGGCCAACGCGAGACTTCGCCGGCCATGTACTTGGACCTGGCGAGTGTGGCTGGTGCTTAAGCTTGGCCTGCCCAGCCCGACAACCGAGTACATGCTAAACCTACGCGAACCGGTTCGAACACAGGCCGTTCCCAGCGCTTAGATGACACCATGTGCAGTCGATTTCCTACGCGGGCCTCCCTCATCGCCTGTAGTCTTGAACATTTGAAGAGGAATTCTATGCGACAACCTGTTGCCCCTGTGGCGTGCGCCTTTCTAGCTATGGCAATCGGGTTCGTAGGTATCAGCCACGGTGCCGATCAAGCGCTGGGTGAATATGGACCTTCTCCTCTTCTGCCAGCTCCTGAAAAAAGCGTGTTTCCGACCCTGCATATCTCGAAAGCGGTGCCATGGGTCGGCAATGCCATGCCGACTCCCGCGCATGGGCTGCGGGTAGCACCTCTCGCTCGCGGCCTTGAGCATCCTCGCTGGCTTTACGTCTTGCCGAATGGTGATGTGTTGGTGGCGGAAAGCGATACTCCACCCAAACCCGATGACGGTAAGGGGATTCGCGGTGTAGTTCAAAAATTGGTGATGAAGCGGGCAGGATCTGGAACCCTGCCGAGCGCCAATCGCATCACCTTGTTGCGCGATATTGCCGGCGACGGTTTACACGTTGAACGCCACCTCTTTTTGCGGGGACTCAACTCCCCGATTGGAATGGCGCTGGTGGGCACGGATCTTTACGTGGCAAACACCGACGCGGTGGTGCGATTTGCTTACAAGACGGGCGACACGGAAATTCGCGATGCTGCACAGCAAGTCGTCGCACTGCCGGCGGGCACCATCAATCATCACTGGACGAAAAGCTTGGTCGCCAGCCCGGACGGAAAGAAGCTCTTCGTTGGGGTGGGATCCAATAGCAACGCCGGTGAAAGGGGCGTCGATGCGGAAAACGAGAGGGCCGCCGTATGGGAGATTGATCCGAAGACCGGCAGTCACCGCATTTACGCAAACGGTCTGCGCAACCCGGTCGGAATGGCCTGGCAGCCTGACACAGGTCAACTTTGGGTTTCCGTCAATGAGCGGGACGAGTTGGGCGATCATCTTCCTCCGGACTACATGACCGCGGTTCGAGAGGGCGCTTTTTATGGATTCCCTTTCAGCTATTACGGACAACATGTCGATAAGCGCGTTGAGCCGCAAAACCCCGAAATGGTGGCGAAAGCGATTCCGCCGGACTATGCCTTAGGTGCCCATACTGCGTCTCTGGGTTTGTGCTGGTCGGGTGACGCCAAACTTCCGGCGCCGTTCGTCCATGGCTTGTTCGTTGGCCAACACGGTTCTTGGAATAGAAAGGTTCGCAGCGGATACAAAGTGATCTTCGTTGCGTTTGAAAACGCCAAACCGTCCGGTCTGCCGATCGTCGTGCTTGACGGGTTTCTAAACTCAAAGGGGCAGGCGCAAGGCCGTCCGGTGGGTTTGGCCGTGGACAAGCATGGGGCATTGTTGGTTGCCGACGACGTCGGCAACACCGTGTGGCGCGTCACCGCGGCGGTAAACTAGGATAGTTCGACCGCTCGGATTGCGAGAGTAACCTCAGGGTGTGCGCGGAGGCTGCGTCTGTTGATTCGCTTTTGGCGGCGAACTTTCCTGTTGCCGTCGTTGTTCCTGCTGTCTCCCCTGCAGTTGCTGTTGCTCTTGAGCGTGTTGTTGCGCCTGTTGCTGCGTCTGCGCCTGATGCTGCTGCTCGAGTGCTTGTTGACGTGACCGTTCTGCACTCTGCTGCGCCATTTGCTGCCCCTGGACTTGACGTTGCTGCTCGATGGCCTGCTGATGTGCCCGCTCAGCACCCTGTTGGGCAGCCCGCTGACGCTCAGCCTCTTGCTGTTGCGCCAATTGCTGCGTCTGCGCCTGGCGTTGCTGCTCTATCGATTGCTGACGCAGGCGGTCCGTATTCTGTTGGGCGGCTCGCTGACGTTCAGCCTCTTGTTGCTGTTGCGCCAATTGCTGCGCCTGCGCTTGGCGTTGTTGCTCTATCGATTGCTGACGTAGGCGGTCCGTATTCTGTTGGGCGGCTCGCTGGCGCTCAGCCTCTTGTTGCTGTTGCGCCAGTTGCTGCGCCTGAGCTTGGCGTTGTTGCTCTATCGATTGCTGACGTAGCCGATCCGTATTTTGTTGGGCGGCTCGCTGGCGCTCAGCCTCTTGTTGCTGTTGCGCTAGCTGCTGCGCCTGCGCTTGGTGTGGTTGATCGAGTGTTTGTGGGCGCGCCCGGTCTAAAGTCACTTGAGCGGCCCGCTGGTGCTCGGCCTCTTGTTGCTGCTGCAGTCTCGCTCGGTCTGCATCCTGCTTCGCCTGCTGTTGCTGCTGCTCCTGTAAATGTTGACGCTCGAGAACTGAGTTGGCGACACCAGGAGATGCCGGCCGTTGGAGTTGCGGGATCTCATTCGGATGAGTTGCGTTTTGCATCGGCGCGGGGGCAAGACGCGGCGTGAGCCCCTGCGCTGCCGGCGGAGTTGCCCTTCCGGCGGGCACCGCTGGTAGAGCTGGCGCGGCGCCCGCAGGCTGCTGACCTTGCATGTCAGGTCGCTGCACTGCTGGACGGCCGCTGGTAACCAGACGGGCCGGCGGCGCAAGGCTCACTGGCGCGCGGGTGGGCGCGGAGGATGCGACCTCGTGCAGCTGCGCAACAGAGAGCGGCTGACCGCCATTGCTCTTGATGGCTTCTTGCCGACGCTCAAAGGATGGCGGCGGTAACGGAGCAGGAATGCGCGCGACAACGAGCCGCGATTGCACGGCCGACGGCGGCCGCACTTCGCTTGTGCGGCCCGGGCCAAGGACGGCTTGCTTGGTGGGTACTGCGGCGGGCGCGAGCGCTGCTATCCGCGCGCTCGCCAGCGCGCGATCATCAAGACGCACGATGTTTCTTCCCACTGGCTGCGCGGAAGCAAATGCCTGTGAAGTAGTGGCGGTTACCGCGCCCGCTACGTTGCGATTCACGTAGATGGTGTTGTTATCCACCGTCCTATTGATGATGGTCGTGTTATAGACGTTGTTGATAACCGTCGTGTTTACATTGGTATTGGATACATTGATGTTTCGAACGTAGCCCTGGCTTACGCGATAGGAGGGGCAATAAACTTCCCGAGGCCCCAGCGCGAACCACGCGACACCGGCGCCAACGCCCACCCACGCTACCAATGCCGGCGCGTACACAGGTCGAACATAAATTACGCCGGGCCGCGCCGGCGCCGCAGGTATCCAACCCCAGGCGCCCCCGACCGACACCCAGCGGCCGTAGTGAAACGGCGCGAATCCCCATGGGCTGTCGTCGACCCAGGTATAGCCCCATGGCATCACATAGGCCCAATGACCGTTATGGTAAGGAGCCCAACCCGGTTCAACATTACGCGGAAACCAAACGTTGCCGTACTCAGGTTCCGGTGTCCAGGTGCCCTGGTCGTCAAGGTCCTCGTATCCAACCACATCGGGCGACACGTATCGCGCCGAGACGGAGTGATCCCAGCGCGCATCGCGTCCTGCACTCCAAGCATCGAAGGCATCTTGGTTCGGAGCGTAGGCCTCCATGGTCTCCCTCAGATCATCGGTGCCGGAGAAAATGTCGTATTCGCCTTGACCCACGGGATATGAATAGCCGCCCCCCGTCGCCTCACCCTGGCCGCGGCGAACGAGTACCGCCGTGCTATTCCCCGCTCCGTCCACGGTCAAGCGATACAAGCCGGGCCGCAGCACCGTGAAGGCGAGATTAGGGGTGTCGATTTCGTAGGTTTCGTTGTCATCCAGGCGACGCACGCGTAGTAAAACTGTGCCCGACGACAATTGAATCTGCGTGACGATGTCGGAAAGGTTTAACAACGATACCGAGGTATTGGCCGAGAGCCGCAGTGAGGAGCCGTCGAGTTGCAATTCCGCTCGGCCGCCCCGATCGGACCACAATTGATCTCCCGTTGTCATCGGTCGATTAATCGGCGGGGCGACCCAGTCATCGGTTCCACCCGGTTGAAAAGACACCGCGCCCTCGACGTAGGCGATACGGCCTACGCGCGATGGTGGATCGTTCTGGTCGGCGGAAGCCTGGGTTGTGCCTAAGCCAGACAATACCAGCCAGGCACTGATGGTGATAACGAACGATCGCAGCGGATATTTCATCGGATCACCCCTGTAGCCATTGCGCCTCCGATTCTACAACTTCGGATGCAATGACGAGGTACCTGCGTCGAAAACGAGGTTAGTAATGCTTAATGTTACAAGCAATTAAGACTGCTCTGACCGCGGGGCGTCCGGCTGGCAGCCGGCTGCTCGAACGGGGGAATTCGTTGGTCGATCGGCCTGAGTAATCGTGCGCCCGTTCGATAAATTGCTCAGCCGGTTTCTTCGATGGACGGAATGCTCAACCGTTGAAGCATTGCTTACAGCCGTGGAATTCTTGAGCGATTTGCGTCCAAGCGCGCCAGTGTGGGCCGTATGTCGGTGTGATATGTTGGCCGGACCTCCTGCCAGCACGTTGGCCGCCCGTCGAATGCAGCATCGCTTAGTCCAAATTCTCTGCAGAGTGTTGGCCTTCGGCGTCATCGGCAGTCTTGGGCTTGCTGCGGAGGTGCCCCCAGACCTTGACTGCAGAACACCGACCATACTGACTCGCTATCCGGTCGGCGGTGCCATCGGGGCTCAGTGGAATGATGCGACTCAGATGTTGGCATACGGCCGTCCTCGTAGCGACGGCCACTACGCCACGTATGTCAATGTCGCAGAGGGCACCCATGAAAGGGCCATCATTTATGCAGGGTGGCCGCCAAGTCGCCACCAGTTTCCCGTCGCCTGGCATCCGCGCGGCCACTATTTGATGATGACCGTGGAAGAATCGACGCATCCCGGCAGTTCAGTGAGCGCAATTCCGGGTTACGGCGCTTTCAGTAATTACTGGCTTGTGACAGCCGATGGAACACGCGCGTGGCGCATGACGGACCAGCCAAAGGACCGGGATCACGCAATCACCCATGCCGCCTTTTCCCCCGACGGCTCGCGCTTTGTCTGGACCGAGCGAATTGGCGCACCCCGCTTTGGGCTGAACTTGCTGGCCGGCAGCTATCGCTTCAACGTGTCTCGTTTTGTCGACGGCGAAACGCCGCACTTGGCTGATACTCGAAGCTTCGTCCCCGGCGGTCAGCCTCAAGGCGGCGAAGTGGAATCGATTGCCGCGGATAATCGGACCATTGCTTTCTATAGCACCTACCGATCCCGAAGCTTGATAGCCTCACGGCTGTATACGATGGATATTGAAAGCGGCGAAATACGAGAACTTACCCAAGAGAGTTTCGCCCAAGCGCCTCGCTTCACTCCGAGCGGACGGCGCATCGTGTACATGACTGGGGCGCATGCGGATATATTCCCATTTTCGTTGCAAGGAGCGGATTGGTGGATTATGGATGCTAACGGCACCCGGAAACAGCAACTCACTTTTATGAACAAGCGCACTCACTCTCAATCCGAGGGGCAGTTCCGCTTGGCAGGGTCGATCTCATTTGAGTCAGAAGATAGCTTTTTTGGCGATGTCATGACGAAGTCATTGGGGTTGACCGGATACATCGTGCACGTGCAGATAAGGAGATGCGTGGATTGATGGGCATTTACCGCGCATACTCGCTGCCGCCCACCTCAAAGACGACGCATTGATGGCGAAACAGAAATTGATTTGGAAAAGGACTCCCGAAGCCGAAGACTACGAGGGCGCGCGTAACTACCTATTGCTGATTTATTCTGAAGCTAAATCAAACATACTCGTCGTCAAGATCCGCAAGGCAAAGGCCATCACCCGGGCCGCGAAGGACCTATTGCGCGCCAGCGGGCTGCCGCTTCTAGGACCCGATGATCCGCGCGTCAGTGCGGATTTGAAGCGCATACATAAAGCGAAACCGTTGCCGCCCGTTTTGCTCATCCGGGGCAACATGATGCTCGGCATACCTATGGTGGTGGCCGACGGTTATCATCGGATCTGCGCGATTTGCCATTATGATGAAAGCGCGCCGGTTTCGTGCCGACTCATTAACGCTTAGAAAAGGCGGCCCTTGGGTGGCAGCCGCACACTCTCTTCATCGGTGAACAGCAGTTTTACGCTTTAGCAGGGATGCGTAGCTGCTGGCCTGGATATATTTTGTTCGGATCCGAAAGCATCGGCTTGTTGGCTTCAAAAATCTTCATGTATTGGCTTGCATCGCCGTACAGGTCCTTGGCAATTTTCGACAGTGAATCGCCGGACTTGACCTCATAGAAACTCGCTGCGGGGGCAGCTCCGCTTGCGACGGTAAGTCGGTCATCTACCTTGGCGACAGAGGAGACATTGCCGCAGCAGAGCACAATTTTCTCCTTGGTTGCCTGGTTCGGAGCAACGCCTGATACGGTGACCGTCTTCGATGCGCCGTCGTACTTGACGTCCAGATTCTGCGCCGTCAAATTTTGGGACCCGATATACTTTGTGATCGCTGCTGCCGCTGCTGCGTTGAGTGCCGGGCCGTCGGTTTGAGCGGCTGGTGCGCCCGTTCGCTGCCCTGCGGTGTCGCCGCCAAGAAGTTTCTCCCCTGCATCCGCAATGAAACTAATAAGACTCATGTGTGCCCCTTAAGTGATAAGCCGAGGATGAGCAAGCTACTACAATCGCGTAATTACCCCGTAGGCGCTACAAGACGTCCGTTGTAAGACTAGTGCGGTAACGCAACCGCGCTCACCGACTCCACCACCACGCAGCGGCGAACAGGACCACCATGGTCATGGAGGTCACCATCTTGACGATGGTGCCGAAGATCAATCCGATCCAAGTGCCGACGCCCGCGTGCGTCGAGCGCAGAATGCTGCTTCCTGCGCTCAGTTCACCCAAAACCGCGCCGATAAAGGGTCCGAGCAGTAAGCCCGGCAGGCCAAAAAATAGCCCGACGCCGGTGCCCGCCAGTGCACCCAACACCGCCCGCCGGCTGGCTCCGGCGCGTTTCGCGCCCAGTGCCCCTGCCAGCAGATCCAACGTCAATCCAATCGCGCCGATGAGCGCAATTCCGAGCAGCCACCAAAGCCCCAGGTGGTGGTAGTGATCTAGGCGAGCGATAAGCCAGATCCCCGCAAAGATCAATGGAATGCCCGGTAATGCCGGCACGATGGCCGCGGCTAGTCCCGCGACGATGAGGGCCGCGGCGAATACATAGGCGATCACATATAGGAAGTCCATTGGTCTATGCCCCTTTTGACGGCTGCCTTGTAAGTTAGCGACACCGCCCAGACATCACATCCATGATCCCATTTTCGGTTCTCGACTTATCCCCGGTGCCGCAGGGCTCAAGTGTCGGACACGCTCTGCACAATACTTTGGAT